>CAVXIG010000035.1:0-310465 GCA_963761645.1 uncultured Acidobacteriota bacterium
CTCCACCAGCCGCTGGCGCGGGGTGCGCAGGCGCTTCTGGCGGGAGCGCCGCTCGAAGAGGCGGATCTGCAGGAGCTCGCGGTCGGCGTGGTCGATCGTGCGCTCCAGGCTCTCGGTGCCGTGCCGGTTGGCCCAGCCCAGGGAGAAGGAGGGGACGCCCCGCTCGGCCGCGGTCAGCCGCAGCCGCTGCCCCACCTCGGCCACGTATCGCGCCGAGGCTCCGAGCAGCAGGAGCAGGAACTCGTCGCCCCCCATCCGCACCACGGCGTCCTCGGCGCGGGCGTTCTGCTGGAGAAACCGGCTGACCTTCATCAGCACTTCGTCCCCCTTCTGGTGCCCGAAGTCGTCGTTGTACTCCTTGAAGTTGTCGACGTCGACGACGATCGTGCCCCAGGTCTCGAAGGAGGCCAGCCGCTTCTCCACCTCCAGGAGGAAGCGCCGGTTGTAGCAGCCGGTCAGGGGATCGCGCAGGCTCGCCTCGTGGAAGCGGCTCTCGAGCTGCTTGCGGCCGGAGATGTCGATCAGGATGCCGTGGTAGAGCACCTGGCCGGTCTCGGCGTCGCGGACCGCGTGGCAACTGTCGAGCACCGTGCGCTCCTCGCCGTCCGGGCGGCGGATGACGAGCTCGAACTCCCGGACCTCCCCCTCGGCGGCCAGCAGCTCCGCCTCCTGGGCGCGTTGCGCGGGATCGGCCAGCAGGTCCTCGGCCCGGAGGTGCCGCAGATCGTCGACGGTGGAGACGCCAAAGATCTCCAGGCACGCGGGGTTGGCATCGAGAATCTCCCCGGCGGCGTTCGTAATATAGATACCTTCGCGCAGGTTCCGGATGAACAGCCGTAACGTCTCTGGGTCTTCCAGACTGCGAAAGCGTCCTTGGGTCATGTCGGGTCTCCTGGCGAGAAAGTAGCTCGCCCAAGTCGCACCCCTATCCATAGGCAAGATCGGGGCCAAGGACCGCTCTTAATTTTAGCATATTTAGGGTCACGAATATTGCATCGCCATCTTCGGCGCGGAATCCCGCGGCCCTGGAGGGCGTTACCGTGGCGAGGAGGATTCCCGATGAGCCGAGCCGTCTTCGCGTTGGCGTTGCTTTTTTCCACAGTTTCCGCCGGGATCGCGCAGCCGAGCGCCCCCACCTGCCAGAGCATGCGGGAGCAGGATCCGGACACCGGCGCGCTGGTCCAGAAGACCCGGCTCTCTCCGAAGCCCTTCAGCTTCGACCCCCTCCTGGTCTGGACCTCGGACGATCCCGACTCGCTGATGCTGGTGGCGGTGGGCAACGGCAACCAGCTCAGGTACACCGGCTGCTACGACCTGGCGCTCCGCGCCGACGGCCAGCCCATCCCCCTGAGCCGGCTCCGGCACGACAACGATCCCAGCAACCGCAAGATGGTGGTGGAGTACGTGCGGGCGGAGATCTCCTGGGCCGACGCCCAGAAGCTCTCCACGGCCAAGACGGTCGTCTATCAGATCTGCAAGGACGAATACGTGGCGGACAGCAAATTCGTCTGCGAGGCGAAGCACGTCCTCGAGGCGGCGGCGAGATGGCGGCAGGCCCAGCCGGGAAAGAAGTGACTTTCCGAGCGCCCGCAGGGCCTTGGGTCTGGCTCACGCCTTGCACCAGATCCAACCTGCTTTGAGCCCCCCCACGCAACGCCTGCTCGTCGTCTCCAACCGCCTTCCGATCGTGCTCGAAAAAAAGAACGACGGCTGGGGTCTGAAGCCCGGGTCCGGCGGTCTGGTGAGCGCGCTGGCGCCGGTGCTCTCCCATCGCGGCGGTCTCTGGGTCGGCTGGCCGGGGCTGGCGCTCGAACGGGGGGGTGCCTGGGAGGCCGTGCTCGACGCCGGCTACAAGGAACGGGGATATGACCTGCTGCCCGTCCTCCTTTCTGAAGAGGAGGTCAAGGATTTCTACGAGGGGTTCGCCAACGGCATCCTCTGGCCCCTCTTCCACGACCTGCTGGGGCAGTGCAATTTCGACCCTTCCTTCTGGTACGCCTATCTGAGGGTCAACGAGAAGTTCGCCGACGCCGTCCTCCACAACAGCCGGGAGGGGGACTTCATCTGGGTGCAGGATTACCAGCTCATCCACGTCGCCGAATACATCCGCCACCAGGACGAGTCCGCGCGGATCGGCTTCTTCCTCCATATCCCGTTCCCGCCGCTCGACAACCTGCTGCGGCTCCCCTGGCGCGGCCAGATCCTCAGGGCGCTGCTCGCCTATGACCTGCTGGGCTTCCAGACTCCGCGCGACTCCCGGAACTTCCTCACCTGCATCGAGAACCTCCTGCCGGGAGTGGAGATCACCGACGCCGGCCCGGTCACCGAGGTCCGCGTCGGCTCGCGCGTGGTGCGGGTCGGAGCGTTCCCCATCGGCATCGATTTCAAATCCTTCGACGAATCCGCCCGTTCCGAGGACGTGGCGAACCGTATGGAGGAGCTCAGAACCCGGATGGGCCCCGCCCAGTTCGTCGTCGGAGTCGACCGCCTGGACTACACCAAGGGGCTGATCGAGCGCCTGAAATCGTTCCGCAACGCCCTGGAGCGCCACCCGGAGCTGCGCGAGCAGGCCGTCCTCTTCCAGGTCGTGGTGCCCAGCCGCGAGGGGGTCGCCGAGTACCAGGCCCTCAAGGCCGAGATCGAGCGGCTGGTCGGCGAGATCAACGGCGAGTTCTCGATGGCGGGGTGGGTGCCCGTGCACTACCACTACAAGAGCCTGGCGCGGCGGGACCTGCTGGCGCTCTACCGCATGGCCCGGGTCTGCCTGGTCACCTCGATCAAGGACGGCATGAACCTGGTGGCCAAGGAGTTCTGCGCGGCCCAGGTGGACGGCTGCGGCGTCCTCATCCTCTCCGAGTTCGCCGGCGCCGCGGCGCAGCTCCAGGCCGGGGCGCTGCTGGTCAACCCGCACGACATCGAGGGGACGGCCGACGCCCTGAAGGACGCCTTCGAGATGGACGAAGCGGAGCGCCGGCGCCGCATGGAAGAGATGCGGACGATCGTGCGCGAGCAGGACATCTTCTGGTGGGTGGACTACTATCTCCAGGCCGCCCTGGGCACCGTGCCCCACGATTTCCGCGCGCTGAAGGAGTACTTCCCACCGATGGGATTCGAAGAGTACCTCTGAGCTCCCGTCCCATGCGCCCTTCCGCCCTCGAACACTGGGACGAGATCGCGGCCCGTCTGGACGGCCGCCGTCCCGCCCTCTTCCTCGACTACGACGGCACCCTCTCGCCGCTGGCGCCCCGTCCGGAGCTCGCCACCCTGCCGGAGGCGACGCGGGAGCTGCTGCGCCGCCTCTCCGGCCGCTTCCCCGTGGTCATCATCTCCGGCCGCGGCCGGGAGGACGTGGCCGCCCTGGTGACCCTGGGCGATCTCGCCTACGCCGGCAGCCACGGCTACGACATCGCCGGCCCGCCGGCCGTCGACGGAGGCGCGCCGCTGCGGCTCGAGGTCGGCGAAGGGATCCCCGAAAAGATCGAGCAGGCCGCCGAGCGGCTCCGGCGCGACCTCGCGGGCATCGAAGGGGTGGTCATCGAGCCCAAGCGCTTCGCCATCTCCATCCACTTCCGTCTGGCGGACGAGCGCGACCTGCCGCGCATCGAGCGCGCGGTCGACGACGCCCTGGCCGCCGTGCCCGGCCTGCGCAAGGGTCACGGCAAGAAGCTCTTCGAGCTCCGCCCCGACCTCGACTGGGACAAGGGGCGCGCCCTCCTCTGGCTCCTCGACGCCCTCGGCCTCGACCGCCCGGACGTCCTCCCCTTCTACATCGGCGACGACCTCACGGACGAGGACGCCTTCCGGGCCGTCGCCGGCAGGGGGATCGGCATCCTCGTCGCCGGCGAGCCGCGCGAGACCGCGGCGGAGTATCAGCTTCGGGATACGGAGGAGGTGGTGCGAGCTGCTGGAGCGGCTGTTACACTCCCGCCCCGCGCAACACGACCTGGAGAGACAACCTTGACCGATCCGAAAGCCGTTCTGGTGGCGCTGGAGAACGCGCCGGCGCTTCTCGTCCCGCTGATCCTCGACGTCCCCGAAGCCTGGCGCAAGCGCCGGCCCCTGCCGCACAAGTGGTCGGCCCACGAGCACTTCTGTCACGTCGTCTCCCTGGAGTCGAAATTCCGCGCGCGGCTGGAGAAGATGCTCGCCGAGGACAATCCCGAGCTCGAGCCCTTCTATCCCGCGCCCGAGGACGAGGCCGGCGGGTTGCTGAACGTCGATCTCGAGGAGGCGATCGCGCGGTTTCTCCGCGAGCGCGAAGAGCTGATCCTGCGGCTGCGGGAGCTGCCGCCGGAGGCCTGGCAGCGCAAGGGCCGGCATCCGGAGTACGCGGTCTACAACATCTTCGGAGTGGCCCGGCACATCACCCTGCACGACCTGCTGCACGGCTACCGGATCGAGACCTTCCTGCGGCGCGAGGAGTGGCCGGAGCAGGAGCCGCTGATTCACGTCGAGCCGCCGGCGCCCGAGCCGGACGAGCCCACGGTCGAGGCCGCCGTCCCCGGCTCGCTGGCGCGGATGAGACCGGGGGAGATCAACCTCCTGGGCCCCTTCCAGGTGCCGGGGCTGGCGCCGCGCCCGATCCGCGTCTACCTGCCGCGAAACTACAATCCGGCGGAGCCGCACTTCGCCCTCTACATGTTCGACGGCCAGAACGTCTTCGACGACCTGCCGTCCTTCTCCGGCGGCTGGTACATCCACGAAGCCGTCGAGGGGCTCGCGAGGTCGAAGCGCCCGATGCCGGTCGTCATCGGCATCGAGCATGGGGGGCCGGGGAGGAACCTGGAGCTCTCCCCCTTCCCCTTCGAAGCCGAGCCGGGGCAGATCGAGATCCTCCTCGACTGGGTGACCAACCACCTGATGCCCGCGCTGACGGCCGAGCTCAACCTGGTGCCCGGCCCGTTCGGAGCCGTCGTGGGCGGCTCCTCGATGGGCGGGCTCGCCGCCTTCTGGTCGCACTTCCACTACCCGCACGCCTTCGGCGGCGCGCTGGTGATGTCCCCCTCCTTCTGGGTGGCGAACCAGGCCATCTTCACCGACATCGCCACCCAGCCCACCCCGGAGGTCTCCCGCATCTACATCGACGCCGGCGCCCGCGAGGACAAGGGCCGTGTCGTCGAGGCCGTCAAGAGAATGGCCGAGCACCTGGTCGAGCGGGACTACGACTCCGACCGCCTGATGTGGCGAGCCGACGCCAAGGGCACCCACAGCGAGGCCTCCTGGAGAAGGCGGCTGCCGGCGGCGTTGCGGTTCATGTACCGGCGGTGGTGATCAGGCCACCCTCGCGGCCAGAAACGCCGTTGATCGAAGGCGGTAGAGACGTTCCCAGGTCCTGAACGACACCCTCGGAAGGCCACGGCCACGGGGACGGCGCCGGGTAGACCAGGGTGGTTGCCCACCCTGGTCCCCCACAGACCCGTACGTGCGGGACTACCGCATACGGTTCTTCAGGTCACGGGTTCGCTACGCGACTTCAGGCCGCAACACAGATTCTCAGGTTCGGTAGCGGGTACCGCTTCAAGAGAAGCTGGAACTTCTTCCAGGGCATGCTTGGCTTTCGCGAGCGGCGACTGAGCCACTTGCGCCAGATCAGCTTGACCCTTTGGTGCACGCTGCTCAGAGCACCGCGAGTTCCCGGTGATCCCGTAGTACCCGCCGTACCCTCGTAGCTTGCTGAGAAGTTGAGCATGCTGCCAGTCCAGGGGTGCATGCCGGTTGCCTCGACACCACTGGTTGATTCGCCGCAGGAACCGGGTAATCCGGTCCGAAGACGTCTTGCGCTTGACCATCCAGCGGCCCCGTCGAGATCTTTCCCAGAAATGGGTGAAGCCGAGAAAGTCAAAGCTTCTCGGCGTCTCGTGCAGCTGCGTTCTTCCAGACCCCTCAGGAGGACCGGGCCGTTCGAAACGCACCAAACGAGTCTTGTCGGGGTGGAGGCTCAAGCCGTACTTGCCAAATCGCTTCGGTAGCACCTCCAGCATCCGCCGGGCATCGCTCTCCACTTGGAAGACCAGCACAAAGTCATCGGCAAAGCGGATCAGAAACGCTGCCCCTTGCAAACGGGGCTTCACCACCGCCTCAAACCATGTGTCCAGCACCTCGTGAAGGTAGATGTTCGACAGCAGCGGGGAGATGACTCCGCCCTGCGGTGTTCCTGTGGTCGGATGGCTGAGGATTCCTCCCTCCATCACTCCCGCCTTCAGCCACTTGTCCAGGGTACGGCGTATCACTCCGTCGCGCACCCTCCGGTCCAGAAAGCTCCTGAGCTGACTGCGATCTAATTCATCGTAGAAACTCTAGGATGTCAGCCTCCAGAACCCAGCCTCCCCCCATCGACATGAGACCTTCCCACAGCTTCCTGATCGCCTGATGCGCCGATCGCTCGGGTCGGAAGGCATAGGAGCAGTCCAAGAAGTCCTGCTCATACACGGCTTCCAGCACCATCGCGACCGCCCTCTGAAGGACTTTGTCCTCGAAGGTCGGGATCCCGATCGGCCGCTTCTTCGACGGGTCACTCCCTTTCGGAATGTAGGCCCGGCGAACCGGCGGCGCTTGGTAGCGGCCCGACTTGAAACGGTCCAAGAGGCTCTGGAGATTCTCTTCCAGTTTCTCCTCATAGCCCGCCGCCGTCTGACCGTCCACCCCCGGGGCACCCTCTTTGCGCGTCCGGCGGTAGGCTTCGTGCAAAAGATCGATATCGATGTGGTGAGCCAAGCGTCAGGAAGGCCCGCGTTTGGATCTTCCCTCGCCAGTTGTGCTATCCGTTGAAGTCTCGTTGAGACTGTCTCAAGGTTCAGCGACCCTGTCATCTTTCCCTCCAACAATTCCGTGACCCGACACCCCCCTTCCCTCCACGGGGTCCCTCGGGATGGTTCCCCCGCTTCCTCGGTACTGTTGAGGTGCTACGACGCCCTGAGTCCTTCCCGCCGCGCTTCGTTCCCTTCGCTTGGCGGTACCGCGGCTACGCCCGCTCATTTCGCTCCCACAGGTGCGGACGTCCTCTGTCTGTGGGCCTGGACGATTGGTCTCCCGGAGCCCAGCCGGGACTCGACCGTGGAGATCTCAGGGTTCTCCCAGGTTCCTGGGCGGACCCCTTGTGTACATGCCCTGGGCTGACACCCCGGGGGACCCTCGACGTCAGGCCATTACGACGCCGAGAATGTTGCCTTCCGCTCGTCCCACGACGTCGGCTCCCCGATGCAGTCTCTCGAGGCTGATTACCACGGCCTGCACACTCGCTGTCTACGCTTCGTGGCGCGGATTACTCCTACCACCACGCAAGACTCGCTTCCGGTGGGTGGCTAGCCCTTGCCGGGTAGGATTCGGACCTACTGGGTCCACTATGAAGGATTTCGGGTTCTGTCTATTGCAGTTTCCCTCCTACCTTCCCAGGCTTCGCCTGGCGCAAGGGACGTCTCCGCGGCGGCGCCACCGCTCCGAATCCCTAGCGCCTTCCGCGTCCTCCACTCTCTCTTTTCATAGGCCGGAGGAGGTACCCTCAAAAAGTGTGGAAATGAGCTGAAGGCGGCGTAACCTTCCGGTCGACGAAGACCGCCGGAGAATCCGGCCAGAAAGGAGCCCGGGCCTTTGGCCCGGTACTGCGGCGATGTCGCCAGGACGAAGCCGCCCCTGCAAACATTCAGCAATCTTGCCGTCACGGTGTACTCGTCTTCGTCTTGCGACGCTCCGTGCACTACGCTCTAATGTGCACGCTATGACTCGCGACGAATACGAACGCAGCCAAGAGCGCCTCGAGGAGCAGCGCCGTTCCGGCGTCGAGCTGGTGGAGGCGGCTTATCAGGCCCAGATGAGCGCCCTCGATCTGGTCTGGATGCTCCAGGGAGGCTTGGGCCCGGTGGCCCTCTCCGGCGCCGGGCCCGCCGCGCCCGCTCCTGTCCCGCAGGCGCCGCCCGCGCCGGTGGAGCGGCCCCGGCGCCGGAGCTCTTCCGAGGTGGAGGACGATATCCGCGCGGCGTTCCCCCGCCTGCCCGCGCGGTTCACGCGCCGCGACGTCTGCGCGGCCCTCGGCTACGAGCCGGACCGCGGTGCCCTGTACCGGATTCTGCAGACGCTGGCCGAGGATGCACTGATCCGCGTAGAGTCCACCGGCGAGGGGCAACGCGCCACCATCTATCGCAAAGCGGAGAGCGGAGATTCCCCTTCGCCCGCGTGACACTCGGCACTCTCGCGGAGACATCCGCAACCGGAGGGCGCACATCCGCCCCGGCTCACCGCACATCCAGCACTGCTCACCGCACATACGGCACCGCTCGCGGGGATGCGCCCCGCGTCTCCGGCACATTCACACCGGCATTTTTGATCCGCACGAACGTTCACGGATCCTGCGGGTGGGATCCCGCCCTTCGCGCTCCGGGTTCTGGCTCATTCCCCTCGCGATCCGGCTCATTCCCCTCTCGAAGCGCGTCATTCAGCAAGCGGGGCGCGCGACTCCGCTGAGAGTTTTTGTATGCGCCCACCCGGGACGCGTGACGCGCCCCGAAGGGGGAATGATTCCCCCCGCGGGGCGAATGTCTCCGGACTCGGGACGTGTGTGGCAGATCGTGGGGCTTGTGTCCGCGATCCCGGGGAAAATGGGTCCCCCGCCGGGGAGAATGACGCGGGAGAGGAGGGGAATGAGCCAGAAGCAGGGGCGCGGAACAGAAACGTCGATCCCTGTGGGAGCCGGCGCGTGTCAAGGTAGTTGTCGCCTCGTCGTTCATGCGGCCTGCTCAGCCGCGCGTTGGTACTCGTTGATCATGGCGTCGCGCTCTGGATTGAGGGTGACCGCGCCAATCGGCGACCAGTTTCGGGTGTTTCGAGACCAGCGGGCGGGGTGGCGTTGGCGAGCTTCGAGGTACAAGGCATGGCGAGCCTCGAGGATCGCCCGATCGGCTCCGGTATGGCGCTGTTCGGGGCTGACGTAGCGAATGCCGCTGTGCCTGTGGTCAATGTTGTACCAGCCCACGAAGCCGGCGCCCCAGGCCCGTGCGGCTTCGAGGCTTTCGAAGCCGTCGGCGGGAAACTCGGGGCGGTACTTGGCGGTGCGGAAGAGCGACTCGGCGTAGGGGTTATCGTCGCTGACCCGAGGCCGCGAGTAGGAAGGATTGATTCCCAACCAGTTGAGCATCGCCAGCACGGTGGTGGCCTTCAGCGTCGAGCCGTTGTCGCCGTGCAGCACAGGTTTTTCCGCGAGGGTTACGATCCCCTCGCTGAGCGCGGTTCGGCGCACCAGGTGGGCGGCATGGTTGGAATTGTCGGTGTCGTGCACTTCCCAGCCCACGATCTTGCGGCTGTACAGATCCAGGATCAGGTACAAGTGGAACCAACGTCCGAGGACCAGGGCAGGGAGGAAGGTCATGTCCCAGCACCAGACTTGGCGCGGCGCCGTGGCGATATGTGTGGTGGGGGGCCGGGTGGCTCGGGGCGCCTTGGCTCGGCCGCGATGAGAGCTCTGTCCCTGCTCGCGCAGCACGCGGGCGAAGCTGGACTCGCTGGCCAGGTAGACACCTTCGTCGGCCAGCATCGGGACAATGCGAGCCGGCGGCACATCGGCAAAGCGGGGCTCGTTGGCCACACGCAGCAGCTCTGCGCGCTCCTCGGAGCTGAGCGCGTGCTTGGGGGTTTGATGCACCGCCGAGGGTCGGCCATCGCCCTTGACCAGTCCCTCCTTGGCCTTCCAGCGCTGAAGAGTGCGCACATCGATGCCGACCATCTCGCACGCCAGACGCAGGCGAGCTCCGGCCTTCTGAGCGATGCAGATGTCCTGGGCCCAGGCCTGGCGATCTTCGAGGCCGATCATTCGTCCTCGCCCATGTCCCTGTTGAAGATCGCCGCGACTTTTTTTGACAAAACCAACAAGGCCGCGGTCTCGGCCAGAGCCTTGTCCTTGCGCCGCAATTCGCGCTCGAGCTCTTTGATGCGGTCCCGGTCCTGCCGGGTTTGCTGCGGACTGGCGCGCGCCTCCTCGGGGGCCGCCAGAGCCTGCGTGGCACTCTGCAGCCAGCCCGCAAGCTCCCCCCCTGTGTCAGAGTAGGTGTCGCCTGGATAGAACTACGTACCCTGGGGCAGAGACGAGGTCGCGTTGGCACGATACGGACAGAGCTTCAAGAACAGAGCGGTGGCGCGGCTGTTGCCACCGGAGAGTGCTTCGCTGGAAGAGGTAGCGCGTGAGGTGGGAGTAGGCGTGTGGACCCTGGAGCGCTGGCGCAGTGATGCGCTGTCCAGGCCCGCTCGCGAGCGGGCCTGGACAGCGGCGGCCCGCTTGGAGGCCGTCGTGACCACGGCCGCTTTGGATGAGGCAGGCAAGAGTGCTTGGTGCCGGACCCACGGCGTATATCCGCAGGAGCTTGCGGGCTGGCTGCAGAGTGCCACGCAGGCTCTGGCGGCCCCCGAGGAGGCGCGCGCCAGTCCGCAGCAAACCCGGCAGGACCGGGACCGCATCAAAGAGCTCGAGCGCGAATTGCGGCGCAAGGACAAGGCTCTGGCCGAGACCGCGGCCTTGTTGGTTTTGTCAAAAAAAGTCGCGGCGATCTTCAACAGGGACATGGGCGAGGACGAATGATCGGCCTCGAAGATCGCCAGGCCTGGGCCCAGGACATCTGCATCGCTCAGAAGGCCGGAGCTCGCCTGCGTCTGGCGTGCGAGATGGTCGGCATCGATGTGCGCACTCTTCAGCGCTGGAAGGCCAAGGAGGGACTGGTCAAGGGCGATGGCCGACCCTCGGCGGTGCATCAAACCCCCAAGCACGCGCTCAGCTCCGAGGAGCGCGCAGAGCTGCTGCGTGTGGCCAACGAGCCCCGCTTTGCCGATGTGCCGCCGGCTCGCATTGTCCCGATGCTGGCCGACGAAGGTGTCTACCTGGCCAGCGAGTCCAGCTTCGCCCGCGTGCTGCGCGAGCAGGGACAGAGCTCTCATCGCGGCCGAGCCAAGGCGCCCCGAGCCACCCGGCCCCCCACCACACATATCGCCACGGCGCCGCGCCAAGTCTGGTGCTGGGACATGACCTTCCTCCCTGCCCTGGTCCTCGGACGTTGGTTCCACTTGTACCTGATCCTGGATCTGTACAGCCGCAAGATCGTGGGCTGGGAAGTGCACGACACCGACAATTCCAACCATGCCGCCCACCTGGTGCGCCGAACCGCGCTCAGCGAGGGGATCGTAACCCTCGCGGAAAAACCTGTGCTGCACGGCGACAACGGCTCGACGCTGAAGGCCACCACCGTGCTGGCGATGCTCAACTGGTTGGGAATCAATCCTTCCTACTCGCGGCCTCGGGTCAGCGACGATAACCCCTACGCCGAGTCGCTCTTCCGCACCGCCAAGTACCGCCCCGAGTTTCCCGCCGACGGCTTCGAAAGCCTCGAAGCCGCACGGGCCTGGGGCGCCGGCTTCGTGGGCTGGTACAACATTGACCACAGGCACAGCGGCATTCGCTACGTCAGCCCCGAACAGCGCCATACCGGAGCCGATCGGGCGATCCTCGAGGCTCGCCATGCCTTGTACCTCGAAGCTCGCCAACGCCACCCCGCCCGCTGGTCTCGAAACACCCGAAACTGGTCGCCGATTGGCGCGGTCACCCTCAATCCAGAGCGCGACGCCATGATCAACGAGTACCAACGCGCGGCTGAGCAGGCCGCATGAACGACGAGGCGACAACTACCTTGACACGCGCCGCTCCTGCGGATATACGCCGTGGGTCCGGCACCAAGCACTCTTGCCTGCCTCATCCAAAGCGGCCGTGGTCACGACGGCCTCCAAGCGGGCCGCCGCTGTCCAGGCCCGCTCGCGAGCGGGCCTGGACAGCGCATCACTGCGCCAGCGCTCCAGGGTCCACACGCCTACTCCCACCTCACGCGCTACCTCTTCCAGCGAAGCACTCTCCGGTGGCAACAGCCGCGCCACCGCTCTGTTCTTGAAGCTCTGTCCGTATCGTGCCAACGCGACCTCGTCTCTGCCCCAGGGTACGTAGTTCTATCCAGGCGACACCTACTCTGACACAGGGGGGAGCGGAGCGTATCCAGCTCCACCAGAAGGCTTCCCGGGAACGCCGTACCGCGTTGCCGCACGCCGCGGAGCGCGGGGCTGCTCCTTCAGAGCGCTCTCACCCCAGCGGCGGATGATACGCGGAGCTCGCCCCGATCCAGGTCTTGTCCTTGTTGAAGTCGACGCCCATCATCTTCCCCTTGCTGATGCGGACGAGGTTGTTGACGAGCATGGGGCGGTCTTTCCAGACAAACATCATGCGGATCTCGGCCTTGGCGGGGGCGCGATCGGACTGCTTGAGATATTCCTCGGAGGTGACGAAGCCGGGCGGCCCCACGGGGCCGCCCGGCGCGGCCAGACGGTCCGGCGCGGCTTCTGAAGATCTGTACCGTTACGAACCGATAAGGATCTGTCGAATCAACTGGCCAATCGCCTTGCCGTCTACGGTCGCGTTCATCTCCGCGTAAAGCGCCAAGTCTCCTGAATGGCTCACGAGCTCCGCCCGAGTGATAACCGGGCGCAGTGGCAACAGGTCCGCCGGTAGCGTCTGCTGCAACAGGTCCGGACTGATCGAGCCGGCGAGAAGCTCCCGAACTTTGGCGCTGATGTCCACGCCAGCGATTCTGAGGATCCCCTCCGTCACACCTCCCAGGGAGCCGCCGAGGTCTACAGAAGGGTTCCCTAATTGCAAGGCGATGGTGTGCGGATCGGCCACCACGACCTGGAAAGGCAACCTCGCGTCGAACGGTTGATTGATGTTCCTGTTCTTGATCGGCGGGTTGCAGTCGAAGAACACCAGCCGGAAGCCTTCAAACTTCGTGCAGGGGACCGGATTCTTGAGACAGGTCCAGTTGTCGACGTCGCCGTTCAGGGTGAGCGTCGCGAGGTTTCCGTCGATGGTGATCTTCTTGCCCCAGATCCTGGCGACGAAATTGTCGATGCCGAAATGCTGGCAATTGTCCTGGGGCAGCGGGATGGTGTCGATCAGGGCGCCGATCTTGTGTTGCAGGTCCGACAGGTCGGCGAAGGCCCGCGCGTTGATCCGCAGTTGATCGCCGATGGGCTGCAGGGAAATCAGTACGGAAACCGGAAGGGAGAGGGGGACTCCCCGCACGACCGGCGCGAAGGTGACCGGTCCAAGCAGCAGCTCGTCCGGATGAGGCTCGAAAATGGAACCTGGCGTCGGGGCGAGATCTGTCAGGATGGAGGGCATGGGCTCAGTGAAGGTCGACATGGCTTCCCCCTCTGAATCAGGCCACCAGGACGGGTTCGGCGTTCTGGGCGGCTGTCGCGCCGGCAGCCGCCACGGCAGGTATCTGATTGCTCAGGTCTTGCAGCGCCGTCCAGATCTGGATGTCCCCGGGCTCGAGCGTGCTCCCCTGGCTCGCCGCCGTAGCCCGCATGCAGGCCATCAAGCCCTGATCGAAGATCTTGAACGGCGTGGGATTCCGGTTGAAAACGGCGGCGATACTCGCCTTCAGATCCCGAATCCGGTCGTCCCGCTTGGCCATGCAGCCGGCGGCGAGATCTTTCAGCGCCCCGTTTCCCAGCACGGTGACGAAAGTCTTGGCAGGGTCGGCGATTGTCGCGCCCAGCACCGTTCCACTCTTGAGGAACTCGACGAGAAAGGGCTTCAGGAAGGCCGGCACGTTGCCGAGCGTATCCCCCAGGATGTCGTCCGGGGAAAGATTGAGGGATGCGATGCTGACCTGGACGAGGACCTGCTGGTCGCGGGCAAAAAACGGGGCCTCCTGGTTCGACAGATCCAGATCGGGGTCCAGAAGGCTCAACACGCTGGTCTGCGGGTTCACCCAGAGATTGACCTTGGCCACCGGGAAGACCTTTCCGTAGTGGGGTCCGTCCTTGAACGGGATGTCCTCACTCCCGGAGAAGTGCTGCTCTTTCCCTCCCGGAAGGGTCAGATTCAGCTCATAGCTCCATCCTTCCGTGATATCCCAGTCGTGGTTGTTACGATGGGTCCGGCTGGTCGAAATCAGGAGCCGGAGCTCGTTGTCGCCAGCCTTCAAACGCAGGCTCGGCTTCACCGGCTGACCCGTTGCATCCTTCGTCGCCGGCTGATTCGTGTTGAGGATCAGATCGCCGCGCAGAAACACCAGCAGGTCGCTCTTCCCCTCCGGAAAGTCCATGGGAAGGACAACGGGATCGCGGAAGAAAAAGCCGGCCGGCAGCGGTCCCACGACCAGGGGCAACTGCTGTTGCGGGGAGTGCCGGTTGACTTCGGCGCTCACCGTGTCGAACAGCTCCGGCAGCGCCAGGCCCGCCTGGGGAAGATACTTCAGGAGAGCCTCCGTATAGGGGGAAAGTGTGCCGGCCGAGCCGCTGGCCGCGAGCTGTCCGGGACTGGCCGAGAAGGCCTGCACGACGCCGGCCGGAGCCTGCGGAGCCTTGCCCAGTCCCCCGGCGGCACCCGCCGGCAGGGTGTTGCTGTCGCGGCAGGCATCCACGAACACGAACTTGGCGGCCTCGTTGGGTGCCAGGCCCATCTGCTGAACCACGTCGTCGAGGCGCACCGATCCGGCGATGCTGACGGGGCCACCCGTAGGCAAAAGGTAGCTGTCGTCTCCGACCTGATAGCCGTGACCGGAGTAGAAGAACAAGGCGACCGAGGCGTCACCGATCTTGCCGAAGAAGTCTTTCAACGCGGCGTTGGTGGTCTTGAGATCGCCGTTCAAGAGGGGATCTCCCGGAAGGGAACCACCGAGAACTTCGAAATCCAGCCCCTTGAGGCATTCAGCTATCGCGACCGCGTCCTCGGCGCCGCTCACTTCGTCGCCGCCATACAGGCTGTTACCGATCACCAGGGCAATCTTGCTCATGAAAATCTCCTCGATTTAAGGATTGAACGTTGCGACCGGACAAATCGGGCGGGCGGCAGGGCCGAAATCCGGATCTTTGCAAGCATCGGGCTCCAAGGGCTTCCAGTTGGAGAACTGAGTGGGCCTCACATGAGGGAGAAACGCCTTGTCCGGCACGGTTAGAGCCATCTCGTAGAAATGCAGGAAGTGACGCGCCACACCGTCCTCGCAGGGATCATCGCGGTCCAGAGGAGCCTCCGGATCGTTGCCGACGTCGACTCTGTAGGCATTCGGACCCGGCTTCAGCCGGAACGAGTGATCGTTCGTTCCACCGAAATCGCTGATGTGGAGCTTTACGATGCCCCCATCGGGAACCGTCAGCTGGGCGACGACTTTCTGGGCCATGGCATAGCTCACCTCACCACTCTGCGAGGGGGCATGAAGCTCCCGGAAGCTCAGCGAGTGGACGTTCGTCTCGCCATCGTCCTCGCGTGTCGCCAGGGCGCAGGACGTCACACTTTCATAGGGCACTTCCATCCTCGCCACCATGTGAGTGCGCGCGGCCGGCGATGGAACCGGGGCGAGATAGATCGGATCCACCGCCAGGTTCAGAGGGGCCTGAGACAGGTTCGCAACATAGGAGAAACTGGCGGCTTCTCCACTGTCCAAGGGGAGGGGATGGATAGGGAGAGCACCTGCCGGAAGGGCCGGAGGGGGCGTTGGCTCAGGCTGGATATCGAGCCAGATCTGCTTGCCTGCGATGGGGTCCACACCCTTCGCTGTATCATAGCTACAGGTGCATCGGTCGACAGAGAGGGTGCATCCCGAGACGGAGACACAGTCCGCGGTCCTGGAGACGAAGAACGTCAGCTTTGGATGATGCTCCGTCATGCATTGTTCGCCCATCGTCATTCGCCCATCCACCAGGAGGGCGGTCAGGCGATTGGCACCCCCAGGGTCGGTGATGGGCACCAGAGCGATCAATCCATGCAAAAAGATTTTGAGGGGTACTGCGCTCATCGGTTTTCCTTTCTTTGTGGGCTTGCGTCGCGCGGCGCGGGTCCGTACTGCCTACTGCCTAGTGGACGGACGCTCTCAGTGATTTTCCGGCATGGGTTGACAGCCCTGTTCAGCCTCGTCCTTCTGCTTCCGGTTTCCGGCTGCGACCGGGCTCGCCCTCGACCCGGGAGCAGCATCAACTCCTTACTGGCCACGACCAGGCCGGGCGAGGGGCGCCTGGTCGGAGCTCCGTGCCTGAAGGTCACCTCACCTGGACTGCAGCCGTCTCAGGCGCCCGCGCCGGAATCGAAACGGGGGACCGGCCTTCCGGAGGATCAGGAGGTCAAGGCGGCGGCATCACGGGTGGCGGCCGTGGGCGATCTCCTCGCGGGGCGGGTCGACGATGCCATCGCCAAGCTGTCCGGGGCCGCCGCTCTCGCTCCGTCGAACGCCGTCCTCTGGAGCGATCTGGCGGCCGCTCACCTGCAGCGCTACACGGCCGCCTCCGATCCCTACGAGCTCGTGCTGGCCCTCTCCGCCGCGAACCGTGGGGTGAAAGGCGATCCCAAGCTGACCGCCGCCAGGTTCAATCGCGCGATCGCGCTAGAGCGTCTGACGCTGCGCGACCGTGCCGCGGAAGAGTGGCGTCTCGTCCTGAGCCTGGAGCAGGACCCACTCTGGGCCGACGAGGATCGACGGCACATCGCCGCGCTGGCCCGCCCGGTGAGCCCGTCGGACTGGAACCGTGCGCTGGCCACCGTGAAAACGCTGGCCGAGGAAGGGAAGATTGGCCAGATTCGCGGGATCGTGGCGGGTTCGGAGCAGAGCTTCCGCGAGTATCTGGAGGACGATCTCCTGCCTTCCTGGCTGGCGGCGCGAAACGCGAACCTCGCGACGGAGGCCGACTCGCGATGGACGCTGGCGCGATCGATCGCCAACGCGCTCGCCGCCACCGGCGGTGACCGAATGGCCGCGGACCTGATCGCACAGGTCGAACGTCTTCGAGAGGAGGATCCCGCGAAGCTTCGGCGTCTTCTGTCGGGGCTCGGCTCTTACTTCGAGGGTCTCGATCTTACCAGGAAGGGCTCTTATCCGGCCGCTGTCTTACGGTTGCGGACGGCTCGGGGGACTCTGGCGCGCGAAGGGAATCCGTTTGCTCTGTGGGCCTCTTATTGGATCGCCCGCTGCCGCTACATGGTCGCCGACTATGTTCCGGCAAGGGCGCAGCTCGAGTCCCTGACCAAGGCTCCGGAAAGCGAGCCCTATCACGCTCTCCGGGGAAAGGCTTTCAACCTGAAAGGCCTCATCGATACCATCGAGGGGAGACAGACGGCTTCGATGAAAGCCTACGAGCTCGCGATCTCTGCGTTCAAGCAGGTCAAGGAGACGCCTTCGGCCGCCAAGGCGGGCGGCCTCCTCGCGATCGATCTCGGGGTCGTAGGGCGACCGGATGCCGCATGGCGCCAGCTCGTTCCCGAGCTGACCGAGCCGGCCACCTACGGGGAGCACCAGATTCGCGCCAATCTCTATTCCGCCGGCTCGGAGCTGGCGCAACAGCAGGGCGAGACAGAGATCGCGACCTGGTTTCAATCCGAGATGGTGAGCCATCTTCAGCTCGGCAAAGGAACGGGAAGCGATCATCAGCGCGCTCTGCAAACACGCCTCGTTGCTCGCATCCCTCGGCGAGCCGAAAGCGGCGGCGGACGATCTCGCGCAGGCGCACAAGTTCCTGGACCAGCTTCAGGAGCCGGGCCTTCGCCGGAGCCTCGAGGCCGACGTCCTCCTCGCCGAGGCTCAGCTCGCCGTGGAGTCGCCGCGACAGGTCATCGTGAAGCTCGATGCCGCGATGCCCATTCTGCGCGACACGTCTTATCACTATCGGATCGGACAGGCTCTGTCCCTGCGAGCCCAGGCGGAGCAGGCACTCGGACGGTTCGGCGACGCCGAGCGCGATCTCGCCGCCGCCATCGCCGAGTTGGAGGGCCAGCGCGAATCGATCGACGATGCGAGTGAACGCATCTCCTACCTCGATCGCCAGCGGGACATCTTCGATGCGATGATCGATTTCCAACTGAGGCACCGGAGCGCTGAGGCGGCACTCGCCTTCAGCGAGCAGGCCAAGGCGCGGATGTTGTGGGACTGGATCATGGCGGTTCCGAACGGCGAGACGGACCCGGCGCTTTCCCGAGCCGCCGTCTCGCCGGCCTTCGATCTCGTCTCCGCGAGGGGCACTCTGCCTCCGGAGACGGCGATGATCGAATTTGCGGTGCTGCCGGCGAAAACGGTTTTCTGGGTGCTCCGCTCCGACGGCGAGGCGCCGCGAACGGTGACGATCGGCACCGGCGCCGAAACTCTCGGCCGGCTCGTCCAGCAGCTTCGACGCGCCCTCGACAGGAAATCCGCCGGCGAGGTCGATAACGCCTCGCGGCGGCTGCACGACCTTCTGATCCAGCCCATCGACAATCTTCTGACACCTGGAGAGCGGCTCGTCCTGATCCCCGACGGGGCCTTGCACATGCTCCCCTTCGCCCTGCTGCGCGATCCCACGACAGGGCGCTATCTGGTGCAGGATCATGCCTTGACGATGGCACCGAGCGCCCGGGTCTACGCGGAGAGCCGGCGGCGCGATCGCGAGCTCGCGCTCAAGGCGGAGCGGAAGGCCCTGGTCATCGCATCTCCTGACTTCGATCACGAGATCGATCCGTCTCTGCTGAACCTGCGGGCCGGCGACACGGATGCGAAGATCGCTCGGATCCTTCCGGGATCCCGCGTGCTTCGCGACAGCGCGGCCACGCGGCAAGCTTTTCTGCGCGGGGCAGGGAACTATGACATCGTCCATTTCGGCGGCCACTCGGTGGTCAACACGGAGGCTCCGCTCCTCTCTCAGATGCTGTTCGCGAAGAGCCCGGAAGATCCGAACCGCGGCGCCCTCGGTTCCGGGGAAATTCTGGGACAGAGCTTTCCGCGCACGCGCTTGATGGTGCTCGCCAGTTGCGCGACGGCGGCCGGCAGGGTATCGCGGACAGAAGGGGTGGAGAGCCTCGCTCACCCCTTTCTGGCGGCTGGAGTTCCCGCGGTGGTTGCCTCGCTCTGGAGCGTCGACGATCAGCCCACCGCTGACTTCTTCCAGCGCTTCTACCGGCATCTGGCGGAGAGCTCCGACGCAGCCGGCGCTCTCCGAGCCGCTCAGCTCGAGTCCCTCGCGCCGCAGCGAGGCGCCAGTATCGACGTCAGGGTCTGGGGAGCCTTCGAGCTGATCGGCGGCGGCATGAGCGAGGGGCCGATGCGCTGAGCGACGCACCGCCCGCGACGCCGGGAACACGGCGTTCTTTCAGTCTTCCAGCGGCGGATGATACGCGGAGCTCGCCCCGATCCAGGTCTTGTCCTTGTTGAAGTCGACGCCCATCATCTTCCCCTTGCTGATGCGGACGAGGTTGTTGACCAGCATGGGGCGGTCTTTCCAGACGAACATCATGCGGACCTCGGCCTTGGCGGGCTCGTCCGGGGTCTCGAGGGCGGGGGCGTAGTCGACCCGGCGCTGGAGGATGAAGTTCTCCGGGTCCGGCAGCGAGCGCAGGCGCTCCCGCGTGGGGCCCAGCTCGACGCCGAGGCCGGCGAAGGAGAAGAGCGGCTTCAGGACGTAGTTCTCCAGATCCTCCGGGACCTCCCGGAGATCGCTCACGAACCAGGTCGGCGGGCAGTAGCGGCTCTTGATGAAGGGGAGCGAGAACTTGCTGATCTTGAGGTACCAGTTCGGGTGCCCCACCCAGGTGACGTCCACCAGATCGCGGTGGAAGATGCGCGAGAGGTCGATCCCCTTGCGCTCCAGCTCGTCGAAGATCACCCGGTTGTAGATCCGCCGGATCGGCACCTCCCGGCCGTCCCGTGGATAGAACAGCCGCCCCCCGCGCTCGATCACCTCCCGGGCGTCGACCACCGGGATGCCCAGGAGCTGCTCGGTGACGTGGAAGTCGATCCGCGTCTTCTGGTGCACGGGATCGATCTCCAGGAGAACAGTCTGCTCCGGATCGCAATCGGCCACGATCACCTCCCGCAGGGCGGCCGGGTAGGTCTC
The DNA here is from genome assembly GCA_963761645.1 of uncultured Acidobacteriota bacterium. GTDB lineage: Bacteria > Acidobacteriota > Thermoanaerobaculia > Multivoradales > UBA5704 > DATARR01. The sequence goes on from CAVXIG010000035.1 coordinate 19,873, forward strand.
GGCGGTGAGCCCCGAGAAGTAGGGGGACCAGTCGTCCGGGACCGCCGGGAAGTGGGAGCGGAACTCCTTCTCGAGCAGCCACTGGAAGCCGTAGAGCGAGGGGAACCCCTGGAGCTCGATCAGCCGGGGGGTCAGCTCGCCGTCCTCCCCGCGCACGATGGCGAAGTCGACCTGGAAGAAGACGGTGTGCCCCTCGTCGCCCGGCACCCGGAGGTGCGGCGGCACGGCGCGGTCCGACTGCTTCAGGTACTCCTCGGAGGTGACGAAGCCCAGCACCTCGTCGGACGCCGCGATCAGCTCGCGGGTCAGGCGCTCGGAGAGGAAGAGCGGCGTCTCGCAGATCCGGAAGATGGAGGGGCAGCCCGCGTCCCGCTCCAGATCGCGGACCATGTCCTCATAGCGCTGTTGGGTGAAATCGGCGTTGTAGGCGCGGCGGATGTCTGGAACCATCGTGGACCGTCACTCCAGCCCGAGGTGGGTTTCCTGCACGATGTAGTCGACGACGCTGCGGATGTCGTTGGTCTGCTCCCAGACCGCGAGCTGGCGGTCGGCCCCGGTCCCCATGTGCAGGATCTTGTGGATGGACTCGATCTCCTGGCGGCTCCCGAGCTCGTCCACGACGTCGTCGACGAAGGCCAGGAGCTCGTGGATCAGCGCCACGCAGTCCACCTCTTCCTGCTTGCCGAAGTCGATCAGCTTGCCGGAGATGCCGTGGCGGGCGGCCCGCCATTTGTTCTCGGCGAGCAGCAGGCGCCGGTAGAGCCGGAAGCCGAGGTTCTGCCGGATCAGCTTGTAGAGCTTGACGGTGACCGCCTGGATCAGCGCCGCCAGCGCGATCGTCTCGTCCACCCGCATCGGCACGTCGCAGATCCGGAACTCCAGGGTGTTGAAGAAGGGGTGCATCCGGATGTCCCACCAGACCTTCTTGGCGTTGTCGATGCACCCGGTCTTGATCAGCAGCTTGATGTAGTTGTCGTACTCGGAGAGGCTGCCGAAGTGATCCGGGATGCCGGTGCGCGGGAAGCGGTCGAAGACCTTGCTGCGGTAGGACTTCAGGCCGGTGTTCTGCCCCTGCCAGAAGGGGGAGTTGGTGGACAGCGCGAAGATGTGCGGCAGGAAGTAGCGGGCGGCGTTCATGATGTGGATCGCCACCTCGCGGTCCTCGATGCCGACGTGGACGTGGAGGCCGAAGATCAGGTTCGCCCGCGCGATCTGCTGGAGGTCCTCGACGATCTCCGTGTACCGCTCGTGGGGGGAGATGAGCTGGTCCTTCCAGTGGGCGAACGGGTGGGTGCCCGCCGCCGCGATGGTCAGGCCGTTGCGCCGCGCCAGCTTCGACAGGTTGCTGCGCAGCGAGGTGACCTCGCGGCGGGCCTCGTGGATGTCCCGGCAGATGTTCGTCCCCACCTCGATGACCGACTGGTGAAGCTCGGGCTTCAACTGGTCGGCGAGCGTGTGCTCGTCGTCGAGGAGATACTGGACGTGCGAGCGAAGGTCGCGCGTCTCCGGATCGATGAGCTGGAACTCCTCCTCGATCCCCAGCGTGAACAGCTTCGCTTCGGCCATGAGGGTCTACCCCTTGCTGGTGACCGCCTGGGAAGCTTCGCTGCCGGTACGCCGCGGGCGCCTGAGCCGTTTTGGTGGCCGTCCCGGTGGTCGTCCCCGTGGCGGCGGTCGCCACGGCCGGAACCGGCGGCGCGGCCGCTCGGCGGACGTACTGGCCCCAGCGCAGGTTGTCGCCGCCGCCGATGTGCAGGGTCGGCCTTGCGGATCACCATGTCGGCGGCCTTCTCGACGATCCAGGAGAAGTTGTCCTCGCCGATCGAGTTGACGTCGGCGTCCGGCGCCGGGTTGCAGAAGTCGATGGCGTAGGGGATGCCGTCGCGCACCGCCATCTCGACCGTGTTGAAGTCGTAGCCGAGCCAGAGGTTCAGGGCGAGCACGTCGTCGTGCACCTTCTTGAGCAGCGCGGGATCGACCGGCGGGCCGTTCCGCACGTAGCGCTCATGGAACGGCCGCCGGGGGTCGTACTGCATGATGTGGATGTCCTGGCAGTCGAGCGCGTAGCAGCGGAAGTACTCGTTGAAGACGATCTCCTCCTGGAGCATCATCACGAGCTGGCCGGTCTCGTCGTAGGCGCGGAAGAAGTCGTCCGGGCTCGTCACCCGGTAGACGCTCTTCCAGCCGCCGCCGGCGAAGGGCTTGAAGAAGGCCGGGAAGCCGATGTACTCGAAGATCCCGTCCCAGTCGAGCGGATAGGCGAGGTTGCGGAACGACTTGCCGCTGGTGTCCGGCGGATGCTCCTTGGAGGGGAGCAGCACGGTCTTGGGGACGGCGACGCCGATCTTGGTCGCCAGGCAGTTGTTGAAGAACTTCTCGTCGGCGCTCCACCAGAACGGGTTGTTGATCACCGCCGTGCCGTTGAGGGCCGCGTTCTTCAGATAGCCGCGGTAGAAGGGGACGTCCTGGGAGATGCGGTCGATGATGACGTCGTATCCCGAGGGCTCCCCCTGGATCAGCTTGTCGATGCGGACCGCCTCCGCCACGATTCCGTCCGTCTTCCTGGAGTTCACCCGGTCGATCAGGGCCTGAGGAAAGGTGTCCTCCTGCCCGAAAAGGATGCCTGCTTTCTTCATCTGTTCCCTCCGATTTCGTCCCGATCTTCGGACTTCGGGCAACATACCACAGGGCTCCATGGCAGGCTCCCAGCCCCCGATTTCGGGCGGGAGCCGGGCCACGGAATGCTCTACTTGAAGAAACCCCAGCTAACTCATCTTGGCCGTTGACATTTGGGAATTCGTGCCCCAACATATTGTTGTGTCTAGGGTCCACGCCTCCTACCTGGAGTGACGTGGCGGTTCCAAAGAGGCTTGGGCGGCCCACGGAACCGGGCGGGTTGGGACCCGCCGATGATGCACACGCCCAGGAAGGAGGTGGTCCAGTGATAGAAGGCAAACACGGTTTAGTGGAGGTGGCGTCCTCGTAAAAGGGGATTCTCCACGTGTCCGTGGCACCGGACGGGTAGTCCCGAAGGGGAACCCAACGCCACCGAAACAGACCCTTGAGACCCCGGCCCCGAAAGGGACGCCGGGGTCTTTCGTTTATGGGGCGACTTGACGAAATAGAACGATCGTTCGTATAGTTATCATCCTCATGAGGAACGGAGCCGAGACCCGCGAGCGCATCCTCGACCAAGCCGTCCGGCTGGCCAGCCGGGACGGCCTGGAAGGGCTGACGATCGGCATCCTCTCGACCGAGCTCGGGCTATCAAGAGCGGCCTCTTCGCCCACTTCGGATCCAAGGACGAGCTCCAGCTCCAGGTGCTTCAGGCGACGGTCGAGCGGTTCGAGGAGGTGGTGACCCGCCCGGCCCTCTCCGCTCCCCGGGGCGAGCCCCGCATCCGGGCGTTCTTCGAGAACTGGCTGGCCTGGGAAGACGACCCCGGGATGCCGGGGGGTTGCCTGCTGGTCGCCGCCTCCGTCGAGTTCGACGACCGTCCCGGGCCGCAGCGCGACTTCCTCCAGCAGGCTCACCAGCGGCGCTTCGAGTTCATCGCCAAGGGGGCGCGGATGGCCGTCGAGGCGGGCCACTTCCGCGGCGACTTCGACGCCGGGCAGTTCGCCTTCGACGTGACCGCCATCGCCCTCGGCTATCACCATACCCACCGCATGCTGCGCGACTCGAAAGCGGGCGAGCGCGCCCGCGCCGCGTTCGAGCGGCTGCTCGCGGATGCCCGAGTCTGATCTTTTGCTCCCAAAAATCGAACGATCGTTCGTATATCTCAAGGAGATCGACCATGACCGACGCTTTCATTCTCGACGCCGTCCGTACGCCGCGGGGGCGCGGCAAGGCGGGCAAGGGCGCCCTGTCCAACGTCCACCCCCAGGAGCTCCTGGCCCAGACGCTCAACCGGCTCGTCGAGAGGACCGGGATCGACCCGGCCGATGTCGACGACGTCGTCGCCGGCTGCGTCTCGCAGGCCGGCGAGCAGGGGGCGAACCTCTCGCGCAACGCGGTCCTCGCCGCCGGCTGGCCCGAGGAGGTCACGGGGACGACCGTCAACCGCTTCTGCGGCTCCGGGCTGCAGGCGATCAACTTCGGCGCCATGGGCGTGATGGCCGGCGCCCAGGACCTGGTGGTCGGCGGCGGCGTCGAGAGCATGTCGCGGGTGCCCATGGGCGCCGACCGCGCCGGCCAGGACGGCGAGAACATGACGCTGCGCGGGAAGGTCTTCCAGGTGCCGCAGGGGATCAGCGCCGACGTCATCGCCACTCTCGAGGGGATCTCCCGCGAGGAGCTGGACGCCTTCGCCCTGGAGTCGCAGCGCAAGGCGGCGATCGCCCAGAGCTCCTGCTTCTTCAGCCGCGGCATCTTCCCGGTCAAGGACCCCGCGACCGGCGCGGTGCTGCTGGAGAAGGACGAGCACCCGCGGCACGACACGACGATCGAGGGGCTCGCCGCGCTCAACCCCGCCTTCGTGGCCCTGGGCGCGACGCCGGTGGGTCCCGCCGGGGAGACCCTGGATCAGATCGCCCTCGCGCGCTACCCGCGGCTCGGCGCGATCCAGCACGTCCACACCGCCGGCAACTCCAGCGGCATCGTGGACGGCGCCGCCGTCGTGCTGATCGGCTCGCGGGAGTATGCCGAATCGCGGGGGATCAAGCCGCGGGCGCGCATCCGGGCGATGGCCACCATCGGCTCCGAGCCGCTGATCATGCTCACCGCCCCGGCCCCGGCGTCGCGCAAGGCGCTGGCGAAGGCCGGCATGGACGTCAAGGACATCGATCTCTGGGAGATCAACGAGGCCTTCGCCGTGGTGCCGCTGCAGACGATCCGCAGCCTCGGCATCGATCCCGAGCGGGTGAACGTCAACGGCGGCGCGATCGCCCTCGGCCATCCGCTCGGGGCGACCGGCGCGATCCTCCTCGGCACCGCCCTCGACGAGCTCGAGCGGCGGGACCTCAACACCGCCCTGATCACCCTCTGCATCGGCGGCGGGCAGGGGATCGCGACGATCATCGAACGGGTCTGATAGCCCTGAGAGGAGAAGTGGAGATGGACGAGGCCGGAGTCAGGACTGGCGCAGCCGCTTGAGGAGCTGGATCTGCCCGGCGTGGTAGATGTCGTGGTAGGCGGCGCCGAGGACGAGGTCCTGCACGGTCGTCTTGCTCCCCTCCGGCACGGCGTCCAGATCCTCATCCCGGAGGGCGGCGACGGCCGCGCGCAGGTCGCGGTGGATCTCGCCCAGAATCCGCAGGTCCGCCTTCCAGGCCTGCTCGTCGATCTCCCCTTCCGGACGCGGGAACCAGTTGCTCCCCTTCAGGGGGAAGCGGACCTCGCGGCGCAACCGGTGGAGGACGGAGTACTTCCAATAGGCGGCGTGAATGGCGAGCTCCCAGACGTTGTGGCGGTCGGGGGCGGGGCGCCAGGCGGCCTCTTGCGCGGTCATGCCGCGCAGCGATCCGCGGAGGATCGTGCCATGCCAGGACTTGTGGTCGTAGCCGGTGTCGAGGGCGCGCAGGAGGAGCTGGACGCGGGGGTTGTCCATGGGGGGATCAGTCCTCCGGCACGATCGAGTCGAGGGCGTCGATAATCGCCGGCACGTCCTTGCTCTCGGTGTCGCGGATCATCCCGACCGCCTGCCTGACGAGCCCCGTCGGCTGGGCCACGACCTTGCCGAGGAAGGCGACCTTGGCGTCGATCGTCTGGACGGCCATCGTCCAGGCGGAGGGCGGCAGGAGCGAGAGGAGGCTGGCATGCATCCAGGAGTCGTCGCGCGCCGCGTCCATGCTGAAGTCGAGCGCCTCGATGGCGTCCTTGCCGCCGATCTTCGCCAGCAGGCCGAGCAGGGGGGAGAACTCGCAGACCGCCGCCTCGACCTTGGGGAGGAGCCCGGACAGGATCTGGTTGATCCTGTCGAAGTCCTGGTGGAAGCCCGCGAGCGCGGCCCCCTGGAAGGTCTCGCCGGCGACCACTCCGAGATCGAGGTTGATGTGGGCGTTGATCCCCAGCAGGAGGTCCTGAAGGATGATCAGCCGCCCCGACCGCATCCCCTGAAAGGCCACCTGCCAGCTCTGGGTGGGTTTTCCGCCAGACGTCCAGGCGTCCCAGGCCGCGAAATACCGGCTGGCGAACAGGGCGTCGAAGCGGTCCATCCGCGGCCCGTCCTCGAAGTACCCGGAGGCGATCCCCTGCTTCACCGTCAGGGTGACCTGCCGGTAGAGCGCCGGAAAGTACCCCAGCGGATCGCTCTTCGCCTTGCAGCCGGCGATGATGCCGTCGAGGATACGGAGTACGTCGTCGATGTTGGTGGCCTGCATGCTCCCTCCTGGTGACCGGGGGAGCTTATCGCCTCGCAGCCTCTTGAAACAGCCGTTGACATCAACGCATGCGAGCTGTACCGTGCTCCTGTACAGGAGGAAGTACCTTGGCGATCCGAACAACCTATACCCAAGCCCGCGCGAACCTCGCCAGGCTCTGTGACGAAGCGACCGACAATCGAGAGGTCGTCATCATCAGCCGCCGGTCCGGCGAAGACGTTGCGCTGGTGGCCGCCTCGGAGTTGGCCGGACTCACCGAGACCGCTCATCTGCTCCGGTCTCCGAAGAATGCACAACGCCTGCTGAAAGCTCTGGAACAGGCCAAAAGCGGAGTGGGAAAACCCGAGACGGTGGACGAGTTGCGGCGGGATCTCGGACTTGACTCGGAAGAGTGAGCCACCCCCAGGCAGGCGCGAGCGGGTCGCCATCTTCCAGTCGCAATTCCGGGAAGACCTTCGCCACTGGATCGAGACCGATCGTAAGGTCGCGCTCCGGGTAGTCGACCTCATCGAGGCTATTCTTCGCGATCCATTTACCGGGCTTGGCAAACCCGAACCCCTCAAGCACATGCTCTCAGGGACCTGGTCGCGGCGCCTGACCCAGGAACACCGGATCGTCTATCTCGTCCGCGAGGATCGAATCGACTTTCTTCAAGCCCGCTTCCACTATTAAGGCTTAGGTTAAGGGGTGGCCGCGACCGCCCGCAGCCGTTCCGCCACCCCGCGCAGATCCGCCACGAACAGCGCCCGCGCCTCGCGGCGCGCGATCTCGTCCGGCATCCGCAGGAGGGCCGAGGGGTGGTAGGTCGCGGTGAGCCAGGGGGCCCAGGGGGTCTCGAAGAACTTGCCGCGCTCGACGGTGATCTTGAACTTCGGGCCCATCAGCGTCTGGGCGGCGGTGGCGCCGAGGCAGACGATCACCCGCGGCTTGACGATCGCCAGCTCGGTCTCCATCCAGGGGCGGCAGGCCTTGACCTCCCCCATCGTCGGCTTGGCATGGATGCGCTTCCTGCCGCGCGGCTCCCACTTGAAGTGCTTGACGGCGTTGGTGACGAAGACCTCCTCGCGCGGGATCCCCGCCTCGACCAGCGCCTCGTCGAGCACCCGGCCGGCCGGTCCCACGAAGGGCTTCCCCGCCAGATCCTCCTGATCCCCCGGCTGCTCGCCGATGAAGAAGGCCGCAGCCTCCCGCGGACCCACTCCCAGCACCGCCTGGGTGGCGTTCTTATAGAGGTCACAGGCCGTGCACCCCTGGGCCGCCTCCCGGAGCTTCGGGATCGTCGGCCGCTCGGGGATGAACTCGAAGGCGGAAGGATGAGTTATGATCTTCGGCATCATTATCTCCTCCATGTCGCGTAACTACAAGATGTGTGCCACGGAGTCGCGGCTTGCCGCTACCGCCTCGCGGACCTCCCCTGCCTTCCCCCCGCGCCTTCTTCTTTTTCCCAAAAGAGTGTCATGCGGATGTCACGGTTCGCCTTTGGGGGTACACTTACGGAATAGAACCGGTTCTGAAGTTGGAGTTGTTGACGCGGGAAGCGAGGCATAACGTCAAGCAGGCCCGCAATCTGTTGCTATATATCTATTTGAGAGGAGAGAAGTCATGAACCGCATTTCCAGCACCGCCGTCACGGTCGCCCTCGCCGCCACCCTGCTGGTCGCCGCCGCGCCCGCCGCGCAGGCCCGCAATCTCGCCAAGCCACAAACTACCGCCTCGGTCGTCGCCGGCGGATTGTTTGATGCCGCCCTGAAGTGGCTGGGTGGTTTCTTCGCAGGTACGCCGCAGGGGCAGACGGTCCGGAGCACGGAGAAGGTGGGGACCCCGATCCCACTCCCCCCCATGAGGCCGATGACCGGGTCTTGTATCGACCCCAACGGCTGCAGCTTAGGGAATTAGCTGGCGGCTGTGCCGCCCTCCCCTCGCGCCCATGGCGCGGGGGGATTTCTGGATTGAGTAGTTTTTCGGGAGGTGAGTGATGCTGCAAGATCATCCGACCGTTGAGGACCTGACAGGCTTCCTGCGGGATGCTTCCCGGCCGGGTCATGCCGCGCGCAATGCGAAAGTCCTGCGTCATCTGCTCGCCGAGTGCCGGGTCTGCCACGACCGGCTGGATGCCCTGGGATGGTCCGGCAGCCGGTTGGAGCATCTGGTCTATCTCCCAGGGCGCATGAATGGGCGCGAGGAGCAACCGCGGGCAAGGGCGAACGGCTACAACTACGACCGCGCGTTCGCCCGGGCCGAGCAGGCGATCGACGATTTCCTGGCAGTCGCTCCGATGCCACGGATGTCCCCCGGCCAGCTCCTCGAGGAGCTCGACCAGGTGCCGCACGACCGCCAACTCGCGCGGGTGGAAGAGGACGAGAAGTTCTGGGTTCCGCAACTCGTGGAGCTGCTGATCGAGCGCAGCCACACCGCCCGCTACGCGGACCCGGAGATGATGCTCCACTGGGCTTGCATGGGTCGCGGCGTCGCTGCCCGCTCGGCTGCCGAGTCGCTGGGCAGCACTCCCCGTCTGGCGGATCTGCGGGCCCGGGCCTGGGGTCAGTATGGCAACGCTCTGCGCGTCGCCAGCCGGCTCCCCGAGGCGGAGGAGGCGATGGTCACCGCTCAGGGGTACCTCCAGGAGGGGACCGGAGATCCCGCCCTCAAGGCCAGGTTGAACGAGCAGATCGCCTCTCTCCATACGTTCCAGCGGCGCTTCAGCGCGGCCATTACGGTGCTCGCCGACGCCGCCGAGATCTACCGTCAACTGGGCGAGACGCACGCCTTCGCGCGGACGCTCGTCCAGGAGGCGATCGCCTCGCTGTACGCGGGCGAGGCGGACAGTGCTGTCGGCCTCCTCAACCGGGCGATCCCCCTGATCGACCACGAAGGGGACCCCCACCTGCTGCTCGCGGCCTGCCATAACCTGGTGCGTTGCTACATCGATCTGGATCTGCCGGAGCAGGCACTGTCGATCTACTCGGAGACCCGCGACCTCTACAAGGAGTTCGGCGACAGCCTGATCCTGCTGCGGGCCAACTGGCAGGAGGGCCAACTGCTTCGCGACCTCGGCCACCTGCGCGCCGCCGAGACGGCGCTCCTCCGCGCCCGCCAGGGCTTCCTGGATCGCGACCTGATGTACGAAGTGGCGGTCGTCTGTCTCGACCTGGCGGCCCTCTATATCAAGCTCAAGAATGTCGAAGATCTCAAGGAGACCGTGATCGCCACGGTGCCCATCTTCCGCGCCCTCCGGGTCGACCGCGAGGCGCTGGCCTCCCTGCTCCAGCTCCAGCAGGTCGCGGACCAGGAGCACCAGGCGATGGAGCTGATCCGCTTCCTCAACGCGCGAATCGAGCCGTTCGCGAAACACGGGTTGCTCAAATGAATCTTCCGAGGCGGCGCCGGCAGTCCTCGGGCGCACCGGCGCCGCTTCGCCGCGTTTTCCCCTCTCGCCGGCTCCTGCCATGCACTACGATCCTCTCTGGGTGTCACGTTTTACCCGGCTGGCACACCAAGTTGATTAGAGACGTATCCATTGAGGTCGTAATTTCCGCGGTTTCCGGTGTCGAACTTCGAGCTGGAGCCGCGTTTTGTTGGAGAGGAGATGATTGCCATGTCTCGTATGCCCCGCATTCGCCTGGTTCTCGTCGTCACCGCCCTTCTCGCCCTGCTCATCGTGCCAATGGCCGGTGCCCGCACCGCTGGATCGGCGTCGGTCCGCCCGGCTGACAGCGACTGGGTTGGTGGTGTCCTGAGTTGGGTGCAGACTCTCGTCGGACTTCGCCAAGCCGGCCACCATGGCCGTTCCGGACCCCGGTCTCCGCTGAATCAGAAGGAGACATCGACGCTCAACGCCACCCAGGGCGGCTCGTGCATCGATCCGATGGGACATCCACGTCCGTGCTATTGAGTAGTGCTGACTTCTGATGCACCGATTTCGTCCGTCCCGGGAGGTATGAAATGTTTGAAGATCATCCGAGCGCCGAAGATTTCGAAGGGTTCCTGAGGGGTACCTCCCGTTCCGTCGATTCCAAGCGCAATGCGCAAGTGATGCGCCATCTATTGGATGATTGCGCCGACTGTCGCGCTCGACTGAGCGCCATAGGCTGGAGTAAGCAACGCTTCAACCGCCTGCTTCAACTCAGGCCGGACAGCGGCAGCCAGTCGGGAACGGAAACCGCGCCGGCCTACGACTACAGCCGTGCGTTCGCCGCGGCGGATCGGGCGGTCTCCGCCTTCCTCACATCCGAGCCGCAAGCTACGGAGACACCCACTGCTGTCCTGCTGATGGAGCTCGAATCCCTGTCGGTCCGGGAACGTATCCAGCGTGTGAGTGAGGGGAGGCCCTTCTCCACCCCCGGAGTCATTCGGGCCCTGATCGAAAACAGCCACGCTCAACGCTATCAGGACGCGGACGAGACTCTGCATCTCGCCCATCTGGCCCAGATCGCCGCCGAAGTCTGCTCGCCCGCCGATACGGGGGGCGATATGCGGCTGGCCGACCTGCGGGCGCGCGCCTGGGGGCAGTACGGCAACGCCCTGCGCCTTTGCGGGAGACCGAGGGAGGCCGAAGAGGCGCTCGCTACCGCCCGGGTGTATCTCCAGCAGGGCACCGGCGATCCCGCTCTGCGCGCCTGGATGCTCGAGAGAACGACTTCGCTCGTCATCTTCCAGGGGCGCTTCGCCGAAGCGATCGAGATGTGCGAGGAGGCGGGACAGATCTACCAGGAACTCGGCGAGAATCATCTTTTCGCCAGTACATTGACCCAGAAGGCGATCGCCTCGCTCTACTCTGGAGAGGCTGATCGGGCGGTCCGCGCCTTGAACCAAGCGATTCCGCTGATGGATCACGAGGAGGATCCGCACCTCCTGCTCGCCGCCTGCCATAACCTGATCCGTTGCTATATCGACCTCGAACGGCCGGACCAGGCCCTGGGCATCTATTCCGAAACCCGCGTTCTCTACCAGCAGTTCGACGATCCGCTGATCCTCCTGCGGGCGGCTTGGCAGGAAGGGCAACTCCTGCGCGACCTCGGCCACCTGCGAGCGGCCGAGACCTCCCTGCTCCGCGCCCGCAAGGGTTATCAGGAGAAGGGGCTCTCTTACGAGGTGGCTCTGGTGCTGCTCGATCTCGCGGCCGTGTACGTCAAGCTGGGGCTCGTGGAAGAGGTCAAACGGACGGCGTTGATGGCGGTCCCGATCTTCCACGCTTTGCGGGTCAAGGTCGAGACTCTCGCGGCCCTGCTGCAGCTTCAGCAGGTAGCCGACCAGGAACAGCAGGCTCTCGAGCTGATCCGCGGGCTCAACGCCCGAGTCGAGTCTCTGGCAAAGAACAAGTCAGCTCACTGACATTCGGGCTGGAGCACAGGACCGTTACGGCGGGGCAAGACTCAGATCTTGCCCCGCTCCTCTTTCCAGGCCTGCCGGCGGGAGATCGCGGCTTTGACCACACGCAGACTCTGCTCGAAGCGGCGGTCGAGCGCTCTCTGGGCCACGGAGTCGTCCGCCGAAGTCGTCAGCTCCATCTTCCCCTTTCCCGACGCATCCGAATCCTTGGCGTCGAAGCCGTAGAGCCAGGCGAAGAAGTCGGTGGGCGTCGTGCTCAGCATGGGGAGGAGCTCCAGGACGTCCTCGAATCTCAGCCTCAGGCGTCCGTCGAGCAGGCTCGACAGGCGCCCCGGCTCCCAGCCAAGGCGCTTCTCGAGGGTTTCCGGAGGAGCGCCGCTCTGGACGATCAACTCCCGGAGCAGGCCGGCGATGCGGCGTTCTTCAGGGTGTAAAGTCATTCAAGATCTTCTTGTTTTTGCTATGTTACAGGAAACATGCCGAGCGGGACCAGTTTCTTGGAAGAAGCGTAGAGTATCATCCAACTCCAGCCCATGCGCCGCCGAATTCCCCGCCTCCTGCTCGTCCCTTTCACCGATGCCTTGAACGGGCTCGACCGCTGCCTCGACCGCGGCGCGCGCGGCCTCGCCCTCGCCGCCGTGGGGCTCCTCGCGGGCTGGTGGATCTACGTGCCGACGCACGAACTGTTGCACGCGGCGGCCTGTCTGGCCTTCGGCGGCGAGGTGACGCGGCTGGAGATCGACCGGCTCTATGGCGGCGCCCTGATCGCGCGGATCGTCCCTTTCGTGGTGCCGGCGAGTGAGTACGCGGGGCGCCTCTCGGGGTTCAACACCCGCGGCCGCGATCTCATCTATCTCGCGACGGACCTCGGCCCCTTTCTGCTGACCCTTTTCCCGGGCGTCTGGGCGCTGCGCCGGGCCGCCGCGGCGCGGAACGCGGCGCTGTTCGGGGCCGCGCTCCCGTTCGCCCTGGCACCCTTCCTCTCGCTCACCGGAGACGCCTACGAGATCGGGTCGATCCTCGCCACCCATCTCCCGCCCTGGACGGAGCCGGCAACCCGCGCCCTGCTGCGCGGGGATGACCTCGGGAAGAAGCTCGGCGAGCTGGCGAACGTGCCGGGCGCCCCCTGGGGGGGCGCCCTCCTCGCCGCGCTGCTCGGGGTGGTCTGGGCTTTCCTGACCTATGGCCTGGGCCACGCCGTGGCGCGGGCCCTGGGGCAGGGGCCGATCTCTCCGCAGACCCCTTAAGCCGACAGCTTCTCCCAGTCCGAGTCCGGAGCGTCCGTAGCGATCGCCAGGCCGCCGTCCGAGCCGACGAAGATCGGGTCCTTGACCACCCGCACCTTGCCGCCGCCGACGACCTGCAGCTCCTGCTCGAGACGGGGGCCGAGGCCGCGGATCAGCCCGGTGCCGCCGGAGAGGACGATGTTGTTGCGGACCTTCTCCTGATACTCGGGCTGCACGCGCGAGAGCAGGTCGAGCATCGACTCCACCATCGGCGGCAGGATGCTCTCGCACGCCTGGCGCATGTCCTGGGTGATGTCGAGCTGGGTCGGCTTGCCGTTGACCGGGGCGGTGACGACCACCGGGCTCTTCGGCGGTCCCACGAAGCTCCCCGCCTCTTTCCACTCGCGGACCATGTGGACGGAGAACTTCGCCTCCGGGTAGCGGCCGCGGACCAGCCGGGTCAGCGTCTCGTCGACGAAGTCGCCGGCCTGGGGGAGGGTGCGCTGGTCCTCCTCGGTGGGCAGGCGGCCGTTCATGACGCAGAAGTCGGTGGTGCCGGCGCCGCTGTCGATGATCATCGTATGGAGCAGCGCCTCGATGCCGTAGGCCACGGCGAACGGCTCGGAGACGATCAGCAGGCTGTCGACGGCGTTCTGCAGCGCCTTGCGCACCTGCTGCTTGTTGACCCGCAGCGCCTCGGCCGGCACGCCGACCACGGCGCGCACCCGGCCATTGCGCGAGTCGGGCTCGACCCCCACCAAGGACAGCAGGTGGCGCAGCAGCTCGCGCACCGCCGCCTCGTCCTTCTCCGAGCCGTCCTTGATCAGCCCCTCCTCGAGCGGCCGGTGGAGGTCCAGCATGGAGCGGTTCTCCAGCGCCTCGCGGCCGATCAGGACCGGCTTCTTCAGCACCCGCCTGGCCACCATGTCGAGGGGCCAGCCGACATAGCTCTCGATCACGTGGCGCTGGCCGTTGGACGCCGAGATCGAGCTCCTCGACGTGCCCAGGTCGATCCCCACGTGGAGAATCTCGTTTTTCTTGTCACTCATCGCGATTCCTTTCTTGCAGCCGGGGCCACTTCCGGGGTCTCCTCGACGCTTTCCGCGTAGGAGCGTATCCCTTTTGCGAGGGCCTCGGCGATGTACTGCCGGTATAACGGTTTGGTCAGCAGCCGGGCCTCCCCCTCGTTCGACATCGAGGAGACCTCGGCCAGGATGGCGGGCATGTCGGTGGTCAGCAGCACGATGAAGGGGGCGGTCTTGACCCCCCGGTTCTGGAGCTCGGGGCTGACCTTGCCCAGCGACTGGAACAGAGCGCTCTGCACCGTCTCGGCCAGCTTATGCGACTTCTCCTGCCGCACGCCGGCGTAGATGCGGTCGAGCAGGCGCCGCATGTCGGTCAGGGAGTAGCCGGACTCCCGGTTCTCGGAGGCGGCGAGCCGGTTGAGGTAGGGGTCGTCCGTGGTGCCCATGTAATAGGTCTCGATCCCCCGCGAGCGCCGGTTCTCGATCCAGTTGAGGTGGATCGAGACGAAGATGTCCCCCCCGACCCGGTTGGCGAGGGCGCCGCGCTCCTTGAGCGTGACGTCGTGGTCGCTCTCGCGGGTCATCACCACCTCGAAGGACTGCTGCGCCAGCAGCCGGCGCAGGCGCTCGGCGATGTCGAGGGTCAGCTCCTTCTCCAGCATCCCCTGCGGGGTGCGGGTGCCGGTGCTGCCGCCGCCGTGCCCGGCGTCGACGACGATCTTGCGGACGGCCAGCGGGAAGACCGCGGCGTCGACCGGCTGGAGCGGGGTGGCCGGCAGCGGCATGGACGCCGGCGCGACGGCCGCGACCTTGCCGGGAGCGCGGTTCAGGGCCGCGCGCGCCTGGACGGCGGTCGGTTCCGGAATCCGGGGATTGGACTGCGAGGAGACTAACCGCGACGAGATCAGCCGCGAGGAGCCGAGCAGGGTGACCGCGAGCAGGACCCCGGCGGCGATCCGCGTGGCCGGCGTCCAGCGGCGCCGCTTGCGCAAGGTCCGCGGCAGACGGCCCTCGGCGAGGTCGACGTTCTGCTGCACCAGGTCGTGCAGGAGCTGGCGCTTGACGCGGTCCACGTTCGCCATCAGCGATTCCTGAGCGGCTTCAACAGCGTGCTTCGTCCCGGCGCTACTTCAAAAAGGATATTCAGGGGGAGGAATATTACTACACCGCGGGGCCGCGTGGCGGCCTTATTTCCGCTGCAGGTGAATCCGCAGCCGGTGCGGACCGGATTCCACCTGGGTGACGGTTACGTTCGGGTGCGCCAGATCGAGCACCACGTGGAGCTCGCTGCCGTGCGCTCCGGCGTGGAGCCCGGTGCGGATCTGCAGGACCTCCGGAGTGCCGACGACCAGGCGCGCCTTCGCGAACTGCTGGCGGATTCCGGAGAGGCGGAACAGCTCGCGCGGCGGATTGCCGTCGAGCCGGGCCTGCTTGTAGACCGAGGCCGGGATCGACCCGTTCCCCCAGAGGATCACGTCCGTGCCGCCGCCGGCGGCCTCGAAGGTGATCTTGTCGACCGCCGTGAGCGCCGGACCGCCGTCCTCGGGGACCGCCGGGAACGGCGCCACGGGAGGCCGGGCCGGGGGCGGAGCCGCGGAAGCGGGCGACCCGGGGATCGCCGGCGCGGGAGCCCCGGTCGCCGCGCCGCCGGCGACGGTGCCCGGAGCGGCGGCCGGCGGAGTCGCCGGCGCCTCCGGGAGCGCGGAATCGCTCGTGCCGGGGTTCGGAGCCGTCGTCGGGGCCGTGGCCGGCGCGGACGGCCGGGCCGGAGGCACCGTCCTCGGCCGCCGGGGGGGCGCCGCCTGGGCGACCGTCCCCTCCTCGCCGCCGAGACCCACCCAACCCATCAGCCGGTCGCGGAGCAGGAAGAGCGTCACCGCCAGCAGCAGGCCGGCCGCCAGCAGCACCAGCGGGAGCACGCGGCGAGGCTGCCGTACCGAGGCATGGCCGAAGGTGGGGGCGAACATCGGCGGCGCTTCGGCTCGCGGCGGCTCCGGCCCCGAGAAGAGATCGGGGAACGGCTCCGGGGAAGAGACGCCGGGGCGGCCGGGCTCGTCGACGGCCGGGAGCCACGAGGAGAGCTCCGGCATCGGAGCGGGCGCGGGCGCGGGAGCTACCGGCGGCAGGTCGAAGACGTCCCGCGAGACCGGCGGCGACTGATTCAGCGGCGGCGGCGGTGGCGCCGGCCGGGGCCAGGGCGTCGCGGTGGAGAGCGGCGGCGCCAGGTCGGGCGGCGCCAGGGGCACCGGATCCCGGGGTTGCTGCTCGAGGTCGAACGGCGTACCGCCGAGCGCGACGTGCTGGTCGACGATGCGGTAGATGAGCTCCCGGCTCCCCTCGGCGAGCTCGAGGAAGTGGAGCCCCATGCCGCCGGGGCGCGCCGGACCCTCGTCTTCCAGGCGGTTCCAGACCACCTTGCCCCGCCCGCGGATCAGCTCGAAGCCGTCGCCGAGGCGGAACTCGAAGTCGAGCACGGTGCCGGGGGGCTGGGGCACCCGCGTACGGATGAACATGCCGCCGGGCGAGATGTTCGCCGAGTATTCGCTGATGAAACCGTCGAAACGGTCGAACTTGAACTGCACGCGCGTTTCGAGAGGAACGCGCCGCGAGTCGCGGGGGATATTCGAGTAGTCGACCATGTCACAAGCTGGCTGAGGTCCCGAATCATAGCAGCATCGAAACGGAAGCGAAACGAGCGGCGCAGAGTATATGCCGGCCGCCGGAGACTCGTGGTAGCTTCCGGTAGCGGGGAACCGATGAGGCGGAGTGAAAGCAGGGGTCTGATCAACGTCCAGCCATACCTTGGGGACCTCCAGATCTATCTGGAGACCGTCGAGGGGCTGATTGCCGCCTGGATCTTCGGCTCCTACGGAACCCCCTATCAGACCCCCCTGAGCGATCCGGGCCAAGCTTCAGTTCGTGCGTGAGGCCGTCCGGCGGCTCGGCGCCACCAGCCGACGCTATTTCACCTCTGACGAAAGGGAGGTCCCATGATCCAGAAGACGCTTCCCATGCTCCTGGCTCTCCTGCTCGCCCCCGCCATGATCCCCGTGGCCGTCCACGCCGACGAGAAGGCGGACATGCAGCGCATGGCGCAGGAGCACCAGCACGACAAACCGACGCCGAGCCCGGCGGCGACGCAGGAGCCGGCGCAGCCCGTCACCGGCGCGGAGGTGACCTACGGCGAGGCCGGCGGCAAGCCCCTGCGCGGCTATCTCGCCCGCCCCAAGTCGGCGCAGGGGGCGCTGCCGAGCCTGATCGTCATCCACGAGTGGTGGGGGCTGAACGACAATATCCGCGCCATGACCCGGCGGCTCGCCGGCGAGGGGTACCAGGCCCTGGCGGTCGACCTCTACGGCGGCGCCCACGCGGACACCCCCGACGCGGCGATGAAGCTCATGAACGCCGCGATGCAGAACCCCGCCGCCGCCCAGGACAATCTGAAGCGCGCCGCCGCCTGGCTGGAAGGCAAGGGAGCGAAGAAGCTCGGCGTGATCGGCTGGTGCTTCGGCGGCGGCTGGTCGCTCGGCACGACCCTGCTGATGCCCGGCAAGATCGACGGCACGGTCATCTACTACGGCCACCTGGAGACCGAGCCCGCCAAGCTGGCGGCCATCAAGCACCCCGTGCTCGGGCTGTTCGGCGCCGAGGACAAGAGCATCCCGGTCGACTCCGTCCGCGCCTTCGAGAGCGCGCTCAAGAAGCAGGGGACGCCGGTCGAGATCAAGATCTACGACGGCGCCGGCCATGCCTTCGCCAACCCCTCGGGCGGCAGCTACCGCCCCGACGCCGCCAAGGACGCCTGGCAGCGGACGACGGCCTTCCTCGCCCGGACCCTCAAGAAGTAGCCCTCAGTAGCCATAAAAAGGGGGGCGGCGAATCACTCGCCGCCCCCCTCGGAACATCGAACGAAAAATCCAGTGTCCGCCGTCTTACATCTTGGCGGCTTTGGTGACGATGACGCGGGTGGCGTCCCACGCGTCGCCGTTCTTGGTGTAAGTCACTGAGACGGTATCGCCCACGTGCAGGTCGGCCATCGTGATCGCCTTGCCCTTGGCGGTGATCTTGGTGGCGTCGGTCACGGTGTAGGTGTCCTTGACCGTGATCGTCCTGGCCGTCGCGTCCATGGCGGTGAGCGCGCCGCTGGTGTGGCCGGGCTTGGCCTTGGTGGTGGTCGTGGTGGTCGTCTTCACGGCCTTGGTGGTCTTGGTCGCGGTGCCGCTGGTGGCCGTCTGGGCCGCCATGGCCGCCGTCGCACCGAGGGTCAGACAGGAAACAAGGGCAATCGTCGAAAGCTTGCGCATGGTAGCGCCCTCCTAAGATAGGCCGGAGATCATCTCCGTCCAGGATGGAGGATCTACTCTGCATTGAGGATGCCAAGAGGCAAAAACTTTTACATACTGTTTACTTCCGTAAATTTTCCGCAGCGAGGCAGGCCGGGAGCTCACTCCGGGAGACCTCCTTGGCACGCCGTTCGGACGCATTTGGCGCCAAAATGGCACTCTCATGGAGAGAGATGATCAAAGGCGGGATGCGCGCCAAGCCGCTCCGAGGAGAGCGGACTTGTCGTTCAGGATGACTCGCACGGGGATCTTCTCGAGATAGGGGACGAAGCGCCCCTTGGCGTGAACGCCTGCAGGAAGGGGCCGGCGGTGAGCCGCGGCAGGATCTTGGGCGCGATGCCGCCCCCCAGGTAGAGGCCGCCGGTCGCCGTGCCCAGGAGCGCCAGGTTTCCCGCCAGGGCGCCATAGGCGCTGACGAACATGTCGAGCGCCCGCGAGCAGAGGTCGCACCGGTGCGGGTCCGCGGCCAGGGCCGCCTCGCCGATGACTTTCGCCGGGTCCTCCCCGCGGCCGAGCGCCTCGCGCACCCGCGGGCTCTCCGGCACCTTGCGGACGTCCCGCAGGAAGTTGTAGAGGTTGAACAGGCCCGGTCCCGGACAGCACCCGCTCGGCGCTCACCCGTCCGAAGTGCTCGCGCAGGTAGCGCAAGCAGATCGATCTCGTCCTCCGTCCGCGGCGGATAGTCGGCGTGCCCCCCCTCGGAGGGGACGGGCACCCAGCGATCCCCGATCCGCGGGAGCAGGGCCATGCCGAGCCCGGTGCCGGCGGCGATCAGCGCCCGGTTCCCGGTTGGCTCCGGGCTCCCCTCCTGGAGCACCGCCACCTCATCCGCCTGCAACAGTTGAATCCCCTCCGCCGTGGCGACCAGGTCGTTGATCAGGGCCAGGCGCTCGACCCCGATCTCCGCGGCGATCCGCGCGCCGTCCACCACCCAGGCGAGGTTGGGGGTGCTCGCCCGGTTCTCGATCACCGGCCCCGGGATGCCGAAGCAGGCGGCCTCGATCTCCTCCCGGACCGTCCCGGCGCCCAGAAACGCGTGGATCACCGCCGAGAGGCCGGGGAAATCCGGGCTGTGGAACTTGTCCGAACGGACCCGCCGCAGCCCGTCCCCCTCGCGCTCGAACAGGCCCAGGTTGGTCTTCGTGCCGCCGACGTCCCCCGCCAGGATCATTCGCGCATCCTCCTTCCTTTAGAAGGCCGTCTCCAGATCCTGGATCAGACGGCGGAGCCCCTGGTCGTCGTCGCGGCCGAGCTGGACGCGCAGCACCTCGCGCCCCCGCTGCTCCAGCGCCTGCCGGTCCCCCTCGGCCTGGGCGTGGATCAGGGTGCCGAAGGTGTAATTGGTCTCCGGCACCGGCAGGTCGTCCGCCGCGCGGTCGACGAGCTGGAGGAAGCGGCAGCGGTCCGCTCCCCCCTTGTGGAGCTGCCCCGTCGAGTGGAGGAAGCGCGGACCGTAGCCGAGGGTGACGGCGAGCCGGGTCTTCTCGTGCAGCGCGGCCTGGAGGGCGCGCAGCTCCTCCGACTTGCGGGGGGTCGGCGCGAGATAGGCGTGGATCCCCAGGTAGTCCCCCGGCCTGGCGCCGCGCACCCACTTCGTCAGCGCGGCGGCGAGCGCCTCGGCGTCGGCGGCGCGGATCTCCCGCTCGGCGGGGGGCAGGATGCCGCTCTCGGCGGCCTTCATCATCTTGCCCGCCAGCTCCTTGGCGAGCTGCACGTCCGGCTGATCGAAGGGGTTGACCCCGAGCACCGCGCCGGCCGCGGCGGTCGCCACCTCCCAGCGGAACATCTCGGCGCCGAGGTCGTAGCGGTCCGAGAGGCGGAAGCGGGCCACCGGATGGCCGGCCCCCTCCAGGGCGATGAGGCGCTGCTCGAGGGCGGCGACGTCGTCCCCCTGGAGCAGCAGGGCGGCGAAGAAGCGGTCGTCGCCGTAGGCCTCCGGCGGTCCCAGCGGCTCGCCCGCGACCGGCACGATCCCCCGGCGCTCGCCCCCCGCGAGGATGGTCTTGCCCGTGCTCTCGGCGATGAGCTGCTCGATCCAGTCCGGGAACGACTCCAGGGAGTGGGAGGTGACGAAGGTCACCTTGTCGCGGCCGGCCAGCGCCAGCTCGCCCATCGCGGCTCCCAGGCGCAGGCCGGGATTGCCGTCGGCGTTCTCATTGGGACCGCAGGCCTCGGCCATGGCGCGCGCCCGCGACAGCAGGCGGGCCGGGTCGACGCCGAGCAGCGACGCCGGCACCAGGCCGAACGGGGTGAGAGCGCTGTAGCGCCCCCCCACCTCCTCGGGCGCGTTGATCACCATCCGGAAGCCCCGCTCGCGCGCCATCTTCTCGAGCGGCGTGCCGGGATCGGTCACCGCCACGAAATGCCGCCCCCGCTGCGGCACGTCCTTCAGCAGCTCCCAGAAGTAGAAGAAGAAAGAGCGCATCTCGGTGGTGGTGCCCGACTTGCTCGACACCACGAACAGGCTCTTCTCGGGATCGAGCCGGGTGCCGAGGGCGCGCACGGCGTCGGGGTGGGTGCTGTCGAGCACCGTCAGCGCCGGATTCCCGAAGGCGGGCGCGAACGTCCGCGCGAACACCTCCGGGGCGAGGCTCGAGCCGCCCATCCCCAGCACCACGGCGTCGCGGATCCCCTCCGCCGCCACCTCGCGGGCGAGGCGCGAGAGCGTATCCACCGCGGCCGTCATGCTGTTCGGCAGATCCAGCCAACCCAGCCGGTCGCTCAGCTCCGGAATCGGCTCCGGCGACCAGAGCCGGTAATCCTTCTCCCACAGCCGCCTGCCGAAAGCCTCCTCCTGCCACCTCGCCAGCCGCGCGTCGACCGCGGCGGCGTATCCACCCAACCGGAGATCCCCTTGATCGCTCATGCTGCTCCTCCCTTCCTCAACCGTCGCCTACCTTATCAACACCCTCATCCCCCCCCCACGGCGCCATGCTACGATCCGGCGTCGAGGGAGAGAGCATGCGGGAAGCGCTGAAATCGAGTCTGATCCTGATCTGCCTGGCCGTCCTGCTCGCCGCCGGATGCCGGCCGCAGAGGGGGCAGAACTACACCGTCCGCGCCGAGGTGGTGGAGCTGCCCAGCGACGCCAACGGCCACCTCTTCGTCCTTCATCATGAAGCGATCGACGGTTTCGTGACCCGCGACGGCAAGGCGGAAGGCATGGACTCGATGACCATGCCCTTCCTGGTCGCCAAAAACGTTCCGTTGACGGAGATCCGGCCCGGCGACAAGGTCGAGGTCCTCCTGCACGTCGACTGGCAGGCCGCCGAACGGGCGGTCGAGATCATCGGCCTGCGCAAGCACTCCCCCGACCTGCATCTCGATTTCCGCGCGGCCCGGCCGCCCGGGAAGCCATAGCGCCACAGAATCTGAAGGTATCCGATCCGAAGGAGGATGTTTTTATGCCGGTACGTAAAGCCAGTGCGGTCTGGGAAGGGAATCTCAAAGAGGGTCACGGGACGGTCAAGCTGGGCAGCGGCGCCTACGAGGGGCAGTACTCGTTCGGCTCGCGCTTCGAGGAGGGGACGGGCACCAACCCCGAGGAGCTGATCGGCGCCGCGCACGCCGGCTGCTTCTCGATGGCCCTCTCGGCGGGCCTCGGCCGCGCGGGCTTCACGCCCACGCGCGTCGCCACCACCGCCAAGGTCCACCTCGAGAAGGTCGGCGAGGGGTTCAAGATCACCCGCATCGAGCTCGACAACGAGTCCGCGGTGCCGGGCATCGACGACGCCGCCTTCCAGGAGCAGGCCCGCAAGGCCAAGGAAGGGTGCCCCGTCTCCCAGGCCCTGGGCGGCGTCGAGATCACCCTCACCGCGCGGCTGGCGGGCGGCTGATCCGGAGGGATCCTCGCCCCTGATCGGGGCATCCGTGGCCTGCGACCTCAACCCCTATCCCCTTCTCGTGGAGGTGAGGAGGGGGACCGTCTCGGCGGACGGCTCCTCTGCGGCTTCGGCAAGATCGCTCCAGTCAGGTCCCTCCTCTCCTTTAGGAGAGGAGGACAGGAGGTGAGGTCGCAGGCCACGGGCGTTGCCGGCGAACGCTGTTTCCGCGGCGTGCACAAGACTCCAAATCCTCTTCTTCCGCAACGGAAATATCGACAAGGTTCTATTTTCTCCTTGACTTCTCCTCCTGCGGCCCATACCCTCGCGTTTACTCACTCCAATTGTTGAGAAGGAGAAGTTTGCAATGGTTTGGAAGAAGAGTGACGACCCACCGACCCATCACCCTGAGCCGACCCCCGCACCGCGCCCGATGACCGCCTCGGCCCCCGCGCCGTCGCCCGCGCCCACGTCCACCACGAACGAGCCCCCCCGGCGCAGCTCGACCAACGCCACGATCGGCCCCTCGATCTTCATCAAGGGGGACCTTTCCGGCGAGGAGGACCTCGTGATCGAGGGCCGGGTCGAAGGGAAGGTGGATCTCAAGCAGAACAACGTGACCATCGGCAAGAACGGCCGCGTGCGCGCCGACGTGTTCGGCAAGGTCGTCATCATCGAGGGAGAGGTGGACGGCAACGTCTTCGCCCGCGAGCAGGCGATCCTCCGCCAGGCCGGAGCGATCCGGGGCAACATCACGGCCCCGCGCGTGATGCTCGAGGACGGCTCCCGCTTCAAGGGGAGCATCGACATGGAGGCTCCGAAGGAGACCGGCGGCGATGCTTCCCGGCACGACCGCGACCGTGAGGCGAACCGGCCCGAGGCCACTGGAGTGAAGGCCACCGCCTGATGAGTTGGTTTTCCTCCCGCGGCTCCGGCCCCCGCAAGGAGCAGGGCCGGGTTCAGACCGAGGTCGAGCCCGACGTCCACCGTTCGCTCGCGCTGGCGGCCCTCTGCGAAGAGATCCGCCGGCGCAAGCTGCAGGTGCTGGACCTCGGCTCGGCCGTCGGCTCGAACGTCGAGTTCCTTTCCCAGTTCGGCTGCAAGCTGTTCATCGAGGACCTCTACGCCGCCCTCTCCTCCCGCACGCCGGGGAGGACGGCGAGCTGGCGGGTCCCAACTTCTTCGCCGAGTTCCTCTCGCTGCCCGAGGATACCCGCTTCGACGTG
The DNA here is from genome assembly GCA_963761645.1 of uncultured Acidobacteriota bacterium. Classification (GTDB taxonomy): domain Bacteria; phylum Acidobacteriota; class Thermoanaerobaculia; order Multivoradales; family UBA5704; genus DATARR01. The sequence continues at coordinate 43,162 of CAVXIG010000035.1, forward strand.
GTCCTCGCCTGGGATCTCTTCGACTATCTCCAGCGCAAGGAGCTGGCGGCCTTCTCCGAGCAGCTCCGGAACCTCACCAACCGCGGAGCGCTGGTCTTCGCGCTGGTCTCGTACCACAAGACGATCCCGGCCCAGCCGTACCGGTTCCGGATCAAGGACGAGCAGCACCTGATCTACGAGCGGCGCACGGGCGCCGACCGCCCCTCGCCGCGCCTCGCGCCGGCCGAGGTCACCGGCCTGCTCAAGGGGTTCCGCGTCGACCGCTCCTTCCTGCTGAAGCACGGCATTCAGGAGTACCTGCTGGTTCGCGAATAGGTCCTGAAGCAGAGGCGCTAAGGGACAGCAGGGACCTCAGACACTGGGAGTGCCGAGACCGGCGCTCCCGTCCTTGATGTCCCTGCCGTACACTTACGTCACCTGCTCGGCGGTGACTGCCGGCGTCTGATCCCAGGACGACCGGAGCTTGCCAAGCCGGCCGCCCTGGCCTACCGTGGAAGCATGACGACCCAAGACACCACTCAGCCACGGCAACTGGGCTCCACGGGGCCGACCGTCTTTCCCTCGCGCTCGGATGCATGGGGATGTCCGGGATGTACGGCCCCGCCGACGACGACGAGAGCATCGCCACCATTCACGCCGCGCTCGACCACGGCGTCAACCTGCTCGACACCGGCGACTTCTACGGCATGGGGCATAACGAGATGCTCATCGGCCGCGCGCTCCGGGACCGCCGGGACCGCGCCCTGCTGTCCGTCAAGTTCGGCGCTCAGCGCGGTCCGGACGGGAGCTGGATCGGCTTCGACTCTCGCCCGGCGGCGGTCAAGACCTCGCTGGCCTATACCCTGAACCGCCTCGGCGTCGACCACATCGACATCTACCGCCCGGCGCGCCTCGATCCCGCGGTGCCCATCGAGGAGACGATCGGCGCCATCGTCGACATGATCAAGGCCGGCTACGTCCGCGCCATCGGGCTGTCCGAGGTGGGGCCGGAGACCATCCGCCGGGCGCAGGCCGTGCACCCGATCGCCGACCTGCAGATCGAGTACGCGCTGATCAGCCGCGGCCCCGAGGAGCGGATCTTCCCGCTGCTCGCGGAGCTCGGCATCGGCGTCACCGCCTACGGCGTGCTCTCGCGCGGGCTGCTCAGCGGCTCCAAGCCGTCGGGCAAGGGGGATTTCCGGGCCTACCTGCCGCGCTTCAGCGGCGAGAACGGCGAGCGGAACCGGCGCCTGGTCGAGGCCCTGGAGGCGCTCGCGGCGGAGAAGGGGATCACTCCCACCCAGCTCGCCATCGCCTGGGTGCTCGCCAAGGGCAAGAGCATCGTGCCCGTGATCGGCGCGCGCAAGCGGACGCAGCTCACGGAGTCGCTCGGCGCTCTCCAGGTCGAGCTGTCGCCCGCCGACCTCGCCCGCGTCGAGGAGGCCGTTCCCGCCTCCGCCGTCGCCGGCACCCGCTACGACGCGCACCAGATGCGGATGCTGGACAGCGAGAAGTAGCCGGCGGGCGTCCTCGACATTGAATCCATTCCCACAGGACCCGCAACCGGTCCGGACCACCTGCTGCATCGCCGGCGGCGGACCCGCCGGAATGATGCTCGGCTTTCTCCTCGCCCGCGCCGGCGTCGACGTGCTGGTGCTCGAAAAGCACGCCGACTTCTTCCGCGATTTCCGCGGGGACACCGTCCACCCCTCCACGCTGGAGCTGATGAACGAGCTCGGCCTGCTCGAGGAATTCCTGCGGCTGCCGCACCAGGAGCTTCATCAACTGAAAATCACGGTCGGAGATCGCGACTATCCCGGACCGGATTTCTCAGGCCTGCCGACGCGATGCAAGTTCATCGCTCTCATGCCGCAATGGGACTTCCTGAATTTCCTGGCCACCCACGCGAAACGCTACCCGGCCTTCCATCTGCGGATGAGCGCGGAGGTCACCGATCTGATCGAAGAGGGCGGCCGCGTCGTCGGCGTCAAGGCGAAGACGGAACAGGGTGAGCTCGACGTGCGGGCCGACCTCGTCTTCGGCACGGACGGCCGGCATTCCACCGTGCGCGAGCGGGCGGGGATGAAGGTCCAGGACTTCGGCGTCCCCATCGACGTCCTCTGGTATCGCATCCCGAAAGGCGCCGGCGAGCCCACGCCGGCGCTGGGGCGGGTCCGGAACGGCAAGATCCTGATCACGATCGATCGCGGGGATTACTTCCAGTGCGCTTCGATCATTCAAAAGGGCACGTTCGAAGAGATCCAGGGGCAGGGGCTGGAGGCGTTCCGCGCCGGCATCGTGAGCGCCGCGCCCTTCCTGGCGGACACCGTGGGCGAGCTCGACAGTTGGGACAAGGTCAAGCTGCTGACCGTGCAGGTGAACCGCCTCCGCGAATGGTACCGCCCGGGCCTGCTCTGCATCGGCGACGCCGCGCACGCCATGTCCCCCGCCGGAGGGGTCGGCATCAACCTCGCGATCCAGGACGCGGTCGCCGCGGCCAACCTGCTCGCCGCCAAGCTCCGGCAGGGAAATGTCACCGAGGACGACCTCCGCCGCGTGCAGCAAAGGCGGGAGATGCCGGTCCGCCGGATTCAGGCCGGCCAGGTCTTCGTCCACCGCCGCATGTTCGGCCCGAACGGAGAGCCCTTCCCCTTCTCCTGGCCCGCGCGGAAGCTGATCGCCCTCCTGGCGCCTCTGGTGCGAAGGGTGGCCGCGCGGGTGGTCGGCCTCGGTTTCCGCCCCGAGCACATCGAGACGCCGAGATATTCAGGCCGGAGCGTCCTGAAAACGCCGCGACTTACCTGGAGTCGCGCGGCGACTCAAGCTTGAAATGCTGCAAGTAGACGTCGAGACGCAGCATTCCTCCTTAGAATCGCCGCGATCACGAAGAAACGCCGCAACGTCTATATGCGGCCTCGTCCAAAAGCCTCATCATGTCTTAATGACGTCGACGAACCAGCGGTGACACCGCTAAGCCATTCAACACCGGCATACATCACCGCATCTCTTCAAAAATTCACCGCGCCTCCTCAAGAGATCGCCGCATCTTACGGACACATCGACGCAAAACAGGTCCATTTCGCTACAACGTACTACTTGAATGCCGCATCGATCTATCTAAATCGCCGCAACTCACGCAAGTCAGCCTCTTCCGATTGCGAAGTCTCAGCATTCCTTTCTCTCTCAGCTCCGCCAAGGATGGTGAATGCCGCAACTCAAGCTTGCTTTGAAGTCAACCCAACTACGTCTCGGCAATTGAAGGCTGCCGCTCAGTGTCTCAAGGATCATTCACCGCAACCTTCAAAGGGAATACCGCTTCTTGAGGCCAGAATGCCGCACCTTGCGTCTTGTTCCCTTCATGCGAAGGTCAAGTTGCGGCAATGAGAGGAGATCCGGCAGGCTGGCGACTTCCCTTCGCGGGCTTTCTGGCACCGCTGCTCTAGTTCGACCCGCTTCCAGACATCGGAACCCCCGCCCGGGCGCCCTGAAAGGGCGAAATTTGAATAGCCTTGCTCGTTGGCTGGCCTCGGAAATCTGGGGGGCGGCAGGCCCCCCTGTGGTTGGCCGTACGCTTACGGAATTGCTTGAGGCCCAACAGGCCGCCCTTCCTCAGCCGAGGGCAACGCCCTGGGTCCGGGGGAAGACTGCCGTCCTCGCTGCCTGCGCCCCTTCGGGGCTCGATGGGTTGGGGGGGTGCCCACTTCCTGGGGTTGAAACCCCAGGCTTTATGCCTACGCCCGTTCGGGGCTGATTTCGAGACACCCTCTTATGGCGCGACTACCGCCCATAGATCCCATCCACCACCTCGCTCACCCTGACGCTCCTTTCGATTTCCGGATCGAACTGCTTCGACTCGGCGAGGCGGCGCGCCCAGTCGAGGGTGGCCCGGCCGAGCCAGTCCTTGGATTCGCGGGTGACCACCTGGCCGGAACGGCCGTTGAAGCGCTCCAGCTCGAAGTCGTAGAAGCTGCCGTCGACGTTGCGGAACTCGGCTCCGCCTTCGGTGCCCAGGAGGGCGGCGCGGATGACGCAGTCGCGGCCGGCGTGGGCGTTCCAGCTCACGGCCAGGGAGCCGACGATGTCCCCCTCCTGGAGATCGAGCCAGGCGCTGGCGAAGTCGTCGACGGCGGTCTCGCCCGAGGGGGTCATGCGGCCGAGGGAGAGACGCTCGCCGCGGCGGAAGGCTCCGCCCCGGACACGGCGGATCGCCGGGTCGTCCAGCAGCCAGAAGGCGAGGTCGATCAGGTGGACGCCGAGGTCCATCAGCGAGCCGCCGCCGGCGAGGCGGGGGTCGAAGCACCAGGGCTTGTCCGGTCCGTAGGCGTTGTGGAAGACCAGATCGAGGCTGAAGATCTTCCCGAGCTCTCCCGCCTGCACGACGCGCCGCAGCTCCTGGGCGCCGTCCGTGAAGCGATAGGAGTAGTCGACGCCCAGCAGGCGGTCGGCCTCGCGGGCGGCCTTCACCATCGCGCGGGCCTCGCGGGCGTCGAGCGCCAGCGGCTTCTGGCAGAAGACGGCGAGCCCCCGCTCCAGCGCCGCCAGGGTCTGCGGCGCGTGGAGGGCGTTGGGGGTGGCGATGACGATGCCGTCGAGCCCCAGCTCCTCCGCCCGCTCGATCAGCCCGTCGAAATCGGTGAAACGGGCCGCCTTCGGATGGGCCTCCCCCGCCTGCGCCAGACGCTCGGGGGCCGACTCGCAGACGGCCGCGATCTCGGCGGCTCCGGCCTCGGCCAGGGCGTCGAGACGCATCCGCCCGATCCAGCCGAGGCCGACGAAGCCCAGCCGCGGCGCGCTCAAGCTCCGGCCTCCGGCATCACGACCGACTTCAGGAACCCCTCCGGCCGCTCCTCGGAGGTGGCGAAGGCGCGGTTGATCTCGGCCAGCGGGAAGGTGTGGGTGATCAGCGGCTCGAGGTCGAGCCCGCCTTCGGCCAGCAGCCGCACCCCCTCCTCCATCCCCCGCTTGTAGATCTCGGGGTCCCGCTCGTGGGCGTTGACGACGTCGATCCCCCGCCAGTTCCAGAGCTGCATGTTGACGGTGCGCGGGCCGTCCTGGTGATAGCCGGCGATGATCAGCCGGCCGCGCACCCGGGTCAGCTCGCCGCCGAGGTCGAGCGGGCGCTGCTTGCCGGTCGCCTCGATCACCACGTTGGCCATCTCCCCTTTAGTCGCCGCGCCCACCCGGTTGTGGACGTCGTCGTCGTAGGTCAGCGACTCGTCGACGCCCAGCCGGTCGGCCATCTCCTCGGAGAGCTTGCGGCGGGAGACGGTGATCACCCGCGACGGCGCCGGAGCGTCCGGGAGATTCAGGAGCTGGAGCATCAGGGCGCCGAGGAAGCCGGTGCCGAGCAGCACCACCACGTCGCCGTCCTTCACGCCCGTGCGATGGGAGACGTTGACGGCGCACGCCACCGGCTCCCCCAGCACCACCTTGCCGGCGAGGGACGCGGGGAGCGGCACGATGTCCGCGGCGCGGGCGACGTCGTATTCGGAGTAGGCGCGATAGGTGAGGGCGGTCACCAGGTCGCCGGCCTTCAGCCCCTCGACCCCCGGCCCGAGCGCCTCGATCGGTGCCGAAGATTTCATGCCCGGGAGCGCCGGGCTTCATGGGATATTCGAGACCCTGGATCCCCTTCCAAGGCCCCATGTCGGAGCCGCAGACGCCGCAACCGCGGACCTTGAGGAGCACCTCCCCCTCTCCCGGCACGGGTGTCTCCATCGAGGTCCACGGTAAATCGGCGAGGTTCCAGCAAGGTTGCGGATCGCATGCGTTGGTTCTCTCCTGCGAGATGGTTCTCTACCGAGATAAAAAAGCGGCGAAAAGCGCCGGAACGAGCGTCGGGGAGGGTATGCAGGTTTTGAGCCGGAAGAACGAATCCTCACTCCCCGGCCCCTCTCCCACCGCACTCCCCCCGACCGGGAGAGGGGAGCTTGACGGGAGAGACCTTGCTTGTAGCAGACGCTTTCCCACCAGTTCTAATGGAAAAATTGTTTCCTACAGGCTCTATTGGTTCTGAGTCGCCCCCCTCTCCCGGTCGGGGGGAGTGCGGTGGGAGAGGGGATGGGGGTGAGGATTCGGGGTGGGGGAACGCCTCGTCAGTCCTACTCCTTGGACTTAAAAATCCGCCCCGCCCGCAACAGAGCCACCGCCGACTTCGCGTCGTGGATCTCCCCGCTGGCGGCCTTTTCTACCGCTTCCCGGAGGGACATGCGCTCGATGTGGAGGATCTCGTCCTCTTCCAGGCCCTGCTTCGTCACTCGAGGCCGGTGGCGAGGAAGAGCCAGATCTTCTCGTCGGCGAAGCCGGGGGTGGACCAGATCCAGCCGAGGGGCTCGAGCTTGGAGGGGCGGTAGCCGACCTCCTCCTCGGCTTCGCGGCCGGCGCAGGTCTCGGGGGATTCGCCGTTGTCGAGCTTGCCGGCGGGGATTTCGAGCAGCCAGCCGCCGGTGGCGTAGCGATACTGGCGGACGAGGAGCACGGTGCCGTCGTCGAGTACCGGCACCACGGCGGCGGCGCCGCGATGGTGGACGAGCTCGAGCTCCACCTCTTTGCCGTTGGGGAGGCGGACCTGGTCGACGTCGACGTTGAAGGTGCGGCCGCGGTAGATCTCGCGGCTGCCGAGCCGCTCCCCCTCGGGCGCTCCTCGCCCGATCCGCTCAACTGCCGATCCTCGCGCCGGTGCCGCGGAGCTGGAGGATGCGGAAGGGGCCGCTTCCAACGGTCGCGGCGTCGAACTTCTGGCCGCGCTCCTCGGCCAGATGCGCCTGCCATGAGACATATTGATCGCGGGTCATCGGGATCGCCTCGAGGACCCCCTCGGCCACCGCGAGTTTCCCCTTGGCGGTGACCGGGAAGACGATCACCCCGTCATCCACCTTGACCCGCAGCGACGAGCCGCTCTTGGCCTCGGAGAGCTCCATCCAGCACCCCTTCATCGGGCAGACCTCCGCCACTTCCCCCTCGATGCGGACCTTCTTGCCCACGTAGGCGTCCGGATCGGCGAGGATTTTGGCGACGGAGGTGGTCTCGGCGAGGGTCACCCCCGTGCCGTAGCTCTTGGCGCCCTCCCCCAGCAGCGGGGAGAGGGCGAGGAGGATCAGAGACAGCGACAGGGAGATTCTCTTCATGGCTCAGCGCTCTCCCTGCTCGGTGGGGAGCATCTGCGTCTCCTTGTAGCCGGCGGGGATCTCGAAGGTCGCGGCCGGGATGGTGGCGTTCCTGTCGAGCTCCGTCACCTCGACGGTGGTGCGGGAGGTGGTCGCCCCCTTGTTCCCCTTCTGCGGGGTCGAGGTGCTGACGGTGACCGCCTTCAGGGGGAAGCCTTCATATTGCCCCGACTGGGCGGCGATGAGCTTGTCGAACTCGGCGTTGCCGGTCCGCGGCGGATCGGCGCGCAGCCAGACGCCCAGGGCGGCGTCGGTGAGCTTGTTGGTCGCCCAGACGTCCTGATCGCTGACCACGTTCGTGGTGTTGCCCATGCCGAGCACCTTGATCGCCATGGTGTAGGTCGTATGGAACTTGTAGTGCCGGGTGGGAACTCCCAGGACCAGGCCGCCATCCTCTTCCGCGACCTTGGTCGACTTGAGGTCGGTGAACTGCACCTTGAGCAGCGGCCCCATGCCGTTCATCACGGCGCCGACCGTGCCGAGCATCCCCTGGAGGCTCCACTCCGCGTAGGTCTTCTCCTTGGGGTTGACCAGGTAGAGGGTCTTGCCGCCGTCCTTGCTGAGGATGTAGGTCCCCTCCTCGGTGAACGGGCTGCCGTTGCTCGACAGGAAGGCGACCTTGACCTTTTCGCCCGAGACCCACCCCTCGGCCTGGACGTCGCTGCCCCGCGACTTCTGCCCCTCGGCCTCGGTCTTGGTGACGGACTTGTAATGGATGCCCGCGAAGGCGGGGACGGCGGCCAGCAGGACCGCGGCACTGATGACGGAAAGCGTGAGTTTTCTCAAGCGCAGCTCCTCCTAAGATAGGAGGCGATGATGCCGCATTGGCCGGGGGGCTGGCAAGGCGGGGTTGCTACAATGCCCCCAAGGAGCGCGCCACTCGCCTCCTCCTCGCAAGGAAAGAGAGCCCTCATGACCTTCCGACGAACTCTGGCCCTGATCCCGCTCGTCTCGATACTCAACCCAATAACGGCCGCGCCGCTGCTCGCCCAGGCCCCCTCGCGCTCGCCGCTGGCGGCGCGGATCGGCGAACGCGGCTTCCTGCAAGTCCAGGCTCCGAGCTTCTCGAAGCTTCCCGCGAACCAGAAGCTGGTCGCGTACCACCTCTATCAGGCGGCGGTCCAGCTCGATCCCATCTTCTATGACCAGATGTCGGCCTACGGGCTGACGGCCAAGCGGCTCCTCGGCGCCCTGGTCGAGGACCCCAAACGGCTGCCGGAGTCGTCGCGGCAGGCGATCGTCGATTACACGATGCTGTTCTTCGGCAGCAACGGGAACCACAACGAGACCACGGGGGAGAAGTTCCTGCCCGCGTTCTCGTTCGAGCAGCTCTCCCAGGCCGCCGAACAGGCACGGGCCAAGGGAGCGCGCCTCGGCACGCAGGCGCAGCTCGCCCAGACGCTGAAATCGCTGCAGGCCCCGCTTTTCGATCCCAAATTCCAGCCTCAGCTCACCACCAAGAACCCGCCGGCGGGCGAGGACATCCTCACCGCGTCGAGCAACAACTATTACCAGGGGGTGAAGCTGGACGAGCTCAAGGGGTTCACGGAGAAGAACCCGCTGAACTCGCGGCTGGTCAACCGCGGCGGCAAGCTGGTCGAGGAGGTCTACCGGGCCGGCACGCCGGACGGCAAGATCCCGCCCGGGCTCTACGCCAAGGAGCTGAAGGCGGTCAACCGCGAGCTGGAGGCGGCCGCGCAGTCGGCCGATCCGGGGCTGGCCAAGGTGCTCCGCGCCCTGGTCCGCTTCTATCAGACCGGCGATCTCAAGGACTGGCACGACTACAACGTCCTCTGGATCCAGAACGACGAGGAGGTCGATTTCGCCTCCGGCTTCATCGAGGTCTACCGCGACCCGCGCGGCATCAAGGGGTCGTCGCAGATGGTGGTGGCGGTGGTCGATCAGGCCCTGGAGCCGCTGATGCGCAAGCTGGCCGAGAACGCCGTCTATTTCGAGCGCAAGGCGCCGTGGGAGGAGCGGTTCAAGAAGCTCGACGTCAAGCCGCCGGTCGGCAAGGCGATCGAGACGCTGATCGCGACCGGCGACTTCCACGTCTCGACGATCGGCGACAACCTGCCGAACGAGCAGGACATCCGCGAGAAGTACGGCACCAAGAGCCTCCTGCTGACCTCCTCGGTCAACGCCTTCAACGCGACGCGCGGCTCCAAGGCGGCGGTCGAGTTCTCGGACGACCCGAACGAGGGGACGCTCTACGAAAAGTACGGACCGGTGGCGGACAACCTCCACACCGCCCTGCACGAGATCATCGGCCACGGCTCGGGCAAGGTGGCGGTGCCCAAGGACCCGTCGACCTACCTGCGGGAGTACTACTCGACGCTGGAGGAGGCGCGGGCGGACCTGGTGGCCTACTGGAACATCTACGATCCGAAGCTCGCCGAGCTCGGGGTGGCAGAACGTCCAGGAGGTCGGCCACGAGCTCTACCGGCAGCTCGCGCGGGCGGGGCTGACGCCGCTCAAGAACTACCCGACGGGGGACACGGCGCAGGAGGACCACGACCGCTCCCGGCTGCTGGTCGCCAACTACCTGATCGAGTCCGGCGCCCTCGAAGCGGGTGCAGAAGAACGGCCACTGGTATAACGAGGTGACGGACTACGACAAGGCGCACGAGGCGGTGGGCAAGCTGCTCGCCGAGATCATGCGGATCAAGGCCACCGGGGATTACGACGGGATCAAGGCGCTGGTCGACAAGTACGGCACCCACTTCGACCCCGCCGTGCGCGACGACGTGGCCGCCCGCTACAAGAAGCTCGACATCCCGATCTACGTCTCGGGCGTCTACGCCAACCTGGCGCCGGTCAAGGACAAGGCCGGCAAGGTGACGGACGTCAAGGTTTCGTATCCGTATGACTTCCTGGCCCAGCAGATCGCCTGGGCCCGGGAGAATGGGACGTTGGGGTTTTAGGAAATTTCTTCTGTAGGGGCGGCCCTATGTGGCCGCCCTGGGTGGTGGACAGGGCGCCCACATGGGCGCCCCTACAGAAGCCGAGGTTTACCGCAGCCGAACCCCCCGCTCGCCCAGCTCACCCTCCACCGCCCGCACCAGCCCCTCGCTCACCGCGTTCATCTCCTCGATCGAATGCTCGGAGAGGTCGTTGCGGTATTCCAGGGCGAAGGTGACCGTGCGCACCGGCTCGCCGTTCTCCTCGTGCTCGAAGAGGTCGACGATCGAGACCTTGCGCAGCCAGTCCGGGCCGTTCCGCCGCAGGGCGGCCGGCGACCTCGCCCGCTTCCACCCGGCCGCCGAGGGTGAAGGCGAGCATGCGGACGCTCGGCGGCCGCAGCGGGGGGAGCGAGAAGGCGACGGGCTTCGGCTCGTGGCGCAGGGCCTCGGCCTCGATCTCAAAGTAGTAGGGGCGCGCCTTCTTGATCCCGAAGGCCCGCGCCACCGTGGGATCGAGCTCGCCGAAGATCCCCACCCGCCGGCCGTCCAGGCGGATCGTGCCCTGGCGGTAGGGGTGCAGGACCGAATGGAGCGGCGCCTCGGGGTCGGGATGGGTGACCTCGAAGGGGATCCGCAGCTCGGTGCCCAGATCCTCGACGATCCCCTTGAGATACCAGACGTCGACCGCGACGGGGCTTGTCGGCCCAGCTCGGATCCCGGGAGGGGCCGGTGGCGATCAGCCAGAGGAGCTCGCGCTCGTCGTTGACGCCGTTGGCGGCCGCGGGGTTGCGGTGGAAGGTGCGGGTCCACTCGTACATCTTGATCTCGTCGACGCCGAAACGGAGGTTGTCCGCGGCGGCCTCGACCGCCTGGGCGACGGCGTTGTTCTTGAGCAGGGAGAACGAGCGGTCGAGGGCATTGGCGGTCTCGACGTGGTCCCAGAGCGGATGCCCCTCGGCGATGCCGAGGTTCTCGGCGAGCTGCCGGCTGTAGAACCCGTTGGTCATCACCTCGTGGAAGCCGAGGCCGAGGAGCACCTCCTCCACCCGCTTCTTGGTGCGCTCCCAGGGGGACTCCTGAACTCCCATGGCGACCGCCGGCAGGGCGAGCGGCAGCTCGTCATAGCCGGCGTTGCGCGCCAACTCTTCGTAGAGATCCTCGCGGTTCTGGACGTCCCACAGGCGGCCGGGGGGCACCCGCACCGCCAGCTCTTCCGGCCCGCCGGAGGTGGTGAAGCCGTAGCCGGCGAGGCGCTCGGCGATCTCGGCGGCGGAGAACGGCCGGTGGAAGTAGGCGCTGACCCGGTCGGGGCGGAGCGCGATCGTGCGCTCGGGGTCGCGCCAGTCGCCGGCCACTCCCACGCCGCGATGATGGGCGCCGGCCCAGGTCTCCAGCAGGTGCGCCACCCGGCCGGCGCCGACCAGCGGCAGCGAGGAGTCGCCGCCGCGCTCGAAGCGGGCCGAGGCGTCGGTGGAGAGGCGCAGCCGGCGGGCGCCCTTGCGCACCGCGACCGGATCGAAGGCGGCGGATTCGAGCAGCAGCCGGCGGCTGCCGGTCGGTCGCCTTGGAATCCTCGCAGCCGATGACCCCGGCGATGCCGAGGATCTTCTCGTCGTCGGCGATCACCATGATCCCCTCGTCGAGGGTGATCGGCGCCGGCTGGAAGAGCAGCCAGGCGCGCTCCCCCTGCCGGGAGAGGCGGACGGTGATGCCGCCGGCGATGGCGTCGGCGTCGAAGACGTGGGTCGGCTGCCCCAGCTCCAGATTGGCGATGTTGGTGGCGTCCACCCAGGGATTCACCGACTGCATCTCGGCCGCGATCAGCGGATGCAGGACCTCCGTCGGGCAGAGTGCGGCCCCGGGTCCCGCCTCGATCAGCGTCGCCGTATAGAGCAGGCAGAGGTCGGTCTCGATCCGCAGCCGGACGGGGGATTCGCCGGCGGTGAGCGTCAGGACGGGCGGCAGCAGCAGCGGCCCCTTGAGCCGCGCCGCGATCTCCCGGGCGACCCCGGCATAGCAGCGGTGATCGCCCCGGTTGGCGAGGAACTCGAGGACGACCGCCGGGTCCTCCCCTCATCCTCCATCCGCTTGACCTCGAGGCCGACGTCGTCCATCAGGTTCCGCACCTCGACCAGGCTCGCCGGCAGGGCCGGGCAGTAGCGCCGCAGGTGATTCAGGGAGATCCTCATTCGTCACCCCCGTGAATCGCCCGCAGCAGACCGGAGATCCTGCTCGTAGAGGCTCTTGATGCGGCCGAGCCCGATCCACTGCGAGGCCATGCGGGTGGTCCCCCAGCCGAAGGCGATGCCGCTCACCTCGTCGGGGTCGTAGCCGAAGGTCTGCAGCACGTTGCGATGGATCATGCCGGCGCCGATGATCGTCACCCACCCCGCGCCGTGGCAGGCCGAGCAGCCGGTCGCCGTGGCAGGTGGCGCACTCGATGTCCATGCCGATCGACGGCTCGGTGTAGGGGTAGTACTTCGGCTTGAAGCGGAAGCGCCGCTGGTCGCCGTAGAGCCCCTGCACCACGAAGCGGAGGATGCCCTTGAGGTGGGCGAAGGTGAGGTCGGTGTCGAGCCAGAACCCCTCGAGCTGATGGAACATCGGCATGTGGGTGGCGTCGACCGCCTCGTTGCGGTAGACCCGGCCGGCCGAGGCGATCTTGATCGGCAGCGGCGGCCGCTGCTCGAGCGTGCGCGCCTGCACCGGGGTGGTGTGGGAGCGCAGCAGGAGCCCGCCGTCCACGAAGAAGGTGTCCTGCATGTCGCGCGCGGGGTGGTGGGCCGGGATGTTGAGGGCGTCGAAGTTGTAGAACTCCGATTCGATCTCGGGGCCGACCTCGAGCTTGAAGCCGAGCTGCCGGAGGACGCCCAGGCAGAGGTACTCCACCTCGGTCACCGGATGGCGCCCGCCGCGGCGGGGAGCGATCCCCGGCATCGAGAGGTCCACCCACTCAGCTTCGATCTGCGCCCGGCGGCTCAGCTCGTCGAGGCGCAGCTTCACGGCGTCGAGCTCGGCCTCGATGCTCGCCTTGGTGTCGTTCAGCAGCTTGGCGAACTGGGCCCGGCTCTCCTCGGGGACGCTGCGCAGATCCTTGAGCGCGGCCTTGAGGCCGCTATTCTTTCCCAGGTAGTCGCGCCGGACCTGATCGAGCTGGGCCAGATCGGTGACAGCTGCCGAGCTCGCTCCGGAAGCGCTCCTGGATCTGGACGATGTCTTCGATTTGCATGGCGACGCGCAGGATATCCAACCTGCCGCCGTCAACCTGCCAGCGCCGCCTTGTATTTCTCGTGCCGGTCGATGTAGACGCGGACGAACCAGCAGGAGGGGATGACCTTGAGGCCGCGCGCGAGGACGTCGTCCAGGGCGACGCGGACGAGCTCGTCCGCGATCCCCTTGCCGCGCAGCTCGTTGGGAACGTAGGTGTGGAAGAAGTTGAGCCGCCCCTCGCCGGCCGGCCCATACTCGCAGACCGCCTCCCGGCCGTCGATCACGGCATAGTATTTGCCCGCCCGTTCGTCGTGCTTGACGTCGATTTCCATCGTGTCCTCCTCTCCGCTTTCCGTTCTTCAATGGACGTGCCAGCCTTGCCATCGGTTGCGTCCAGCGATTGCCATCTATCTCTAAAAGATCTAAAATAGTCGCACTACGCCTTTTCGGGCGGCCTCGGAACCAAGGACGGTCATCATGAATGTCTCGCGTTGCGGATCGACCCCGGGGTCGGTGGGAACCTTCCACCGGTCCAGCGGCTCTCTCCTCTACTCACCCGGCTCCTCGGATCGGGACACCGGCAAGCCCCTCCGCAAGTCCGTCCTGCTCCTGGACGACGACCCGTCGGTGCGGCGGGACCTGGGGGAGCTCTTCCGGCTGTCCGGCTTCGCCGTGAAGTCCTTCTCCACCGCCCGCGAGTTCCTCGCCTACCAGCGGCCGGCTGACGACCCCCGCCTGCCTGGTGCTCGACGTCGTCCTGCCGGACGCCAACGGGATCGACCTCCAGCGGCACCTCGCGAAGACCGACCCGGAGCTCCCCATCGTGCTGATCACCGGCCACATGGACGACGCCCTGCGCGAGCGGGCTCTCGGCTCCGGCGCCTTCGCCTTCCTCGCCAAGCCCCTCGAGTGGCCGGCTTTGCGGGACGAGATCCGGCAAGCCTTCGCCTGGATCTCCTGAGGGCCTGAGGTCCCGGGTTCGGCGCGCCGGGATCCGCTAAAATCCGCCCCCATGTCATCTCGAAATCACATCCCGGTCTCGTTGCTCCTCCTCGCCCTGCTCACCTTCGCCGCCTCCGGGGCCGCCGCGCGGGCCGCCACCCTGCCTCCAGGATTCGTCGAGACCCAGATCGCGTCGGGGCTCGATCAGCCGACGGCGATCTCGATGGCGCCGGACGGCCGCCTGTTCGTCTGCGAGAAGAAGGGCCGTCTGCGGATCATCAAGAACGGCGCCCTGCTGCCGACGGCGTTCCTCAAGGTGACGGTCATCGGCGACGGCGAGCGCGGATTGCTGGGGGTCACCTTCGACCCCGATTTCGAGCACAACGGCTACGTCTACATCTACTACACCGTCCGCTACCCGAAGATCCACAACCGGATCAGCCGGTTCACGGCGGACGGCGACCAGGCGGTCCCCGGCAGCGAGAAGATCCTGATCGAGCTGCCGCAGCTCACCACCTACTGGCACAACTCCGGCACCCTGCGCTTCGGGCCGGACGGCAAGCTCTACGCCTCGGTGGGAGAGAACTACATCGCCGCGAACTCCCAGACCCTGGCCAACCCGCTCGGCAAGATCCTGCGCCTGAACCGGGACGGCTCGATCCCGGCCGACAACCCGTTCTACACCCGGACCACCGGCACCGCGCAGGCGATCTGGGCGCTCGGGTTCCGCAACCCCTTCAGCTTCACCTTCCAGCCCGGCACCGGGAGGATGTTCGTCAACGACGTCGGCGACCATGCCTGGGAGGAGATCGACGAGGGGGTGGCGGGAGCGAACTACGGCTGGCCGGTGGTCGAGGGGCCGTCGACCGATCCGCGGTTCCGCGCCCCCCTCTTCGCCTACCCGCACGGCAGCGGCCCGGAGAAGGGGTGCTCGATCACCGGCGGCGCCTTCTACGATCCGGCGGAGGCGACCTTCCCGGAGGATTACCGGGGGAAGTACTTCTTCTCCGACTACTGCAACGGCTGGATCCGGCGGCTCGATCCCGCGACCGGGGAGACCTCCACGTTCGCGAGCGGAATCGTCTTTCCGGTCGGCCTGATCGTGGGCGATGACGGCAGCCTCTTCTATCTGGCGCACCGCAACGGCGAGGTCTACCAGATCCGCTACACGGGGAGCCAGGCGCCGACGATCACGACCCAGCCGGCGGATCAGAAGGTGGCGGCCGGCGAGTCGCCGGAGCTCTCGGTGGAAGTCAACGGCGCGCCGCCGTTCACCTATCAGTGGCGGCGCAACGGCACGCCCATCCCGGGGGCCACGGCGGCGAGCTACAGGCTCCCCGCGGCCACGCTCGCCGACGACGGCGCGCTGTTCAGCGTCATCGTGCGCAACGCCGCCGGCCGGGTGACCAGCCGGGCGGCGCGGCTCACAGTCGTCAACGGCCACCGGCCCACGGTGACGATCGCCGCGCCGGCGGCGGGCGCGACCTACAGCGGCGGCGACACGATCGCCTTCCGGGGGAGCGCCACGGACGTGGAGGACGGCGCGCTGCCGCCTTCGGCCCTGACCTGGCGCGTCGACTTCCATCACGACGCGCATCTCCACCCGTTCCTCCCCGATACCTCGGGGATCGCCGAAGGCTCGATCAGTGCGCCGCGGCTGGGCGAGACGGCGCCGACCGTCTGGTACCGCTTCCATCTCTCCGCGCGGGATGCGAGCGGCCTGGTGGGCGAGACCTACGTGGACGTCCTGCCGCGGCTGGCCAAGATCGGGGTGGAGACCGATCCGCCGGGGCTGCAGGTGAAGCTGGACGGCAAGGTGGAACACGTCCCCCCTCGCGGTGACCGGGGTCGTCGGGATCACCCGGACCCTGGGCGTGGTATCGCCGCAGTCGCTGGGCACGGACCTCTACGCGTTCGTCTCCTGGTCGGACGGCGGCGCGGCCACGCACGACATCGCGACGCCGGCGGCGGACACGACGTGGACGGCGCTGTTCCGGAAGATCGAGCAGGCGGACGGGATCGGCCTGATGGGCACCTATTTCAGCGGACCGGAGCTCAGCGGGACCACCTTCGTCGCGCATCGACCCGACGGTCGACTTCAACTGGGGCACGGGATCACCGGCGCCCGGCATCGGAGCGGACCGCTGGAGCGTGCGGTGGACGGGGCAGGTGGAGGCCGAGGTGAGCGGGCCGCACACCTTCTTCGTCCGCAGCGACGGCGCCCGGCTCTGGGTGAACGGAACGCTGCTGGTGGACGGCTGGACGGAGCACCCTGCGCGGGTGGACCAGGGGACGATCACCCTGGTGGCCGGCCAGCGCTACGCCGTGCGGCTGGAGTATCACGACCTCGCGGGCGAGGCGGGAGCACGGCTGCTCTGGTCCGCGCCGGGACTCCCCCGCCAGGTCGTGCCCGCCAGCCAGCTCTTCCCTTGAGGCGGGGCGGCGACAGTCTAGCTCGTTGCAAAGTCAGGTTGCGGCATTGAAAGGGCGGCAACCTAGCCGGCGGACTCCTCCGGAGTCCCTGGAAGTTGGGCCCCATGCCAGACGGCCACGATCCAGACGATATCCCCGGAGACACGATAGAAGAAGCGGTAGGGAACGACAATAACTTCACGGTGAGGGAGAGCGGAAATTCGGGGATGCGGCGGCCAGACTCAGGGAACTGCTCGGCCGACGCAGGATTTCTTCCGCGTGTGACCGGAATCTCCGTGCGGCCTCCAGCCTGTCCTGGCGGATGTAGTCGATGGCTGCCAGGAACTCGGAGCGGGCTCCGGACGTGAACCGGACTTCCAATCTTGCGCATGAAGCAGAAGAGTCTCAGCTTCGTTGAGGACGTCGTCGAGATCATGGCCCTGGCCGTCAGCGATCTCCCTTTCGCCCTGGGCGAGCCGGGCAAAGATTGTCCCGCTCGGTCTGGACCTGCTGGTAGATCTCGATGCTGAGGAGCACGGCTTCGGGATGCCCCTCCTGGGTGATACGCAGGCTCCCCGAGATTCCTTCACCAGACGAAGAATCGAGGCGGCGTACTGTGCTCCAGGTCAGGCGATTGGAAAGACTGTAACGGGCTTGTGCCATGTCTGCCTCCACGCCGCTCCTTACAGCCATAAAAGGGTAGAAGGGCACGCTCAGAGGTGGGCAGGAGAAGAGCCTCCTGTGGTACATTTGGCGCCGGTTTGCCGCCTCGCGGAAACCGACGCCCTCAGGGTCCCCATCGTCTAGTGGTTAGGACACCGCCCTTTCAAGGCGGCGACACGGGTTCGAATCCCGTTGGGGATACCACTTCCCTTTCGACGGCTCACCAGACGCGGCAGGCGTTCTCGCGCACCATCGGCGCCTTGGGGGCGCAGTTGAAGGCCTTCTGGAACTCCGGCATGTTCGAGACGACGCCGTTCACGCGGTAGCGGCCCGGTGAATGGGGATCGGTCTGGGCCTGAAGCCGGGCGGCCTGCTCGGTGGCGTTCTCGCACCAGATCTGCCCCCAGCCCAGGAACAGGCGCTGCTGGGGGGTGAAACCATCGCGCAGCGGCTGCGGCGCCCCTTTGAGAGTGTCCTCGAGGGCCATCAGGGCGATGCGCACGCCGCCGTTGTCGGCGGTGTTCTCGCCCAGGGTGAGCTCGCCGTTCAGGTGCACGTCCCCGGCGACGGTGAACCCCGAATACTCGTCGGCCAGGCAGGCGGCGCGCTTCTCGAACTCCTTGGCGTCCGCCGCCGTCCACCAGTCGGCGAGGTTCCCCTTGGCGTCGAACTTCCGCCCCTCGTCGTCGAAGCCGTGGGTCAGCTCATGGCCGATGGCGGCGCCGATGGCGCCGAAGTTCACGGCGTCGTCCGCCGACTTGTCGAAGAACGGCGGCTGCAGGATGCCGGCCGGGAAGGTGATGTTGTTCTGGAAGGGGTCGTAGCCCGCGTTCACCGTCGGCGGCGTCAGATCCCACTCGGACGGGTCCACCTTCTGGCCGATCTTCGCCCGGTCGCGCGCGGTCTCGAAGGCCGCGGCGCGCTCGCCGTTGCCGAGGGCGTCGCCGCGCACGATCTTCACCGTGGAGTAGTCGCGCCAGCGGTCGGGATAGCCGATCTTGTTGGCGATGGCGGCGCGCTTCTCGAGGGCCCGCTTGCGGGTGGCGTCGGTCATCCAGGGGAGCTCGCGGATGTCGCGTTCGAGAGCCGCCTCGAGCGCCGCCACCAGCTTCGACATGCGCTCCTTCCCCTCGGTCCCGAAGGTGGCCTCCACGTAGATCTGCCCCAAAGCCTCGCCGAGCTGCTGGTCGGTGAGCCCGACGCACCGTTTCCAGCGCGGCGGGAGCTGCTTGGCGCCGGAGAGGGTCTTGTCGAAGAAGTCGAAGTTCTCGTTGACGAAAGCGGCGGGCAGGAGCGGGGCCGCGTCGTGGACGACGTGCCAGCGGAGATAGGTCTTCCAATCGTCGAGGCTCCGCGCGGCGAGGAGCTGGCTCATCCCCTTGAAGAAGTCCGGCCAGGTGACGTTGATCGCGGTGAAGGAGGGCGTGCCGATCGCCGTGAAATAGGCGTTCCAGTCGAAGTCGGGCGCCAGCGCCGCGAGCTCCTTGCGGGTCATCTTGTGGTCGCTGTTCGCCGGGTTCCGGCGCTTGACGCGATCGAGCGAGACCTTGGCGAGGCCGGTCTCGATGTCGACCACGGTCCGGGCGTCCCGGGCCGCGGCCGCTTGCGGCTCGCCCAGGAGCTCGAACATCTTCTGAACGTGGACGAGGTACTGCTTGCGCAGCTCCGCGAACCTCGCCGTCGTCCTCCAGGTAGTAGTCGCGGTCGGGCAGGGCGATCCCGCCCTGGCCCACGGCCGCGATGTCGAGGCTGGCGTTCCGCAGGTCGGGCTGGGCGCCGAAACGGAAGAGCGCGGGCACCCCGTCGACATGGAGCCCGGCGAGGACCGGCGCGAGGTCACGCTTCGACTTGAGGGCGGCGATCCGGTCGAGCTGCGGCCGCAGAGGAGCGAGGCCCTTCGCCTCGATGGCGGCCTCGTCCATGCAGCTCGCGTAATAGTCGCCGATCTTCTGGTCGATGACCCCGCGCTTCGGGTCGGCTTTCGCGACCTTCTCGAGGATGTCGCGCAGGACGTACTGGTTGCGCTCGGACAGCTCGGAGAGGCGCCCCCAGCGCGAACGGTCCGGCGGCACGGGGTTCTTCGCCATCCATGGGCCGCAGGTGAACTGGTAGAAGTCGTCGCAGGGCTGCACCGAGCGATCGAGAGCCGTGGCATCGAAACGGGGGGGTGGGGCCGGCCGGCGGGGCCGGAGTCTGCGCGAAGGCGGTCAGGGTGGCTCCCGCGAAGAGCGCGGCGGACAGGACGGTATGGCGAAAGATTGAGCGCATCAGGTCTCCTCCCGGACGTGAGGTTTACATGAAACGGCCCGAGCGGGCAAGCCGCGTTCAATCTCCCGTCCTCCGAGCAGCGCCCGCAGATGGGCCGCCATGGCTTCCGCCCCGCGCTTCACGATCGTCCGGTGGTCGCCCGGGACGTCGAAGATCCTCACCCTGCCGTTCAGCAGCCCGCCCCAGCCCAGCGTGGGGTCCGCGTTCTCCCTGATCGCAAGATGATCGGTGGCGCGGAAGAGGTGGATCTCGCCGCCGTAGGAATAGGGCTCGCGGTACGACGACAGGGCGCGGCGGTTGGCCTGGAAGCGCTCGAAGAGGCGGCGCAGCTCGGCGAGCTCGAGGTTCGAGGATAGCAGGCCGACCTGGCGGCCGAGGTCGAGGGCGATGGCGAGCGCGGCATCGGCGTCGAGGCCGTCCAGGTCGAGATCGGGGAGCTCGAAGCCGGGGGGAAGGTCGAGATCCCCGCCGTGGAGCTGCTCCAGGGCGGTGGCGAAGAGGGTCACCATCTCCGTATCGCTCCGTTCGGGCTCACCGACCCAGCGGTCCGGCGAGGCGGCGTCGATCACCGCCAGGACGTCGGTCTTCTCCCCTTCAGCTTCCAACTGGCGGGCCATCTCGTAGGCCACGATGCCGCCCATCGACCAGCCGGCGATCCGGTAGGGTCCCGCCGGCTGCACCTCGTGAAGGGCGGCGACGTAGCGCGCCGCCATCTCCCGGATATCCCGGAGCGGCGGATCGGGCGACTGCAGGCCATAGACCGGCTGGCCGGGCCCCAGATGGCGCGCCAGCTCCCGGTAGGAGACGACCTCGCCGCCCACCGAATGGACACAGAAGAGCGGCCGGCGGCCGGGCGCGCCCGCCTGGAGCGGCACCAGCACGCCACGATCCGGCAGCACGGCGGGTCCGACGGCCGTCCCCCTCCGCTTCGATCCGCCGCGCCCCCTCGGCGTGCTCGCGCGCGCAGGAAATCCGCGAGGCCGGCGACGGTCGGATGGTCGAAGATCGTCACCACATGGACGACCTCCGACAGCGCCTGCTGGAGGCGGTGGATGAAGATCGCGCTGGTGATCGAGGTGCCGCCGAGCTCGAAAAAGTCTTCGTCGATCCCGATCTCGCGATCCGCCGGCAGCCCCAGAACCTCGTGGAACTGGCGGACGAGAAAGCGCTCCAGCGGATCTCGGGGCGCCACGCGGACCTCGCGGGGACGCGGCGCCGGCGGCCTCCGGCGCGGGGAGCGCCCGGCGGTCGACCTTGCCGTTCTCCGTCAGGGGGAGGGCGTCCAGGAAGACGAAGGCCGCGGGGAGCATGTAGTCCGGCAGCCGCTCGGCCAGGGCCTTGCGCAGGGCGGTGGGATCGGCCGCGTCTCCCCCGCCAGGTAGGCCACCAGACGGCGCTCGCCCTCCTCGCGTGCCAGGACCACGGCCTCGCGCACGCCGGGCTGAACGGCCAGGACGGCCTCGATCTCCCCCAGCTCGATGCGGAAGCCGCGGATCTTGACCTGCTGATCGATGCGGCCGAGGTACTCCAGATCGCCGTTCGGCAGGCGGCGGGCCAGGTCTCCCGAGCGGTAGAGCCGCGCTCCGGGCTGCCCCGAGAAGGGATCGGGGACGAAGCGCTCGGCGGTGAGGTCCGGCCGGCCGAGGTAGCCCTGCGCGAGCCCGGCGCCGCCGACGTGGATCTCGCCGGGGGCGCCGATCGGCACCGGCTGCAGGCGCGCGTCGAGCAGGTGGACGGCGAGGTCCGGAATCGGCTCGCCGATCAGGCTGCCCGCCGCGAGGTCCGCCGCCCGCACCGGCCGGTACGTCACATGGACGGTGGTCTCGGTGATGCCGTACATGTTGATCAGCCGCGGACGCTCGTCGCCATGGCGGGCGAACCAGGGGGCGAGGCTCGCCGGCTCCAGGGCCTCGCCGCCGAAGATCACCCAGCGCAGGGCGAGATCGGGTGGCGCGTCGCCGAGCGCCGCCTCCTCCGCCCAGAGGAGCTGGCGGAAGGCGGAGGGGGTCTGGTTGAGGACGGTGACCCGCTCCTCGCGCAGCAGGCGGTAGAAGCCCTCGGGCGAGCGGCTCTCCCAGTAGGGGACCACCACCAGACGGCCGCCGTGGAGCAGGGCCCCCCAGATCTCCCAGACCGAGAAGTCGAAGGCATAGGAGTGGAAGAGGGTCCAGACGTCGTCCGCGCCGAAGCCGAACCAGGGCTCGGTCGCCGTGAACAGGCGGTGGACGCTGGCGTGCGAGATCACCACCCCCTTCGGCCGGCCCGTCGACCCCGAGGTGTAGATGACGTAGGCCGGGAGGTCCGGATCGGCGGGGATCTCCAGGCGCTCGCCGCTGCGGCTCCTCGATCTCGTCCCGCTCGGCGTCGAGGCGGACCGTGCGGACATCGCGGACGATCCGCCATCAGATCCCCTGACGTCACCAGCAGCGAGGCGCCGCTGTCCTCCAGGGTGAAGGCCAGACGCTCGGCGGGATAGGCCGGATCGAGCGGCACGTAGGCGGCGCCGGTCTTCAGGACGGCGAGGATGGCGGCGACCATCTCCGCCGACCGCTCCAGCAGGAGGGCCACCCGGTCCCCCGGCCGCACGCCGGAGGCTTGGAGATGGCGGGCGAGCCGGTTGGCGCGGCGGTCGAGCTCGCCGTAGGTGAGCCGCTCGGTACCCACGGACAGCGCCGGAGCCTCGGGCGCGCGGTCCACCTGGGCCTCGAAGAGACGGTGCAGAGGGGTCAGGACGCGGTCCTCCGCGGCGCCCGGATTCCACTCGACCAGGAGCTGATGGCGCTCCGCCGCGCTCAGCAGCGGCAGATCGGCGAGGCGCCGGCCCGGCTCGTCGATCCAGGCTTCGAGCAGGGTGCCGAAGTGCCCCGCCAGCCGCGCCACCGTCGAGCCGTCGAACAGGTCGGCGTCGTAGTGGAAGAAGCCCGAAAACTCCCTCGCCCGCCTCGTAGAGATTGACCACCAGATCGAACTTGGCGGTCTCGACGGCGGTCTCGAACGGCTGCAGGGTGAGCCCCGGCAGCTCCAGGTAGCCGTCCGCCGGCGCGGTCTGGAGCTGGAAGGTCACGCGCAGCAGCGGCGGCCGGTGCGGGTTGCGCGGCAGCCCCAGCTCGTCCACCAGCCGCTCGAAGGGGATGTCCTGGTGGGAGAGGGCGCCGAGCACGGTCTCGCGGGAGCGGGCCAGGAGCTCCGGGAGGTCGGGATCTCCCGCCAGATCCCCGCGCAGGACCAGGGTGTTGACGAAGAAGCCGATCAGCCCCTCGATCTCGGCCCGCGAGCGGCTGGCGACCGGCATCCCCACCGGCAGCCCGGTCTGGCCGGTCTCCCGGTGGAGCACCGCGGCGAACGCGGCGAAGAGCCCCATGAAGAGGGTGGCGTCCCCCGCGCGGGCCAGCCGGCCCAGCCGCTCCACGCTCCCCGCCGCCAGCTCCCACGGCCGGCTGCCGCCGCGGCCGGAGGGGGCCGGCGGGCGCGGACGGTCGGCGGGCAGCTCCAGGGGGGCGAGGCCGGCGAGTTGCCGCCGCCAGTAGCCGAGCTGCTCCGCGAGCACCTCGCCGCGCAGCCAATCCCGCTGCCAGACGGCATAGTCGGCGTACTGCACCGGCGGCTCGGGCAGCGGCGACGGCAGCCCCTGGACGAAGGCGGTGTAGAGCCGGGTCAGCTCGGGGACGAACACCGCGCTCAGCGACCAGCCGTCGGCGGCGATGTGATGCGTCCCCCAGAGCGCGACGTGGTCCTCGTCCGCCAGGCGCAGCAGCAGGGCGCGCAGCAGGGGCCCGCGCTCGAGGTCGAACGGCCGCGCCCCTTCCGCCTCGGCGATCCGCCGCGCCTCGCCAGGACGGACCGCCTCCGGCAGGGCGGAGAGATCGACCACGGTGCGCGGCAGCGGCGCCCAGGGGTGGATCTCCTGCACGGCGCCGGTGGCGGTGGCGCGGAAGGTCGTGCGCAGCGCCTCGTGACGGCGCAGGATCTCGGAGAGGGCGGCGGCGAGGGCGCCGGCGTCGAGCCGGCCGGCGAGACGCACCGCGCCCATCATGTTGTAGACCGGGCTCGCCGGCGCCAGGAGCTGCAGGAACCAGAGCCGCTCCTGCGCGAAGGAGAGCGGCAGCGGACGATCGCGGAGGACCCGGGCGACCGGCGGCGCCACGGCGGCTCCCCCGGAGGTTCGCAGCGTCCGCTCGATCCACGCCGCCAGGTCGGCGACCGTGGGCGCCTCGAAGATCACCCGCAGCGGCAGCTCGACCTGGAAGGCGCCGCGCACGCGCGAGACGAGCTGGGTGGCCAGCAGGGAGTGGCCGCCCAGCTCGAAGAAGTTGTCGTGGGCGCCGACGGCGTCGAGGCGCAGCAGATCGGCCCAGAGGCCGGCGAGCCTCTCCTCCACCGGCCCCCGCGGCGCGGCGGTCCCCGCGGCCTGCCGCTGGGGCGCCGGCAGCGCCCGCCGGTCGACCTTGCCGTTGGGGGTGAGCGGCAGCGCCGGCAGCTCGACGAAGGCGGCGGGCACCATGTAATCGGGGAGCCGGGCGGCGAGGAACGGCCGCAGCCGGCCGGCGAGATCCGGCGCCGCCCCGGGCTCGGGGACCACATAGGCCGC
Source organism: uncultured Acidobacteriota bacterium (assembly GCA_963761645.1). Classification (GTDB taxonomy): domain Bacteria; phylum Acidobacteriota; class Thermoanaerobaculia; order Multivoradales; family UBA5704; genus DATARR01. The sequence continues at coordinate 67,293 of CAVXIG010000035.1, forward strand.
GAGGTAGCGGTCCCCGCGCTCCTCGCGGACCACCACCACCGACTCCCGGACCCCTTCCAGACGGCCGATCGTCGCCTGGATCTCCCCGGGCTCGATGCGGAAGCCGCGGATCTTGACCTGCTGATCCGCCCGGCCGGCGAAGACCGCCTCGCCGTTGGGCAGATAGCGGCCGAGGTCGCCGGTGCGGTAGACGCGGTCCGTCTCGTCGTCGGTGAACGGATTGACGCGGAAGCGCTCGCGGGTCAGCGCCTCGTCGCCGAGATAGCCGCGGGCGAGGTGGGGGCTGCGCATCCAGATCTCGCCGACCTCGCCGATGCCCGCCAGCCGCTCGGCGGCGTTCACTACCAGGATCTGGACGTCCTCCATGCCGCGTCCCAGCGGCAGCACTTGCCGCGCCCGCTGCCCGGCCCCGCCCGCCTCGGTGTCGACCACGTGATACCCGACGGCGCGCTGGGTCTCGGTGCTGCCGTAGAGGTTGACGCAGGTCACCCCCGGGGCCAGCCGGCGGAGGCGGTCGACGTCCAGCCGGGTGAGCACGTCCCCGACCAGGAAGACGTAGCGCAGCGACGGCACCGGTGCAGCCGCGGTCCCGTCCCCCGGCGGCTCGGTGAGCACCTGCCCCAGCGCCGGGGTCAGGTGGGCGACGGTGATCCCCTGCCGCGCCGCCCAGGCCGCCAGCCGGCCCGGGATGAAGATCTCCTCCGGGTCGGGAGCGCAGAGCGTCGCGCCGGTGCAGAGAGCGGTGAAGAGGTCGCGCTGCAGCGGGTCGTGCGCCAGCCCGGAGAGCAGGCTGTAGCGGTCCGCCTCCGAGAGCCCGAAGCGCTCACGCTGCCAGGGGAGGAAGTGCGACAGCGGGCCGTGGCGGCCGAGGATTCCCTTGGGGGTGCCGGTCGACCCGGAGGTGAACGCCACGAAGGCGAGGTCGTCGGGTCCGGTCGCGACCGGCTCCCCCACCGGGGGCAGCGCCGCGAGCAGGCCGGCCGCCCCCTCGGGACCGCCGCCTGGCAGCAGGATGCGGCCGTGCAACCGCCCCTCCGCCTCCCAGCCGGCGAGCAGCTCCTCGATCTCCGGCGGCGGCGCCCCGGCGGCGGCCAGCGCCACCCAGGCCCGGGGCTCGGCGAGGCGCAGGATCTCGGCCAGGCGCGCCGGCGGATAGGCCGGATCGAGCATCACGAAGGCGCCGCCCGCGGCCAGCGTGCCCAGGACCGCCCAGGCGACGGGAGCGCTGCGGTGGGCCCAGATCGCTACCCGGTCCCCCGGCGCCACCCCGGCCGCCCGCAGGTGCGCGGCGAGGCGGCCGGCGGCGCCTGCGAGCTCGCCGTAGGTCCAACTCCCCTCGGGGTCGACCACCGCCGGGCGCTCCGGATGCCGGCGGGCCGCCGCCAGGAACAGCTCGTGGACCGCGCCGTTCCACTCCGCGCTCAGCGGCTGGGTCGGATTGGGCAGGACGGCCGCGGCCTTCAGGGTCAGCAGGACGAGACCCCCTGGATCCAGGCGTCCGGATGGCGGGCGGCCCACTCCAGCACCGCCCGGTACTGCCGCGCCAGCTCCTCCATGCGGGGGGCGTCGAACAGGTCGGCGTTGTAGACCAGGTTGCCATGGATCGCGCCCATCGCCTCGGTGAGATAGAGGGTCAGATCGAACTTCGACTCCATCTCGGCAGCCGGTCCCCAGTCGATCTCCAGCTCCTGCACCCGGGATTTCTCCGGAGGCAGGCTCAGCATGTTGAAGAAGACCTGAAAGAGCGGGGTGCGCGAGAGGTCCCGCTCCGGCTTCAGCTCCGCCAGCAGCGCCTCGAAGGGGACGTCCTGGTGATCGTAGGCGCCGAGCGTGGTCTCGCGGACCCGGTCCAGCAGCTCGCGGAAGCTGGGGTTTCCCCCGAGATGGGTCCGCAGGGCCAGGGTATTGAGGAAGAAGCCGATCAGCCCCTCGGTATCGCGGAGGCGGCGGCCCGCGATCGGCGAGCCCACCACGATGTCGTCCTGACCGGCGAGGCGCGAGAGCAGGACCTGGAAGGCGGCGAGCAGGGTCATGAACAGGCTCGCCTTCCGTTCGCGCGACAGCGTCCGCAGGGCGGCCACCACCGCCTCCGGAATCTCCAGCGGCAGGCTGCCGCCGCGGTAGGTCTGCACGCGCCGGGCGCGGATGGTCGGCCGGCAGGTCGAGCGGCGCCAGCTCCCCCCCAGCTTGCCGCGCCAGTAGGCGAGCTGGGCTTCCAGCTTCGCACCGGTCAGCCACTCGCGCTGCCAGCGGACGAAATCACCGTACTGGATAGGGAGCGGCGGGAGCGGCGAAGGCTCCCCCGCGGTAAAGGCGTTGTAGAGGGTGATCAGCTCGTGGTCCATCACCTTCGCGGACCAGCCGTCGGAAACGATGTGATGGACGTCCAGCAGGAAGAGATGAAGGTCGGCGGCGAGCCGGAGCAGCGAGGTGCGGATCAGCGGGCCGGCCTCGAGGTCGAAGGGGGAGGCCAGGGAGGCCTTGGCGACGAGCTCGGCCTCGGCCTCGCGGGCGGTCTCCGGCAGAGCCGAGAGGTCGATTCCGGGCAGCGGCACCCAGAGGCTCGGGAGGATCCGCTGGACCGGCCGGCCGTCGTCCTCGCCGAAGGTGGCGCGCAACGCCTCGTGCCGGCGCACGATCTCGTTCACCGCCCGCTCGAGGGAGCGCGCGTTCAGCGGCCCCCGCAGGCGCAGGGACGAGCCCATGTTGAACGCCGTATTGCCCGGCTCCATGCGGTCGAGGAACCAGAGGCGCTCCTGGCCGAAGGAGAGCGGCGCCGTCCGGGCCCCGGAGCGGACGGCCGCGTCGGCGGCGGGGAGAGCGCCGGCCTGCTCGGCCCGCCGCGCCAGCTCGGCGAGCACGGGAGCCTCGAACAGCGCGCGCACGGGCAGCTCCACCCCGAGGCGGGCGCGCATGCGGGAGAGGATCTGGACCGCCATCAGCGAGTGCCCGCCGAGCTCGAAGAAGTCGTCCCGCGCCCCGACGCGCTCGACGTCGAGGATCTCGCTCCAGATCGCCGCGATCTCCCGCTCGGTGCCGGCCGCCGGCTCGACGTACCCGGCGGCTGCCGGCGCGCCTTGCGGAGAGAAGGCGGGACCGGCCAGGGCGCGGCGGTCCAGCTTGCCGCTCGGGGTGAGCGGCAGGGCGGCCAGCGCGACGAAGGCGGCGGGGAGCATCGGCGCTGGCAGGCGCGCCCTGAGCGCCTCCCGCAGCCCGGCCTCGGAGCCCTCCTCGCCGTCCCAGACCACGTAGGCCACCAGGCGCGGGCCCCCCGGCGGATCCTGCCGCGCCACCACCGCGGCGGCACGCACGTTCGGCTGGGCGGCGACGGCCGCCTCGACCTCTCCGGGCTCGACACGGTAGCCGCGCACCTTGACCTGGAAGTCGGTGCGCCCGAGGTACTCGAGGTCGCCGCTCGCCAGCCACCGCGCGAGATCCCCCGTGCGGTAGAGCCGCGCCCCCGCTTCCACGCCGCCCGGATCGGGGATGAAGCGGTCGGCGGTCAGGTCCGGCCGCCCGAGGTAGCCGCGGGCGAGGCCGGCGCCGCCGACGCAGAGCTCCCCCGGCACCCCGATGGCGACCGGTTGCCGGCCGCGGTCGAGCAGGTGGACGCGGTGATTGGCGATCGGCCGGCCGATCGGCGGCAGCGCCGGCCAGCGGTCCGGCGGCCCGTGCAGGAGGAACGCGGTGGTGACGTGGGTCTCGGTCGGCCCGTACTCGTTGAACAGCCGGGCGCCACCCTGGAAGAACGCCGCCACCGCCGGGGTGACCCTGAGCTGCTCGCCGGCGGTGATCAGCTCGCGCAACGCCGGCGGCGGCCCCCCCTGCTCGCCGGCGATCTCGGCGAGCTGCTGGAGCGCGACGAAGGGCTGGAAGAGCCGCTCGATCCGCTTCTCGGCCAGGAAGGAGAGCAGCGCGGCGGGATCGCGGCGCAGCTCGTCGGGCATCATCACCAGCGTGCCCCCCGAGCCCCAGGTCGAGAACAGCTCCTCGAAGGAGACGTCGAAGCCGAGCGGCGAGAACTGGAGGACGCGCCGGCCGCGGTCCGGCCGGACCTCGCCGGCCCAGGCGGCGAGATTGGCCAGCGCCCGGTGCGGCAGCGCCACCCCCTTGGGGCGGCCGGTGGAGCCCGAGGTGTAGAGGATGTAGGCGAGGTTCTCGGGGCCGGGCCGGACCGCCGCCGTCGCCGGCTCCGGCCGCGCGGACCCGGAGACGATCTCCCCCCGCCGGTCGAGGACGGCGACTTCGACGCCGTCCAGCAGTCCGGGCGGCAGATCGGCGAGCGCCGCCTCCTCGGCGAGGACGAGCCGGGGGCACGCGTCGCCGATCATCAACGCCAGGCGCTCCGCGGGATAGGTGGGATCGAGCGGCAGGCAGGCGCCGCCGGCCTCGAGGATCGCCAGCACGCTCACCGGCAGGGCGAGAGAGCGGCCGGCCCAGAGCCCCACCGGCACGTCCGGACCGACGCCGGCGCCGGCGCAGGATCGCGGCGAGGCGCCGCGCCGCCGTCACCAGGGCGCGGTAGCTCAGGATCTCTTCCCCATGCTCGACGGCGACCGCGTCGGGAGCGCGCTCCGCCTGCCGCGCCACGATCTCGTGCGCGAGGGGCGCGCCGGCGGCCGGGCTCCCGGTGTCGTTCCACTCGCGGACGAGCTGCTGCCTCTCCTCCGGGGAGAGGAGCGGCAGCGCCGAGACCCGCCCACCGGCGTCCGCCATCGCCCGGCGCAGCAGGGTCTCCAGGTGCGCGGCGATGCGGCGCGCGGTCGGAGCGTCGAACAGCTCGGTGCTGTAGGCGATGTCCGCCAGCATCTCCCCGCCGAAGTCCCAGAAGCCCACCTCGAAATCGAACTGCGACACCGTGGTCTCGAACGCCAGCGGGGCGAGCGACAGGCCGGGGAACTCCACGGCGCCGAGGGGCGCGTTCTGGACGGCGAAGAGGACCCGGAAGAGCGGGTTGACGGCCAGATGCCGCTCCGGCCGCAGCGCCTCCACCAGCCGCTCGAAGGGGAGGTCCTGATGGGCGTAGGCCTCCAGGGTGGTCTTGCGCACGCGGGCGAGCAGGTCCTCGAAGGAGGGGTCCCCCGCGAGGTCGCCGCGCAGCACCAGGGTGTTGACGAAGAAGCCGATCAGCGGCTCGATCTCCTCCCGGTTGCGGTTGGCGATCGGCGAGCCGACGGTGAGCTCCTCCTGCCCGGTGAGCCGCGACAGCAGCGCCTGGAACGCCGCCAGGAGGACCATGAAGGGGGTGGCCTCGTGCCGGCGGGCGAACGACGCCAGACCGGCCGCGAAGCCGGCGGGGAAGGGAACGCGGAGCCGCGCCCCGGCATGGGTGCGCTCAGGCGGGCAGCGGCCGGTCCGTCGGCAGATCGAGCGTGGCCGGCACGCCCGCCAGCTTCTCCCGCCAGTAGGCGAGCTGCCGCTCGAGGACCTCGCCGCGCAGCCAGCCGCGCTGCCAGACGGCGAAGTCCGCGTACTGGATCGGCAGCTCGGGGAGCGGCGACGGCGAGCCGGCGCGGGCGGCGCCGTAGAGCGCCGAGATCTCGCGGACGAGCACGCCCATCGACCAGCCGTCGGAGACGATGTGGTGCATGGTGAGCAGGAGGGCGTGCTCGGCGGGCGCCAGTCGCAGAAAGACGGCGCGCAGGAGCGGTCCGCGCGCGAGGTCGAACGGCCGGTCCGATTCCTCCTGGGCCAGGGCCTTCGCCTGGGCGCCGCGAAGCTCGGCGGGCAGGGCCGAGAGGTCGACGAGCGGCAGGGTCCAGAGGCCGGCGGGCGCGATCACCTGGACCGGCTGGCCGTCGACCTCGCGGAAGGTCGTGCGCAGCACCTCGTGGCGGCGCACCACCTCGCCGAGCAGCGCCGCGAAGACCGCCGGCGAGGTCTCCCCCGTGATCAGCAGCGCCTGGGGGATGTTGTAGGCGCTGAGGCCCGGCTGCATGCGGTCGATGAACCAGAGCCGCTCCTGGGCGAAGGAGAGGGGGAGCGGCTCGAGGCCGGGCGGCCGGCGCGGGATGCCCGCCGGCAGCGCCGCGGCGCGCGCCTTCTCCTTGCGCCTGCGGACCTGCTCGAAGAGGAGCGCCCGCTGCTCGCGCGAGAGCCCGGCGAGGCGGTCCTGGGGGGGCGTGGGGTCGGCCATCAGGAGATCCTGCCGGGCCCTCCTCCGGCTCCAGCCCCTGCTCCAACAGGGCCCGGAGCCGAGCGGCCAGGGTCTCCACCTCTTCCCCGAGAATCGAGTAGTGGTCGCCGGGAAGGTCCGCGACCCTCAGCCCCCCGTTCACCAGCTCACCCCAGCCGAGGGTGGGGTCCTCCTCCTCCAGCCTGGAAACCCGGCCGGCGGCGCGGAAGAGATGAGCCTGGCCGGCGTAGGGGAGGGGCGCGTAGGCCGCGAGCGCGCGGCGGTTGGCCCGGAAGCGGTCGAAGAGATGGCGCAGCTCCCCGGGCTCGAGATCTGGGAGGCAGCAGGCCGGCCCGCCGGCCGAGATCCAGCAGCAGGGCCAGGACGCCGTCCGCGTCGACGCCGGACAGGTCGACGTCCGGGATCGCCAGACCCTGGAGCCGGGCGAGGTCGGAGGCGAAGAGGGCCACCATCCCGGTCTCGCCAGGCTCGGGTTCGCCGGCCCAGCGTGTGGGCGATATGGAGTCGATCAGCGCCAGTACCTCTACCTTCTCCCCCAACGCCTGCAACTGGCGGGCCATTTCGTAGGCCACGACTCCCCCCATCGACCAGCCGGCGAGCCGGTAGGGTCCCTCCGGCTGGACCTCCCGGACGGCGGCGGCGTAGCGCCCGGCCATCTCCCGCAGATCCGCGAGCGGCGGATCGGGCGACTGCAGGCCATAGACCGGCTGGCCGGCGCCTAAATGGCGCGCCAACGGGCGATAGGCCACGACCTCGCCGCCCACCGGGTGGACGCAGAAGAGCGGCCGGCGGCCGGATGCGCCCGTCTGGAGGGGGACCAGAACTCCCCGTCCCGGCGGGACGCCCGCGAGCTCGGCACCGGCGTGCCGCTCCCGGAGGTACTCCGCGAGCGACGCCACCGTCGGATGGTCGAAGATCGCCACGACGTGGACGACTTCCGACAGCGCCTCCTGCAGGCGGTAGATGAGGATCGCGCCGCTGATCGAGGTGCCACCGAGGGCGAAGAAGTCGTCGTCGATGCCGATCTCGCGGCCGGCCGGGAGCCCCAGAACCTCGCGGAACTGACCGGCGAGGAAGCGCTCGAGCCGGGTGCGCGGCGGCACGCCCGGCAGGCCGGCCTCGCTCCCGGGGTCCTCCGGAGCGGGGAGCGCCCGGCGGTCGATCTTGCCGCTGGTGTCGAGCGGCAGCGCGTCGAGGAAGACGAACGCCGCGGGCAGCATGTAGCCGGGGAGCCGGCGCGCCAGGGCAGCGCGCAGAGCGGCGGCGGCGGGAACCTCCGGCCCGGCCGCCACGTAGGCCACCAGCCTGCGCTCGCCACCGTGATCGCCGTCGCGCGCCAGGACCACGGCCTCGCGAACGCCCGGCTGGTCCGCCAGCGCGGCCTCGATCTCCCCCAGCTCGATGCGGAAGCCGCGGATCTTGACCTGGTGATCCAGGCGGCCCAGGAACTCCAGCGCCCCATCCGGCAGGCGGCGGGCCAGGTCGCCGCTGCGGTAGAAGCGCCGGCCTTCCGCGGTGACGAACTTTTCCGCGGTGAGCTCCTCGCGCCGCCAGTAGCCGCGGGCCACCACGGCGCCGCCGATCCAGATCTCGCCCGGCACACCGATCGGCACGGGCTGGCCGCCGGCGCCGCGGAGCTGGATCTCCACCCCGGCGAAGGGGTGGCCGAGCAGGGATCTCACCCGCCCCTCGGCCGGCATTCGCCAAAGGGTGCAGACGATTGCCGTCTCGGTCGGACCGTAGAGCACCCAGATCTCCACCCCGGGGAAAGTCCGCCGCAGATTGTCCAGGAGGTCCGCCGGCACCGCGTCGCCGCCGAGGAACAGCGCCCGCAATCGGGGCGCCGCGGCTCGCCGCAACCGCGCCAGGGTCAGCACCTGGCGCATCACCGCCGGCACCGCGTGCAGGATCGTCGCCGAGCCCAGCTCGTCGACTACCCGCTCGAGGTCCAGCGTCGGACGCGTCGGCAGCAGGACGCAGGTGCCCCCCGCGAGCAGCGGGGCCAGCAGCTCCAGCAGGAAGATGTCGAAGGAGAACGAGGCGACGCTGGCGATCCGGTCCCCGCCGCCCATAGGCGAAGGCCTCCCGCCCGGCCGCGAGCGTGCTCGCCAGGTTGCCATGCTCCACCAGGACGGCCTTGGGCTTCCCCGTGGTTCCCGAGGTGTAGATCAGGTAGGCGAGGTCGCCGGGCCTGGACAGCCCCTCGGGGGGGAGGCCGCTCTCCGCCGCCAGGTCCTCGTCGTCGATCCGTGCGAGTTGCGCGGCATGGGGTGGGAGGGCCTGGACGAGCTCCGCGCCGGCGGCGATCACCGCCACTCGCGAATCTTCCAGCAGGTCGGCGAGGCGCTCCCGCGGAGACCCCGGATCGAGGGGCAGATAGGCGCCCCCGGCCTTCCAGATGCCGAGGATGCCGGCCACCATCGCCGCGTCGCGCTCGGCGAACAGGCCGACGACGACCTCGGGTCCGACGCCCAGCCGCCGCAGCCGATGGGCCAGCCGGTTGGCCCAGAGGTCGAGCTGCGCGTAGGTCAGCCGCTCGCCCCCGGCTTCCAGGGCCACCGCGCCCGGGGTCGCCGCCGCCTGGGCCGCGAACCGCTCGACGACCGTCCGGGGCTCCCGCGCCGGCCGGGTGTCGTTCCATTCGGTCACGATCTGATGGCGCGCCGCCGCGGGCAGCAGCGGCAGCTCCGAAAGGCGCCGGTCATCGCCATCGCCGGTCAGAATCCCCCGGAACAGCGTCTCCAGGGAGACGACGGCACGCTCCAGGGTCGGCCGGTCGAACAGCTCGGCGCTGTAGACGAGATCCAGCAGGAAGGAGTCCCCCGCCTCCCAGACGCTCAGCTCGAGATCGACCCGCGCGCTGTTCTTCTCGAACTCCAGGGGGGACAGGGAAAGGCCGGCCAGCTCCACGGCCGCCGCCGGCATGTTCTGCAGCGCGAACATCACCTGGAAGAGCGGGTTCATCGCCAGGGTGCGCTGCGGGCTCAGCGCTTCGACGAGCTGCTCGAACGGGAGGTCCTGATGGGCGTAGGCCTCCAGGGTCGCGCACCGGGTCCGCGCCAGCAGCTCGTGGAACGGCGGATCGCCGGCCAGATCCCCCCGCAGCACCAGGGTATTGACGAAGAAGCCGATCAGCGGCTCGATCTCCGCCCGGTTGCGGTTGGCGATCGGCGAGCCCACCGGCACGTCCTCCTGCCCGGTGAGGCGGCTCAGGAGCGCCTGGAAGCCGGCCAGGAAGACCATGAACGGGGTCGCCTCGTGGCGCAAGGCGAAGCGCCCCAGCTCGCGCGAGAGCTCCGGATCCCAGAGCGCGGTCACCCGTCCGCCGCGATGAGCCGGCGTGGCGGGGCGCGGCCGGTCGGCCGGCAGATCCAGGGAGGCCGGCACGCCGGCGAGGCGGTCTCGCCAGTAGCCGAGCTGCCTCTCCAGCTCGTCCCCGGCCAGCCAGCCGCGTTGCCAGACCGCGAAATCGGCGTACTGGATGGGCAGCTCCGGCAGGGGCGAGGGGCGGCCCGCCACGGCGGCTCCGTAGAGCGCCGCGATCTCCCGCACGAGCACCCCCATCGACCAGCCGTCGGAGACGATGTGGTGCATGGCGAGCAGCAGGACATGCTCGGCCGGCCCCAGCCGCAGCAGCGCGGCGCGCAGGAGGGGCCCGCGTTCGAGATCGAACGGCCGCACGGCCGCCTCCTGGGCCAGCCGCCCCGCCTCGGCCAGGCCGATCCCCGCCGGCAGACCGGCGAGGTCCACCCGGGGGAGGGTCCAGCGCGACGGCGGCGCGATCACCTGCGCCGGTTTGCCGTCGCGCAGTTGGAAGGTGGTGCGCAAGGCTTCGTGGCGGCGCACCACCTCGCCGAGGATCGCCTCCAGGAGGGGCGGCGAAAGCTCGCCGCGAGCCCGCAGGGCGGCCGGCATGTTGTAGGTCGGGTCGCCCGGCCGCAGGCGGTCCAGGAACCAGAGCCTCTCCTGGGCGAACGAGAGCGGCAGCGGACGGTCACGGGGCACCGGGCGGAGCGGCGGAGCGGCGGCCGGCGGGCTGGCGGCCGACCGGGCCTGCTCGATCCAGGACGCCACGCCGGCGAGAGTCGGAGTCTCGAAGATGGCGCGCAACGGCAGCTCGACCGCGAAGGCGTCGCGCACCCGGGAGACGAGCTGGGTCGCCAGCAGCGAGTGCCCGCCCAGCTCGAAGAAGCCGTCCTCGCGGCCGACCTCCTCCACCCCCAGAACCTCCCGCCAAAGCAGGGCCAGATCCCGTTCGACGGGAGTGCGCGGCGGCGCCGAGGCCGCGGCGTGGCGCATCGGCTCCGGCTCCGGCAGCGCCGCGCGGTCCACCTTGCCGTGACGGTTGAGCGGCAGGTGGTCGAGGAGCACGAAGGAAGCCGGGACCATGTACTCCGGCAGCTCGCCGCGCAGGAACCGGCGCAGCTCCAGAGCCAGACGGCGCGCGTGCTTGGCGGCGAGAGGATCGTTGGCGAAGGCGCTCCAGGGGAGGTCCGGGGCCTCCGGCACCGCGGCCGGAGCACCGGCCGGAACAACGGCCGGCGCGCTCCCCGGCCGGCGCAGGACGGCGCCAAACCGGAAGGGATCGGCCGCGTCGACCCTCAGCTCGACGTCGTAGCCGTGGCGGTCGCCGAGCGCCCAGAGAGCCTCGGGATCGATCCCGGGAGTCGAGCCGCCTCGCGATCGCCCGGCGCAGCTCGCCGGTGGTGGCGGCTCCCTCCCCGCCCCCGGCGAGGAGGTCGAGGGCCGCGGCCTCGGTGGCGAGCCGCGCGTTGGCGAGACCGGTGAGCTCCAGCGCGCCGGGCGCGCCGTCCAGGACTCGCTCGATCCCGGCCGGCGTCAGATCGCGGTCCCGCCCGTCGAGGCGGAGATCCGCCGGCATCGCGGCGGCCTCGCCCACCCTCAGCACCACGTCGTACCGGAAGCGGGTCAGCTCGTTGTGCGCGATCCCCCGCTTGACCAGGATCTCGACCCCGCGGACGGCGGGCAGGCGGCGGGCCAGGGCGAGGAAGAGCCGCGGATCCACCGCCAGCTCCTCCTCGTTCGCCAGCCGCTGGCCGATCCGGCGCCGCAGCTCGGCAACCGGCATCACGTCCGCGGCCTGGAACAGCTCGACCGAGGTGTGGAGAACCTGCAGCAGGGGGAGGCTCCGCAGATCGCCGAGGAAGACCGCGCCTCCCGGCGCGACGGCCCGCACCGCCCCCTCCAGCACCCGCACCAGGTAGTCGACGCCCGGGAAGTACTGGACGACCGAGTTGAGGACGACCAGATCGAGACCGCCGTGAGGGCGCGACATCCGCCACCTCGTGGGCCATCGCCTGCCGCAGCTCCACCTGCGGCAGCTCCCGCGAAGCATCGAGCTGGCGGCGGATGCCATCCAGGGCGATGGAAGAAAAGTCGGTCCCGAGGTACAGATCGGTGCGCGGGGCGATCCGGAAGAGCAGGAGGCCGGTGCCGCAGCCGATCTCCAGGACCCGCCGGGGGCGCAGCGAGAGGATGCGCTCGACGGTGCGCTCCACCCACTCGCGCATCTCCCCGGCCGGGATCGGCTCCCCCGTGTAGGAGCTGTTCCAGCCGCGGATGTCGAAGGTGGGATCGCGACCGCCTCGTCCGCCGCTCCGGCCGCGCCCCCCTGGCCGTAGGCGTCGTCGTAGAGGGCCTGCCACTGGTCGACGTGGGCGAGATCCTCCCCGCCGTGCGCGGCCGCGTCCCCCTCTCCTCGCGTGACGTAGGCCACCAGCCGGGGTCCCGCCGCCTCCCCCTCCCCGCGGGTCACCACCACCGCCTCGCTCACCTCCGGATGGAGCTCGAGCACGCGCTCGATCTCCCCCGGCTCGATACGGAAGCCGCGGATCTTGACCTGGCGATCGAGCCGCTCGAGGAAGTCGAGGCGGCCGTCCAGCCGCCGGCGGACCAGGTCGCCGGTCCGGTAGAGCCGCTCGCCCGGAAGATCGCTGAAGGGGTCGGGGACGAAGCTCTCCGCCGCCAGGTCCGGCCGGCCCGCATACCCCCGCGAGAGTCCGGCGCCGCCGATCGCGAGCTCTCCGGGCGTGCCCGCGGGAACCGGCCGCAGGAACCGGTCCAGCACGTACAGCCGCGCGTTGTCGATCGGCCGGCCGATCGGCGGCAGCCGGTGAGGATCAGCTTCGCCGCTCTCGAGGACCGACCAGGTGGCGACCATGGCGGCCTCGGTCGGCCCGTAGTTGTTGGCGACCGCGAAGGGGAGGGACGGGGATGGGAACCGCTTCAGGCGGTCGCCGCCCACGAGGAGCGTCCGCAGCGCCAGCCCCGAGGGGATCCCCGCTCGGCGAGCTCCAGGAAGGGCTCCGCCAGCGCTGGCGGCAGGACGGCCAGATCGATCTCCTCGGCGGCCATCCAGGCGAGCATCGAGTCGGCGGAGAGCCGGGTCTCCTCGCCGGCGATGCGCAGGCTCGCGCCGGCCGCGAGAGCCGGCCAGATCTCGCCCACCGCGGCGTCGAATCCCATCGCCATCACCTGGGCGACCCGGTCGCCCGCGGCCAGCCGATAGGTCCGCGTATGCCAGTCGATCATGTTCAGCAGACCGGCCTGAGAGATCGGGACCCCCTTGGGGCGGCCGGTCGAGCCGGAGGTGTGGATGACGTAGGCGGTGGTCTCCGGCGCGACGGCAGCGAGAACGGATTCCCCATCCTCCCCGTCCACGCGCTCGTCCACGCGGACCTCGACGGCCGGCCCGGCCCAACCGAGGTCCCCGCCACGGGTGACGATCGCGGGCATGCGAAGCCCGGCCGCGATGTACGCCAGGCGATGGACCGGATAGGCGGGATCGAGGGGCACGTAGGCTCCCCCTGCCCGCAGGATCGCGAGAGCTCCGATCACCATCTCCGGCGAGCGTTCGACGTGCAGGCCGACCGGCGACTCGGGCCCGACGCCGAGCGCGGCGAGGCGGCGGGCCAGCCGGCCGGACCGGGCATCGAGCTCGGCGTAGGTGACCTCCCGCCCCTGGAAGGCGAGCGCTGGCGCGCCGGGGGAACGGCGGGCCTGCTCCGCGATCCTGGCGGCGATGCCGCGGAACGCCCCACCCATCGCCATGCGGGTGTCGTTCCATTCCCGCAGGAGCTGGTGGCGCTCGGCCTCGGAGAAGAGCGGGAGATCGGAGAGGCGGCGTTGCGGCTCCTCCACCACGCCGGCGAGCAGCCGCTCCAGATGGGCGGCCATGCGCCGGACGGTGACGCCGTCGAAGAGGTCGGCGCGGTAGGCGATCTCGCCGAACAGTTGGCCGGCGGTCTCGACGAAGTGCACTTCCAGATCGAAGACCGGGCCAGGGGCCTCGAACTCCAGCGGCAGGAGCGTCACGCCGGGAAAGGCGCCGATCCCGGCTTCCGGCGTGTTGTGCAGCCCCAGCGAGATCTGGAACAGGGGGTTGCGGGAGAGGCGGCGTTCAGGCCGCAGCGCCTCGACCAGCCGCTCGAAGGGGAGATCCTGGTGCGCGTAGGCCTCCAGCGTAGCGCGCTTGACCGAGGCGAGCAGATCGAGGAAGGAAGGGTCGCCGGGCAGGCCCGCGCGCAGCGCGAAGGCGTTGACGAAGAAGCCGATCAGCGGCTCGATCTCGGCCCGCACACGGTTGGCGATCGCCGAGCCCAGGACCGGATCTTCCTCTCCCGTGGTGCGCGCGAGCAGCGCGTGAAACGCGGCGAACAGGACCATGAACAGGGTGGCGTCCCGCCGGCGGGCGAGCGCCACGATCTCCCGGGTGCGCTCGGGGCCGAAGTGGAGACCGACGCGGCCGCCGCGCGGATCGGGCAGCGAGGACCGCGTCCGGTCGGTGGGCAGCGCGAGCGAGTCCGGCGCTCCCGCCAGCCGTTGCCGCCAGTACGCGAGCTGCCGCTCCAGACCGTTTCCCTCGCAGCCAGTCCCGCTGCCAGACGGCGAAATCGGCGTACTGGATGGGCAGCGGCGGCAGACCGGCCGGCCGGCCGGCGACCGCCGCGGCATAGAGCGCCGAGACCTCCTGGACCAGCACCCCCATCGACCAGCCGTCGGAGACGATGTGATGCATGGTCAGGAGCAGGCCGTACTCGGCCTCCGCCAGCGACAGCAGGGAGGCGCGCAGCAGGGGACCCCGCTCAAGGTCGAACGGCCTCGCCGCCTCTTCCTGGGCCAGGCGCCCCGCCTCCGCGGCGGCCACGCCCTCCGGCAGAGCCGAGAGATCGATCCGCGGCAGGCGCCAGGGGCCGGGCGGCGCGATGACCTGCGCCGGCTGGCCGTCGCGCTCCGCGAACGTCGTGCGCAGAGCCTCGTGCCGGCGCACCACCTCGCCGAGGGCGGCCTCGAGGGCGGCCGGCGACACCTCGCCCGCGAGGCGCAGGGCCTTGGCGATGTGGTACGCCGTGTTGCCCGGCGCCAGGCGGTCGAGGAACCAGAGCCGCTCCTGGGCGAAGGAGGCGGGCACCGGATCGAGGTCCGGCGGCCGGCGCGGGATCGCCACCCCGGCCGAGGAGCTCGCGTCCTGCGCGGCCACCACCCTGGCGAGCCGCTCCAGCGTCGGGTTCTCGAAGAGCTGGCGCACGGACAGCTCGACGCCGAAGGCGGTCCGCACCCGCGAGACGAGCTGGGTCGCCAGCAGGGAGTGGCCGCCGAGATCGAAGAAGTCGTCGTGGACGCCGACGCGGTCCTGGCGCAGCAGCTCCGCCCAGAGCCCGGCGAGCACCTCCTCCACCGGGTTCCGGGGCGCGGCTCCGGTCTCCGCCTCCTGCCGCCGCGGCGCCGGCAATGCCCGGCGGTCGACCTTGCCGTTGGGAGTGACCGGCAGGGCCGGCAGCTCGACAACGGCGGCCGGCACCATGGAGCCGGGAAGCCGGGCGGCGAGAAACGCCCGCAGCCGGCCGGCGAGATCCGGCTCCGCTCCGGGCCCGGGCACCACGTAGGCCGCGAGATAGCGATCCCCCCGCTCCTCGCGGGCCACGACCACCGATTCGCGGATTCCCGCGAAGCCGTTGATCGCCGCCTCGATCTCCGCCGGCTCGATGCGGAAGCCGCGGATCTTGACCTGGCGGTCGGCACGGCCGGCGTAGACCAGATCGCCGTCCGGCTCGTAGCGCCCGAGGTCCCCCGTCCGGTAGAGGCGGCTGGAGACCGCGGGAACGAAGCGCTCGGCCGTGCCGGCGGGATCGTCGAGATAGCCGAGAGCGAGATAGGGCGTGCGGATCGAGATCTCCCCCAGCTCGCCGATGCCGGCCGGCCGGCCCGAGCGCCCGAGCACGAGCAGGTCGACGCCGTCGATCCCGCGGCCCAGGGGGATCCGGCGCTCCGCCGCCTCCACCGATTTCCACCCCATCGCCTGCGGCGTCTCGGTGGCGCCGTAGAAGTTGACCAGGCGGGCTCGCGGGGCCGTCCGGCGCAGCCGGGCCACGTCGTCGCCGGTCAGGGCTTCGCCGCCCGAGCAGACCAGCCGCAGGGCGGTCAGCGGCTCCGTCTCGCCCGTGGCCAGGAGCCGGGCCATGGCGGGCGTGAGATGGGCGATGGTGATCCCCTCGCGGGCGAACCAGCCGGCCAGCCAGCCGGGCTCGCCCATCCGCTCCGGGGCCGGCACGCGCAGCTCGCCGCCGGCCCAGAGCGGGGTGAAGACGTCGCGCAGCAGCGGGTCGTGCGCCAGGCCGGAGAGCAGGCTGAAGCGGTCCCCCTCCCCGAGCTCGAAAGTCCGCTCGTGCCAGTCCAGGAAGTGCGACAGCGGCCGGTGCGAGCCGACGATCCCCTTGGGCTCGCCGGTCGAGCCCGAGGTGAAGGCGATCCAGGCGGGGGCGTCGGGGTGGACCGTGACACAGGGTGCGCCGGCGTCCACCGGCAGCCCGGGTCCGTCCACCCGCAAACGGGGGACGCCGCCGAGAGCGGATTCCACCTCGGCGGGGACCGGCCCCGCTCCGGGGATCTCCACCCAGGCGCGCGGCCTGACGCGCCGCGCACTACGGCCGCCAGACGGGCGGGCGGGTAGGCCGGATCGAGGATGACGAACGCCCCCCCTGCCCGCAGCACGCCGAGCAGGGCAGCGGCCAGGGGGGCTGCCCGGTGCGCCCACACGGCGACCGGCTCGGCGGGCCCGAGCCCCGCCGCCAGGAGCCGCGCGGCCAGGCGGCCGCTCGCCGCGTCGAGATCCCCCCAGGTCCAGACGCCGTGGACGTCGGCGGCCGCGGGGCGATCCGGGTGGCGCCGGGCGCGGGCCAGGAAGCGCTGGTGGACCGCCTCGGCCCCTTCCACCGGCAGCGGCCGGGCGGGATCGGGCAGGACGGCCGCGGCCTCCGGGGTCACCAGCGAGAGGTCTTCGACGCGCAGGCCGGGCTCCCCGGCGACCGCCGCCAGGACGGCCCGGTACTGCCGGAGCAGCTCCTCCATGCGCGGCGCCTCGAACAGGTCGGCGTTGTAGACCAGGAGCAGGAAGATCTCCTCCTCCAGCTCCGTCGCGTAGAGGGTGAGATCGAACTTCGACTCCGGCTCGGCGGCCGGGCCGGCCTCGATCTCCAGGGCCGGCAGGCGTCCTCTCTCCGGAGGGAGGTTGAGCATGTTGAAGAAGACCTGGAAGATCGGCGTGCGCGAGAGGTCGCGCTCCGGCTTCAGCTCCACCAGCAGGGCCTCGAAGGGGATGTCCTGGTGGGCGAAGGCGCCCAGCGTCGTCTCCCGCACCTGCAGGAGCAGCTCGCGGAAGCTCGGGTTCCCCGCCAGATCGGTGCGCAGGGCCAGGTTGTTGAGGAAGAAGCCGATCAGGGGCTCGGTCTCGGCGCGATGGCGGCCGGCGACGGGTGAGCCCACCACGATGTCGTCCTGTCCGGAGAGACGCGAGAGGAGAGCCTGAAAGGCGGCGAGCAGGGTCATGAACAGGCTCGCCCGCGCCTCCTGGGACAGCCTGCGCAGCCCGCTCGCCGCCGGCTCCGGGATGGAGAGCCGCAGGCTGCCCCCCCGGAAGGTCTGGAACGGGGGGCGGGGCCGGTCGGTCGGCAGGTCGAGCGGCGCCAGGGCGCCCCCCAGCTTCCCGCGCCAGTAGGCGAGCTGCGCCTCCAGGGTCTCGCCGCGCAGCCACTGCCGCTGCCAGCGCGCGAAGTCGCCGTACTGGATCGGCAGCGGCGGCAACGGCGAGGGCTCCCCCGCCGCGAAGGCTTCATAGAGCGCGATCAACTCCCGGTTCATCACGCCGGCGGACCAGCCGTCGGTGACGATGTGATGGACGTCCAGCAGGAAGAGATGGAGATCCGGCGCGAGGCGCAACAGAGAGGCGCGGACGAGCGGGCCGGTCACCAGGTCGAAGCTGGCGGCCAGGAGGATCTGCGTGATCCGGCCGGCGGCGGGCTCGCGAGCCGTTTCCGGCAGCGACGCGAGGTCGATCAGGGGGAGGGGAATCCACAGACTGGGAGCGATCCACTGCACCGGAGAGCCGTCGACCTCGCGGAACGAGGTCCGCAGGGCCTCGTGCCGGCGCACGATCTCGTTCAGCGCCCGCTCCAGGGCCCGCGTGTCCAGCCGGCCCCGCAGGCGCAGGGCCGAGCCCATGTTGAAGGCCGGATTGCCGGGCTGCATGCGGTCGAGGAACCAGAGCCGCTCCTGGGCCAGGGAGAGGGGGAGCGGCTCGCGGCCGGGCGGCCGGCGCGGGATGCCCGCCGGCGGCGCCGCGGCGCGCTCCTTCTCCGTGCGCCTGCGGATCTGCTCGAACAGGAGCGCCCGCTGCTCGCGCGAGAGCCCGGCGAGGCGGCCCTGGGGCGATACGGGATCGCTGCTCATCAGGCGTCTTCCTCCAGGCAGCGCCGCCGAGCAGGTCCTGGATCTCTTCGGGGGACATCCCCTCCATCTCGCGCAGCGCCTCGTCGAGGAGGCCGGAATCGACGCGCGCGAGCTCGGCCTCGACGATACGGTCGGCCAGCTCGCCGAGGTCCGAGGCATCGAAGACCATCTGCAGCGTCACCTGGATGCCGTGCCCCTGGCTCAGTTGCGAAACCAGTTGCGTGGCGAGCAGCGAGTGGCCGCCGAGATCGAAGAAGTTGTCCCGCATGCCCACCCGCTCGACATCGACGCCGAGCACCTCGGCGGCGGCCCGGGCGAGCATCTCTTCGAGCGGCGTGGCGGGAGCGACCCTCTCGCCCGCGGGCTCGATCACATGCTCCAGCCGCGCCAGCGCCCGCCGGTCCACCTTGTCGCTGGACGTCAGGGGGAGCGCGGGCAGGACGGCATAGGCCGTGGGCACCATGTGCGCGGGGAGCCGCTCGGCGAGGAAGGCCCGCAGCTCCGCGATCGCCGGCGGCGCCGCCGCGTCGGTGGGCACCACGCAGGCGAGCAGCGAATCGCCGCGGTAGACCACCACCGCCGCCTCGCGCAGGCCGGGATGGGTGGCGAGAACGGCTTCGATCTCCCCCGGCTCGATCCGGAAGCCGCGCACCTTGACCTGGTCGTCGAGGCGGCCGGCGAACTCGAGGGTGCCGCCCGGGAGGAGCCGGACGAGATCCCCGGTGCGATAGAGGCGCGCGCCGGGCTCGCCGGAGAGCGGGTCGGGCACGAACCGCTCCGCGGTCAGGGCGGGACGGCCGAGATAGCCGCGCGCCACCCCCACTCCGCCCAGCACCAGCTCGCCGATCCCGCCGGCGGGAACCGGCCGCAGATCGCGGTCGACGACCTGGGCGCGCACGCCGGGGAGCGGCCGGCCGATCGGCACCTCCCGCCGTCCGGCGAGCGGGTCCGGCGTTCCCGGATGCTCGTGGAGCGTCGCCGCGATCGTCGCCTCGGTCGGGCCGTAGGCGTTGACCAGCCGCACCCGGCGGCCCGGGCCGCGGCCCCAGGCGGTCCAGCGCTCGGGCAGGGCCCGCTCGCCGCCCATGACGATCAGGCGCAGGGCCGGCGGGAGCGGCGGATCCCCGCTCTCGACCGCCGCCGCGATCTGGTGCCAGTAGGCCGTGGGCAGACTGAGCACGGTGATCCCCAGCTCCGCGCAGCTGGCGAGGAACCGCGCCGGCTCCTCGGCCGGCCCGCTCCGCGGGACGACGGTCGCCCCGGCGGCGAGCGGCGCGAAGATCTCCTCGACGCTGGCGTCGAAGCTCAGCGAGGCGAACTGCAGCTCGCGATCGCCAGCCCGCATCCCATACTCCCGCGCCACGGCGCGGGCGTAGGCCACCGCCGAGCGATGGCGGACGGCGACCCCCTTGGGCGTCCCGGTCGATCCCGAGGTGTAGATGACGTAGGCGAGATTGTCGGGATCGACCACGACCGCGGGGGGCTCGGCGCTCGCCGCAGCGATGCGCTCCCGCTCGGCGTCGAGGGCCACGACGGCGACCGCGGCCTCGCGCGGACGGTCCGCCAGCCCTTCCCCGGTGAGCAGGAGCGCCGGCCGGGCATCGGCGAGGAGAAAATCCAGGCGGTCGGCCGGCGTCGCGGGATCGATCGGCACGTAGGCGCCGCCGGCCTTCAGGATCCCGAGCACCGCCACCACCATCTCGAGCGAGCGCTCCACCATGATCGCCACCCGTGATTCCGGCCCGACGCCCAGCGCGCCGAGGTGATTGGCGAGCTGGTTGGTGCGCCGGTCGAGCTCGGCGTAGGTGATCTCCCGGCCCTCGCCGGCGAGGGCCACCGCCGCGGGGAGGCGCCGCGCCTGGACGGACATCGAGGTCGTGCAGGCAGAGATCCTCCGCGGTCTCCGTGGCGGTATCGTTCCACTCCAGCACGAGCTGGTGCCGCTCGGCCGTCGAGAGGACGGGCAGCTCGCCGAGGGGGCTCCCGGGAAAGGCGGCGAAGGCGTCCAGCAGCCGCTCGAGGTGGCCGAGCAGGCGGCGCGCCGTCGTCGCGTCGGTGCGCCGGTCGTGCGACAGGCTCAGGCTGAGCTCGTTGCTGTCCCGCCGGCCGGGCATCACGGCGAACGAGAGCGGGTAGTCGGTACGGCCGGTGACCGTCACCCCGGAGAACGCGATCTCCCCCGCCCCTTCCCCCAGCGACTCGTCGACGGGGAAGTTCTCGAAGGCGACGATGCTCTGGAAGAGCGGCTCGCCCGGGGGCACCTCGCTGGCGCGCTGGATCTGGGCAAGCGCGGCGGTCTCGTGCTGGCGCAGCTCGAGGAGGTGCTTCTGGACCCCCGCGAGCCAGACGTCGAGAGGCGCCGCGGGATCGACGGCGAGACGCACCGGCAGCGTGTTGATGAACAGGCCGATCATCGACTCGACCCCCGGCAGCTCGGCCGGCCGCCCGGAGACCACGGTCCCGAACACCACGTCCGGCGTGCCGCCGTAGCGGGCGAGAAGGAGCGCCCAGGCCCCCTGCGCAAGGGTGTTGAGAGTCAGCTCACGGCTCTGGGCGAGGGCGGTCAGCCGGGCGACCAGGGCCGGCGGCAGCCTCAGCACCTGATCGGGCGGCGGGCCGTCGTCGCCGGCCGGCAGGGCCGGCCGGTCGAGCGGCAGGCGGGTGGCGGCGGTGAAGCCGGCGAGCTGCCGCCGGAAGAAGTCGTCCGTCGCGGCGGCGTCCTGCCGCGCCACCCAGGCGATGAAGTCGCGGTAGGGGCGGACCGCCGGCAGGAGGGCGTCGCGGCCGGCGACCGCCGCGCGGTAGAGGGCGAACACCTCGCGGAAGATCAGCGAGAGGCACCAGCCGTCGATCAGCAGGTGGTGGAAGCTCCAGACGAACCAGAGCCGGTCCTCGCCCGTGCGCAGCAGCGCGGCGCGCATCAACGGCGGCCGCGCGAGATCGAAGGAGCGGGCGCGATCGGCCGCCAGCCAGGCGGCGAGCCGTTCCGGCACCTCCCGCGGCGGCACCTGCCGCCAGTCCTCCTCCGTCCAGGGGAGCCGTGCACCCCGCCGCACCACCTGCAGCGGCCACTTCAGCCCTTCCCAGGCAAAGGCGGTGCGGAGGGCCGGGTGGCGGTCGACCACCGCCTGCCAGGCGCGGACGAAGGCGCCGGTGTCCAGGGGACCCGCCAGCTCGGCGATCAACTGCTGGAAGTAGAGCTCCGAATCCGGGGCGAAGATCCCCTCGAAGAGCATCCCCTGCTGGAGCGGCGCCAGCGGGTAGAGATCCTCGATCGTGAGGTCGAGGGACGGGCCGGTGCCGACGAGGGCGTCGAGAGCGCGCTGATCCAGGCCCGCGAGCGGGAAGCCGGTGAGCGGCGCCTCCCTCCTCGACCGCTCCCTGCTCCGCCTCGGCCGCGGCGAGCGGGGTGGCGACCGCGGCGAGGGCGGCGATCGTCTGCTCCTCGAAGATCTGGCGCGGCGTCACCACCAGCCCCGCCTGGCGCGCCCGCGCCACGATCTGGATGCTCAGGATGGAGTCGCCGCCGAGACGGAAGAAATTGTCGTGCACCCCCACCCGCTCGCACCCCAGGACCTGCCGCCAGATCGCCGCCAGAGTCTCCTCGACCGCGCCGCGGGGTGGGGTGAGATCCACCGCCTCCCCCCTCTCCACCGCCATCGCCATCGCCGCCAGCGCGTCGCGGTCCACCTTGCCGGTCGGCGAGAGCGGCAGGGCGTCGAGCCAGATCAGGTCGACGGGGACCATGTAGGCCGGCAGGCGGGCGGCGAGATCGGCGAGCACCGCCTCCGCGGGGGGCGCCGACTCCATCGCCCCGCGGGGTACGGCCCAGGCCACCAGCCGGCGCTCGCGGCCATCGTCCCGCAACGCCACGACCGCCGCCTCGCGCACCGCCGGATGGTCCGCGAGAGTGGCCTCGATCTCTCCCGGCTCGATGCGGAAGCCGCGCACCTTGACCTGGCGGTCGGCACGGCCGAGGAAGTCGAGGCTGCCGTCCGGCAGCCGGCGGGCCAGGTCCCCCGTGCGGTAGAGCCGCTCGCCGGGCCGCTCGCCGAACGGCGCGGGGACGAAGGCGGCGGCGGTCAGGGCGGACCGGCCGAGATACCCCACGGCGAGGCCGGCGCCGCCGGCATAGAGCTCGCCGGGCACGCCGATCGGCGCCGGCTCGAGATCGCGGCCGAGCACCAGGACGCGGGTGTTCGCGATCGGACGGCCGATGGGAACGCTCGCTCCCTCGACCCGTTCCACCCGGTGGCACGTGGTGAAGGTGGTGTTCTCGGTCGGGCCATAGCCGTTGACCAGCCGCAGGCCGGGGAGCTCACGGCGCAGGCGCGCGACGTGCGGCGGCGAGAGCACGTCCCCCCCGCGAGCAACTGCCGGAGCGGCGCCAGGGCCGCGAGGCGCTCGTCGACCACCAGATGGAAGAGCCCGGCGGTCAGCCAGAGCGTGGTGACGCCGGCATCGTGGATCGCCCGCTCGAGCCCGTCGAGCGTCACCTCGCCCGGCGGCAGGATCGCCAGGCAGCCGCCGTTCAGCAGCGGCCCCCACAGCTCGAAGGTCGAGGCATCGAAGGAGACCGGCGCCATCATCAGGAAAACCTGGTCCGGCCCGAAATCGGCGTAGTCCGTGTCGCGCACCAGCCGCACGACGCTGCGGTGGGTCACGGCGACCCCCTTCGGCACACCCGTCGATCCCGAGGTGTAGACGACGTAGGCCAGGTCGGCGGCGGTGGCGGTATGGGTGGCTGTAGCGCCGGACCAGGGAGCGCCGTCGAACGCCGAGGGGACGAGCGGCAGCGTCCGCGCGGCACCGGCCGGCAGCAGCGCCGCGAGGTCGGGCTGCACCAGCACCAGCGGCGCGCCGCCATCGGCGAGCATGAGAGCCAGCCGTTCGCGCGGATAGGAAGGGTCGAGCGGCAGGTAGGCGGCGCCGGTCTTCAGGATGGCGAGGACGGCGATCACCAGCTCGGCCGAGCGCTCGGCGAAAAGACCCACCAGGTCCCCGCGCCCGATCCCCTGCCGGGCGAGCTCGCGGGCGAGAGCCCCGGCGCGGCGGTCCAGCTCGCCATAGCTCAGCCAGTCCTCGCGGCCGGGGCCGCGCAGCGCCGGCGCCTCGGGCCGGCGCGCCGCCTGCTCCGCGAACAGCGCGGGGATCGAAACCTCCGGAAAGGCCGTCGCGGTGTCGTTCCACTCGACCGTCAGTTGATGCCGTTCGGCGGCTGGCGAGGAGCGGCAGGGAGCGCGGCGGCCGCTCGGGGTCGGCGGCGAGAGCGCCCAGAAGGTTGTCCAGATGGGCCAGCATGCGCCGGGTCGTGGCCGGCTCGAAGCGGCGGTCGGCGGTCAGGCGCAGAGCGAGCTCCCCGCGCGCCACGGCGGACAGGGTGAGCGGATAGTTGGTGTCGATCGCTGAGCGCGACGTCGCCGATCCGCAGCTCGCTCAGCCGCTCGGAGACCGCCGGGTCGAGAGGGTAGTTCTGGAAGGCCAGGAGGCTGGTGAAGAGCGGCTCGCCGGCGGGCACCTCGGAGAACGCCTGGATGCGCGCCAGGGGCGTCCAGGCGTACTGGCTCTGCTCGAACTGGCCGGCCTGGAGCCGCGCCAGCCAGGAGGAGGCGGCCTCGTCCTGCGGGATCTCGACCCGCACCGGCAGGCTGTTGATGAACAGGCCCACCATCGATTCGACGCCGGCGAGCTCGGCGGGGCGGCCGGAGACCACGGCGCCGAAGACGACGTCGGAGGCCTGCGCGTAGCGGGACAGCAGGAGCGCCCAGGCCCCCTGCACCAGCGTGTTGAGCGTCACCTGCAGCCGTTGCGCCAGGGATTCGAGCCCGGCGGTCTCGCGATGCCGGCAACGTAATGGTCCGCTCATAGTAGTCGGCGGCGTGGTTGCCGTCCGCTCCGCCGAGGGCGGCCGGATGGTCGAACGGCGCCGGGGTGGGCACCGTGAAGCCGGCGAGCGTCCGCCGCCAGTAGCGCTCGGCCGCGGCCTGGTCCCGCTCCGCCAGCCAGGCGATGTAGTCGCGGTAGGGGCGCGGCGGCGGCGGCAGCAGCGCCTCCCGGCCGGCGACCGCCGCCTCGTAGAGCGCGAAGACCTCGGACAGGAGGAGCGGGAAGCACCAGCCGTCGAAGAGCAGGTGATGGGAGCTCCAGACCAGCCGGTGCTCCTCCTCTCCCACGCGCACCAGGGTGATCCGCAGGAGAGGCGGCCGGTCGAGGTCGAAGCCGCGCGCGCGATCGGCGGCCAGGAGACTCCAGCCAGCGCGATTCCAGGGCGGCGGGCGGCAGGCCCCGCCAGTCCTCCGCCGTCCAGGGGAGCTCGGCCTGCCGCCGCACGAGCTGCAGCGGGGGCTCGACCTCCTGCCAGAGGAACCCGGTGCGCAGCGCGCCGTGGCGCTCGACCACCCGCCGCCAGGCGGCGATGAAGGCGGCCTGGTCGAACGGCCCCGCGAGCTCGGCGGTGAGCTGCTCGACGTAGAGGTCGGCGCCGGCGGTGTAGAGGCTGTGGAACAGCATGCCCTGCTGCATGGGGGCCAGCGGGTAGAGGTCCTCGACGCCACGGTCGTTGCCGACGACGCGGTCGAGCGCCGCCTGATCGAGGCCGGCGAGCGGGAAATCCGAGGGGGTGAAGCCCCCCGCCTCCGGCGACAGGCAGTGGGCGATCAGCGCCGCGATCTCGGCGAGGAAGCCGCGCGCCAGCCGCTCGGCGGTGGCGGGGAGATGGCGGCTGGGATCGTAGGTCCAGTTGATCCGCAGGCGGTCGCCGAGCACCAGCGCGTCGACCGCGAAGAGGTGGCGGCCGGGGGTGATCTCCCCCCCGGCGCCGCGGGGCGCCTCCGGCGCGAAGGCGAAGAGCCCGCCCTCCCCCATCGCCGGATCGAACCGTCCGAGATAGTTGAAGGAGACCTGCGGCGCGGGGAGCGCGGCCAGGCGCTCGCCCGTCTCCGCCGCGGCGAGGTAGCGCAGCAGGCCATAACCCAGCCCGCGGCGGGGCACCGCCCGCAAGGTCTCCTTGGTCTCCTGGATCGCCTCCCGCGGACCTCCCCCCGGCGGCAGCGAGAGGGCGACCGGAAAGAGGGTGGTGAACCAGCCGACGGTGCGCGAGAGGTCGACGCCGGGGAAGATCTCCTCGCGCCCGTGCCCTTCGAGGTCGATCTCCAGCATGCCCTCGCCGGTCCAGGCGGCGAAGGCGCGGACGAGCGCCGCGAGCAGCAGGTCGTTGACCTGCGTGCGGTAGGCCTCGCGGCGCCTCCTGGAGGAGCGCCGCGCGTCTCCTCGGGACCGAGCTCGACCGCGACGCTCGCCGTGGCGCCCCTGCCATCGCCTTCGAGGTCGACCGGCAGCGGCGGCCCGGGCTTCCGGGAGAGCCAGTAGGGGATCTCCTCCTCCAGCTCGCCCGAGCCGGCATGGGCAGCCAGGAGCTCCGCCCAGCGCTTCCAGGAGGTGGTCTTCGCCGGCAGCTCGGCCTGCCCGATAGGCGGCCGCGAGATCCTCCAGCAGCACGCGCCAGGAGACGACGTCGACCACCAGGTGATGCGCTGTGAGGAGCAGCCGGTCCTCTTCCACGAGGCGGAACAGCGCGGCCGTGAACAGGGGTCCCCGCGCGAGGTCGAGCCCCGACTGGAGCCGCTCCATCGCCGTGTCGAGCGCCCCGCTCCGCTCTGCCGGCGGCAGGGCCGTGAGGTCGATCTCGAGGAGCGGCACCGGCTCCCCGCCGCGGTGGCCGGAGCGTGGACCTGCCGCCACTCCTCGTCCTCGCGCGGGAAACGCAGCCGCAGGGCGTCATGGTGCCCGACGAGACGGGCGAGCGCCGCCGCCAGCGGCGAGGCGGCCAGCCGCTCGCGGGGGATGAGCACCACCGCCTGGTTGAAGCGCCACGGCTCCCGCCGCTCCTCGGCGAAGAAGCGGCGCTGGATCGGCGTCAGCGGCGCCTCCCCCTCGACCGGACCCTCGGCGGCCGCCCCGGCATCTTCCACGCTGCCGGCGACGGCGGCGAGCCCGGCGATCGTCTGGTTCTCGAAGAGCTGCCGGGGGGTGATGAGGAGCCCCTCCCGGCGGGCCCGCGCCACCACCTGGATGCTCAGGATCGAGTCGCCGCCGAGCTGGAAGAAGTTGTCGTGGACCCCCACCCGCTCGAGGCCGAGCACCTCGCGCCAGATCGCCGCCAGCAGCTCCTCCCGGGCGTCCCGGGGCGGGGTCGAGCCCGCGCTCGCCTCGCGCGCCGTCTCCGGCGCGGGCAGGGCCTTGAGGTCCACCTTGCCGTTGGGGGTGAGCGGCAGCACGGGCAGGGCGACGAAAGCCGCGGGCACCATGTACTCCGGCAGGCGGTCGCGCAGAAAGGCCTGAAGCTCCGCGGCCGGCACCGCCGCGCCTTCGGCGACGACGTAGGCCACGAGCCGTGCGTCCGCTCCGGTTCCGGCGCGCGCCACCACCACCACCGCCTCCCGCACTCCCGGATGGGCCGCGAGCTGGATCTCGATCTCCCCCGGCTCGACGCGGAAGCCGCGGATCTTGACCTGCAGGTCGGTGCGGCCGAGGAACTCGAGCGTGCCGTCCGCCAGGCGGCGGACGAGGTCGCCGGTCCGGTAGTACCGCCGCCCCTCCGCTCGACGAACCGGTCGGCGGTCAGCTCCTCGCGGCGGAAGTAGCCGCGGGCCACCCCCGGGCCGCCGATCCAGAGCTCCCCCGGAGCTCCCGGCGGGAGATCCTCTCCGCGATCGACCACCCGCACCTCGACGTTGTCGAAGGGGCGGCCGATCAGCGCCCTTTCCAGCGGCGCCTCGGAGTCGGAACCGGATGATAGGTGCAGACCATCGTCGCCTCGGTCGGCCCGTAGAGGACGACGATCTCCGCCGCGGGGAACGCCTGCCGCAGCTCGGCCAGCAGGTCGGGAGGCACGCGGTCCCCGCCAGTGAAGAGGGTGCGCAGCCCGGCGAAGCGCTCCGGCCCGCTCTCCCGCGCCGCCGCCGCGACCTGGCGCATCAGGCTGGGCACGGCGTGGAAGCGGGTCGCCCGCGCGAGGGCGGCCATCAGGGCGGCGGGATCAAGGATCTCTTCCTGATCCAGGATCTCGCACGCGCCGCCGCCGAGCAGGGGGGCGAACAGCTCGAGCAGCGAGATGTCGAAGGAGAAGCGCGCCAGGTGCGGCATCCGGTCGCCGGGACCGAAGCCGAAGCGGTCGAGGACGGCGGCGAGCACCGCGGCGAGGCCGCCATGCTCGACCATGACGGCCTTCGGCAGACCGGTCGTCCCCGAGGTGTAGATCATGTAGGCGAGGTGCTCGGGACGGGGGAGGGCCCCCTCCGGGCTCCTCCCTCGTGTCACGGGGAGGAAAGCCTCGAGGTCCAGACCGCGATGGATCAAGACCGCGGGCTCGGCGTCCGCCAGCAGGCTCGCCAGGCGCTCGGCGGGCGAAGCCGGATCGAGCGGCACGCAGACGCCTCCCGCCTTCCAGACCGCGAGCAGGGCGGCCGGCATCTCCGCCGTGCGGTCGAGCAGCAGGGCCACCCGCGACCCGGTGGCCACGCCCGCGGCGCGCAGCCGGCGCGCCAGCTCTTCGGCCCGGCCGTCGAGCGCCGCGAAGGTGAGCGACTCGCCGTCGGCGACGAGGGCGAGGGCCTCCGGCGTGGCGGCGGCCTGGTCGGCGAACCGCCCCGGCACGGTCCACTCCGGAAGCGGCCGGGCCGTGTCGCTCCACTCGACCGTCAGTTGATGCCGCTCGGCGGCGGCGAGGAGCGGCAGGGAGCGCGGCGGCCGCTCGGGGTCGGCGGCCAGGGCGTCCAGCAGATTCTCCAGATGGGCCAGCATGCGCCGGGTCGTGGCCGGCTCGAAGCGGCGGTCGGCGGTCAGGCGCAGAGCGAGTTCCCCGCGCGCCACGGCGGCCAGGGTGAGCGGATAGTTGGTGCGCTCGCTGAGCGCGACGTCGTCGATCCGCAGCTCGCTCAGCCGCTCGGAGACAGCCGGATCGAGGGGGTAGTTCTGGAAGGCGAGGAGACTCGTGAAGAGCGGCTCGCCGGCGGGCACCTCGGAGAACGCCTGAATGCGCGCCAGCGGCGTCCAGGCGTACTGGCTCTGCTCGAACTGGCCGGCCTGGAGCCGCGCCAGCCAGGAGGAGGAGGCCTCGTCCTCCGGGATCTCGACCCGCACCGGCAGGCTGTTGATGAACAGGCCCACCATCGATTCGACGCCGGCGAGCTCGGCGGGGCGGCCGGAGACCACGGCGCCGAAGACCACGTCGGAGGTCTGCGCGTAGCGCGACAGCAGGAGCGCCCAGGCCCCCTGCACCAGCGTGTTGAGCGTCACCTGCAGCCGTTGCGCCAGGGATTCGAGCCCGGCGGCCCGCGATGCCGGCAGCGTGAGGGTCCGCTCGTAGTAGTCGCCGGCGTGATTGCCGTCCGCTCCGCCCAGGGCGGCCGGATGGTCGAACGGCGCCGGGGTGGGTACCGTGAAGCCGGCGAGCGTCCGCCGCCAGTAGCGCTCGGCCGCGGCCTGGTCCCGCTCCGCCAGCCAGGCGATGTAGTCGCGGTAGGGGCGCGGCGGCGGCGGCAGGAGCGCCTCCCGGCCGGCGACCGCCGCCTCGTAGAGCGCGAAGACCTCGGACAGGAGGAGCGGGAAGCACCAGCCGTCGAAGAGCAGGTGGTGGGAGCTCCAGACCAGCCGGTGCTCCTCCTCCCCCACGCGCACCAGGGCGATCCGCAGGAGAGGCGGCCGGTCGAGGTCGAAGCCGCGCGCGCGGTCGGCGGCCAGGAGGCTCTGCCAGAGCGTTTCGAGGGCGGCGGGCGGCAGGCCCCGCCAGTCCTCCGCCGTCCAGGGGAGCTCGGCCTGCCGCCGCACGAGCTGCAGCGGGGGCTCGACCTCCTGCCAGAGGAACCCGGTGCGCAACGCGCGGGTGGCGCTCGACCACCCGCTGCCAGGCGGCGATGAAGGCGGCCTGGTCGAAGGGACCGGCGAGCTCGGCGGTGAGCTGCTCGACGTAGAGGTCGGCGCCGGCGGTGTAGAGGCTGTGGAACAGCATGCCCTGCTGCATGGGGGCCAGCGGGTAGAGGTCCTCGACGCCGCGGTCGTTGCCGACGGACGCGGTCGAGCGCCGCCTGGTCGAGGCCGGCGAGCGGGAAATCCGAGGGGGTGAAGCCCCCCGCCTCCGGCGACAGGCAGTGGGCGACCAGAGCCGCGATCTCGGCGAGGAAGCCGCGCGCCAGCCGCTCGGCGGTGGCCGGGAGATGGCGCCCCGGATCGTAGGTCCAGTTGATCCGCAGGCGGTCGCCGAGCACCAGCGCGTCGATCGCGAAGAGGTGGCGGCCGGGGGTGATCTCCCCCCCGGCACCGCGGGGCGCCTCCGGCGCGAAGGCCAAGAGCCCGCCCTCCCCCATCGCCGGATCGAACCGTCCGAGATAGTTGAAGGAGACCTGCGGCGCGGGGAGCGCGGCAAGGCGCTTGCCCGTCTCCGCCGCGGCGAGGTACCGCAGCAAGCCGTAGCCCAGTCCGCGGCGGGGGACCGCCCGCAGGCTCTCCTTCACCCCTTGAATCGCCTCTCGCGGACCGGCTCCCGGCGGCAGTGTGAGGGCGACCGGAAAGAGGGTGGTGAACCAGCCGACGGTGCGCGAGAGGTCGACGCCGGGGAAGATCTCCTCGCGCCCGTGCCCTTCGAGGTCGATCCCCAGCGTGCCCTCGCCGGTCCAGGCGGCGAAGGTGCGGACGAGCGCCGCCAGCAGCAGGTCGTTGACCTGCGTGCGGTAGGCCTGCGGCGCCTCCTGGAGAAGCGCCCGCGTCTCCTCGGGGCCGAGCTCGACCGCGACGCTCGCCAGGGCGGCGCTCCCATCGCCGTCGAGGTCGACCGGCAGCGGCGGCCCGGGTTCCTGGGAAAGCCAGTAGGGGATCTCCTCCTCCAGATCCCCCGAGCGGGCATGGGCAGCCAGGAGCTCCGCCCAGCGCTTCCAGGAGGTGGTCTTCGCCGGCAGCTCGAGCCCCCGATAGGCGGCCGCGAGATCCTCCAGCAGCACGCGCCAGGAGACGCCGTCGACCACCAGGTGATGCGCGGTGAGGAGCAGCCGGTCCTCCTCCACGAGGCGGAACAGCGCGGCCGTGAACAGGGGGCCCCGCGCGAGGTCGAGCCCCGACTGGAGCCGCTCCATCGCCGTGTCGAGCGCCTCGCTCCGCTCCGCCGGCGGCAGGGCCGTGAGATCGACCTCGAGGAGCGGCACCGGGGCTGTCACAGCGTGGACCTGCCGCCACTCCCCGTCCTCGCGAGCGAAACGCAGCCGCAGGGCGTCATGGTGCCCGGCGAGACGGGCGAGCGCGGCCGCCAGCGGCGCCGCGGCCAGCCGCTCGCGGGGGGTGAGCACCACCGCCTGGTTGAAGCGCCACGGCTCCCGCCGCTCCTCGGCGAAGAAGCGGCGCTGGATCGGCGTCAGCGGCGCCTCCCCCTCGACCGGACCCTCGGCGGCCGCCCCGGCATCTTCCGCGCCGCCGGCGACGGCGGCGAGCCCGGCGATCGTCTGGTTCTCGAAGAGCTGCTGGGGGGAGACGAGGAGCCCCTCCCGGCGGGCCCGCGCCACCACCTGGATGCTAAGGATCGAGTCGCCGCCGAGCTGGAAGAAGTTGTCGTGGACCCCCACCCGCTCGAGGCCGAGCACCTCGCGCCAGATCGCCGCCAGCCGCTCCTCCCTGGCGTCCCGGGGCGGGGTCGAGCCGGCGAGCGCCTCGCCGGCCGGCTCCGGCGCGGGCAGGGCCTTGCGGTCCACCTTGCCGTTGGGGCTGAGCGGCAGCGCGGCCAGGGGCACGAAGGTCCCCGGCACCATGTACTCCGGCAGGCGCGTGCGCAGGAAGGCGCGGATCTCCTCGACCGGCGGCGCGGCGCCGGCGGTCGCGACCACGTAGGCCACGAGCCGGTTGCCGCGCGCCACGACCACCGCCTCCCGCACCGCGGGGTGCGCGAGGAGAGCGGCCTCCACCTCCCCCGGCTCGACCCGGAAGCCGCGGACCTTGACCTGCAGGTCGGTGCGGCCGAGGAACTCGAGCGTGCCGTCCGCCAGGTGGCGGACGAGGTCGCCGGTCCGGTAGTACCGCCGCCCCTCCAGCTCGACGAACCGCTCGGCCGTCAGCTCGTCGCGGCGGAAGTAGCCGCGGGCCACCCCCGGGCCGCCGATCCAGAGCTCGCCCGGCACTCCCAGGGGGGCGTCCCCCCAGCGGTCGATCACCCGCATCCCGGCGTTGGCGAACGGGCGGCCGATCAGCGTCCGCTCCGGCCGCGCGTCCGGCGCCACGGAATGACTGGTGCAGACGATCGTCCCCTCGGTCGGTCCGTAGAGGACGACGACCTCCGCCGACGGGAAGACCTCCCCCAGCTCCACCAGCAGATCGGGGGGCACCAGGTCGCCGCCGGTGAACAGCGTCCGCAACCCCGCGAAGCGCTCCGCTCCGGCGGCCCGCGCCGAGGCCGCGACCTGGCGCATCAGGCTGGGGACGGCATGGAAGCGGGTCGCCCGCGCGAGGGCGGCGAGGAGCGCGGCGGGCTCCAGGACCTCCTCCTGCTGGAGGATCTCGCAGGCGCCGCCGCCGAGCAGGGGCGCGAACAGCTCGAACAGCGAGATGTCGAAAGAGAAGCGCGCCAGATGCGGCATCCGGTCGCCGGGGGCGAAGCCGAAGCGGCCGGCGACGGCGTCGAGCACCGCGGCGAGGCCGCCGTGCTCGACCATGACGGCCTTCGGCAGGCCGGTCGTCCCCGAGGTGTAGATCATGTAGGCGAGGTGCTCGGGACGCGGGAAGACCCCCTCCTGGCCTCCCCCCTGGCGGGGGGAGGAAGCCTCGAGGCGGAGGCCGGGGTGGATCACGACGGCGGGCTCGGCATCCTTCAGCAGGGCCGTCAGACGTTCGGGGGGCGAGGAGGGGTCGAGCAGCACGCAGGCTCCCCCCGCCTTCCAGACCCCCAGCAGGGCGACCGGCATCTCCGCCGTGCGGTCGAGCAGCAGGGCCACCCGCGACTCCGGCCCCACGCCGGCGGCGCGGAGCCGTGCCGCCAGGGCGTCCGCGCGGCGGCCGAGCTCGCCGAAGGTCAGCTCCTCGCCGGCCGCGGCGACGGCGAGGGCGTCCGGCGTGCGCGCGGCCCAGCCGGCGAAGCGCTCGGGCACCGTCCAGCCCGGCAGCGGGCGGGCGGTGTCGCTCCACTCGGCGAGAACCTGATGGCGCGCCGCGGGGGTGAGCACCGGCAGCGCCGAGAGGCGCAGGTCCGGATCGGCCGTCGCCGCCGCGGCCTGGAGCAGGAGCAGCTCGCACAGACGCTCGGCGGTCGCGGGGTCGAACAGGTCGGCGTCGTACTCGAGCGAGCCGGACAGGCCCGCGGGGTGGTCGAACAGCGTCAGCAGCAGATCGTAGCGGGCGTTGCCGTCGTAGGCGTCGATCGACTCGAAGGTGACGCCGGCGAGGTCCATCCTCTGGGGCTGGCCGTCGAGCACCTGGACCAGGGTCTGGATGATCGGCTGGCGGCTGGTGTCCCGCTGGGGCTGGATCGCCTCGACCAGCTTGCCGAACGACAGGTCCTGGTGGGCGTAGGCGCCGAGCGCCGACTGGCGGACCCGCGCCAGCAGCTCGCGGCAGGTCGGGTCGCCTTCGAGGTCGAGCGGGAAGGCGACCTGGGTCAGGAAGGTGCCGACCACCGGCTGGATCTCGGGCCGGTTCCGGTTCGCGTTGTTCGCCCCCAGGATCAGCTTCTCCTGGCCGGAGTCGCGGTGGAGCAGCGCCGCCAGGGTGGCGAGCACGGTCATGAAGAGGGTGGCGCCCTCCTGCCGGGCGAGGGTCCGCAGCGCTTCGGACAGCTCGCGCGAGACGTTCAGCAGCCGCCGCCCGCCGCGCATCCGCATCACGGCGGGACGCGGCCGGTCGGTCGGCAGGTCGAGCGCCAGGGGGAAGCCCTCCAGCCGCTCCCGCCACCAGGAGACCAGATCCGCCAGCACCTCGCCCTGGAGCCACTCGCGCTGCCAGACGGCGAAGTCCGAGTAGTGGACCGGCGGCTCCGGCAGCAGCGGCGGCCCGCCCGCCGAGAAGGCGGCGTAGAGCGCGGCCAGCTCGGCCCAGACGATCTGGAAGGCGAGGAAATCGACGATCAGATGGTGCGCCGTCAGCAGGCAGACGTGGTCCCGCGGGCTGACGCGGACCAGGCTCGTCCGCACCAGCGGACCGCGCTCGAGGTCGAAAGGCGCGGCGGCGTCCTCGCCGACCAGGCGCAGGGCTTCCGCCTCCCGCCTCGCCTCCGGCAGGCCCGAGACGTCGACGACGGCGAGCTGCTGCCGGCGCGAGGCGGCCACCCGCTGCACGGGGCCGCCGTCGAGCACGGGAAAGGTGGTGCGCCAGGCCGCGTGACGGCGGAGGATCTCGCCGAACGCCGCCGCGAGGGCCGGCACGGAAAGCGGGCCCCGCATGCGGGTCGCCGTCCCCAGGTTGAGCCCCGCCCCGCCCGGCCGGAGCTGCTCCATGAACCAGTAGCGCTCCTGGTCGAGCGAGAGGGGCCAGTCCCCCGCGCCGTCAGGGCCGCTCAGCCGCCGGACCGGCGGCGGCTGGTGCGCGCGGGCGGCCTGCCGCTGGGTCTCCCGGAGCTTCTCGAAGAGCGCCCGCTGTTCGGGGGTGAGAGCCGCGATCCGGTCGGTGAGACTCACGCCTTGCCTTCCACTTGCTCGAGCATCTTCTGCAGTTCCTCGGGGGACAGATCCTTCATTTCGCTCAGCGCCTCGTCGAGGAACCCGGGATCGGCGTCGGCGAGCTCAGCCTCGACGATGCGGTCGGCCAGCTCATTCAGATTGCCGGCGTCGAACACCATCTGCAGCGTCACCGGAACGCCGTGCCCCTGAGTCAGCCGGGAGACGAGCTGGGTGGCGAGCAGCGAGTGCCCGCCGAGATCGAAGAAGTTGTCCCCCATGCCCACCCGCTCGACGCCGAGCACGTCGCCGACGACCCGGGCCAGCAGCTCCTCGAGCTGCGTGGCCGGGGCGATCCACTCCCCGGCGGGCTCGGCCGCGCGCTCGGGAGCCGGCAGCGCCGCCCGGTCGACCTTGCCGTTGGCGGTGAGCGGCAGCGCGCCGAGCAGAACGAAGGCGGACGGTACCATGTGCTCCGGCAGCTCCGACTCCAGGGCGCGCCGCAGCTCCGGCACCAGCCGCCGGGCCTGGTCCGCGCGCAGCGGATCGTTCGCGTAGGCGGTCCAGGGGAGATCCTCGATCCCGCCCCTCCGCGGCGGCGTTATCCCAGCCGGGACGCCAGCGGGACGCCGGCAGGAACGCCCGCCCCGCGCCGCCGCAGGATCGCGTCGAAGCGGCCGTCCGCTCCCCCCGCGGCGGACCAGGTGAGGTCGGCGTCGTAGCCCGAGGCGGTCGGCCAGGGTCCAGAGGTCCTCGGGATCGATCGCCTCGCCCGCCTCGCGGGCGCGGCGTTCGATCTCGTCGCGCAGCTCGCCGGCGGTCTCCATCTCGCGGCCGGCCAGCAGCTCCAGGGCCGCCACCTCCCCGGCGAGGCGGGAGTTGGGGATGCCGGAGACCGCCAGGGCCGCGGGCCGCTCCTCCAGGAGCCGTTCCAGGCCGCTCGACGACTCCCAGGCGCGGGAGCGGGGCTCGTCCCCGCCCGCCTCCGCGTCTTCACCGCCGACGTGGAGGATCACGTCGTAGCGGAAACGGGTCAGCTCGTTGGCGTGGCGGCCGCGCTTGAGCAGCACCTGGACCCGGCGGACCGCCGGCAGCCGGCGCGCCAGGGCCAGGAAGAGCTCGGGATCGACGACCAGCTCCTCCTCGTCCGCGACTCCGCGTCCCACCCGCCGCGCCAGCTCGGCCGCCGGCAGCGAGCCCGCGGCGCGGTGCAGCTGCACCGAGGCGTGGAAAGCCGCGAGCAGCGGCAGGCTGCGCACGTCCCCGACGAAGACCGCGCCGCCGGGGGCCACCGCCGCGACCGCGCCCGCGAGCACCTTCACCAGGTAGTCCACCGTCGGGAAGTACTGGACGACCGAGTTGAGGACCACGAGCTCGAACTCACCCTGCCGCACGCCGGTCCAGTCGTCGGCGAGCCCCTGGGCCAGCTCGACCTGCGGCAGGCCGCGCCGGACGAGCTCGGCGTGGACCTGCGCCAGCGCCACGCCCGAGAAGTCGGTGCCGCGATAGCGCTCCGCCTCGGGGGCGACGCGGAACAGGAGGAGCCCCGTGCCGCAGCCCACCTCCAGCACCCGGCGGTGCGGCAGCGCGAGCAGGCGCCCGACGGTGCCGTCCAGCCACTCGCGCATCTCTCCGGCGGGGATCGGCTCGCCGGTGTAGCTGCTGTTCCAGCCCTGGAGGTTGAAGGCGGCGTCCCCCTCTGGCGGCACCCCCTGGGCGTAGGTCTGCTCGTACAGCTCGCGCCACTGCTCTACATGCTGGAGACCTTCGCCGTCCCCGGCGCTCGCCGCCGTGGCCGGCCGCGGCACCACATAGGCGATCAGGCGGCGGCCGAGCGGCCCGCCGTCATCGCGCGCCACCACCACCGCCTCGCGCACCGCCGGGTGCCGGGCGAGCGCGCCCTCGATCTCCCCCAGCTCGATGCGGAAGCCGCGCAGCTTGACCTGGCCGTCGCGCCGGCCGAGGAATTCGATCCGGCCGTCCGGGCCGCCAGCGGACGGGGTCGCCGGTCCGGTAGAGCCGCCCCCCCGGCTCCGCCGC
The DNA here is from genome assembly GCA_963761645.1 of uncultured Acidobacteriota bacterium. GTDB lineage: Bacteria > Acidobacteriota > Thermoanaerobaculia > Multivoradales > UBA5704 > DATARR01. The sequence continues at coordinate 102,834 of CAVXIG010000035.1, forward strand.
GAACGGATCGGGCACGAAGCGCTCGGCGGTGAGGTCCGGATTTCCGAGATAGCCGCGGGAGAGCCCCTCGCCGCCGGCGCAGAGCTCCCCCCAGACACCGGTGGGGACCGGCCGCAGGTCCGGGCCGAGAACGTGGACCCGCGTGTTGCCGATCGGCCGGCCGATCGGCACGGGCTCCGCCACCTGCTCCAGGGCGGTCATCGGAAAGCAGCAGGTGAAGGTCGTCCCCTCGGTCGGCCCGTAGCCGTTGATCAGGGTGAGGCCCGGAAGACCTTCGAGCGCCCGGCGCACGTGGGGCGGCGAGAGCACGTCGCCGCCGGCCAGCAACTGCCGCAGCGGCCGCAGGGCCTCCAGGCGGTCGTCGACCATCTGGTGGAAGAGGCCCGCGGTGAGCCAGAGGGAGGTGACGCCGAAGCGCGCGATCGCCTCGCCCAGCTCCTCCAGGGAAGGCCGGCGCGGCGGGAAGACGGCGATCCGCCCGCCGTTGAGCAGCGGCGCCCAGATCTCCAGGGTCGAGGCGTCGAAGGAGATCGGCGCGAGCTGCAGGAAGACCTGGTCCGCGCCGAGATCGGCGAAGCCGCTCTCCCGCGCCAGCCGCACGATGTTGCGATGGGTGACGCCCACCCCCTTGGGGCGGCCGGTCGAGCCGGAGGTGTACATCACGTAGGCGAGGCCGCCCGGGAGCGGGCCGAGCGGCTCCGGCCCTTCCATCTCCTCGGGAGTCTCGGGATCGGCCGTCAGCGCGCAGGACCGCCGTCCCGTCCGCATCTCCTCCGGCAGCTCGGCGAGCAGCTCCGGCTGGCCGAGCAGGACGCGCGACCGGGAGTCCGCGAGCATCCAGGCGAGCCGGTCGGCGGGGTACGACGGATCGAGCGGGACGTAGGCCCCGCCCGCCTTGAGGATGCCCAGCAGGCCGACGATCATCGCCGGCGAGCGCTGCGCCAGCAGGGCGACGCGAACCTCCGGGCCGACCCCGGCCGCGGCGAGCCGGCGCGCCAGCCGCGAGGACCGGCGGTCGAGCTCGGCGTAGGTGAGGTCCCCGGCGTCGGAGGCGACGGCCACGGCGTCCGGCCGGAGCCGCGCCTGTGCCGCGAAGAGGGCCGCCACGTCCTCGCCCGGGATCGCCGCCGCGGTGTCGTTCCAGCCGAGCAGGAGCTGATGGCGCTCGGGCGCCGCCAGCAGCGGCAGCTCCGACAGCCGCCGCGACGGGCCGGCGAGCGCCGCCGCCAGCAGGGTGTCGAGGTGGCTCTCCAGGCGCGCGATGGTGGCGGCGTCGAACAGGTCGGTGGCATAGGTGAGCTGAACCGCGAGCCCCCCCTCCGACTCGGTGAAGAAGACCTCGAGGTCGAAGCGGGTGGCCGGGAAGGCGAACTCGACCGGCGAGAAGGTGAGGCCGGGCAGCTCGATGGCGCGCAGAGGGCGTGTTCTGGAGCGCGAACATCACCTGGAAGATCGGGTTGTGCGACAGCCGCCGCTCGGGGCGCAGCTCCTCGACCAGCCGCTCGAAGGGGAGATCCTGGTGCGCGTAGGCCTCCAGGGCCGCGCGCCGCGCCCGCGCCACCAGCTCCGCGAACGGCGGATCGCCCGCCAGGTCCCCGCGCAGAGCCAGGGTATTGACGAAGAAGCCGATCAGCGGCTCGATCTCGGCGCGGGTGCGGTTGGCGATCGGCGAGCCGAGGACCACGTCGTCCTGGCCGGCGTAGCGGCCGAGCAGGGTCTGCATCGCGGCGAGCAGGAGCATGAACAGGGTGGCGTCGTGGCGCCGCGCCAGGGCCGCCAGGGCCTGGGCGGTCTCCGCTCCGATCGCGTGCATCCGGGTGGCGCCGCGGAAGCTCTGCGCCGGCGGCCGCGGCCGGTCGGTCGGCAGGTCGAGCGCCGGCGCGCCGGCGAGCCGCTCGCGCCAGTAGGCGAGCTGCCGCTCCAGCGCCTCGCCCCGCAGCCACTCGCGCTGCCAGACGGCGAAGTCGGCGTACTGGACGGCGAGCGCGGGGAGCCCCGGCGTCCGCGGATCATAGAGGGCGACGATCTCCTCCACCATCACGCCGAGCGACCAGCCGTCGGCCGCGATGTGGTGGACGACCAGCAGCAGCGCGTGCTCGCCGGGAGCGAGGCGGAGGGCGCTGGCGCGCAGCACGGGGTCGCGCTCGAGGTCGAACGGCCGCGCCACCTCCTGGTCGGCCAGGCGCCGCGCCTCCACGCGCCGGGCCGCCTCCGGCAGCGCCGCGAGATCCACCAGCGGCAGCGTCCAGGAGGCGGGCGGAGCGATCCGCTGGAACGGCCGGTCGCCGCGCGCCACGTAGGTGGTGCGCAGCGCCTCGTGACGCCGCACCATGGCGCCGAGCGCCGCCTCCAGGGCCGGCAGGGAGAGCTCGCCGTGGGCGGCGAGGGCGAGCGGGATGTGGTAGCCGGCGTTGCCCGGCGCCAGACGGTCCAGGAACCAGAGGCGCTCCTGGGCGAAGGAGAGCGGCAGGTCGGCGTCGCGGGGCACGGGCCGGATCGGCGGCGCGGCGGCCTGCGCCTCCCGCCAGGAGCGACGCCGCGACGGCCGCCGCGAGCGCCGCCACCGTCGGCGCCTGGAACATCTCGCGCAGCGCCAGCTCGGCGCCGGTCGCGGCGCGCAGGCGGCTCACCACCTGGGTGGCGAGCAGGGAGTGCCCGCCCAGCTCGAAGAAGTTGGCGGACCGGGAGACCCGGGGAACTCCCAGGACCTCGCACCAGATCCCCGCCACGATCTCCTCGGCCGCCGTGCGCGGCGGGCTCGCCCGCCTCCCCCACGGAGCGCTCGGGCGCGGGGAGGCGCGAGCGGTCCACCTTGCCCGTGCTGCCGAGCGGCAGCTCGGGCAGGACCACGAAAGCGGCGGGGACCATGTAGGCGGGCAGGCGCGCCGCCAGGTGCTCGCGCAGGCTGGACGCCGCGCAGGCCGCGGCGTCTCCGGCCGGCACGCAGTAGGCCACGAGCTGCTTCTCCCCGCTCGCCTCGGCCCGCGCGACGACCACCGCCGCCGCGACCTCCGGGTGCGCCCGCAACGCCGCCTCGATCTCCCCCGGCTCGACGCGGAAGCCGCGGACCTTGACCTGGTCGTCGACGCGGCCGAGGAACTCGAGCTCGCCGTCCGGCCGGCGGCGCACCAGGTCGCCGGTGCGGTAGAGACGCGCCCCGGCCTCGCCGAACGGATCGGGGACGAAGCGCTCGGCGGTGAGCTCGGGCCGGCCGAGATAGCCGCGGGCGAGCGGGCCGCCCAGGGCCAGCTCGCCGGGCACGCCGGCCGGCTGGCGGCTCCCCCGGCGGCCGAGCACCCGGGCGGCGCGGCCGGGCAGCGGCCACCCGATCGGCACCCCTCCGGTCTCCGTCATCGGACCCCACCTCGTGCAGGGTGGCGGAGATCACCGCCTCGGTCGGCCCGTAGGCGTTGATCAGCGGCACGCCGGCGAGCGGCCCGCGGTGCCACTGGCCCACGCTCCCGGCGCGCATCTCCTCGCCGCCGGCGATCACCCGGCGAAGCCGCGGCGGCACCCCGGCCCGGTGCTCAGCGGCCGCCCAGCGAGCCCAGTAGGCGGTGGGCAGATCGACGACCGCCAGCTCCAGCTCGGCGATGCGCGCGGTCAGCTCCTCCGGTTCCCACAGATCGGGTCCGCGGACGACCAGGGTGGCGCCGGAGACCAGCGCCGAGCAGATCTGCTCGATCGCGGGATCGAAGCTGGCGGAGTTGAACTGGAGCACCCGGTCTCCCGCCCCGATCCCATGGACCCGCGCGCAGACCAGGGCATGCCCGGCCAGGGCGGCATGGGTCACGGCCACGCCCTTGGGCCGGCCCGTCGAGCCGGAGGTGTAGATCACGTAGGCCAGGTTGTCCGGCAGGACGGCGGGGCCGGGCGGCGCGGGCAGATCCTCCTCCAGATCCTCCAGCAGGACGCGGGGGACGTCCGCCGCCGGCAGGCTGGCGCCGAGCGCCGCCTGGGTCACCAGCGCCGCCGCGCCGGAGTCGGCGAGGACGAAGCCCAGCCGCGCCGCCGAGTCCTCCGGCTCGAGCGGCACGTAGACGCCGCCGGCCTCGAGGATGCCGAGCATGCCGATCACCAGCCCGGCCGAGCGCTCGACGCAGAGCGCGACCGGCACCTCGGGGCCGACGCCCGAGGCCCGCAGGCGGCGCGCCAGCGCTCCGGCGCGCCGGTCGAGCTCGCGGTAGCTCAGCCGCTCCTCACCGCAGACCACCGCGACGGCCTCGGGGGCGAGGCGCGCCCGCTCGGCGATCAGGTCGTGGACGCACAGCCCCGCGGCCGGTCCGAAATCGAAGGCGGGGGCGTGCTCGTCGCGCTGGAGCTGGTCGCGCTCCGCCGCGGACAGCAGCGGCAGGGCGGCGAGCCGCAGGCCGGGATCGGCCACCGCCGCCGCCATCAGAGCCCGCAGGCGGGCGAACAGACGCTCGATCGTGGCGCCCTCGAACAGGTCGGCGTCGTATTCGAGCGAGCCGGCCATGCCCTCGGGGTAGTCGAACAGCGTCAGCATCAGGTCGTACCGGGCGTTGCCGTCGTAGGAGTCGACCGCCTCGAGGGTGATGCCGGCGAGCCTCGCCTCGGAGATCTGGCCGTCGAGCACCTGGACCAGCGCCTGGACCAGCGGCTGGCGGCTGGTGTCGCGCTCCGGCTGCACCGCCTCGACCAGCTTGCCGAACGGCAGGTCCTGGTGGGCGTAGGCGCCGAGCGCCGACTGGCGGACCCGCGCCAGCAGCTCGCGGAAGCTCGGATCTCCCGTCAGGTCGATCGGGAACGGCACCTGGGTGAGGAAGCAGCCGAGCGCGGCGGCGATCTCGGGCCGGTTGCGGTTGGCGTTGTTGGCGCCCAGGATCATCCGCTCCTGGCCGGAGTCGCGGCAGAGCAGCGCGGCGGTGGCCGCGAGCACGGTCATGAAGAGCGTCGCCCCCTCCTCGCGGGCGAGGGCGCGCAGCCCCTCGGACGGCTCGCGGGGGACGCCGACGCGCCGCTGCTCGCCGCGCATGCGCGCCACCGCCGGACGCGGCCGGTCGGTCGGCAGCTCCAGCGCCAGCGGGAAGCCGTCCAGCCGCTCGCGCCACCAGGAGACCAGGTCTTCCAGCACCTCCCCCCGCAGCCATTCGCGCTGCCAGACCGCGAAGTCCGGGTACTGGACCGGCGGCTCCGGCAGCATCGCGGGGCGGCCGGCCGACAGCGCTTCGTAGAGCACGGCCAGCTCCCCCCAGGCGATCTGGAAGGAGATGAAGTCGGTCACCAGGTGGTGGATCGTGAACAGGCAGACGTGCTCTTCCGCGTCCAGGCGGAGCAGGCTCGAGCGGACGAGCGGACCGCGCTCGAGATCGAAGGGGGCGGCCGCGTCCACCGCCACCAGCAGCGCCACCTCGGCCTCGCGCCGCGCCGCCGGCAGGGCTGTCAGGTCGATCAGCGCGAGCCGCGGTCCGCCGCTCGGCGGCCACCCGCTGCACGGGGGTGCCGCCGACGGCCGGGAAGGTGGTGCGCCAGGCGGCATGGCGGCGGGCGATCTCCGCCAGCGCGGCGGCCATCCACGGGATGGAGAGCCGGCCGCGCATGCGGGTGGCGGCGACGATGCTGAGCCCCGCCCGTCCGGGGTAGAGCTGCTCCACGAACCAGAAGCGCTCCTGGTCGAGCGACAGCGGCCAGTCCCCCTCGCCGGTGGGGCCGCTCACCGGCCGGATCGGCGGCGGCTGCGGCGGCTGCTGGAGGCGCGCGGCCCGGCGCTGCTTCTCCCGCAGGGCCTCGAACAGGGCCCGCTGTTCCGGGGTGAGGGCGGAGATGCGATCGGTGAGACTCATACCGACTCCATCCGTCCCGTCGGCGGGCGGCTCTCCGGCGAGCAGAGCCCGCAGGTCTTCCAGGGAGAGATCGCCCACCTCGGCCAGCAGGTGGGCGACCAGGCGGTCCGCCAGCTCGAGCAGGTCCGGAGCCTCGAACACCATCTGCACGGGCACTTCGAGGCCATAGCGGTCGCGCAGCCGGGAGGTGAGCTGCACGGCGAGCAGCGAGTGCCCCCCGAGCTCGAAGAAGTTGTCGCGCATCCCCACCCGTTCGAGGCCCAGCACCTCGGCGCACGCCGCCGCCAGGCTCTCCTCGATGGCGGTCGCGGGGGCCAGATACTCCTTCGTCCGGGCCGCGGCGGGGTCCGGATCGGGCAGCGCCCGGCGGTCCACCTTGCCGTTGGCGGTCAGCGGCAGCCGGTCGAGGAACACGAACGCCGCCGGGATCATCGGCCTCCGGCAGCGACGCCGCGAGGTGCCGCCGCAGCCCGGCCGCGTCCGTGACGATGTTCGCGTCCGCGTCCGTGACCACATAGGCGGCCAGCCGCCGGTCTCCCGAGTGGGGAGTCCCACGGCACGACCACCGCCTCGCGCACCCGGGGGTGGCGGGCGAGCGCCGCCTCGATCTCCCCCAGCTCGACCCGGAAGCCGCGGATCTTGACCTGGCCGTCGCGCCGCCCCAGGAACTCCAGCACGCCGTCCGGACCGCCAGCGGACGAGGTCGCCGGTCCGGTAGAGCCGCCCTCCCGGCTCGGAGCCGAAGGGATCGGGGACGAAGCGCTCGGCGGTCAGCTCCGGGCGGCCCGAGATAGCCGCGCGCCACGCCGTAGCCGCCCGCGAACAGCTCCCCCCAGACCCCCACCGGCACCGGCCGCAGCGCGGCGTCGAGCACGTGCACCCGCGTGCCGCGGATCGGCCGGCCGATCGGCACCGTGGCGTCCAGATCCCCGGCCAGATCGGCTGCGGTCATCGGATGGCAGGTGGTGAAGGTGGTGTTCTCGGTCGGGCCGTAGCCGTTGATCACCGTGCAGCCCGGCAGGGCGGCCAGGGCGCGCCGCACGTGCGGCGGCGACAGCACGTCGCCGCCGGCCAGCAACTGGCGCAGCGGGCGCAGCGCCTCCAGCCGGTCCGGCGACCATCTGGTGGAACAGTCCGGCGGTCAGCCAGAGCGTCGTCACGCCGTGACGGACGATCGCCGCCGCCAGGTCGTCGAGCGAGGCGCGGCGGCCGGGGAAGAGCGCCAGGCGGCCGCCGTTGAGCAGCGGTGCCCAGATCTCCAGCGTCGCAGGCGTCGAAGGCGACGATTGCCGAACTGCAGGAAGGTCTCGCCCGGCCCGAGGTCGGCCCAGTCGGCCCCGCGCACCAGGCGCACGACGTTGCCGTGGGTCACCATCACCCCCTTGGGCGCACCGGTCGAGCCCGAGGTGTACATCACGTAGGCCAGCTGGTCCGCGGCGACCGCGGGCAGAGCCACGGACGCTCCGCCGCCCTCCTCGTTCGTCGAGGGTGACGATCCGGATGCCGTCGAGCTGGAGACTCGGCCGGCAGGCTCAGCGCGAGTCCCCGAGGATCTCCGAGCCCCGGCGTCGGCGAGCAGCAGCGTCAGCCGCTCCAGCGGCAGCTCCGGATCGAGCGGCAGGTAGGCGCAGCCGGCCTGGAGGATGCCGAGCAGGCCGGCGATCAGGGCGGGCGAGCGCTCGGCCACCAGGGCGATCCGCGACTCCGGGGCCAGCCCCAGGCGGAGCAGGCGGGCGGCCACCCGGCCGGGCGCGGGCGGCGAGGGCGGCGTAGGTCAGCTCCGTGTCCCCCAGACCACGGCCACGGCGTCCGGCGTGCGCGCCGCCTGCTCGGCGAAGAGGCCGGGGATCGTCGCCGCGCGGGGGTGGACCGGCGCGGCGCCGCTCCAGGCGAGGAGCTGGCGGCGCTCCTCCTCGCCGAGGAGGGGCAGGTCGGCGAGCGGCGCCGCGCGGCGACGCCACGATGCCGGCCAGCAGGTTGCGCAGGTGCCCCGCCAGGCGCTCGATCGGTGGCGGCGTCGAACAGGTCGGAGGCGTACTCGACGCGGCCGGCCAGGCCCTCCTCCCCCTCCGCCAGGGTGAAGGTGAGATCGAACTTGGTGGTGGCGCTCGCCAGCTCGAGCGGCTCCAGGGCCAGCCCCGGCACCTCCACGGCGCCCAGCCGCACGTTCTGGAAGGCGAGGACCGCCTGGAACAGCGGATGGCGGGAGAGGTCGCGCCGCGTCCGGATCTCCTCGACCAGCCGTTCGAACGGCAGGTCCTGGTGCTCGAAGGCGTCGAGGGCCGCGCGCCGCACCCCGGCGAGGAGATCCGCGAAGCCGCCGGCGCCGGCGAGGCGGACCCGCAGCGCCAGGGTGTTGACGAACATGCCGATCAGCCCCTCCAGCTCCGGCCGCTGGCGGTTGGCGATCGGCGCGCCGAGCACGACGTCGTCCTGCCCCGCCCAGCGGGAGAGGAGAAGGGCGAGGGCCGCGGTCAGGGTCATGAACGGGGTCGCCCCCCGCAGGCGGCCGAGAGCGGCGAGACCGGCGGTCAGCTCACCGCCGAGGGCGACCGGCAGGCTGGCGCCGCGGAAGCTCTCGATGGACGGCCGCGGCCGGTCGGCCGGCAGCTCGAGAACGGGCGGCGCCCCCTCCAGCTCGCGGCGCCAGAAGGCGAGCTGGCGCTCCAGCTCCGCGCCGTCGAGCCACTCGCGCTGCCAGACGGCGAAGTCGGCGTACTGGACCGGCGGCGCGGGGAGATCGGCGCCGGCGTAGATCGCCGCCACCTCGCGGATCAGCACCCCGGCCGCCCAGAGGTCGGCCACGACGTGATGCAGGGTGAGGATCAGCACGTGCTCCCCGGGACCCAGCCGCAGCAGCAGGGTGCGCAGCAGCGGCCCCCGGGCGAGGTCGAACGGCCGCAGGACCTCCTCCTCCGTCCGCCGCGCCGCCTCCCGCCGCGCCGACGGCAAGCCGGAGAGGTCGATCACCGGCAGGGTCCAGCCGGCGGGCGGCGCGATGATCTGGACCGGCCGCCCGTCGTGGAGGGCGAACGTGGTGCGCAGCGTCTCGTGGCGGCGCGCCACCTCGGCGAAGGCGCGCTCCAGGGCGGCGGCGTCCAGCCGGCCGTGGATCGCGAGGGCGGCCGGGATGTTGTAGGCGGCGCTGCCCGGGGTGAGCTGGGCGAGGAACCAGAGCCGCTCCTGGGCGAAGGAGAGCGGCAGGTCGCCGTCGCGGGGGGCGGGGCGGATCGGCCGCGCTCCCGGCGGCGCGGCCTCGCCGCTCCGGGCCCTGCCGATCAGCTCGGCCTGCGCGGCCAGGGTGGGGGCCTGGAAGACCGCCCGCAGGGGGATCTCGACGCCGAAGGCGTCGCGCACCCGCAGCACGAGCTGGGTGGCGAGCAGCGAGTGCCCCCCCAGCGCGAAGAAGTCGTCGTGGACGCCGACCGCCGGCACCTCCAGGACCTGCGACCAGATCCCGGCCAGCAGCTCCTCCACCGGCGTGCGCGGCGGCACCCGCGGACCGCCGGCGGCGCCCTCCGGACGGATCGCCGCCAGGGCCTTGCGGTCCACCTTGCCGTTGGCGTTGCGCGGCAGGGCGGCGAGCGGCACGAAGGCGGCCGGGATCATGTAGTCCGGCAGCCGCTCGGCGAGAGAGCGCCGCAGCTCGGACGCCGCCGCCGGCTCGGCGCCGGGAGCGAGGGCGAGATAAGCGGTGAGGCGCGGGTCCCCCGCGCGGTCCTCGCGCAGCAGCACCACCGCCTCGGCGACCGCCGGGTGGCGGCGCAGGGCGTCCTCGATCTCCCCCAGCTCGATGCGGAAGCCGCGCAGCTTGACCTGATGGTCGATCCGGCCCAGGGCGTCGAGCAGGCCGTCGGCCCGCAGCCGCGCCAGGTCCCCGGTGCGGTAGAGGCGCTCCCCGGGAGAGCCGGCGAAGGGGTCGGGGACGAACCGCTCCGCCGTCAGCCCGGGCCGGCGGAGATAGCCGCGGGCCACCCCGAGGCCGCCGATGCACAGCTCGCCGGCGGCGCCCAGGGGAACGGGAGCCAGCCGGCGGTCGAGGAGATAGACGCGGGTCTCGGCGATCGGCCGTCCGATCGCGACCGGCCGGTCCGGCTCCACCCGCCAAGCGGTGGACCAGACCGTGGTCTCGGTGGGGCCGTAGAAGTTCCACAGCCCCCGGCCGAGCGGCAGCAGGCGGCCGGCGAGGTCGCGGCTCATCGCCTCGGCGCCGCAGAGCATCAGCAGCCCGGGGTCCCCGGCCCAGCCGGCTTCGAGGAGCATGCGGTAGGTGGCCGGCGTCGCCTGCAGGACGCTGGCCCGGGTGCCGGCCAGCGCGCGGGCGAGCAGCACGCCGTCGCCGGCGGTCTCCCGCGAGAGCAGCGGCGTCGTCCCGCCGCCCAGCATGGGCAGGTAGAGCTCCGGGACCGACAGGTCGAAGGCGGCGGTGGTGATCGCCGGCATGGCGTCGCCCGGGCCCACCCGGTAGAGCCGCCGCATGGCGCGAACGAAGTTGCCGAGGGCCCGGTGGGGGATCTCGACCCCCTTGGGGCGGCCGGTGGAGCCGGAGGTGTAGATCACATAGGCCAGGTCGTCCGGACCGGCGGCGGCGGGCAGGGGCGAAGCCGCCTGCCGCTCGATCTCCGGCCGGTCCGCGTCGAGGCTCTCCCGGGTGAGCACCGCCGCCGCCCGCGAATCCTCCAGCATGAAGGCGCGCCGCTCCGCGGGATGGGCGAGGTCGAGCGGCAGGTAGGCGGCGCCGGCCTTGAGCACCCCGAGAAGGGCGACGGGTAGCTCGGCCGTGCGCTCGAGGCAGAGGCCGACCCGGTCGCCGGTGCCGATCCCGCGCCGCCGGAGATGGCGGGCCAGCCGGTTCGAGCGCGCGTCGAGATCGGCGTAGGAGAGGCTCCACCCCTCGCCGGCCCAGGCCGTCGCCTCCGGGGCGCGGGCCACCTGCGCCGCGAAAAGGTCCAGCACCAGGGCGGGGGGCTCGGGGCACGCGGTGTCGTTCCACTCCACCAGCACCTGATGGCGCGCCGCCGCGCTGAACGCCGGCAGCTCCGACAGCCGCGTTCCGGAGTCCGCGGCGGCGGCGGCCAGCATGGTCGGCGAGCACCTCGCCCATGCGGACCGCGGTGGCGCGGTCGAACAGGTCGGCGTTGTACTCCAGCGGACCGGCGATCGAGTCCCCCTGCTCGAAGAGGACGAGCATCAGGTCGTAGCGCGCGTTGCCGTCGTAGATGTCGAGCCCCTCGACCTGCTCGGCCGCCGGCCCCTGGCCGCCCCCCGGCAGGGTGAGGAGCTGCACCAGGGTCTGCACCAGCGGCATCCGGCTGGTGTCCCGCTCGGGCTGCAGGGCCTCCACCAGCTTGCCGAACGGCAGGTGCTGATGGGCGAAGGCGGCGACCGCCACCTCGCGCACGCGGGCCAGCAGCTCGTGGCAGGTCGGATCCCCCGACAGGTCGACGGGCAGCGGGAGCTGGGTGAGGAAGAAGCCGATCAGGGGCTCCACCTCGGGCCGGCCGCGGTTGGCGTTGAGGGTGCCGGCGATCAGCCGCTCCTGCCCGGAGAGGCGGTGGAAGAGGGCCGCGCTCAAGGCGGCGACGGCCATGAAGGGGGTCACCCCCTCGCGCCGGGCGAGGGCGCGCAGCGCCGCCGCGTCGAGGGCCGCCGGGCAGCGCCCGCCGCGCGCCGTCTGCTCCGCCGGCCGCGGACGGTCGGTGGGGAGCTCGAGGACCTGGGGAAAGCCGTCGAGGCGCCCCCGCCACCAGTCGAGCTCGCGGGCCAGCACCTCGCCGTCCATCCAGCGCCGCTGCCAGACCGCGAAGTCCGCGAACTGCACGGGGAGGGCCGGCAGCGGCGCCAGACGTCCGGCATGGATCGCGGCATGGGCGGCGAGCTCCTGCCAGAAGATCTGGAAGCTCACCATGTCGCTGACGATGTGATGGGCGGTCAGGAAGCAGAGGTGCTCGCGCTCTCCCGTGCGGGCCAGCAGGACCCGCACCAGCGGGCCGTGCTCGAGGCAGAACGGCCGGCGGACGTCCGCGGCCGCGAAGGCCAGCGCCGTGCCCTCGCGGACCGCCGCCGGGAGCGCCGAGAGATCGACCACCGGGATCCGCGCGCGCGGCTCCGCCGCCACCCGCTGCACGGGGCGCCCCTCCACCACCGGGAAGGTGGTGCGCCAGGAGCCGTGGCGGCGGATCACCCCCTGGACCGCCGCCATCAGCACCCCGACCTCCAGCTCCCCCGCGAGCCGCGCCGCCGTGATCAGGTTGGAGGCGGTGCTCTCCGGGGCGAGCTGGTGCAGGAACCAGAGCCGCTCCTGGTCGAAGGTCAGCGGCCAGTCCCCTGCTCCCAGCGGGCCGCTCACCCGCTCGACCGGCGGCGGCGTCAGCGGCGCGGCGGCCTGGCGCTGCTTCTGGCGCAGCGCCTCGAACAGCGCCCGCTGCTCGGGCGTCAGGGCGGCCAGGCGGTCGGCGACGCTCACGCGGTCTCCGCGAGGGCGAGGGCGGAGCGACGACAGCCGGATGTCGGGGTCGGCCACCACCCGGTCGAGGATGCGGCGGAACAGGCCGAGCCAGCGCTCGACGGTCGACTCGTCGAGGATGTCGGCGTTGAACTCCACCGGTCCGGAGAACCCCAGGTCGTCGTAGTCGTAGAGGCCGAACATCAGGTCCCAGCGCGAGTTGCCGTCGAACAGCGGCACCGCCTCGGAGTCGACGCTGTCGCCGCCGCCGTGGCTCTGCCCGGCGAGCACGAGCAGCAGCACCTGCACCACCGGATTGCGGCTCGGGTCGGGCTCCGGCCGCAGGATCTCCACCAGCTTGTCGAACGGCAGGTTCTGATGCGTGTAGGCGGCGAGGGAGGACTTCTTGACCCGCGCGAGCAGCTCGCGGAAGGTCGGATCGCCGGCGAGGTCGACGGCGAACGGCACCTGGGTCAGAAACAGGCCGACGACCGGCTCCAGCTCCGGCCGCGGCCGGTTGGCGCTGTTGGAGCCGACCACCAGCTTCTCCCGGCCGGTGAGGCGGAAGAGCAGGGCGTCGACGACGGCGAGCAGGGCCATGAAGGTCGTCACCCCCTCGCGGCGGGCGAGGGCGCGCAGCCGCTGGGCCGGCTCGGGACCGGAGGTGAACGGGATCATGCCGCCGCGCTGGCTCTGCACCGGCGGGCGGGGGCGGTCGCCGGGGAGGTCGAAGGCGAGCGGGAAGCCGGCGAGCTCGGCGCGCCAGAACTCGGCGTACTCCCGCAGCGTCTCGCCGCTCCACCGCTCGCGCTCCCAGACGGCGTAGTCCGGGAACTGCAGCGCGGGCTCCGGCAGCGGGCTCGAGGCTCCGGCGCGGGCGGCGTCATAGAGCGCCATCAGCTCCTGGAAAGCGATCTGGAAGGTGATCCAGTCGGTCGCGATGTGGTGCACGGTGAGCAGGCAGAAGTGCTCCCCTGCCGCCGTGCGCACGAGGGCGGCGCGCACCAGCGGCCCGCGCTCGAGGTCGAAGACCGCCCGCGTGCGGTCGAACAGGGCGCGGCGCCCCGCGGCCTCGCGGCGCTCCGCCGGCAGGGCCGAGACGTCGATCAGCGCGAAGTCCAGCTCGGCCGGCTCGACGATCCGCTGCACCGGCCGGCCGTCGACCAGCGGGAAGGTGGCGCGCCAGGCGGCGTGGCGGCGGATCAGCTCGCGCAGGGCCGCCGCCAGCGCCGGCACCGCGATCTCCCCGCGCATGCGGCTGGCGGCGTCGACGTTCCAGGAGACCAGGGCGGGGTTCTCCCGGTGCATGCGCCAGAGCCGCTCCTGGTCGATCGACAGCGGCCAGTCGCCGGCCGCGGTGGGGCCGGTGACCCGGCGCACCGGCGGCGGCAGGAGGGGTTTCGCGGCCTGGCTCTCCTGCTGCTTGCGGCGCAGCGCCTCGAACAGGGCGCGCTGCTCCGGGGTGAGCGCCGAGAGGCGCTCGGCGACGCTCACAGCGCGGCCCCCATCGCCGCCAGCTTCTCGGCCGCCTCGTCGGGCGAGAGCCCCTCGATCAGCGCCAGCAGGGCCTCGATGTCCTCGGCGCTCTCCTCCCCCTTGGCCCGCCCGATCAGCTTCGCCAGCTCGACGATGGTGGGGGCCTCGAACAGCGCCGTCACCGGCAGGTCGGCCTCGAACAGGGCGCGGATCTGGGTCACCATCTGGATCGCCAGCAGGGAGTGGCCGCCGAGCTCGAGGAAGCTGTCCTCGATGCCGATCGGCGCGATCCCGAACAGCTCCTCCCAGAGGGCGGCGAGCTGCCGCTCGCGCTCGTCGCGCGGCTCGGCATAGGCGGTGGCGAGCCCGGGGCGCTGCGCCTTCTCGCCGCGGTGCATCGGCGCCATCTGGGCGAACAGGGTGTCGGCGGTGATCGCGTCCGCCTCCGCGATCATCGCCGGCAGGTCGCGCGAGGCCACGATCACCTGCGGCAGGGTGGAGGCGAGCAGCCGGCGCATCGCCTCGCCGCTGCGCTCGGCGGCGATGCTCCAGGCCTCCAGGTTCTTCTGGATCTCCGCCGGCTGCAACCCGGCGCCGCCGGCCGCGGCGGCGATCAGCCAGCCGTCCCACTGGTAGGGATCCCAGTGCGCCGCGACGATGAACGGGCCGAACGGGCCATCCCCGGCGGCGTGCCGCCGGGCCAGGGCGTCCAGGAAGGCGCCGGCGGCGGCGATGTCGAGCTGCCCGAGCCCGCCGGTGAACGCCAGGGTCGAGGACATCAGCAGGACGAAGGCCGGCGGCTCCGGCTCGGCCGCGAGGGCCGCCAGCCAGGCCTCGGCGCCCAGCGCCGCGGGATCGACGGCGGCGCGCAGGGCCTCGGCGGTCTTGAGCTGGATCAGCCCGCCGGTGAAGGCGCCCGCGGTGTGGAACACCCCCTGGAGCGGGCCGAGGGCGGCGCGGGCCTCTGCCAGCGCCGCGCGGACCGCGTCCGGCTCGGCGGACCCGGCGCGCACCAGCAGCAGGCGCTCCCGCTCCTCCGCCGCGAGGCCGGACAGCCGTTTCACCGCGGCGCCGAGGACATCGGCCCCCGGCGGCACCGCCGGCAGCCCCTCCCACCCTTCCCAGCGCTCGGGCGGCGGGAACTGCGGCGGCACCACCAGCGCCACCCGCGCGCCCAGCGACCGCAGCAGCAGCTCGGCGAGAGCCGCGCCGCCGCCGTGGACGCCGTCGGTGACCAGGTAGGCGCCCCCGGCGACGAGACGCGAGGCCGCGTCGCCCCCGGGCAGCCCGACCGGCTCGAAGGCGCGCACCCAGCGCCGCCGGCCGCGGTAGGCGACCGCGCCGTCGAGCCGGCCGTCGGCCGCCAGCGACGCCTCGGCCAGGAGCTGGTCGATCAGCCGCTCCTCCGCGGGAGAGCCCGCGGGGGGCGG
The DNA here is from genome assembly GCA_963761645.1 of uncultured Acidobacteriota bacterium. Lineage (GTDB taxonomy): Bacteria > Acidobacteriota > Thermoanaerobaculia > Multivoradales > UBA5704 > DATARR01. Next base: position 117,989 of record CAVXIG010000035.1, read on the forward strand.
CACGACGTCGATGCAGGCGCAGGTCAGCCGCGTCGACTCCTGGTGGATCACCTTGACGGCGCCGAGGACCGTCGCCTTGCCCGGATGGACCGGATCGCCGTCCGCCACGTCGTGCAGGCCGTCGGCCACCATGGCGAGGTGCACCGGCGAACTCCCGCCGCCGCCGGCGGTCACCGCCTGCTCCAGGAAGATCAGGCTGAGCAGCCCCCGCGCCTGCGCCTCGTCGAAGCCGGGCTCGGCGCCGGTCACCCCCCAGAGGTGGAGGACCCTGGCGGGGAGCTCCCCGCCCCCGGCGCGCAGATGCTGGACCAGGCTGTCGTAGTCCTGCCGCCGGGCCGGATCGATCGTGATCGGCCTCGCCGTCCACCTGGAAGCCCGTACCGGTGGCGACGGTGGAGACGGTCCGCCCGTCGCGCCGCAGCCGCTCGGCCAGCCGGGCGCCCAGGCCGCCGCCGTCGAGAAAGATCAGCCAGTCGCCGTCCCCCTCGGCGGCGGCGGGCGCCGCCAGCGGCGCCTGCTTCCAGACCGGCGACCAGAACCAGTCCGCCGGATCGGGGCGGGTGCCGGCCGACGCCGGCGCCGTCTCAGGGGTCACGGCGGATGCCGCGCCACCCCTGGGTGGATCGATCCAATACCGCTGACGCTCGAAGGGGTAGGTCGGCAGTCGCACGCGATGCCGCCGCTCGCCGGCGAAGAGCGCCTCGGAGTCGAACGGCACGCCCTCGACCCAGAGGCGGCCGAGAGCGTCGAGCAGCAGGGCGAGATCCGAGCCCTCCTCGCTGGCCCGCCGCATCGTCCCCACGGCGAGCCGGCCGGCGCCCCCCTCGGGGTGCTGGCGCACCAGCGTGGCGAGGGTCCCGCCCGGCCCGACCTCGACCATGACGCGGCCGGGATCGCGCAGCAGCTCGGCCACCCCCTCGGCGAAGCGCACCGGCTGGACCATGTGGCGCGCCCAGTAGCCGGGGTCCTGGAGGTCGGCGGCGGTGATCCAGGTGCCGGTGACGTTCGACAGGTAGGGGATCTTCGGCGCCCCCGTGCGCACCGTGCCGGCCCGTCGGGTCGAGCGCCTCCACGGCCGGCCCCATCATCGGCGTATGGAAGGCGTGGGTGGTGGTCAGCCGCATGCAGGTCACCCCGCGCGCAGCGAGCCGGGCCTCGAGCGCGGCGACCGCCTCCTCGGGACCGCCGGCGACGCAGAAGTGCGGGCCGTTGGTGGCGGCGATGGCGAGGCGCTCGTCGAGCAGCGGCCGCACCTCGGTTTCGGCGAGCGGCACGGCGAGCATGGCGCCGGCGGGGAGCTCCTGGATCAGCTTCGCCCGCCGCGCCACCAGGGCCAGGGCGTCCTCCAGCGAGAGCACGCCCGCCAGGCAGGCGGCCACGTACTCGCCCAGGCTGTAGCCGATCATCGCCTGCGGCGTGATGCCCCAGGCCATCAGCAGCCGCGCCAGCGCGTACTCGACGGCGAACAGGATGGGCTGCGCGTGCTCGGTGCGGGCGAGCCGGCGGGAGGCCTCGTCCGCAGGCTCCCCGCCGCGGCGGAGCATCGCCCGCAGGTCGGTCTGGCGCTCGCCGGCAGCTTTCGCGGCGCGCGGACCGGCCGAGAACAGGATCTCGCGGATGTCGGCGCCCAGGTAGGGGCGCAGGATCTCCGCGCAGCGGTCCACCTCGGCGGCGAAGGCGGGCTCGGAGTCGTAGAGCTCGCGCCCCATGTCCACGTAGTGGTCGCCGAGGCCCGGGAAGAGGAAGACCACCGGCCGCTGGCCCCCCTCGAAGACGCCGGCGGCGCCGCGCCCCTCACGCAGGGCGGCGGCCGCCCCGGCGACGTCGCGGCAGACCACCGCCCGGCGGTGGGCGAAGGCCCGGCGGCCGGTCTGCAGGGTGAAGGCGATATCCGCCAGACCGAGATCGCCCGCCTCCAGCCGGTCGGCCAGGCGGGAGCCCTGAACGGCCAGCGCCGACGGCGTGCGCGCCGAGAGCGGCAGCAGTTGCCAGGGGCGCGACGGGCTGGAGGGCCCGCGCTCGGGCGCCTCCTCCAGCACGGCATGGACGTTGGTGCCGCCGAGGCCGAACGAGCTCACCCCGGCCCGGCGGGGGAAGTCCCCGCGCTCCCAGGGGAGGGCCGCCGTCGGCACCTGGAAGGGGCCGAAGTCGACCTGCGCGTTCGGCGTCTCGAAATGGACGCTGGGCGGGATCGTGCGGTGGCGCAGGGCCAGCGCGGTCTTGATCAGCCCGGCGACGCCGGCCGCCGCGTTGAGGTGGCCGATGTTGCTCTTCACCGACCCCAGGGCGCACGGGCCGCCGCCGTGCCCGGCCTGCGCGAAGGCCTGGCGCAGGGCCGAGACCTCGATGGGATCGCCGAGGGCGGTGGCGCTGCCGTGCCCCTCGACGTAGCCGATGGTGTCCGGATCGACGCCGGACATCAGCAGGGCCTCGGCGATCGCCTCCGCCTGCCCCTCGATGCTGGGGGCGGTGAACCCCACCTTGGCCGAGCCGTCGTTGTTGGCCGCCGAGCCGAGGATGACGGCGTGGACGGTGTCCCCCGCCTCCAGGGCATCGGCCAGGCGCTTGAGCACCACGATGCCGGCGCCCGTCCCCGCCACCGAGCCGCCCGCCTGGGCGTCGTAGGAGCGGCAGAGGCCGTCCGGCGAGGAGATGCTCCCCTCCTGGTAGAGGTACCCCTCCTTGACCGGCGCGCCGATCGACACGCCGCCGGCGACCGCCAGGTCGGCCTCGCCGGCGAGCAGGCTCTGGCAGGCCACGTGGACGGCCATCAGCGCGGTCGAGCAGGCGGTCTGCACCAGGGCGCTGGGCCCCCGCAGGTTCAGCTTGTAGGAGAGCCGGGTGGCGGCGAAATCGCGGTCGTTGAGGATCAGCACCTGGAGCGTGCCGGCGCGGCGCAGCTCCTCGGCGTTCGGCAGCAGGTTCGACAGCAGGTACGAGCTGGTGCCGGTGCCGACGTAGACCGCCGCGCGCCCCGGGAAGCGGTCGGGATCGACGCCGGCGTCCTCCAGGGCCTCCCAGGCGCACTCGAGCAGCAGCCGGTGCTGCGGGTCCATCAGCTCGGCCTCGCGTGGCGTGAAGCCGAAGAAGGCGGGCTCGAACATCTCGACCCCCTCGACCACCCCCTTGGCCGCCACGTAGGCGGGATCGCGCACCAGGGCGGGATCGATCCCGGCCTCGATCAGCTCGCTCTCGGTGAAGCGGGTGATGGACTCGACGCCGTCGCGAAGATTGCGCCAGAACTGCTCGAGCGAGCCGGCGCCGGGAAACCGGCCGGACATACCGACAATGGCGATCCCCTGGGCCGGGGAGGTATCGTGTGGATTCACTCATCGGGAACTCTTCCTTTCACTCTCACTCTGTCTTCAGTCCGTCTTGCCGCGGCGGCCCGCGCGGGTCTCCCGGAGCTGCCGCAGCGAATCCTGACGGGAGCGCGCCCGCTCGCGCGTCTGCCCGGTCCTCGCCTCTTCCACCGGCGCGGCGCCCGCCGGCGGCGGCGCCTCGGACAGCTTGCGGGCCAGGGCGTCGATGGTGGTGTGGCGGAACAGCTCCATGACCGGGATCTCCCGCCCGAGCGCCTCGTGGAGACGGCCGTGGAGCTTGACGATCAGCAGCGAGCTGCCGCCGGATTCGAAGAAGTTGTCGTGCACCCCCACGCGCTCCAGTTGCAGCACCTCGCGCCAGACCTCGGCGATCGCCCGCTCGAGCTCGCTGCGCGGCGCGACGTAGGCCTCCGTTTCCCCCTCCGCGGCCAGGGCCGCGGCCTCCCGCGGCGAGGGCAGGGCGTGGCGGTCGAGCTTGCCGTTGGCGGTGACCGGCAGGCGGTCGAGGATCACGAACGACCAGGGGACCATGTACTCCGGCAGCACCCGCTGCAGGGATTCGCGCAGCTCGGCCGGCACCGGCGCCGGCCCGCTCCGCGCGGGCACCACGTAGGCGACCAGCCGCTTCTCCCCCGCCACGTCCTCGCGCGCCAGCGCCACCGCCTCGCGCACCTGGGGATGGCGCAGGAGCGCCGACTCGATCTCCCCGAGCTCGATGCGGTAGCCGCGCACCTTGACCTGGAAGTCGACCCGGCCCAGGAACTCCATCGTGCCGTCCGGCCCGAAGCGCGCGCGGTCGCCGGTGGCGTACATGCGGGCCCCCGGCAGCGGCGAGAAGGGGTCGGGGACGAACCGCTCGGCGGTGAGCGCCGGCTGGCCGGCGTAGCCGAGGGCCGGGCAGCCGCCGCCGATGTAGTTGTCGCCGGGCACGCCGGGCGGGCAGGGGGCGAGGGCGGCGTCGAGGATGTAGTACCGGGTGTTGGCGATCGGCCGGCCGTAGGGGATCGCCGCCCAGGCGGGGTCGACCTCGCCGATGGGATACCAGTTCGACCAGACGCTGGTCTCGGTGGCGCCGCCGAAGTTGGCGATCCGCGCGCCGGGGAAGGACTCGCGGATCTGGTCCGGCAGCGCGAGCGGGATCCAGTCGCCGGCGAGCAGCACGCGCCGCAGATCGCTCCCCTCCCCCGCCGGCGGGAAGAAGGGGACGAGCTGCAGCAGCGCCGCGGGCGCCGAGCTCCAGGTGGTGATCCCCTCCTCCCGCAGCACCCGCGCCAGCCGCTCGGGGTCGCGCAGCTCCTCCTCGGTGGCCACCCGCACCGTGGCGCCGGCGCCGAGCATGCCCAGCAGGTCGTAGATCGAGAGGTCGAAGCAGATCGAGTTGACGAACAGGTGGCGGTCCCCCGGCCCGATCCCCAGCGTCTCGTTGTTCCAGCGCAGGGTGTTCGCCGCCGAGCGGTGGCGGACGACGATCCCCTTCGGCGCGCCGGTCGAGCCGGAGGTGTGGATCAGGTAGGCGGGGTCGCCGGCATCGCCGTCACGGATCCGGCCGGGTCGCCGGGAAGGGGATTTCCGCCGCTCCGCCGGGGACGACGACGTGGGCGAGCGCGGGCAGGCGCTCCGACCCCTCGGGGACCGCCGGCAGGAGCGCCCGGCCGGCGACCAGCACGCGGGTGCCGGTGCCGGCGAGGATCGACTCCACCCGCTCGGCCGGCCAAGCGGCGTCGAGCGGCACGTAGCAGCCCCCCGGCCTTCAGGATGCCGAGCACGGCGGCAAGCAGGTCGAGCGAGCGCTCCATCCAGAGCCCGACCGGCTCGCCGCGGCGCACCCCCAGGGCCCGCAGGCGGTGGGCCAGACGGTTCGCCCGCGCCTCCAGCTCGCCGTAGGTGACCGTCTCCCCCTGGCAGATCCCGGCCGGCGCCTCCGGCCGCAGGTCGGCCTGGCGCTCGAAGAGCTGGTGGAGGGCGGGGTCGTCCCCCCAGGCGCGGGCGGTGTCGTTCCACTCCTGGAGGACCTGATGGCGCTGGCCGGCGGCGAGCAGCGGCAGCGCCGCCAGCGCCGTGTCGGGGCGCTCGACGGCGGCGGCGAGCAGCTCGCGCCACTGCCCGGCGAAACGGACGATCGTCGGCGGATCGAAGAGGTCGGTCGCGTACTCGATCGCCGCCGAGAGCCCGTCGCCCGCATGGGTTTGATTGTGAACCAGCGCGAAGGTGAGGTCGAACTTGGCGTTGCGGCTCGGCGGCTCCTCGGCGGCGAGGGCGAGGCCGGGCAGGTCGGCGGCCGGCAGCGGCGTGTTCTGGAGGGCGAACATGACCTGGAAGAACGGCGTCCGCGCCGGGTCGCGCTCGGGCTGCAGCTCGTCGATCACCTTCTCGAACGGCAGGTCCTGGTGGGCGTAGGCGCCGAGGGTGGTCTCGCGCACCTGGCGCAGCAGGTCGAGGAAGCCGGGCGCCGCCGCGAGGTCCGCCCGCAGCACCAGGGTGTTGACGAAGAAGCCGATCAGCCCCTCGGTCTCGGCGCGGTTGCGGTTGGCGATCGGCATGCCGATCGCCAGGTCGCGGCGGCCGCTCAGGCGGGAGAGCAGGGCCAGCATCGACGCCGCGAGCGCCATGAACGGCGTCGTCCCCTCGCGCCGCGCGAGTGACGCCAGCGCCGCCGCCGCCCGGCCGTCGAGCCCGAAGCGGTGCTCCGCCCCGCGGTGCGACGGCACGGCCGGGCGGGGGCGGTCGGCGGGGAGCTCGATCTCCGCCGGCAGGCCGCGCAGCCGCTGCCGCCAGTAGTCGACGTGGCGGTCGAGCGCCTCGCCGGCGAGCCAGCGGCGCTGCCAGAGGGCGAAGTCGGCGTACTGGATCGGCAGCTCCGGCAGCGGCGACGGCCGCCCCTCCAGCGCGGCGGCGTAGAGGGCGCCGATCTCCCGCACCAGCACCCCCACCGACCAGCCGTCGGAGACGATGTGGTGGAGGTCGAGCAGCAGCCCGTGCTCGCGCCCCCCGAGCCGCAGCAGGGTGGTGCGCAGCAGCGGGCCCCGGGCGAGGTCGAACGGCCACGCCGCCTCGCCGGCGAGCCGCGCCGCCTCGCGCTCCCGCGCCGCCGCCGGCAGCCCGGCGAGGTCGACCGCCGGCAGCGCCCAGGTCGCGGCCGGCAGCGCCACCTGCACGGGCTCGCCGTCGCGCTCGACGAAGACGGTGCGCAGCACCTCGTGGCGGCGCACGATCTCGCCGAAGGCGGCGGCGAGGGCGGCGGCGTCCAGCTCGCCGCGCAGCCGCAGGACGAGCGGCAGGTTGTAGACCGTCTCCCCCGGCTGCAGGCGGTCGAGGAACCAGAGGCGCTCCTGGGCGAAGGAGAGGGGGAGGGAGCCGTCCCGCCCCGCCCTCGGGATCGGCCCGTCGGCGGCCGGAGCGCCGGCGGCGAGGGCGGCCTCGATGGCGTGCGCCAGCTCGGCCACGCGTCGGCCCCTCGAACAGGCGGCGCAGGGGGACCTCGACGTTGAACGCCTCGCGCACCCGCGACATCACCTGGGTGGCCAGCAGCGAATGCCCCCCGAGCTCGAAGAAGTCGTCGTGGATGCCCACCCGCCGGCTCCCCAGGACCTCGCTCCAGATCGCCGCCAGCAGCTCCTCGGCCGGATCGCGGGGCGCGCGGGAGAGGTCGTCCCTCCCCTCCACCTCGGGCGCCGGGAGCGACCGGCGGTCCACCTTGCCGCTGGGGGTCAGCGGCAGGGACTCCAGCCGCATCCAGGCCGACGGCACCATGGCGTCCGGCAGGCTGCCGGCCAGGAACGCCCGGAGCTCGGCGAACGCGGGGGGTCTCTGACGCCCTCCCGGAAGACCACGTAGCCGACCAGCCGGCGCGAGCCGGCGCCGGCGCCGCGCACCGCCACGGCGGCCTGGCGCAGCGCCGGATGGCGGGCGAGCGCGGTCTCCACCTCGGCCAGCTCGATGCGCTGGCCGCGGATCTTCACCTGGTGGTCGCCGCGGCCGAGGTAGTCGATCTCGCCGTCGGGGCGCCAGCGGGCGAGGTCGCCCGTCCGGTAGAGCCGCGCCCCGGGCTCCCAGCCGTCCACGTCGTCGAACGGATCAGGCAGGAAGCGCTCCGCCGTCAGCTCCGGCTGGAAGAAGTACCCCCGCGCCAGGCCCGCGCCGCCCACGAACAGCTCCCCCGGGACGCCCACCGGCACCGGCCGCAGGTCGGCGTCGAGCAGGAAGACGCGGGCGTGGTCGAGGGGGCGCCCCACCGTCGGGCGCTCGGGCCACCCCGCGGGCGCCCCGGCCAGCGGCAGCCAGGTGGCGACGTGGGTCTCCGACGGGCCGTAATGGTTGTAGAGCGCCGCGCCGGGCAGCGCCGCGAACAGGGCGGCCACCTGCGGCGTGACGTAGAGCTGCTCGCCGGCGCTCATCACCTCGCGCAGATGGGTGGGGATCTCCCCCGGCCGCGCCGCCAGGGCGAGCTGCTGGAGCGCGACGAAGGGGAGGAAGAGGCGTTCCACCCGCTGCCCTGCGAGCAGCCGCAGCAGCGCCGGCGGGTCGCGCCGCACGTCGGCGGCGACCAGCACCAGGGCGCCGCCGGCGCACCAGGTCGAGAAGATCTCCTGGAACGCGACGTCGAAGGAGAGGGCGGCGAACTGCAGCGTGCGGCCGCCGCCCGCCCGCGAGGTGCGGAGCTGCCAGTCGAGCATCGCCGAGATCGCGCCGTGGGTCATCGCGACCCCCTTCGGCCTGCCGGTGGAGCCGGAGGTATAGATCAGGTAGACCAGGTTGCCGGGGTCGACGGCGGCGAGCGGTCCCGGCTCCGGCTCCGGCCCGGCGAGCGCCTCCGCGATCAGGAGGATCCGGCGGTCCCCCTCCGGCAGCGCGCCGGCGAGCCCCGGCGCGGTAAGCACCACGGGGACCCGGGCGTCCTCCAGCATCAGGCGCAGCCGCTCCGGCGGATAGCCGGGGTCGAGCGGGAGGCAGGCGCCCCCCGCCAGCAGCGTGCCGAGGATGGCGACCGGGAGGTCGAGCGAGCGGTCGAGGAAGATCCCCACCGGCACGTCCGGACCGACTCCCATCCCGCGCAGATGGCCGGCCAGCCGGCGGGCCCGCCGCAGCAGCTCGCCGTAGGTGAGGCTCTCGCCCTCGCCGTCGCCGGCCACGACCGCCTCGGCCTCCGGCCGGCGTGCGGCCAGCTCGGCGATCCGCTCGTGGACGCACCACGGCTGCCGGCGCGGCAGCGGTGGCCGGCTCCAGGCGACGATCTGCTCGCGCTCCAGGGGCATCAGCAGGGGGAGCCTGGAGAGGCGGGTCTCCGGCGCCGCGACCGCGCCGGAGAGCAGGACGAGCAGATGCCCCAGCAGGCGGTCGGCGGTCGCCGGATCGAAGAGGTCGAGGCTGAACTCCAGGTGGCCGGCGAAGCCTTCCGCGCCCTCGGCCAGGAAGAGGGTGAGGTCGAACTTCGCCTCTTCCGTCGCGATCTCCACCCCCTTCGACCTCCAGGCCCGGCAGCTCCAGGAGGGCGAGCGACGGCACCTCGTTGAGCGCCAGCATCACCTGGAAGATCGGGATTGAGCCCACGCTCGCGGCGCGGCGCCAGATCCTCGACCAGCCGCTCGAACGGCAGGTCCTGGTGGGCGTAGGCCTCCAGGGTCGCGGCGCGGGCGCGGCGGACGAGAGCGCGGAACGGGGGGTCCCCCGCGAGGTCGAGCCGCAGGGCCAGGGTGTTGGTGAAGAAGCCGATCAGCCCCTCGGTCTCCAGGCGGTTGCGGTTGGCGACCGGCGCCCCCACCACCAAGTCGCGCTGGCCGGTGTGGCGGGCGAGCAGCGCGTCGAAGGCCGCGAGCAGGACCATGAACGGCGTCCAACCCTGGCGGCGGGCGAGGGCGCGGAGGTCGGCGCTCAGGGCGGCCGGCAGGACGACCGGGCTGCGCCCCGCGGCGAAGGTGGGCGCCGCCGGGCGCGGGCGGTCCGCCGGCAGGTCGAGGATCTCGGGAGCGCCGGCGAGCACCCGCCGCCAGTGCTCCAGCTCCCCCTCCAGCCGCTCCCCCGCGAGCTGCTGCCGCTGCCAGCGCGCGAAGTCGGCGTACTGGAGGGCGAGCTCGGGGAGGGGGGAGGGCTCGCCGGCGGCGAACGCCCGGTAGAGCGCCGCCAGCTCGCGCAGCAGGATGCGCAGCGACCAGGCGTCGGAGATGACGTGGTGCAGGACGACCGCCAGCAGGTGCTCCTCGCCGCCGGTGCGCAGCAGCAGCGTGCGGGCGAGCGGGCCGGCGGCGAGGTCGAACGGCCGCCGGGCCGTCGCCGGCGAGCAGCCGCCCGGCCTCTGGCTCGGCATCCGGCAGGGCGCGCAGGTCGACGACCGGCAGCGCCGCCGCGGACGGCGGCAGGACGATCTGCACGGCGACGCCGCCGGCACCCTCCCGGAAGACGGTGCGCAGCGCCTCGTGGCGCCGGGCGATCTCCCCCAGGGCCCGCGCCAGCAGCTCCGGGCGGAGGGGGCCGCGCAGCCGGAGCGCGCCGGGGACGTTGTAGGCGGAGCTCTCCGGCTCGAGCTGCTGGAGGAACCAGAGCCGCTCCTGGGCGAAGGAGAGCGGCTCCCCCGCCGGATCGCGCGGCAGCCGGCCGCGGCGGCGGCAGGGCGGCGCGGTCTTCGCCGCGCAGCTCGGCGAGACGCCGCGCCAGGCCGGCCGGCGTCGGCGCCGCGAACAGCTCGGCCGGCGCCAGCTCGACGCCGAAGGCCTCGCGCATCCGCGAGATCGCCTGGATGGCGAGCAGCGAGTGGCCGCCGAGAGCGAAGAAGTCGTCGTGGGCCCCCACCCTCTCGACGCCGAGCAGACCGCTCCAGATGCCCGCCAGCAGCTCCTCCGCCGGGGTGGCCGGGGCGTCGTCGACAGCCTGGCCGGCCGCCGCCTCGCCGCCTCGGGGGCCGGCAGGGCGCGGCGGTCGAGCTTGCCGTGGGCGTCAGCGGCAGGGCGTCCAGGCGGCACGAACAGCGGCGGGGATCATGTACCCCGGCAGCCGCGGGCGCGCAGGAAGTCGCTCAGCTCGGCGGCCGCGGCCGCCCTTCCCGGCCCGGCACCAAGTAGGCGGCCAGTTGCGGCTCGCGCCCCCTCGGCGCCAGGGCGACCACCGCCGCCTCGCGACCGCCGAATGCGCGAGGAGGGCCGACTGGATCTCCCCCGGCTCGATGCGGAAGCCCCGCACCTTGAACTGCTGGTCGGCGCGCCGCAGGAACTCCAGGTTGCCGCCGGCAGCGGCGCCGGACGAGGTCGCCGGTGTCGGTAGAGGCGCTCGCCCACGACGCCGAAGACGCCGAAGGGGTCGGGCACGAACCGCTCGGCCGTCAGCGCCGGATCCGTCCAGAGTAGCCTCGCGCCAGCCACGCCGCCCAGGCACAGCTCCCCGGGAACGCCGACCGGCGCCTGCCGCGCCGCGCGGTCGAGCAGATGCGCCGAGCGGCCGGGCAGACGGCCAGCCGATCGGGACCGGCCGCGCGCCCGCTTCCCGCCGCGCATCCACCCTGGCGGGTGACGTCGATCGACGATCTCGGTCGGTCCGTAGCTCGTTGTGCAGGCGGCACTCCCGGCCAGCCGCCGCCGCGAGGAAGCGCTCGCGCAGCGCCGGCGGCAGCGCCTCGCCGCCGGAGAGGACCTGGCGCAGCGAGCCGGCACGCGCCGGCCGCCTCCAGATCGCGCAGGACCAGGTCCAGCATCGACGGTACGAAGATGGACCACGGTCAGCCCGGCAGCTCGACGATGCGCGCGCGTGCCAGGTCCGCGGTCTCTGGTGGCCGTCCGCGCGCGGCGACGACCAGCCGCGCCGCCGGCGATCAGCGGCGCGAAGCATTCCCAGATCGCGACGTCGAAGCTGGCGGCCGAACTTGAGGAGCGATCCGCGTCGGCGGCGGTCAGCCGGTAGGTCTCCTGCGCCGAGAGCAGCCGGTTGACCAGGCCGCGATGCGGCAGCACCACCCCCTTGGGCCGGCCCGTCGAGCCCGAGGTGTAGATGACGCAGGCGAGGTTGGCCGCGGTGGCGCGACCCGGCAACGGCGGCATCGGCCGCGCTCCGTGCGCGATCGCCGCCGTCGTCCATCGATCCAGGAAGAGCACCGCGCGCGCGGTGCCGGCGGCAGCGTCCCGGCCAGCTGGCCTCCGGCGCCAGCAGCACCGGCGCGCCGGAGTCGGCGAGCATGCCGGCCAGGCGCTCGGCGGGGTACCCGGGATCGAGCGGCACGTAGGCGCCGCCGGCCTTGAGGATGGCCAGCAGGCCGACGACCATCGTCCGGCGAGCGCTCGGCGAAGAGGCCCACCGCCACCTCCGGCCCCGACCCCGGCGGCGACAGGCGGCGGGCCAGGCCGGTTCGCCCGGGCGATCGAGCTCGCGATAGAGTCAGCTCCCCGTCCTCGGCGACCACCGCCGGAGCGTCGGGCGTGCGCGCCGCCTGGGCCGCGACCAGCTCGTGCAGGCAGCGCTCCACGGGGAGCGGCGGGGCGGTGGCGTTCCACTCCCCCGCCACCTGCCAGCGCTCGGCCGCCGAGAGCAGCGGCAGCTCCGATAGCCGGCGGGCGGGGTCGGCCGCCGCCGTCTCCAGCAGCACCCGCAGGTGCCCCATCCAGCGCTCGACGGTGGCGGGATCGAAGAGCCCGGTGCGGTACTCCACCCAGCCGCTCAGGCGCCCGCCGCTCTCGTAGACCGACAGCGTCAGGTCGAACTTCGCCACCCCCACCTCGACGTCCAGCAGCTCGACGGCGAGACCCCGCATCGGCACCGGCGAGAGCGGGCTGGCCAGATAGGTGAAGGCGGTCTGGAAGAGCGGGGTGAGGCCGGCGACCCGCTCCGGCTGGAGCTCCTCGACCAGCCGCTCGAAGGGGACGTCCTGATGCCTCTGGGCGGCCAGCACGGTATCGCGCACCCGCCGCAGCAGCGCCCCGAACGGCGGGTCGTCCTCCAGCCGGGCGCGCGCCACCAGGGTGTTGACGAAGAAGCCGATCAGCCCCTCGGTGTGCAGCCGGCTGCGCCCGGCGGAGGTGAGGCCCACCCCGAGATCGTCCTGGCCGCTCAGGCGCGCCGAGGGCCGCCGCGAAGCCCGACAGCAGGGCGATGAAGACCGTGATCCCCTCGCCGCTGCCGAGGCCGCGGAGGCGGCCGGCCAGATCGGCCGGCAGGGGCACCACCCGGCTGGCGCCGCGGTCGCCGGTGGCCGCGGAGCGCGGCCGGTCGGCGGGCAGCGCCAGCACCGGCAGGCCGGCGAGCTGCCGCCGCCAGTAGGCGAGCTGCGCGTCGAGGGCGCCGCCGGCCAGGGCCTGCCGCTGCCAGACCGCCCAGTCGGCGTAGCGCACCGGCAGCTCCGGCAGGGACGGCGGCCGGCCGGCGGCGAAGTCGGCGTAGAGGACCGCCAGCTCGCGGAAGAAGATCGCCATCGACCAGCCGTCGGTGGCGATGTGGTGGAAGGTCGCCATCAGCGCCCGCCGCTCGGTTCCGAGATCCGCTCCGAGGTCGAGCAGGAGGAAGCGGACCACCGGCCCGCGCGCGAGGTCGAACGGCCGCGCGGCCTCGGCGTTCAGGCCCTGCCGCAGCGCCCGGTCGCGCGCCGGCGCCGGCAGGCCGCTCAAGTCCACCCGCGCGAAGGCGAGGCCGGAGGCCGCCGGCGGCGGCAGCACCGCCTGCACCGGCTCGCCGTCCATCCGGGCGTAGACCGTGCGCAGCGGCTCGTGGCGGCGGACGATCTCCGCCAGCGCGCGGATCAGCAGGCCGGTCTCCAGGCCGCCTTCCAGCCGCACCGCGACCGGCACGTTGTACTTCGCGCTCCCGGGCTCGATCAGGTCGAGGAGCCAGAGGCGCTGCTGGGCGAAGGAGAGCGGGTGCGCCTGCTCCGCCAGCGCCGGCAGCTCCGCCTCGCGCTCCGCCGCCGCGCCGCCCGCGAGCGCCTCCGGGAACTCCTCCGAAATATGGCGCGCCAGGGCCGCCACCGTCGGCGCCTCGAACAGGGTCTGCAGATGGAGGTCGACCCCGGTCTCCTCGGCGATCCGCAGGGTCACCCGGTGGGCCAGCAGGGAATGGCCGCCGAGATCGAAGAAGTCGTCGTGCAGGCCCACCCGGCCGACGCCGAGCACCTCGCTCCAGATCTCCGCCAGCCGCTGCTCCAGCGGCGTGCGCGGCCGCTCCGCGGCGTGGGAGTCCTGCCGGGAGGCCCCCGCGCGGAGCTCCGGCGACGCCGGCGGCAGCCCGGGCAGACCCGGAGACGGCGGCGATCTCCTCGTCGCCGATGGCCAGCCGCTCCGCCAGCCCGGCCACGGTCGGCGCCGCGAACAGATCGGCCATCGACACCGCGACGCCCAGCACGTCGTGGATCCGCGACAGCACGCGGATGGCGAGCAGCGAGTGGCCGCCGAGGGCGAAGAAGTCGTCGTGGACGCCGACCCGCGCCCCCCCAGCACCTCGCTCCAGATCTCCGCCAGCCGCTCCTCCAGCAGGGTGCGGGGGAAGGTGAGGTCGGCGGCTCCGGCCGTCTCCTCCCCGGCGCGCCGCGAGCGCCCGGCGGTCCACCTTGCCGTTGGCGGTCAGGGGGAGCCCGGGAAGGGCGGTCAGGCGGGAGGGGAGCATGTGCTCCGGGAGGAGCCCCCGCAGGTGCTCGCGCAGGTCTGCGGGCAGGGGGTCTCCCGCCGCCCGCGGCACGACATAGGCGGCCAGCGCCTTGCCGCCCGCCTCCTCGCGGGCCACCACGGCCGCCTCCGCCACCTCCGGGTGGCGCAGGAGGGCCGCCTCGATCTCGCCGGGCTCGACGCGGAAGCCGCGGATCTTCACCTGCTGGTCGCGCCGGCCGAGGAACTCGATCGTGCCGTCCGGCCGCCAGCGGGCGAGGTCGCCGGTGCGGTAGAGCCGCTCGCCCCCCTGGGTCGCGAAGGGGTCGGGCACGAAGCGCTCGGCCGTCAGGTCCGGCCGGCCGCGATAGCCGCGGGCGAGGCCGTCCCCCCCGGCGTAGAGCTCGCCGGGCACCCCCGCCGGCACCGGCCGCAGATCGCCGTCCAGGAGGTGGACGCGTGGTGCCGGCGATCGGGCGGCCGATCGGGACCGGGTCGGCCACCGCGTCCGCGTCCCGCATCGGGTGGCAGGTGGTGAACGTGGTGTTCTCGGTGGGGCCGTAGCCGTCGATCAGGGTGAGGCCGGGGAGCGCCGCGAGCACCCGCCGGACGTGGGGGGCCGAGAGGACGTCGCCGCCGGAGAGCAGTTGCGAGACCCCGCGCAGCGCCTCCGGCCGGCTCTCGACCAGGGAGTGGAAGAGGCCGGCGGTCAGCCAGAGCGTCGTCACCCCCTCGCGGGCCACCGCCGCGCCCAGCTCCTCCAGCGACGGCGCGCCGCCGGGGAGCAGGGCCAGGCGCCCGCCGTTGAGCAGCGCGCCCCAGATCTCGAAGGTCGCCGCGTCGAAGGAGGCGGGCGCCAGTTGGAGGAAGACCTCGTCCGGCCCGAAGCGGGCGTAGTCGGCGCCGCGGACCAGCCGCACCACGGCGCGATGGGGCACCTCGATCCCCTTCGGCTGGCCGGTGGAGCCGGAGGTGTACATCACGTAGGCCAGCGTTTCGGGGTCAGGGCCGGGCCGGCCGGAGCGGAGCCCAGCCTTCGCCATCTTCTCCTCCGCTTCCACCAGCTCGCCGCCGGCGTCCACGAGGACGCGGGGGATCCCGCCCGGCAGCGCGGGGGAGCCGGCGAGGCCCGCCTCGACGACCAGCAGGCCGAGCCCGGCGTCCGCCGCCATCCACGCCAGCCGCTCGGCGGGATAGGCGGGATCGAGCGGCACGTAGGCGCCCCCCGCCTCGAGGATGCCCAGCATGCCGGCGACCAGCGCCGGCGAGCGCTCGACGTAGAGGCCGATCCGCGCCTCCAGGCCGGCGCCCGCCGCCGACAGCCGCGCCGCCAGGCGGCCGGCCCGCGCGTCGAGCTCGGCATAGGAGATCCGCGCGCCGGCGGTCGTGAGCGCCACCGCCTCCGGCGCCCTGGCGGCCTGTTCCGCGAACAGCCCGTGGATCGTGGATTGCGCGGGTACGCTCCACGCCGGCGCCGCTCCAGGCGCGGATCTGCGCCGCCTCCGCGGCGGTGAGCAGCGGCAGCTCGGAGAGGCGGGCCTCCGGGCCGGCCGCGATCCCCTCCGCGAGGGTGCGCCAGTGGCCCAGCATGCGGTCGGCGGTGGCCGGATCGAAGAGATCGGCGTCGTACTCCAGGACGGCCGCGAAGCCCTCGCGCTCGCGGACCACGCTCAAGGTGAGGTCGAACTTCGCGGTGCCGGTCGCCAGCCGCCGCACCTCGGCGGCCGCCGCGCCCAGCCGCTCGAGCGCGATCGGCTGCTCGAGCTGGAAGACGACCTGGAAGAGGGGGTTGCGCCCCCGCTGGCGCTCCGGCCGCAGCTCCTCCACCAGCCGCTCGAAGGGGACGTCCTGGTGGGCGTAGGCGCCCAGGCAGACCTCGCGCACCCGCGCCAGCAGCTCCAGGAATCCGGGGTCGCCGCCGACCGGGGTCCGCAGCACCAGCATGTTGACGAAGAAGCCGATCAACCCTTCGACCTCGGCGCGGCCGCGGTTCGCCACCGGCGAGCCGACCGCCACCGCGGGAGCCCCGGTGTAGTACGCGAGCTGGGCCTGGAAGGCGGCGAGCAGGACCATGAACGGGGTCGCCCCCTCGCGCCGGGCGAGCCGCTCCAGAGCCGCCGACGTCGCCGCCGGCAGCACGGCCGCCCGCGTGCCGCCGCGCCCCGAGCGGGATGCCGGCAGGGGGCGGTCGGCCGGCAGCTCGAGAGGGGTCGAGCCGGCGAGCCGCTCGCGCCACCAGTCGACCTCCGCCGCCAACCTGCCGCCGCGCAGCCAGTCGCGCTGCCAGACCGCCCAGTCGGCGTACTGGACCGGCAGCGCGGGGAGCGGCGACGGGCGGCCGGCGGCGAACGCCTCGTAGAGGGCGGCCAGCTCGGCGACCAGGATCTCCATCGACCAGCCGTCCGCCACGATGTGATGCAGGGTGATCGCCAGCAGGTGCTCGCCGGCGGCGATCCGGAGGGCGATCGCGCGCCAGAGGGGACCGCGCGCGAGATCGAACGGCGCCACCGCCACCGCGCGGGCCAGCCGGCCGGCCTCGGCCCCGGCCACCGCGGCGGGGAGCGCCGCGAGGTCGACCCGCGGCAGGGCGACCGCCCGCGCCGCCGCGGGAACCTGCACCGGCTCGTCCCCCTCGGCGCGGAAGACGGTGCGCAGCGCCTCGTGCCGGCTCACCACGCCCCCCAGGGCGGCCTCCAGGGCCGCGAGGTCGAGGGGGCCCGACAGGCGCACGGCTCCCGGCAGATGGTAGGCGGGGCTCCCCGGCGCCAAGCGGTCGAGGAGCCAGAGACGGCGCTGGGCGAAGGAGAGCGGCAGCGCGCCGCCGGGCGGGCGCGGCGCCGGCCGGACCGGCGGCGCCGCCGCTCCCCCGGAGGCCTCGGCGATCCGCTCCGCGAGAGCCCCCACGGTCGGGTAGAGGAAGACGCTGCTGACCGGCAGGTCGACGCCGAACAGGCGCGACACCCTCGCCAGCAGCCGGGTGGCGAGCAGCGAATGGCCGCCGAGCGCGAAGAAATCGTCGTTCGGACCCACCCGCTCGACGCCGAGCACCTCGGCGGCCAGACCGCCGAGCATCTCCGCGACCGGGGTCCGGAAGGCTCCGGCCGGGGCCGCCTCCCCAGAGCCGGAGGGATCGGGCAGGGCGCGGCGGTCGACCTTGCCGTTGGCCGACAGCGGCAGGGCGTCGAGGCCGACGAAGGCCGAGGGGATCATGTACTCCGGCAGGCTGCCGCGCAGGAAGCCGCGCAGCTCCGCGGCGGCGACGTCCGCGGGCACGACGTAGGCCACCAGCCGCTGCCCGCGGTCGCCGTCGTCGCGGGCGACCACGACGGCTTCACGCAGCCGCGGATGCCGGACGAGCGCCGACTCGATCTCCCCCAGCTCGACGCGGAAGCCCCGCACTTTCACCTGGTGGTCGATCCGCCCGAGGTAGTCGACGGTGCCGTCCGGCAGCCGGCGGGCGAGATCCCCGGTGCGGTAGAGGCGGGCGCCGGGCTCGGGGCCGAACGGGTCGGGGACGAACCGCTCGGCGGTGAGGGCGGGCCGGCCGAGATAGCCGCGCGACAGCCCCTCGCCGGCCAGGAACATCTCGCCGGGGATCCCCGCCGGCACCAGCTCCCCGCGCGCGTCCAGGAGGTGGATGCGGGTGCCGGTCACCGGCACGCCGATGAGGACGGGACGCCCGGGCTCCAGCCGCGAGAAGGCCGAGTAGACCGTGTCCTCCGTAGGCCCGTAGACGTCGAGGATGCGCGCCCCGGGGGCCGCCGCGGCGAGCGCCTCGACCAGCGCCGGCGGCACCGCTTCGCCGCCGAGGTTGACCGTCCGCACCCAGGACGGGAACTTGCCGATGCGCACCAGCTCGGCCACCGCCGTGGGGGCGCCGCAGACCATGCTCACCTCGCCGGCCGCCGGCAGGCCGGGCAGCGCCAGCAGGTTCTCGGCGACGAAGATCCGCCCGCCCCAGGAGAGCGGGGCGAAGATCTCGAACACCGAGACGTCGAACCCGATCGAGGTCGCGGCGAGCGCGCCGGCGAGCTCCTCGTCGGCGAAGACTCCGCGCGCCCAGCGCATCAGCGCCACCGGGCTCCGGTGCTCGATCGCCACCGCCTTGGGGAGGCCGGTGGACCCCGACGTATAGATGAGATAGGCCAGGTTGCGGGGGCCGATCGCCGGCTCGGGGTTCTCCGGGCTCTCGGCGGCGATCCCGACGGAGTCCATGCCGTCCAGGTCGAGCCAGCGGGAGCCGCTCTCCGCCGCCAGGCGCGGGGCGGTCGCCGCCTCGCCGATCACCACGCGCGTCCCGGAGTCCTCGAGGATCAGCGCCAGCCGCTCGCGCGGGTAGGTCGGGTCCATGGGCACGTAGGCGCCCCCCGCCTTCAGCACGGCGAACAGGCTCACCATCATCCGCTCGGACCGGCGCAGGCAGATGCCCACCCGGTCGTCCGGCCCCACCCCGAGCCGCCGCAGGCGGCGGGCGAGCCGGTTCGCCCGGGCGTTCATCTCGCCGTAGGTCAGCCGCAGATCCCCCGCCACCACCGCCTCGGCGTCCGGCGTGCGTGCCGCCTGGGCCTCGAAGAGCTGGTGCAGGAGGAGCCCGTCCTGGCGCGGCGCCGCGCTCTCCCCCACCGCCTGCCGGCGCTCGGCCGGCGAGAGCAGGGGGAGGTGCCAGACCGGGGCCTCCGGCGCCGCGACCGCCGCCTGGAGGAGGCTCAGGAAATGCCCGAGCATGCGCTCGGCGGTCGTGCCGTCGAAGAGGTCGGCGTTGTGCTCCAGCGACACGCCGAGCCCGCCGCGGCCGTCGTCGGCCAGGCGCAGGGTGAGATCGAACTGCGCCCGCCGCTCCGCCAACCGCACCGATTCGAGCGGCAGCCCGGTCAGCTCCAGCCGCGCTCCGGCCTCCCCCAGCGAGAAGCCGGCGAGCCCCGGCGGGTCCTGGGGGCGCCCCTGCTGGAGCACCAGCATGGCCTGGAAGATGGGCGAGCGGGCCGGGTCGCGCTCCGGCCGCAGCCGCTCGGCGACGAGCGGGAACGGGAGCTCGCCGTGCTCCATCCCCTCCAGCGCCGCGCGCCGCGTCCGCTCGAGCAGCCGCTCGAAGCTCGGCTCGCCGGAGAGGTCGGCCCGCAGGGCAAGGGCGTTGACGAAGTAGCCCACCAGGGGCGCGAGCTCCGGCAGCGTCCGCCCCGCCACCGGAGCGCCGACGGCGAAGTCCTCCTGCCCGGTGTAGCGGGCGAGCTGCGCCGAAAAGACCGCCAGCAGCGTCATGAACGGCGTGGCGCTCCGCCGGGCGCCCAACTCGCGCAGCGCGGCCACCAGCGCCGGCGGGATCGCCGCCGCGCGGGCGCCGCCGCGCCAGGTCTGCACCGGCGGCCGCGGATGGTCGGCCGGCAGGTCGAGGTCGCGCACGCCGGCCAGCCGCTGCCGCCAGTACTCCCAGAGCCGCTCGCCGCGCGGGCCGGCCAGCACCCCGGCCTGCCAGTGGACGTAGTCGGCGTAGCGCAGCGCCGGCGGCTCCAGCGTCTCCCCCCTGATAGAGCGCCGCGAGGTCCCGCGCCATCACCGCCAGCGAGGCGAAGTCGGCCACGATGTGGTGGACGGCCAGCAGGACCGTCTCCCCGTCCGGGCTCCTGAAGATCCGCGCCCGCAGCAGCGGCCCGCGCTCCAGCGCGAACGGCCGCCAGGCCTCCGCGTCCAGGCGGGCGGAGACAAGCCCCGGCTCCACGTCCTCGATCGCGACGTCCGGAGCGAGGTCCGGCAGCACCCGCTGCACCGGCTCGTCGCCGGCCAGGGGGAAGACCGTCCGCAGCGCCTCGTGGCGGGCGGCCAAGGCGGCGACGGCCCGCGCGAAGGCCGCCGCGTCTAGCCCCCGAGTCCGCGCCGCCACGGCGATGTTGTAGGCCCCCCCCTCGGGAGCCAGCCGGTGCAGGAACCAGAGCCCCCGCTGCCCCGGCGAGAGCGGCTGATCGCCGGCGAGCGACAGGGAGCGTAGCGGCGCCTCGTCAGCCGTCGGCCTGGCTCGCTGTCGAAGCCGGCGAGCAGGACCTCCGCGAGGTCCGCCACCCCGATCCCCTGGAGGAGATCGGAGAGCGGGACCGGGATTCCCAGAGCCGCCTCGACGCCCCCCTTGAGCTCGACCGCGGTCAGCGAATCGAGCCCCAGGGCGGTCAGCGGCTGCGAGGAGATCGCGGAGGCCGGAATCCCCAGGGCCGCCGCGGCGCGCTCGCGCAGGTAGCCGGCGAGCATCCCCCGCCGCTCCGCCGGCGCCAGGGCCGCCAGCGCCTCGCGCGTCAGCCCGGCCGCCAGCTCCGGCGCCGGATCGGCCGCCGCCAGCGCGTTGCGCCCCACCACCGGCAGCTCCCCCTTCAGGTAGAGCTCCCGGCAGAGACGGCGCTGCACCTTGCCGCTCGACGTCTTCGGCAGCCCCGCCTGGCGGATCAGCACCACCTCCTGCGCCTGCACCTCGTGCTCCGCGGCCACCGCTCCCCGCACCGCCTCGGCGATCGCCTCGATCCCGTCCTTCCGATGGCGGGCCACCTCGTGCACGATCACCAGCCGCTCCTCGCCCCCCATCTCCACGGAGAAGGCCGCGCCGCCCCCGGGGTGCAGATCCGCATGCGCCCGCTCGGCCGTCAGCTCGACGTCCTGCGGGTAGTGGTTGCGCCCGCGCAGGATGATCAGGTCCTTCAGGCGCCCGGTGACGTAGAGCTCGCCGCCGGCCAGGTACCCGAGGTCCCCGGTGCGCAGGAACGGGCCCTCTCCGGTGGCCAGGAAGGCGTTGAAGTCGTGCGCCGTGCCCTCCGGGTTCTCCCAGTAGCCGCGCGCCACGCTCGGCCCGGAGATCCAGACCTCCCCCTCCTCCCCCGCCCCGCGCTCGGCCCCGGTCTCCGGATCGGCCACCACCAGACGCTGACCCATCCAGACGTGCCCGCAGCTCACTCTGCGATCGTCCACCCGCGGGGCCACTCCGGACACGCCGCCGGTGACGAACAGCGTCGCCTCCGCCAGCCCATAGCAGGGGTAGAACGACTCCTTCCTGAAGCCGCTCGGCGCGAACACCTCCGCGAAGCGCTCCAGCGTCGAGGCCCGCACCGGCTCGGCGCCGTTGTAGGCCACCCGCCAGCTCGACAGATCCAGCCCCGCCAAAGCCTCCGGGCTCGCCTTGCGCGCGCACAGCTCGTAGGCGAAGTTCGGACCCCCGCCCACCGTCCCCCGGTAGCGGCTGATCGCCTCCAGCCAGCGCATGGGTCGCTGCAGGAACGACACCGGCGACATCAGCACGCAACGCCCCCCGGCGTGCAGCGGCTGCAGGACGTTCCCGATCAGGCCCATGTCGTGGTACAGCGGCAGCCAGCCCACCACCACCGACTCCTCGTCCATCCCGAACGCCGCGCCGATCATCCGCTCGTTGTGCAGCAGGTTGCCGTGAGCTGACCATCACACCCTTCGGCGCCGCCGTCGAGCCCGACGTGTACTGGAGGAAGGCGAGCGATCCGGCTCCGGCTCGAAGGCGGCGGCCGCCTTCCCCGCGGCGCTCGGCGCGCTCAAGGCATCGGTCGGGATCCACCGCAAGCCGGCCAGCTCCGGCGCGACGGCGAGCAGTCCGCGCGGCTCGACGGCTCCCGCCAGGATCGCCTCGGTGGTCAGCGCCGCGCGGGGAGTCGCGTCCTGCGCGATAGCCCGCAGGCGCGACTGCGAGCGGTCGTTCGGGCGCGGCGGATAGGCGGGGACCGCCACCACCCCCGCGTACAGGCAGCCGAAGAAGGCCGCGATGAAATCGAGCCCCGGCGGGTAGAGCAGCAGCGCCCGCTCGCCCGGAGCGACCGACGCCGCGAGAGCCGCCGCGATCGCCGCCGCCCGGCGGTCGAGCTCCCCGTAGGTGAGGCGCCCACCCTCGGACTCGCCGTCCGTCAGGAAGGTGAACGCCACCTGCTCCGGCCTCTCCGCGGCACGGGCACGCAGGAGCCCCGCGACCGTGGTCACGCCGGCCTCCACCCTTGCCGTGGGCTCGATCATCGCTCTCCCTTCTCCGGATCGCGCGCTCTCACGGAGATGACGGCTCCCCGAAAAACCTTCGCAACCTTCAAGCAACCCCGATTTATCATTAACAATTTTTTAGCGAAGACGGGCGGCCTCGCGGGACCACGCGATCGCGGGCACACTTTCACAACCGTAAATAAGGTGTCCGATCTTCCCCCCTTCGAGACAACGGGATGGGATCGCCACCTCCCTCACTGTCCCGTCCAGGAACGCGAGCCGCACAGAATGAGTGAGGCAAAGTTCTGCTCTCTGGGAGGCTTTTTTTAATTTCATACACCCACTTGCTCCAGGCTGATCTGATCCAAAAGATATTTGACCCTGGGCGTCAGAAGTAGGAAAGGAGAGCTCATGCTCGGCACTGGCATCACCGAACGGCTGGAACAAAATCCACTTCGCAAGGGGCTGATTCATCACCCCTTCTTCAAGGAAGTGCGATCTTCAGAGGCTCTGGACCGCGAGAAGGTCGGCACCTTCCTCGGTCAGTGGTGGCACCCGCTCCACTACTTCCCGCAATTCCTCTCGCGGACCATCGATCAGGTGCCCATGCTCGAAATGAAGACGGCGATCTCGAAGATCCTCTACCAGGAGCTCGGCGAGGGCGATCCCGCGCGGGCTCACGAGCGGATCTGCGTCACCACGATGGAGGAGGCCGGCTTCGACGCCGCGACGGTCTCCGAGGCGGCGCCGTTCGAGGAGACCGCCCGGCTGGTGCAGCGCTACAAGGAAGCTTCGGGCGACCGGCTGAGCGCCCTCGGCTTCGTCTACGGCACCGAGGTCGCCGACCTGGCGATGGTCGCCGGCATCGGCAATGCGGTCCGCCGCGTCAGCGGCGTCAAGGAGCTCCCCTGGGTGGACATCCACATCCTGCAGGAGCCCGACCACGTCGCCCAGGTCAACGAGGCGATCGAGCCCGACTTCTCCGCCGAGGAGGTCGAGGCGATCGTCACCAACGCCGAGGAGATGTGGACCCTCTGGACCAGCTTCTTCGACCGCCTGCGCAAGGTGATGTTCGGCACCGAGGAGCTGCCCGCCGAGCCGGCCGAGATGATGGCGACGGCGTAGGAAGAAGAAAACAAAGGGACTTCAGGGACGCCAGGGACTTCAGGGTCCCTGTGGTCCCTACTCCTTCTTCATCACCTTGTCGTCCAGCCATTTCAGGACGACCTTCAGGGCGTCCGGACGGATCTCGTGCCCCATGTCGAACTCGCGGTAGGTCATCGCCACCCCATAGGGGCGCAGGGCCTCGCGCGATTCGCGGGCGCGCTCGACGTCGATCCGGTCGTCCCGCGTGCCGTGGATGACGAGGACCGGGAACCCCTCGTGCTCGGGCTGCTTCGGCAGATGCTCGGCCAGCGGCGGCGGGAACCAGGAAGAGAGGGCGATCACCCCGGCGAAGCGGGTCGGGTCGCTCAGGGCCAGATCGTAGGCCATCATCCCGCCCTGGCTGAAGCCGGCGACGACGACCTTCCGCGGATCGATCGGATAGCGCTCGAGCGCCGTGTCGACGAACTCCCGCAGCCCGGCCGAAGCGTGCTGGAACGCCGCGACGTCGGGAGGCTGCCCCGCGCGCAGCGGGAACCATCCGTAGCCGTACTGGCCGCCGCCGAACGGCACGGCGACCTGCCCCTGCGGGCAGAGCATCACGGCCTTGCCGTCGAACAGGACGGGCGCGAGACCCAGGAGGTCATGAGCGCTGGCCCCCCAGCCATGGAGGGTGATGATCGCCGGGAACGGACCGTCGCCGGCGGGAACGTGGGCTGTGTGGAGAAGATTCATGGCGGAGGCAGGATATCGCGGGAGCGATCCTCCGCCCAGAGAGGTCAGTTTCTCAGGAGAGCCTGAGAGCCGGCCTGTTCGAAGTGGTGGTCGTGCGTGAGCGCCCGGGTGAGACCATCCCGGCCCATGATCCGAAACGAAGCGCAATCCGTGAGGCTCCACGTCTTGTCGTGCCGCTCCGCATAGAGAAACAGAGCGTTCTGCAACTGAGGGCTCGTCTGGGAGACGATGACGATCTGGGGATCGCGGCGGAGATCTTCTACCAGTCCCACCGCGATTTTACGGAATACGGACCCCGCCCGCTGAAGTCATTGAGGAACTCCGCGAGCACCATCTCGCTCGATCACGATCTGGGTACGCCGCAGGAAGGTCGAGAGGGTGGATGCCTTACGGTGGAGGGAGTCACGCGAATTCAGCAGAGCGATCCAATAACTGGTATCCGCGAAAACTACTCTCATTCCTGTTCCTTGGGGGCCCCATAAAGATAGTGGTCGAGGTTCTTCGCAAGATCCCTCGGCACCTTGTCCCACTCCTCATCAGGAATGCTCGCTCCGAGTTGCTGGATTCTTTCCCAGAATGGCGGAACGCTCGGATCCGGCTCGAACTCTCCGAGCGGCAGTGTCTCTTCCTGATCCTCAACGGTGACGAGAACCTCCGCCTCGGCTCCATCCCGGAGATGAGGATCATAGGATCTCGAATCGTGCCTCCCAGACGGTCACCCCCAACGGGCGCCATCGCCCCCATCGGCGGATCGCCTTTATACGGTACTCGTCTCCAGGAACAATCCGGAAGGGGGCGCCGTCCATTCCGCCGGCAGCCCCTTGCCCGACTTCGGCGCCTTCGCGGCCAGCAGGGCCTCGAACTCCCGCCGGTCGAGCTCCCCGGCGCCGAGCTGCACGAGCGTCCCGACCACCCGGCGGACCATCTTCCAGAGGAAGTGCGAGGCGGAGAAGCGCACCAGGATCAGCGCCCCGGCGGTGGTCACCTCGATCTTCTCGACCACCACCAGCGTGCTCGTCTGCTCGGCGGGACGCTCGCAGAACAGCCGGAAGTCGTGCCTCCCCTGCGCCAGCGCGGCGGCCTCCGCCATCCGCCCCTCGTCGAGCGGGCGCTTCACCCACCAGACGAAACGCTTGGCGAGCGCCGTGCGCCGGCGGGAGATCTGGTAGAGATACGAGCGGGAGACCGCGTCATGGCGGGAGTGGAAGCGGTCCGCCGCCGCGGCCAGGGAGAGGATGTGGACGTCCGGCGGCAGGCGGTCGTTGATCGCGCGCCGGAACGGCTCGGGATCGACCTGCCGCGCCAGCCGCAGATGCGCCACCTGCGCCAGGGCGTGGACCCCGGCGTCGGTGCGCCCCGAGGCGCCCAGCTCGCGGACCGTCCCGCCGGCCTCCTCGATCGCCCGCCGCAGCTCCCCGGAAACCGAGCGCGCGTTCTTCTGTTCCTGCCATCCGTGATAGCGAGTCCCCTCGTACTCGAGGGTCATACGGTAGGTCGGCATCTTCGACTCCCTGGAAGCTGGTGCTAAGATCTTGTTCAGATGACGATCCGCGGCTCCATGCGGGCCTGTCAATCCAACGGAGAACAACCCATGAAGAAGACAACGGTCTTGCTCTTTACTCTGCTCACACTGGTGGCCGTGCTGGCCAGCGCCGGCACCAAGGGTACCTGGACCGGCTGGGTGACCGACGAGCACTGCGGCGCCAAGGGCGCCAGCGCCGACCACAAGGCCTGCGCCGAGAAGTGCCTGACGCAGGGCGGCAAGCTGGTTTTCTATAACAGCGAAGACAAGAAGATCTACAGCCTCGACAAGCAGGACGTGGCCAAGGCCAACCTCGGCCAGGAAGTGCGGGTCACCGGCGAGGCGGAAGGCAAGGCCATCAAGGTCGAGTCGATCAGCCCGGCCAAAGCCGGCCAGTAGCTTTCCTAGATCCTCACCTTCCGGCTCACCACCGTGCGGTCGCCCTCCTGGATCGTGGCCGCGGTCTTCGGCCGCGCCGCGGCCACCGCCTGGGCGGTAGCCGGCAGATCGTAGGTCTGGTCGATCACGTACCAGTCGTTCGGCTGGGTGGAGCCGAGCACGACGTCCAGCACGCCGCCCTCCGGCGGGAGGGTATGGTAGGTGACCGCCTGCCACCCCCGCTGCGGACGGCGCGCCGGCCCACGCTGACCGCCCTTGCCGCCCTTGGCGAGCCCTCCCATCGGAACGGTCTCGCCGTCGACCTGGATCGCCTCCACCTGCGCCTTGGCGGGAAAGTAGACGATGCCCACCCGGGCGCCGCGCGGCGAGGTCATCCGCAGGCGCAGGTGGCGCTTGCCGCCGACGACCGAATCGGCGAGCACCGCGAGCTCCGGCCCGGGCGCGCCCAGCGGCTGTACCGGCGCCACCACGGTGCGCCCGAAGGGGGCCCAGGGGAAGGCTTGCACCGGTGTCCGGCCGAAGGGGGCGGCCTTGAGGACCGCCTGCGGGAACGGCCGCCCGCCATCCAGCACCAGCCGGGTCTCGCCGGAAGCGGCGTCCTCGTGCGCCACCACGTTCAGGGGGAGCTTCGAGGCCGGCGAGAACGGCGGCGAGACGCGGGCCCACACCAGGCAGACCACCGCCAGCGCCAGGGCGGTCAGGGGGAGCCAGCGCCGCCAGAGCGGAGCCGCCCCCGCCATCAGGGGGGTCAGCGCGCTGAAGATCACGCTGAGCAGCACGGCGGTGACCACCAGCCCCATCAATCCGAGCCCCAGGTAGAGCGAGCCCAGGAAAGAGAACCAGAGGAGGGCCGCCACGAACACCGGCAGGACCGCGGCGAGCGTGCGGCCGGCCGCCGAGCCGCCGAACGCCAGGCCACAGACGCCGGCCACCAGCGCCGGCACCACGAAGAGATAGCTGATCCCCGGCAGCAGGAAGCCGAAGAGCAGCCCGAACAGCGACCAGGAGACCCAGACGCCCGCCCACAGCCCGGGCAGGCTGACCCGCCGCCCCATCAACCCCGCGATCCCCAGCCCGCCGCCGAAGGCGAGCAGCCAGAAGACGGCGATGGCCGGTCCGGGGTGGGCCACCCAGGGGCCGGGGAAGGCTCCGGCGATCAGGATCTGGAAGACGACGGCCAGGACCAGCACGAAGAGCAGCGACGCCAGGGCGGCGGCGAAGCCGAGCATGAAGGGGCCGCCCCAGACGGCGAGGCCCCGCCGGCGGGCGAGGAACGCGGCGGCGAGCGTCAGTCCCAGGGCCAGCAGCCCGAGCAGCGGCGAGAGGCCCGCCGGCCAGTGCACCACCACGGAGTGGAACAGGTCGAAGAACACCGCCCGCCCCTTGGGCGGGTTCGCGAGGTCCGCTTCAGCCATCCCGCGCACCGCCGCCAGGGCGTTGTCGCCGTGGTGCTGGAGGCTCCCGGACGAGACGTCGACGAGATTGTCGAGCGGCGAGTGGTACTGCGTCGGGTTCTCGATGAAGGCGAAGTTCAATCCCGGCATCTGGCGCTGCTTGAACAGCGTCAGGTCGGTATTGTTCGGCATGTACTGGTAGACGGTGGAGAACAGCGAGCTGGTGAACGGGCGCGGCGCCCGGGAGGCGAAGGCGGAGACCATCCAGGCGTCCGCGCCGCTGGTCTCGAACATCAGGCTCGGCCCCGCGGTGCCGCGGGCCTCCAGGTTCACCACCGCTCCCACCTCGGCCATCGCCGGGCTGTGCTCCACGAAGGCCTTGGCGCCCAGGAGCGCCGCCTCCTCCCCCTCGTTGAGCAGCAGGAGGACGCCGTGGCGCAGCGGCGGAGCGGTCTTCAGCACGCGCGCCACCTCGAGGATGGCGGCCACGCCCGCCATGTCGTCGCTGACCCCCGGCCCGCTGGGCACCGAATCGTAATGGGCCATCAGCAGCACCGACTTGCCCGGCTCCCGGCCGGGCAGGCGCGCCAGCACGTTGCGCACCCGGGCACAGTGCCCGGCGACTGCAGGCGACGGCCTCCTGGACCTCCGGCGCGTAGCCCACGGCGCGGAGCTGCGCGAGGATCTTCTCGCGCACCTGCGCGTTGGCCGGGGAGCCCACCGGATGGGGAGCGCCGTCGCCGAGCAGATCGCTCAGCACCGCCCGCGCCCGGCCGGCCGAGAACTCCGCCGGCGGAGCCGACTCCGGCTTCGGGTCGGGAGGACCGGCGTGGAAGATGGACAGCAGCAGCGTGCCGGCGAGCAGCGCCAGGGCGAGGAGGAGCCCCCATCCGGCCGGCCGCTCGTTCGTTTCGACGGTACCTCTGATTTCCAGTCTGGTCCACTCTCGTGACCTCCGTTCGGCGCGTACCGCCGGATCTCCAGGATTCAATCGCAGTCGCAGTGCGCGATTCTAGAACAGTTCCATGGTGCCGGCCGGAGGCGCGGGCGGGACGGGGGGGACCCGTTGACGCCCCCCCACCCC
Organism: uncultured Acidobacteriota bacterium; assembly: GCA_963761645.1. Taxonomy (GTDB): domain Bacteria; phylum Acidobacteriota; class Thermoanaerobaculia; order Multivoradales; family UBA5704; genus DATARR01. The sequence continues at coordinate 146,065 of CAVXIG010000035.1, forward strand.
CTCCACTACCCTCCCCAGCAATGGCTCCAGCTTCGGATGATCTCCTGTTTGGGCGGATCGCCCTGCACTACAAGCTCGTCACGCGCGAGCAGCTCCTCGAGGCCTCCGAATTCCAGGCCAGCCGCGGGGGGCAGCACAGCCTGGGCGAGATCCTGGTCGACAAGGGCTATCTGAACCCGCGCCAGGTCGCGCAGATCCTCTCGGTGCAACGCGAGTACGTTGCCAAGCAGCAGGCGCAGGCGGCGGCCGCCGCCGCCCTGGAGGCTCAGTCGATGCCCGCGCTCGAGGTCCAGGCGATGCCCGCCCTGGCCGAGGCCGCCGCGCCGGCCATCCCCGTCCCGCCGCCCCCCCCGGCTCCGGCCCCGGCAGCCCCCAGGGTCGCCGTCGATCTCGACGCCCCGCGCGCCCTCGACCGCCTGCTCGAGCGCGCCCTGCTCGCCGGCGCCAGCGATCTCCACATCCACAGCGGCTCCCCGCTGAAGATGCGGCTCAACGGCCAGATGTCCGATCTCGACGGCGCGCCGCTCCAGGCGCGGACGGCGGAGAGCATGGTCACACGAGATCCTCAACCCCGACCAGATGGAGGCCCTGCGCGACCGCGGGCAGGTGGACTTCGCCTACACCCTGCCGGGCAAGGGGCGGTTCCGCAGCAACGCCTACCGGCAGCAGCGCGGGGTCGACGCCGTCTTCCGGGTGATCCCGCCGCAGCCGCCGACCCTGGAGGGCCTCGGGCTCCCCAGCGCGCTCGCCCGGCTCGCCAACTACCACCAGGGGATGGTGCTGCTGACCGGCCCGGCCGGCTGCGGCAAGTCCTCGACCCTGGCCGCCCTGCTCAACATCATCAACGAGGACCGGCACGACCACATCATCACCATCGAGGACCCGATCGAGTACATCCACCCCTCGAAGAAGTGCGTGGTCAACCAGCGCCAGGTGGGCCCCCACACCGGCTCCTTCGCCCGCGCCCTGCGCGGCGCCCTGCGCGAGGACCCCGACATCATCGCCATCGGCGAGCTGCGCGACCTGGAGACCATCTCGCTGGCGCTGACCGCCGCCGAGACCGGCCACCTGGTGCTCGCGACCCTGCACACCAACAACTCCATCCGCACCGTCAACCGCATCCTCGGCGTCTTCCCGCCGAGCCAGCAGGACCAGATCCGCACCATGGTCTCCGAGTCGCTGCGCGCCGTCGTCTCCCAGCGGCTGGTGGCGCGGGCCGACGGCAACGGCCGGGTGCCGGCGCTCGAGGTCCTGATGGCCAACAAGGCGGTGGGCAACCTGATCCGCGAGAACAAGACCTTCCAGATCAAATCGGTGCTGCAGACCGGCGCCTCGCACGGCATGTACATGCTCGACGCCTCGCTCGCCGAGCTGCTCAAGAACAAGGTGATCACCCGCGAGGAGGCGTTGCGCAACGCCGACGACCCGCAGCGCTTCGCGGGGGGAGCCTGATCCATGGCCCGCATCGACCAGCTCTTCCACTACCTGCAGGACCACAAGGGGTCCGACCTCCACCTGGCGGCCGGGCTCGAGCCGCGCATCCGCGTCCACGGCTCGCTGGAGCCGATCGCCGGCTGGCCCGTGCTCTCCGACGCCGACCTCCTCGCCCTGCTGCGCGAGCTCACCTCCGACGCGCAGTGGCAGGAGTACACGGGGTGCGGCGACCTCGACTTCGCCTACGGCCTCGAGGGGGTGGCCCGCTTCCGCGCCAACTTCCTGCGCCAGGAGAACGGCTGCGGCGCCGTCTTCCGCATCATCCCGGAGAAGATCGTGCCGCTGGAGGAGCTGAACCTCCCGAAGGCGATCGACAGCCTCGCCCATTTCCAGCAGGGGCTGGTGCTGGTCACCGGCCCCACCGGCTCGGGCAAGTCGACGACGCTGGCGGCGATCATCGACAAGATCAACACCACCTACCAGAAGCACATCGTCACCATCGAGGACCCGGTCGAGTTCGTCCACCAGAACAAGCGCTCGGTCTTCTCCCAGCGCGAGGTGGGCGCCGACACCGAGAGCTTCGGCACCGCTCTGCGCGCCGCCATCCGCCAGGACGCCGACGTGATCCTGGTCGGCGAGATGCGCGACCTGGAGACGATCTCGCTGGCCATCACCGCGGCCGAGATGGGCGCCCTGGTCTTCGGCACCCTGCACACCAACGGCGCGGCCAACACCGTCGACCGGCTGATCGACGCCTTCCCCGCCGAGGAGCAGTCGCAGATCCGCACCACCCTCGCCGAGTCGCTCTCCGGCGTCGTCTCGCAGCTCCTGCTGAAGACCGCCGACGGCCAGGGCCGTTGCGCGGTCAACGAGATCCTGCTCAAGACCCCCGGCCTGGCGAACGTCATCCGCGAGGGGAACACGCCGATGATCACCTCGATCATCCAGGGCGGCCGCTCGCAGGGGATGCAACTGATGGACGACGCCCTGATGGTCCTCGTCGAGCAGAAGCGCATCACTCCCCACGAGGCCTACATGAAGGCCACCAACAAGGCGAAGTTCGAAGCGCTGGTCAAGGACGACGAGGTGTAGGCGGGCCCCGCGGGTCCCAGTTCCCCGACCCTCTTGGGCCGGACCGCCCTCTTTCCAAGGCTCGCTAAACAAGGCGGGCGGCACCTATGATACGAGGAGGCTAAAAGCATGAAAAAGCTGATTCTCCACCGAGAGACGCTCCGGCTGCTGTCCAGTTCAAATCTTCGGACGGCGTATGGAGCGAACAGTGGCGTGAGTGCCTGCCAATACTGTGAAAGTGACGCCATGACCGTCTGCAACGGCACATTCACCTGCCCAACGGAACCAATTATGGTCAAACAGCGTGCCTCGAATGCGAGATCCTAAGAGGCGGCCCGTACAGGCGCCGCCCGTAGGAAACTAGGAGTACTGCGGGACGTGGCGCTCGACCACGGGCCAAGCTTGGGGCACCGTGGGCCGTGGGGTCGTGCCCCCGCTGCCATCTACATTGTCAGGCCGCACTTCAGGATGAGCTAGAATCGCGCAGGCCGGGGGTGGGTCCCTGGCACCACCTGGGAGACATCATGAAGAAGCAGATGAAGAAGCTGGCGCTGGCGAAGGAGACGGTGCGGAACCTTGACGAAGGAAGGCTGGAGAAAGTGCTCGGCGCATCGGATGGTTCCGACGGGTTACAGTGTGCTGCGTCACGGTGCTTGAACTGCAATACTGCTTTTTCCTGCCCTCCCACTAGCGGCAGCGCCTATTGCTGAGATTCCTGCCAGCCCCACGTGAGGGGCTGGCGCTTTCCCCTCCGCCGCCAACACTGAGTTAGGACTGGGCCGGACCGTCCCCCTACTGGGCCGGACCGCCCCCCTACTGGGCCGGACCGTCCCCCTACTGGGCCGGACCGCCCCTCTACTGGGCCGGACCGCCCCACTACTGGGCCAGACCGCCCCTCCACTGGGCCGCTCCGCCCCACTACTGGGCCGGACCGCCCCTCCACTGGGCCGGACCGCCCCTCTACTGGGCTCAGAGCGGCCCACTACTGGGCCAGGATCGTCACTCGGGAGATTCCCGCCTGCTTGAGCAGATGCCTGAGGAGGCCGATTTTCAAGGCTTGGCTTCCATGGACTGGGACGGAAAGCCGCACGCGGCTTCCCGCTCTACCGTAGATGTGGTGACTCCCGTTGATTCTCAGCAGTGACCATCCTTCGCCCTCCAGCAGCTTGCAAAGCTCCTTGCCGGTGAGCGTTTTCATACGGCGATTTCAATAACCCGGTCGCGTCCCGTCCCTTCGGATACCTCCAGATCGACCGAGAGGCACCCCTCGACCGCTTCGTAAAGGTTGTGCAGGAGATCTTCAAACGTCTCTCCCTGCGTGGCGCAGCCGGGAATGGCCGGAACTTCCGCCCAATACCCTCCCTCCTCCGCCTCATGGACTACGACTTTGATCTTCACCGCGGGATCCTCCAATGCAGAGCCAAGTATACAGCTCCAAAAGGCAGGGCCGGAGCGGCCAGGCGGACCGCCCCCGCGTCCGGTCAATCCCCCTCGCGGTGGTGCGCTTCCTCGATCCTCTCGGCGATCGCGCGGGGGATCGGGATCGCCTGGATGCCCGCCGGGTCGTCCATCACGCAGCAGGCGCAGGTCGAACGCCCCTTCGCCAGCGTCTCGCCGCCGCGCGTGATCTCGAAGCCGTAGGTCAGCGACCGCGTCCCCTTGCGGATCACCCGCAGGTGGATCTCCAGCTCGTCGCCGAAGCGGGCGGGCGCCTGATAGTCGCAGGAGACCGCCACCCGCGGCCAGGAGATCGCCCGCCCCTCATCCTGGAAATGGACGTCGGTCCCGATCGCTCTCAGGAACGCGTGCTCCGTGTTCTCCATGTAGACGAGAAAGCGCGAGAAGTGGACGATGCCACTCATGTCGGTATCCACGTACTCGACCTTCCTGCGGACGCGGTGCTCGTGCATGGGCCCTCCCCGGTTCGGTCCGCCTATGTTAGCCGGTCCCCTCACCGACAGCGAGCAGGAATTGAGAATTGCTTATAATGCGCGGGCCTGGGGGATAGACCCCGGCGCTCCAAAAGAGGACTCATCCATGAAGAAGACCGTAAAGAAATGGCCCTGAACCGGGAGACGCTGGTCGATCTCGAGCAGAGCCTCGTCAAGGTCGCGGGAGGTGAATATACTGCCCGTTGCCAATATAGCGGCTACTGGACTTGCGGAACTTGCGAGTCGGTCTGTACGACCAACTACTGCTAGCCGGAGCGGCCCGTGCACCGGGGCGGTCCGAGACCGCCCCGTGACGGCGGTATAGTTCCTCCCGGAGAGTGCCGCCATGCCCTACGTCCTCGCCCTCGACCAGGGGACCACCAGCTCGCGCGCCATCGTCTTCGACGAGTCCGGCGCCGAGGTCGCGATCGCCCAGAGGGAGTTCCAGCAGATCTTTCCGCGCCCGGGCTGGGTGGAGCACGATCCGCTGGAGATCTGGGACTCGCAGCTCGCCGTGGCCCGCCAGGCCCTCGCAGCGCGCCGGCCTCGCCGCCGGCGACCTCGCCGCCCTCGGCATCACCAACCAGCGGGAGACGGTGGTGGTCTGGGACCGGGCCACCGGCCTGCCGATCGCCAACGCCATCGTCTGGCAGGACCGGCGCACCGCCGAGGTCTGCGACCGGCTGAAGCGCGAGGGGCGCGAGCCCCTCTTCCGCGAGCGGACCGGCCTGGTGCTCGACCCCTACTTCTCCGGCACCAAGCTCGCCTGGATCCTCGACCACGTCCCCGGCGCCCGCGAGGACGCCGGCCGGCTCGCCTTCGGCACCGTCGACTCCTGGCTGCTCTGGAAGCTGACCGGCGGCGCCCTCCACGCCACCGACGTCACCAACGCCTCCCGCACCCTGCTCTGGAATCTCCACAGCGGCGAGTGGGACGACGAGCTGCTCGAGCTCCTGGACATCCCGCGCGCGATCCTGCCCGAGGTGCGCTCCTCCAGCGAGGTCTACGGCGAGACGCTCGCCGAGCTGCTCGGCGCCCCGGTCCCCATCGCCGGGATGGCCGGCGACCAGCAGGCGGCCCTCTTCGGCCAGGCGTGCCTCGCGCCCCGGCATGGTCAAGAACACCTACGGCACCGGCTGCTTCCTGCTGATGAACACCGGCGACCGGCCGGTCGTCTCGCGCCACGAGCTGCTCACCACCCCCGCCTGGAGGATCGGCGGCCGGACCGACTACGCCCTGGAGGGGAGCGTCTTCGTGGCCGGCGCCGTGGTGCAGTGGCTGCGCGACGGCCTCGGGCTGATCCGTTCCGCCGGCGAGATCGAGGCGCTGGCGGCCAGCGTGCCGGATGCCGGCGGCGTCGTGCTGGTGCCCGCCTTCACCGGCCTCGGCGCCCCGCACTGGGACCCCTACGCCCGCGGCGCGCTGCTCGGGATCACCCGCGGCACCACCGCCGCCCACATCGCCCGCGCCGCGCTGGAGGCGATCGCCTTCCAGGTGGCGGACGTCCTCGACGCCATGGCGGCCGACTCCGGCGTCCCCGTGGCCGAGCTGCGGGTGGACGGCGGCGCCACGGTCAACGATCTGCTGATGCAGCTCCAGGCCGACATCGCGGGCGTGCCGGTGGTCCGCCCCCGCGTCCAGGAGACGACCGCCCTCGGCGCCGCCTACCTCGCCGGCCTCGCCACCGGGGTCTGGAAGGACACCGGCGACATCGCCGAGCGCTGGCAGGTGGAGAGGCGCTTCGAGCCCGCCCTGGACCGCGACCAGGCCGCGGCCCAGCGGGCGCGCTGGAACCGGGCGGTGGAGCGGGCGAAGGGGTGGGAGGAGGGGTGAACCGCCCCGACATGCTCGCCCGGCTCCTCGATCCCGGCGAGCAGCCCTGGGACGTCCTCGTCGTGGGGGGCGGCGCCACCGGCCTCGGCGCCGCGGTCGAGGCGGCGGCGCGGGGGTACCGGACGGCGCTGGTCGAGGGGCACGACTTCGCCAAGGGGACCTCCAGCCGCAGCACCAAGCTGGTCCACGGCGGCGTCCGCTATCTCCAGCGGGGGAACGTCTCGCTGGTGCTCGAGGCCCTGCGCGAGCGCGGGCGGCTGCTGCGCAACGCCCCGCATCTGGTGCGCGACCTCCCCTTCGTGGTCCCCAGCTACGACTGGTGGGAGGCCCCCTACTACGGCGCCGGCCTCAAGCTCTACGACCTGCTCGCCGGCCGCATGGGGCTCGAAGCCCTCCCATCTGCTCTCCCGCGAGGAGACGCTCGAGCACATCCCCACCCTGGAGCCGGCGGGGCTGCGCGGCGGCGTGGTCTATCAGGACGCCCAGTTCGACGACGCCCGCCTCGCCACCACCCTCGCGCTCACCCTCGCCGACCTCGGCGGCGTGGCGGTCAACTACGCTCCGGTGATCGGGCTGATCAAGGAGGGGGAGCTGGTGCGCGGCGCGCGGGTCCGCGACGCCGAGACCGGCGAGGAGGCCGAGGTCCGCGCCCGGGTGGTGATCAACGCCACCGGCATCTTCGCCGACGGCCTGCGGCGGATGGACGATCCGGCGAGCCCGCCGCTGCTGGCGCCGAGCCAGGGGGTGCACCTGGTGCTCGACCGCCGCTTCCAGCCCGGCGGCAGCGCCATCCTGGTCCCCCACACCGACGACGGACGCGTGCTCTTCGCCGTCCCCTGGCACGACCGGGTGGTGGTGGGGACGACCGACACGCCGGTGGCCGAGGCCTCGCTGGAGCCGCGGCCGCTGCCGGAGGAGATCGAGTTCCTCCTCCATCACGCGGCGCGCTATCTGACCCAGGACCCGCGCCCGGAGGACGTCCTCTCGATCTTCGCCGGCCTGCGCCCGCTGGTGCGCGGCAACCGGGCGGTGGCGAAGACGGCGGCCCTCTCGCGCGACCACACGCTGCTGGTCTCCCCCGCCGGCCTGGTCACCATCGCCGGCGGCAAGTGGACGACCTACCGCCGGATGGGCGAGGACACCGTCGATCACGCCGCCATGGTGGCCGGCCTCGACGAGCGCCCCTCCCCCACCGCCGAGCTCCGCCTCCACGGCTGGGCCGAGGACGCTCAAGACATCTACGGCGCGGACGCTCCGGCCCTCGCCCGGCTCGCCGCCGAGATTCCCGGCGGGGATGAGCCCCTGCACCCGAATCTCCCCTACCGCGCCTGCGAGGTGGTCTGGGCCGCCCGGCACGAGATGGCCCGTTCGGTCGAGGACGTCCTCGCCCGCCGCACCCGCTCCCTGCTGCTCGACGCCCGGGCGAGCGCCGCGATCGCGCCCGCGGTGGCGGCGCTGCTCGCCGGAGAGCTGGGGAGGGACGAGGCCTGGCAGCGCCGGCAGGTGGAGGAGTACCGGGCGCTGGCCAGGGGATATTGGTTGTAGGTTAGAAACTCACCGCCCGGGCGGCAGATCCCCCAGGTGCTCCGCCTTCCACCGCATCGCCATCGAGATCCGGTTCCGCCCGCTCGGATGGTCGAAGAAGATCCACTCCTCGACCGGCCCGGGGTCGAGCTTGCGGTACTCGCTGAGCTGCAGGGCCACCTCGGCCATGCCGTCCGGCTCGCGGGCGGCGTTGAGGCCGAAGATGTCGGCCTCCGACTCCCCCGTCCGGATGTGGGTGTTGATCAGCGGGGTCAGCACGAAGAAGTAGAGCGAGAACAGCGCGGCGAGCAGCGGCAGACCGGCCGGATCGCTCACGCCGCGGAGCCCCCACGTCTCCCCCCAGCGGGCCGCGGCGCGGTCGAAGGCCCAGCGCAGGAAGGCGAAGCCGGCCACCAGCACGACGCCGAAGAAGAGGATGCTCTTGCTGACGTGGTTGAGCACGTAGTGCCCCATCTCGTGCCCCATGACCGCCTTGACGCCGGCCGGCGAGGTGCGGTTGAGGAGGTTGTCGTTGAGCGCGATGCGCGTGGTGCCGAAGAGGCCGGCGACGTTGGCGCTCACCCGCTTGGTCTGCTTGGAGGCGTCGACCACGTAGACGTGCTCGGCCGGAATGCCGTTCGCCCGCGCCAGCGACAGGATCGGATCGCGCAGGGCCGGGTCGCGCAGCTCGGTGTACTTGTTGAAGATCGGCTCGATGTAGACCGGCCCCAGGGCGATGCCGACGACGAGGAAGAGCAGGGAGACGAGCGCGCCCCAGAGCCACCAGGTCCGCGGCGCCTTGCGGAGCACGCCGTAGAGGGCGGTCAGCGCGAGGCCGCCCAGCACCAGGCCGAGCCCGAGCCCCTTGAGCCATTCGCCGCCCCAGGCGGCGAAGGTCTGGTTCGACATGCCGTACTGGTGCTCGCGGAAGAAGCCCTCGTAGATCCCGAGCGGCAGCGACAGCAGGGCGGTCGCCAGGATGTACTGGAGCGCGTAGAGGAAGGTCTGGAGCGGCCGGAAGCGCGTCAGGCGCTCGGCGAGATCGCGCATGCGGGCGGAGAGGCGCGTGCCGAGGAGGATCCAGGCGACGCCCAGCCCGTAGAGGAGATCCCAGAGGGTGAGCCAGTACCCGCCCTCGAAGTAGGCGTCCGAGCGGGCCCGCTTCTCCGGGCTCAGGGTCGCCATGTAGGCGTCGGTGGCCGCCTGCGCATCGAACCGCGCCGCCCCACCGGCGGGAGAAGCGGGCGGAGCCTGGGCCACGGCGGCCGCGGACAGAGCGAGCAGGACGAGCCCCGAGAGGATCGCCCGCGTGATCAGGTTTCTCATCGTCGTCTCCTTTTCCAGCTACGGACTGTATACGCCGCGGACTCGCCGCTGTTTCTCCGGAGCGGGCGTGCTCTTTGCAAATGGAATCGGCCGGAGGCGAGGGATTGACGCATCAGCGCCCGGACGCCAGCCCTGAATCCGCTTCCAGAATCGCCTCGCGGGTTGGCGTCCCGGGCCGGTAGCTCCCCTCAGGGAGGGCAAGGAGGCATCCGTGGTCGAGATCGACTTCGTACCCAAGCAGCTCGGAGCCCGGCTGTGGGTCGCCACGCTCGTCCTGCTGGTGCTGGTGCTCTGGGGCGTGGCCCAGGCGGCGCATCACGGCCCGGCATCGGCCCGGCCCGAAGGCCACGGCGACCGACGCCTCCTCGTGGGACAACATCCCGCCGCGTCTGCGCCAGTACGCCTGAGCGAGGAGATGCCGATGGCGAACGAGACCGAACCGCCGGGCCTCCCTGCGCCCGCTGAACCATCCGAATGTCCGCGGCTGGACCGTCGTCGGCGCCGACGGCCGCAAGGTCGGCCAGGTGCGCGACCTGCTGGCGGACCCCGAGGACGGCGAGCGCTTCTTCGCCGTCGAGCTGGACCAGACGGCGCTCGCGCAGGATCTGCACGCTCCGGGCGGCGAGGCGAGGATCGCCGCCGGCCAGATAGGCATACCCGGCCGACCCCAACCGGCCGGGCGCCCGCCCGCAGGCCGACGTCGACCCGACGGTCGGCGAAAGCGAGCGGACGGCCTCCCTCAACACCGGCTCCCGCCAGCACGTGGACGCCTTCACCGGCGCCGTGCCGCGCGACGACGACCGCGAGGGGGGCTCCGGGCGCGTGGAGCATCTGCAGGTTCTGGTGCCCTTCACGGCAGCGCGGTTGAAAGAGGCCGACGAGCAGGTCGTGCTGGAGACGCTGCGCGAGAGTCGATCTGGCGCGGCTGCCGGCGTTGGCGTAGCCGGGCCGGCAGGCGCCACCCACACAGACCAGGGACGGAAGAGGACACCAGAGACACCAGGGACGAGAGCCCTGGCCTCGTTTCTGTCCTGTTGTCCCTGTTGTCCTTCCGTCCCTGGTTTCCTTTCTACCCCCCTCCCCGCCCCGGGTAGATTTTGTGGTAGCAATATGCTAAAAACTCCGGGAACTTCCGACGTCGAAGGCCAGGCACGGTCAGGATCGAGGGCGACCCCTTCCAGGGCTCCCCCATCGTTGGTCCTCGCTGTGCCTGCCGTAAAGCGCCGGTGTCATCGCCGACCTCGGAGAACGGAGCACCGTGGAGCAAGAGCTACCGATCATCCAGATTCGCAACTGCCTGCTGGTGAGCATCCAGACCGAGCTGCACGACCGCCTCGCCCTGGACCTCCAGGCGTCGCTGATGGACCGTGTGCGCACCGTCAACGCCCGCGGCGTCATCCTCGACGTCTCGGCGGTGGAGATCATCGACAGCTACATCACCCGCATCCTCAACGACATCGGCAAGTCGGTGCGGTTCATGGGCGCGGAGTGCTTCATCGTGGGGATCCGGCCGGCGGTGGCGATGACGCTGATCGAGATGGGGGTCGAGCTCGATTCGGTCCATACCGCGCTCAACCTCGACCTCGCGATGGAGAGGCTCGAACTGCTGCAATGAAGACCGTGGAGAAAGAGATCGGGTCGATCCTCACGGGGACGATCTCGTCGATCACTCAGCGGAGCATCTTCAACCGCCTGGGGGGATTGGCGACGACTCCGGTCCAGCAGCTCACCCCCGGCGACCGGGCCACCATCCTGCAGGAGCTCGAGAACTCGATCCGCCTGTTCGCGCGCAGCAACAGCGCGCAGCTCATCGCCTCGTGCGCCCGCGCCCTGACTCCCGGTCCCGGCGGCCCCGGGGCCGCCGGCGGGCCGAGCAGCACGGCCGGCATCGTGATGGCGCCGAAGAAGCTCGCCATCGAGCAGGAGAAGGACATCGCCACGGCGCGCCTGGAGGCGTGGAGCGAGGCGGTGCGCATCGGCCTCTCCAAGTTCGCCTCGGTCAAGGTGGCGACGGCGGTCTCGGAGCTGGCGCGCAACATCATCTTCTACGCCACCAAGGGCACCGTGGAGCTGCGCTCGCTCAAGGACGACAAAGGGGTCATGGGCCTGCAGATCATCGCCTCGGACCAGGGGCCCGGCATCCCGCCGGCCAAGCTCGAGGAGATCTGGGCCGGCACTTACAAATCGCAGCGCGGAATGGGTAAAGGGCTGGTCGCGGTCAAGAAGCTGGTGGACGAGTTCCAGCTCGATACCCGCCCCGGTGTCGGCACCACCGTGACGTGCATGTTCAAGGGGGAACGTTGAAAACTGGTGGTTTCAGCCGTCCGTACAAGGGGCTGTCGATCTGTGGCGACAGCTTCGTGGTCGAGGAACGGGAGGGGGAGACCCTCGCCGCGGTGATCGATGGCCTCGGCCATGGCTACGAATCGTCGGTGGCCGCCGAGCGCGCGGTCGAGGTGATCCGCGAGTTCGCCGACCTCGGGGTCGGTCCGCTGATGATGAAGGTCCACCAGGAGCTGCGCACGACGCGCGGCGCCGCCGTCGGCCTGATGAAGATCGACCACAGCGGCGCCGGGCAGTTCTGCGGCATCGGCAACATCGAGGTGCAGTCGCTCAACGGCCAGGCGCCGAGCGTCTTCTGCCTCGCCGGGATCGTCGGCCACAACATGCGGACGTCCAAGGTGATGTCGCTGTCGATGAAGCCGGGGGACATCTACTGCCTGATGAGCGACGGCATCTCCAGCCGCGGCAACCTCAAGGCCTGCCTGCCGGGACCGCCGGAGACGGTGGCGCGGCGGATCGTCGAGCACTGGGGCAAGGATCACGACGACGCCACCGCCCTGGTCATCGGCTTCGGCGACGCGGCGCTGCTCGCCGACGCCTGATTGAATCTGCTTTTCATGGAGGGAAAGATGATGGCTATCGCGCGCGATGAACGGTCGGACCGGTCGAACTGGATCGCCGGCAAGCACATTACCTATTTCGAGGAGCCGGACATCATCTACATGAAGTTCGGCGGCGCCGTCACCACCGAGGACTCCTTCGAGCTCCTCCGCCGCCAGCTCGCGATGGCGGAGGACAGGAAGCTGCTCTTCTTCGTGATCGACGCCGAGGATCTCGACAATATCGCTCCCGAGGGGCGCAAGGCGGTCGCCGAGACGCTGAAGGAGATCCCCCTGCGCGGCATGGCCGTGATCAAGGCGCCGCTCAAGGCCAAGGTGGTCACCAAGCTGGTGATCACCGCCATCAACCTGTTCCGCAAGGATTCGAAACTGAACCCGATCGCGTTTTTCGACACCGAGGAAGAGGCGCGAGTCTGGCTCGCCGCCCGGCGCGCGATGTTCGTTCAGTAGATCATTCGCTCATCAATTTGATTCGCGAGGAAGAAAAGCATGGCCCAGAGTGAGGATCCTCACGTTATCGTTACCTCCGATCGCCTGCAGTCGGTCATCGAGGCGCTCTCCTACGCGAGCGTCGACGAGTTCGACTCCTGCCTCGATCTGCTGCAGCGCTCGGGCGAGATCAAGGACGAGTTCTCCGAGCTGGAGACCGCGTTCTCCATCTTCGTCCGCGAGCTCGGCGAGGCGAAATCCGAGCTCAACCGCACGCTCGCCCAGCAGGAGTCGATCAACCGCGAGCTGGAGGCCAAGCTGGAGACCATCGAGGTGCAGCAGGCCGCCATCCGCGAGCTCTCGACGCCGATCATCGAGGTCTGGGCCGGCGTTCTCTGCCTGCCCGTGGTGGGCATCGTCGACAGCCAGCGCAGCGCCGAGATGACCGAGACGCTGCTCGAGACGATCGTCGCCAAGCAGGCCCGGATGGCGATCGTGGACATCACCGGCATCGACGTGATGGACACCAAGACCGCCGACCACTTCATCAAGATGGCGCGCGCGGTGCGCCTGCTCGGCGCCGAGTGCATCGTCTCCGGCATCAACCCCGGCATCGCCCAGACCCTGACCCACATCGGGGTGGACCTGACCGGCATCCGCACGCTGCGTAGCCTGCGCGACGCCCTGCAGCTCTACCTGCGCGAGACCGAGCAACTGGTGGTGCACCAGCACTCGCAGCTCGCGCGCAAGCTGACGGCCGAGGTCTAGAGGGTGCGGCCCACCCCTGGATGCGGAGAGGCACGGCCGGCTGCGGCCGGGTAGTCGACCGGTCGAGTCATGCCGCCGGTCGAGACCCGCGCCTTCGCCATCCAGGCGCGCAGCGACGCCATCGTGGCGGCCAGTCAGGCGCGGCGGTTCGCGCTGCGCTTCGGCATGGCCAGCACGGCGCGCCACGGAGCTGGCGATCGTCGTCTCCGAGCTCGCCTCGAACATCGTCAAGCACGGCATCCGGGGGGAGATCCGCCTCGCCCACGATCCGGAGGTGCCGCCGAACGGCGAGATCACCATCGAGGCGCACGACGTCGGCCCCCCCATCCGCGACCTCCAGATGGCGATGAACGACGGCTACGACGACCAGGGGCCGATCGATCCCGCCCTGCTGCTCCGCCGCGGCGGCATCGGCACCGGCCTCGGCGCCATCGCCCGCCTGGCCGACCGTCTCGAGTACCGCAAGGAGGAGGAAGGGAAGGTGCTCACGGCGCGGTTTCTTCTGCGCTGAGCAGGGCCTGCAGCTCCTCCAGCGAGAGGTCCCCCACCTCCGCCATCACCTGCCCGACGAGGCGGTTCGCCAGGTCGAGCAGGTCGGTGGCCTCGAACACCATCTGCAACGGCACCTCGAGGGCGTAGCGGTCGCGCAGCCGGGAGGTGAGCTGCACGGCGAGCAGCGAGTGCCCCCCCAGCGCGAAGAAGTTGTCGCTCATCCCCACCCGTTCGAGGCCCAGCACCTCGGCGCACGCCGCCGCCAGGCTCTCCTCGATCGCGCTCGCGGGGGCCAGATACTCGCTCTTGCGGCCGGCGGCGGGGTCCGGATCGGGCAGCGCCCGCCGGTCCACCTTGCCGTTGGCGGTCAGCGGCAGGGCCTCGAGCGGCACGAACCAGGAGGGCACCATGTAGTCCGGCAGCTCGGCCTCCAGGGCGCGCCGCAGCTCCGCCGGCGCGGCGGCGCCGTCCGCCGCCTGCGGGCACGACGTAGGCGACGAGCTGCGGGCCGGCGCCGGCCACCACCTCGCGCGCCTCCACCACCGCCGCCTTCACTCCGGGGAGGCGCAGCAGGGCCGCCTCCACCTCCCCCGGCTCGATGCGGAAGCCGCGCACCTTCACCTGCTGGTCGGCGCGCCCCAGGAACTCCAGGGTGCCGTCCGGCAGGCGGCGGGCGCGGTCGCCGCTGCGGAAGAAGCGGCGGCCGGCCGAGACCACGAACTTCTCCGCCGTGAGCTCCTCGCGCCGCCAGTACCGCGGGCCACCCCGCCGCCGCCGATCCAGATCTCCCCCGGCGCGCCGATCGGCGACGGGTTGCCCGCGCCGTCGCGGACGTGGATCTCCACCCCGGCGAAGGGGCGCCCGAGCAGGGATCTCACCGCCCCCTCGGCGGGGACCGGCCAGAAGGAGCAGACGATGGTGGTCTCGGTGGGGCCGTAGAGCTCCCGCACCGCCGCCCGCGGGAAGGCCTCGCGCAGATCGGCCAGCAGGTCCGCCGGCACGGCGTCGCCGCCGGTGAACACCCCCCGCAGCCGCGGCGCCGCCGTGCCCCGGCGCCGCGCCAGCTCCAGCACCTGGCGCATCAGGGCCGGCACCGCGTGCAGGTGGGTCGCCGTGTCCAGCTCGCCGAGCAGCCGCTCGAGGTCCAGCGTCGGGCGCAGCGGCAGCAGCACGCAGGTGCCCCCGGCCAGCAGCGGACCGAGCAGCTCGAAGAGGAAGATGTCGAAGGAGAACGAGGCGATGCAGGGCATCCGGTCGCCCGGCCCGGAAGCCGAAGGCCTCCTGCACGGCGGCGAGCGTGCCGGCCAGAGACCCGTGCTCCACCAGCACCGCCTTCGGCCCGCCGGTGGTGCCCGGAGGTGTAGATCCGGTAGGCCAGATCGCCGGGGCCGGGCGTACCGTCCGGCGGCGGATCGCTCTCCTCCTCCGGATCGCCGTCGAGACTCGCGATCCGCGCCGGGCTCGGCGGCAGCCGATCCGCGAGCCCGGCGCCGGCCGCGATCACCGGCACCTCGGAGTCCTCCAGCAGATAGGCCAGCCGCGCCGGCGGGTGCGCGGGGTCCAGGGGGAGATAGGCGCCCCCCGCCTTCCAGATCGCCAGGAGGCCCGTCACCATCTCCGCCGAGCGCTCCGCGAAGAGGCCCACCGTCTCACCCGCCGGCGCCCAGCCGCCGCAGCCGGTGGGCCAGCCGGTTGGCCCGGCGGTCGAGCTCGGCGTAGGTCAGGCGCTCCTCCCCGGCCTCCAGGGCCACCGCCTCCGGAGCCGCCGCGACCTGGGCCGCGAACCGCGCGAGGACACTCTCCGGCACCGCCTCGAGCCGGGTGTCGTTCCACTCCACGGCGAGCTGATGGCGCGCCGCCTCGGTCAGCAGCGGCAGCTCGGAGAGCCGCCGGCCGTCGCCGGCCGCCGCGCCCCGCAGCAGCGCCTCGAGCGAGCCGGCGAGCCGTTGCACCGTGGCGCGGTCGAACAGCTCGGCGCTGTAGATGAGGCTCAGGACCAGCGACTCCCCGGACTCCCAGGCGTTCAGCTCGAGATCGAAGCGCGTGAAGGACGGCTCGACCTCCAGGGGAGCGAGGGAGAGGCCGGGCAGGTCCATGCTCCCCATCGGCGCGTTCTGCAGCGCGCACATCACCTGGAACAGCGGGGTCGCCGACAGGTGGCGCTGCGGCCGCAGCTCCTCCACCAGCAGCTCGAAGGGGAGATCCTGGTGGGCGTAGTCCTCGAGGGTGGCCTGGCGCACCCGGGCGAGCAGGTCGCGGAAGGGCGGATCGCCCGCGAGGTCGCCGCGCAGCACCAGGAGGTTGACGAAGAAGCCGATCAGCGGCTCGACCTCCGGCTGGTTGCGGTTGGCGACCGGCGAGCCGATCGGGATGTCCCGCTGCCCGGTCAGGCGCCCGAGGAGCGCCTGGAACCCCGCCAGCAGGAGCATGAACAGGCTCGCCCCGTTCCCCTGGGCGAAGCGCGCCAGCCGCCGCGAGAGATCGGGGTCGAGGACGGTGGTGACCCTCCCCACCGGGCGGGCCGGCACGGCGGGGCGCGGCCGGTCGGCCGGCAGCTCGAGGATCGCCGGCGAGCCGGCGAGCCGATCCCGCCAGTAGGCGAGCCGCCGCCGCAGCTCCTCCCCCTGGAGCCAGCTCCGCTGCCAGGCCGCGAAGTCGGCGTACTGGACGGGCAGCTCCGGCAGCGGCGACCCGGTGCCGGCGAGCGCGGCCCCATAGAGCGCCGTGATCTCCTCGACCAGCACCCCCAGCGACCAGCCGTCGGCGACGATGTGATGGATCTCGAGCAGGAGGAGGTGCTCGGCGGCGCCGAGCCGCAGCAGGGCGGCGCGGAAGAGCGGCCCCCGCTCGAGGTCGAACGGTAGCGCGGCGGCGCTCTCGGCGAGCCGCCGCGCCTCCGCCTCCCGGGCCGCCGCCGGCAGCCCGCCGAGGTCGAGCGAGGGGCAGCGAGCCAGCGGCCCGCCGGAGCGATCACCTGCACCGGCTCGCCGCCGCGCTCCGCGAAGGTGGTCCGCAGGGCCTCGTGCCGGCGCACCACCTCGCCGAGGGCCGCGGCGAGGACCGCCGGCGAGAGCCCGCCGCTCAGGCGCAGGGCGAAGGGGAGGGTATAGGTCGCGCTCCCCGGCGCCAGGCGGTCGAGGAACCAGAGGCGGGTCTGGGCGAAGGAGAGCGGCAGGCCGCCGTCGCGGGGCACCCGGACGACCGGCGGCATGATCGAGGAGCCCCCGGCGGAGCCTTCCCGGCTCCGCTCGATCCATGCCGCCAGGGCGGCGACCGTGGGGGCCTCGAAGATCACCCGCAGCGGCAGCTCGACCCCGAGGGCCCGGCGCACGCGCGAGACCACCCGGGTGGCCAGCAGGGAGTGGCCGCCGAGGTCGAAGAAGTCGTCCCCGGCGCCCACCCGCTCGACTGCCCAGGACCTCGCTCCAGATCGCCGCCAGCTCCCGCTCGGCGCCGGCCGCCGGCTCGACGTATCCGGCGGTGGCGGCCACGCCCTGGGGCGCGAAGGCGGGGCCGGCGAGCGCCCGGCGGTCCACCTTGCCGCTCGGCGTCAGCGGCAGGGCCGCCAGCCCGACGAAGGCGGAGGGGACCATCGGCGCCGGCAGCGTCGCCTTGAGCGCCGCGCGCAGAACGGCCTCGGCGCTCTCCCCTTCCCAGACCACGTAGGCGACCAGGCGCAGGCCCCCCGGGTCCTGCCGCGCCACCACCGCGGCGTCGCGCACGCCGGGGTGGGCGACGACCGCCACCTCCACCTCGCCGGGCTCGACGCGGTAGCCGCGCACCTTGACCTGGAAGTCGGTCCGCCCGAGGTATTCGAGGTCGCCACCCGGCCATCCATCGCGCCAGGTCCCCGGTGCGGTAGAGCCGGGCGCCCGGCTCCGTGCCGCCGGGATCGGGGATGAAGCGCTCGGCGGTGAGCTCCGGCCGCCGGAAGTAGCCGCGGGCGAGGCCGGCGCCGCCGATGCACAGCTCCCCGGCCACCCCCGCCGGCACCGGCCGCCGGCCGCGGTCGAGCAGCAGGATGCGGTGGTTGGCGATCGGCCGGCCGATCGGCGGCAGCGCCGGCCAGCCGCCGGGCTCCCCGCGCAGGACGAAGGCGGTGGTGAGCGTGGGTCTCCGTCGGTCCGTACTCGTTGAACAGCCGGGCGCCCCCCGCGCAGAGCGCGGCGACCGCGGGGGTGATCCGCAACTGCTCGCCGGCGGTGACCAGCTCGCGCAGGGCCGGCGGCGTCCGCCCCTGCTCGCGCGCCGCCTCGGCGAGCTGCTGCAGGGCCACGAAGGGCTGGAACAGGCGCTCGATCCGCCTTCTCGAGAGGAAGGCGAGCAGGGCGTCGGGGTCGCGCCGCATCTCCTCCGGCATCAGCACCAGGGTCCCCCCCGTCCCCCAGGTGGAGAACATCTCCTCGAAGGAGACGTCGAAGCCGAGCGGCGAGAACTGGAGGACCCGCCGGCCGCGCTCCGGCCGCGCCGCGCAGGCCCAGGCGGCCATGTTGACCAGCGCCCGGTGGGGCAGCGCCACCCCCTTGGGCCGGCCGGTGGAGCCGGAGGTGTAAAGGACGTAGGCCAGGTGATCGGGATCCAGGCTGGGACCAGGACCGGACGGGGGGGCCGCCTCGGCCGTCTCGCCGCGCTGGTCGAGGACGACCACCTCCAGGCCGTCCAGAAGCCCCGGCCGGCAGCCCGGCGAGCTCCCCCTCCTCGGCGAGGATCACCCGCGGGCCGGCGTCGCCGATCATCAGCGCCAGGCGCTCCGCGGGATAGGTGGGGTCGAGCGGCAGGCAGGCTCCCCCGGCCTCGAGCACGGCCAGCACGGCGACCGGCAGGGCGAGGGAGCGGCCGACCCAGAGCGCCACCGGCACGTCCGGCCCCACCCCGGCCCCGCGCAGGACCGCCGCGAGGCGCCGCGCCCGCGCCGCCAGCTCGCCGTAGCTCAGCCGCTCCTCGCCATGCTCGACCGCCACCGCGTCGGGCGTCAGCGCCGCCTGCCGCGCGACGATGCCGTGGGCGAGGGGGGGCCCGGTGATCTCCCGCCCGGTGTCGTTCCATTCGCGGACGAGTTGCTGCCGCTCGCCGGCGGTGAGCAGCGGCGCCTGCGAGACCGGCCGCTCGGGGTCCGCCAGCAGGCCGCGGAGCAGGGTCGTCAGGTAGCCGGAAAAGCGCTGGATGGTGGGGGCGTCGAAAAGGTCGGGGCTGTAGTTGAGCACCATCACCAGCGCCTCACCCCGGTCCCAGGCCAGCAGCTCGAGGTCCAGCCGCGCGGACGACACCTCGGGCGGGGTCTGGGAGAGGGACAGGCCGGTGAGCTCGATCGATTCCGCCGGCGCGTTCTGCAGCGCGCAGAGGGTCTGGAACAGCGGATTGGTCGACATCCGCCGCTCCGGGCGGAGGGCCTCGACCAGGCGCTCGAACGGGAGGTCCTGATGGTCGTAGGCTTCCAGGGTGGTGCGCCGCACGCGCGCCAGCAGCTCGCGGAACGGCGGATCGCCCGCCAGGTCACCGCGCAGGACCAGGGTATTGACGAAGAAGCCGATCAGCGGCTCGATCTCCTGCCGGTTGCGGTTGGCCACCGGCGACCCCACCGGCAGGTCCTCCTCGCCGGTGAGCCGCAGCAGAAGGGTCTGGAAGGCGGCGAGGAGGACCATGAACAGGGTCGCCTCGTGGCCGCGGGCCAGCCGCGCCAGCTCGCCCGTGACCTCGGCGTCGAGGAAGGCGGCGTACTGGGCGCCGCGGTAAGTCGCCGCCGCCGGGCGCGGATGGTCGAACGGCAGCTCGACGACCGGGAAGAGGTGCCGGCCAGTTGCCGGCGCCAGTAGGCGAGCTGCCGCTCCAGCTCGGCGCCGGTGAGCCACTCGCGCTGCCAGACCGCGAAGTCGGCGTACTGCACCGGGAGCTCGGGCAGCGGCGACGGCGCGCCGGCGTGGCCCGCGCCGTAGAGCGCCGAGATCTCGCGCACCAGCACCCCCTGGGACCAGCCGTCGGAGACGATGTGGTGCACGTTGAGCAGCAGGGCGTGCTCGTCCGCCGCCAGGCGCAGCAGCCGGGCGCGCAGGAGCGGCCCGCGCGCGAGATCGAACGGCCGCAGCGCCTCCTCGCGGATCAGCCGCCGCGCCACCGGCCGGCGCCGCTCCTCCGGCAGGGCCGTGAGGTCGACGAGCGGCAGCTCCGGCCGGGACGGCGGCGCGATCACCTGCGCCGGCGCCCCCTCGCGCTCCTCGAACGTCGTGCGCAGGCTCTCGTGCCGGCGCACGATCTCGGCGAGCACCGCCGCCAGGAGGGCCGGCGACAGCTCGCCGCGCGCCCACAGGGACTCGAACATGTTGTAGGCGGCGGTCCCCGGCTGCAGGCGATCGAGGAACCAGAGGCGCTCCTGGGCGAAGGAGAGCGGCAGGTCGCCGCCGCGGGGGGCGCGGCGGATCGGCCGCGAGCGGGGGGGAGTCTCGCCGCCTTGAGCGCGCCGCAGGAACTCGACGATCTCGTCCCGCCGCATGGCGAGCGCCGCGCGGAGCTCGTCCGTGAGCGCTCCCTTGGGAGCCCGCAGCCGCAGCTTGTCCTCCTCCAGAGCAGCTCCACCCCCTGCTGGCGCAGCCGCGCCAGCAGATCCATCAAGCCGGCAGGAGGAGTAGGAGTGGGAGTGGGAGCGGTGCTCACGGCGCGGGATGCTCCACGCCCAGCAGGGCCTGCAGCTCCTCCAGCGAGAGGTCCCCCACCTCCGCCATCACCTGCCCGACGAGGCGGTTCGCCAGCTCGAGCAGGTCGGGAGCCTCGAACACCATCTGCAGCGGCACTTCGAGGGCGTAGCGGTCGCGCAGCCGGGAGGTGAGCTGCACGGCGAGCAGCGAGTGCCCTCCCAGCGCGAAGAAGTTGTCGCTCATCCCCACCCGTTCGAGGCCCAGCACCTCGGCACACGCCGCGGCCAGGCTCTCCTCGATCGCGGTCGCGGGGGGCAGGTACTCGCTCTTGCGGCCGGCGGCGGGGTCCGGGTCGGGCAGCGCCCGCCGGTCCACCTTGCCGTGGGCGGTCAGCGGCAGGGCCTCGAGCGGCACGAACCAGGAGGGCACCATGTAGTCCGGCAGCTCGGACTCCAGGGCGCGCCGCAGCTCCGCCGGCGCGGACGGCGCCGGCCGCCGCGTGCGGGCACGACGTAGGCGACGAGCTGCGGGCCGGCGCCGGCCACCACCTCGCGCGCCTCCACCACCGCCGCCTTCACTCCGGGGAGGCGCAGCAGGGCCGCCTCCACCTCCCCCGGCTCGATGCGGAAGCCGCGCACCTTCACCTGCTGGTCGGCGCGCCCCAGGAACTCCAGGGTGCCGTCCGGCAGGCGGCGGGCGCGGTCGCCGCTGCGGAAGAAGCGGCGGCCGCCCGAGACCACGAACTTCTCCGCGGTGAGCTCCTCGCGCCGCCAGTAGCCGCTGGGCGACCCCGCCGCCGCCGATCCAGATCTCCCCCGGCGCGCCGATCGGCGACGGGTTGCCCGCGCCGTCGAGGACGTGGATCTCCACCCCGGCGAAGGGGCGCCCGAGCAGGGATCTCACCGCTCCCTCGGCGGGGACCGGCCAGAAGGAGCAGACGATGGTGGTCTCGGTGGGGCCGTAGAGCTCCCGGACCGCCGCCCGCGGGAAGGCATCGCGCAGATCGGCGAGGAGGTCCGCCGGCACGGCGTCGCCGCCGGTGAACACCCCCCGCAGCCGCGGCGCCGCCGCTGCCCGGCGCCGCGCCAGCTCCAGCACCTGGCGCATCAGGGCCGGCACCGCGTGCAGGTGGGTCGCCGTGTCCAGCTCGCCGAGCAGCCGCTCGAGGTCCAGCGTCGGGCGCAGCGGCAGCAGGACGCAGGTGCCCCCGGCCAGCAGCGGACCGAGCAGCTCGAAGAGGAAGATGTCGAAGGAGAACGAGGCGATACAGGGCATCCGGTCGCCGGGCTGGAAGCCGAAGGCCTCCTGCGCGGCGGCCAGCGTGCCGGCCAGAGCCCCGTGCTCCACCAGGACGGCCTTCGGCCCGCCGGTGGTGCCGGAGGTGTAGATCCGGTAGGCCGGATCGCCGGGCCCGGGCGCCCCGTCCGGCGGCAGCTCGCTCTCCTCCTCCGGATTGTCCTCCAGGCCGTCGTCGAGCCGCGCGATCCGCGCCGGGCCCGGCGGCAGCAGATCCGCGAGCCCGGCGCCGGCCGCGATCACCGGCACCTCGGAGTCCGCCAGCAGGTAGGCCAGCCGCGCCGGCGGGTGCGCGGGGTCCAGGGGAAGATAGGCGCCCCCCGCCTTCCAGATCGCCAGGATGGCCGTCACCATCTCCGCCGAGCGCTCCGCGAAGAGGCCCACCGTCGCGCCGGTTTCCGGCACCCAGCCGCCGCAGCCGGTGGGCCAGCCGGTTGGCCCGGCGGTCCAGCTCGGCGTAGGTCAGCCGCTCCTCCCCGGCCTCCAGGGCCACCGCGTCCGGAGCCGCCGCGACCTGGGCCGCGAACCGCGCGAGCACGCTCTCCGGCACCGCCGCCGGCCGGGTGTCGTTCCACTCCACGGCGAGCTGATGGCGCGCCGCGTCGGTCAGCAGCGGCAGCTCGGAGAGCCGCCGGCCGTCGTCCGGCCGCCGCGCTCCGCAGCAGCGCCTCGAGCGAGCCGGCGAGCCGCTGCACGGTGGCGCGGTCGAACAGCTCGGCGCTGTAGATGAAGCTCAGGACCAGCGACCCCTCCGACTCCCAGGCGTTCAGCTCGAGGTCGAAGCGCGTGAAGGAAGGCTCGACCTCCAGGGGAGCGAAGGAGAGGCCGGGCAGGTCCATGCTCCCCATCGGCGCGTTCTGCAGCGCGAACATCACCTGGAACAGCGGGCTCGCCGACAGGTGGCGCTGCGGCCGCAGCTCCTCCACCAGCAGCTCGAAGGGGAGGTCCTGGTGGGCGTAGGCGTCCAGGGTGGCCTGCCGCACTCGGGCGAGCAGGTCGCGGAAGGACGGATCGCCCGCGAGATCGCCGCGCAGCACCAGGAGGTTGACGAAGAAGCCGATCAGCGGCTCGACCTCCGGCTGGTTGCGGTTGGCGACCGGCGAGCCGATCGGGATGTCCCACTGCCCGGTCAGGCGCCCGAGGAGCGCCTGGAACCCCGCCAGCAGGAGCATGAACAGGCTCGCCTCGTGCGCTTGAGCGAAACGGGTCAGTTGCCGCGCGAGGCCGGGGCTGAAGACGGCCGTCACCCTCCCCACCGGGCGGGCCGGCACGGCGGGGCGCGGCCGGTCGGCCGGCAGCTCGAGGATGGCCGGCGAGCCGGCGAGCCGATCCCGCCAGTAGGCGAGCTGCCGCCGCCGCTCCTCGCCCTGGAGCCAGCCGCGCTGCCAGGCCGCGAAGTCGGCGTACTGGATGGGCAGCTCCGGCAGCGGCGACTCGCGCGCCGGCGAGAGCGGCGCCGTAGAGCGCCGTGATCTCCTCGACCAGCACCCCCAGCGACCAGCCGTCGGCGACGATGTGATGGATCTCGAGCAGGAGGAGGTGCTCGGCGGCGCCGAGCCGCAGCAGGGCGGCGCGGAAGAGCGGCCCCCGCTCGAGGTCGAACGGCCGCGCCGCGGCGCTCTCGGCGAGCCGCCGCGCCTCCGCCTCCCGGGCCGCCGCCGGCAGCCCGCCGAGGTCGGCGAGGGGCAGCGGCCAGCGGCCCGCCGGAGCGATCACCTGCGCCGGCTCGCCGCCGCGCTCCGCGAAGGTGGTCCGCAGGGCCTCGTGCCGGCGCACCACCTCGCCGAGGACCGCGGCGAGGGTCGCCGGCGAGAGCCCGCCGCTCAGGCGCAGGGCGAAGGGGAGGGTATAGGTCGCGCTCCCCGGCGCCAGGCGGTCGAGGAACCAGAGACGGGTCTGGGAGAAGGAGAGCGGCAGGGGGAGATCGCGGGGGGCGCGGCGGATCGTCCCGGGCGCGCGGGGAATCCTCCCCGCCCTGAGCGCGCCGCAGGAACTCGACGATCTCGTCCCGCCGGGCGGCGAGCGCGGCGCGGAGATCGTCCGCGAGTGCCCCCTTGGGAGCCCGCAGCCGCAGCTTGTCCCCTTCCAGGAGCAGCTCGCCGCCGCTCTGGCGCAGCCGGGCCAGGAGATCCATCACCCCGATCGCTCCGGCCGTCAAAGCTCCATCTCCTCCATCTCGATCTCCTGTCCGCCGCCCGCCAGGACCGCCGCCGGCGCCGCCGCCCAGCGCCAGGTGTCGACGACCGCCGCGAGCCCCGCCACGGTGGGGGTCTCGAAGACGTTCTGCACGGTCAGATCGACTCCGAAAGCCTCGCGGATGCGGCCGATGAGCTGCATCACCATCAGCGAGTGGCCGCCCATCTCGAAGAGGTTGCTCTCGACGCCCACCCGCTCGCGCTTCAGCAGCTCGGCGAGGATCGCCGCCAGGGTCTCCTCCACCGGCGTGCGGGGGGCCACGTAGACCTCCGCGTCCTGGTCCGCCGCCTCGGGCGCCGGCAGCGCCCGGAGGTCCCGCTTGCCCGAGTATGTCAGCGGCAGCGCGTCGAGATAGACGAACGCCGAGGGGACCATGTACTCGGGGAGCCGCGCGAGCAGGAACTCCCGCAGCTCCGCGGCCGACGGCAGCAGGCCGGCCGACCGCATCCCCCGCACCCGCTCCCGGCTCACCCGCGCCGCCGGGGCGTTCGCCCGCCGCAGCAGCACCTCGCGCTCGGCCTCGGCGAGCCCGGGCAGCTCCGAGAGCCGCGCTTCGGGCGTTGCCACGGCCCCCGCGATCAGCGCCTCCAGGTGGCTCCAGAGGCGCTCGATCGTGGTGGCGTCGAACAGCGCGGTGCTGTAGTAGAGGGAGCCCTTCAGCCGGCCGTCGGCCTCGTCGCTGAGGATCAGCGTGATGTCGAACTGCGAGCCCAGGTCCTCGCTCTCCTGCCCGGTGATCGTCAGCCCGGGCAGGGGCTGGCGGTCCTCGTCGTTGGGCGTGTTCTGGAACACGTAGAGGATCTGGAAGAGGGGCGAGTGGCTGAGCTGCCGCTCGGGCTGCAGCTCCTCGACCAGCTTCTCGAACGGCAGGTCCTGGTGCATGAAGGCGCCGAGGGTGACCTCGCGCACGTGGTCCAGCAGCTCGCGGAAGGTGGGATCGGCGGGCCGCCGGTACTGGCCCGCGCCAGATCGGTGCGCAGGGTCATGGTGTTGACGAAGAAGCCGACCAGCGCCTCCAGCTCGGCCCGCCGCCGGTTGGCGACCGGCGAGCCGACCACCACGTCGCGCTGGCCGCTCCAGCGGGCGAGCAGCACGTCGAAGGCCGCCAGCATCGACATGTAGAGGGTGGCCCCGCGCTCCCGGCCGAGCGGCGAGGAGCGCGCGCGTGGCCGCCGCCTCGAGGTGGAAGTCGAGATGGGTGCCGGCGAAGCTCTGCACCTCCGGGCGCGGCCGGTCGGTCGCCAGCGTCAGCAGCGGCGGCGCGCCGCGGAGCTGCTCGCGCCAGTAGGCGAGCTGCGCCTCCAGGTGCCCCCCCTCGTCGAGCCAGCGCCGCTGCCAGACGGCGAAGTCGGCGAACTGCACCGGCAGCTCCGGCAGCGGCGAGGGGAGCCCCGCCGCGAAGGCCGGATAGAGCGCCTCCAGCTCGCGCGCCAGCACGCCCGACGACCAGCCGTCGCCGGCGATGTGGTGGATGGTGAGCAGCAGGCGGCGGTCGTCGCGCCCCTCGACCAGGAACGCCGCCCGCAGCACCGGGCCGTGGACGAGATCGAACGGCCGGCGCCCCTCCTCCCTGGCCAGCCGGCTCACCTCCCGCTCGCGGGCCGCGGGCGGGAGGCCCGACAGGTCGATGTCCGGCAGGGGGACGGGAGCGGCCTCGCGCACCCATTGCACCGGCTCGCCGCCGAGGGTCTCGTAGGTGCTGCGCAGCACCTCGTGGCGGCGGGCGATCTCGCTCAGGGCGCGGGCGAAGGCCGGCACGTCCATGGCACCCTCGAAGCGCACCGCGATCGCCATGTTATAGGCCGGGCTCTGCGGCGCGAGCTGATAGAGGAACCAGAGCCGCGCCTGCGAGTACGACTGCGGCAGGGCGCCGCCGTGCGGCACCCGCTCGATGGGGGGAGGGTGGCGGCGCCGGTGGCGCTCTCCACCGCCCGCGCCAGCGCCGCCGGCGTGGGGTGGGTGAAGATGGTGCGCACCGGCAGCTCCACCCCCAGGGCGTCGCGGAGGCGCGACGCCAGCCGGGTCGCCAGCAGCGAGTGGCCGCCGAGCGCGAAGAAGTCGTCCTCGACGCCCACCCGCTCCACCCGCAGCAGCGCGGCGAAGGCGCCGGCCACCACCTCCTCGACCTGGGTGCGGGAGGCCACGAACCGGCTCTCCGAGGCCACCGCCCCCGGGGCGGGCAGGGACCGCCGGTCGAGCTTGCCGCTGGGGGTCAGCGGCAGGGCCGCCAGGGGGACGAAGAGCGACGGCACCATCGCCTCCGGCAGCCAGTCGCGCAGGAACTCGCGCAGGACGGCCGCCCCGGCGTCGACCCCCTCCCGGAGGACCACCCAGGCGATCAGCCGCTCCCCCTCCGCGTCCGCGCCCACGGCCGCCGCCACCACCGCCGGGTGGCGCCGCAGCGCCGCCTCGACCTCCCCCGGCTCGATGCGTACGCCGCGCACCTTGAACTGGCTGTCGGCGCGGCCGAGGAACTCCAGGTTGCCGTCCGGCAGCCGGCGGCCGAGGTCCCCGGTATCGTAGAGCCGGCCGCCGGGCTGGTCCGCGAAGGGGTCGGGCACGAACCGCGCGGCGGTCAGGTCCGGCCGGCCGAAGTAGCCGCGCGCCACCCCGGCCCGCCCACGTGCATCACGCCGGCGACGCCGGCCGGCACCGGCCGCAGCGCGCGGTCGAGCGGATGGACGCGGGTGTTGCCGATCGGGTGCCCGAGGGGGACCCGGCGCGGGTCCTGCCCCGGCGCGCAGACCCAGCGGGTGGTGTCGATGGAGATCTCGGTCGGCCCGTACTGGTTGTCGAGCGGCACCCCCGGGAAGCGCTCGAGGAAGCGCGCGCGCAGCGCGGGCGAGAGCGCCTCGCCGCCGGAGAAGACCTGGCGCAGCGAGCGGCCGTCACCCCGGCGCCGTCGGCCCCCTCCTCGCGCAGGAAGACGTCGAGCATCGAGGGGACGAAGTGGACGACCGTCACGCCGTGGGCCGCGATGGCGCGCGCGAGATAGGCGGCGTCCGCGTTGCCGCCGGGGCGGGCCACCACCAGCCGGGCGCCGGCGAGCAGCGGCGCGAAGCACTCCCAGATCGCGAAGTCGAAGCCGAACGCCGCCTTCATCAGCACCGTGTCGGCGGCGGTCAGCCGGTAGGTCTCCTGCGCCCAGAGCAGCCGGTTCGCCAGCCCGCGGTGGGGGAGCATCACCCCCTTGGGGCGGCCGGTCGAGCCCGAGGTGAAGATCACCGCCGCGAGGTTGTCCGCCGTGGCCCCCGCGGACGGCGGCGCCGCGTGACGGCTCGCCGGCCTCCTCCTCTTCCTCCTCGCGGTCGAGCAGGACCACGCGGGCGTGCGTGGGGCGGGAGCTTGTCGAGCAGCTCCGCCGGCGCCAGCAGCACCGGCGCGCCGGTGTCCTCGAGCATGCCGGCCAGGCGCCCCGAGGGGTACGCGGGGTCGAGCGGCACGTAGGCGCCGCCGGCCTTGAGCACGCCCAGGATGGCGACCACCTGGGCCGCCGAGCGCTCGACGAAGAGGCCCACGGGGACCTCCGGGCCGACCCCCAGCCGGCGCAGCCGGCGGGCCAGGCGCTCCGCCCGTTCGTCGAGCTCGCCGTAGGTCAGCTCCCCGTCCTCGGCGATCACCGCCGGAGCGCCGGGCGTGCGCGCCGCCTGGGCCTCGACCAGCTCGTGCAGGCAGCGGTCGAGAGGCAGCGGCAGGGCGGTCGCGTTGTGCTCCCCCACCGTCTGCCAGCGCTCGGCCGCCGAGAGCAGCGGCAGCGCCGACAGCGGCAGCGAGGGGTCGGCGACGGCGGCGGCGAACAGCGTCCGCAGGTGCCCCATCCAGCGCTCGACGGTGGCGGGGTCGAACAGGGCCGCCCGGTACTCCAGCCAGCCCCGCAGCTCCCCGCCGTCCTCGATGGTCGAGAAGCGTCAGGTCGAACTTCGCGACCCCCAGCGGGATGTCGATGAACGACGCGGTCAGCCCGGGGAGCGGGATCCTGTCCAGCGGGCTCGCCAGATAGTTGAGCAGCACCTGGAAGAACGGGGAGACGCCGGCGATGCGCTCCGGCTGCAGCTCCTCGACCAGCCGCTCGAAGGGGACGTCCTGATGGCTCTGGGCGGCCAGCGCGGTATCGCGCATCCGCCGCAGCAGCGCCCGGAAGGGGGGATCGTCGGCCAGCCGGACGCGCGTCACCAGGGTGTTGACGAAGAAGCCGATCAGCTCTTCGGAGTGCGCCCGGTTGCGCCCGGCGGAGGGGAGGCCGATGGCGAAGTCGTCCTGACCGCTCAGGCGGGCGAGGAGCGCGGCGAACCCGCTCAGCAGCACGGTGAACGGCGTCACCCCGGCGCCGGCGCCGAGGGCGCGGAGGCCCGCGGTCAGCTCCGCCGACAGATCCGCCCGCCGGTTGCCGCTGGCGCTGCCGGCCGCCGTCGCGCGCGGGCGGTCGGTGGGGAGCTCGAGCACCGGCAGGCCGGCGAGCTGGCGCCGCCAGTAGCCGAGCTGGGCGTCGAGCTTCCCACCTTCCATGTCCTGGCGCTGGCGGGCCGCCCACTCGGCGTAGCGCAGGGGGAGCGGCGGCAGGGAGGGGGCGCGGCCGGCGGTGAAGTCGCCGTAGAGCGCCACCAGCTCGCGGAAGAAGACCGACATCGACCAGCCGTCGGTGGCGATGTGATGGAGCGTCGCCATCAGCACGTGCTCGCGGTCGCCCAGGCGGATCAGGAGGAAGCGGGTGACCGGCCCCCGCTCGAGGTCGAACGGCCGGTTCCCCTCCTGACGCAGGGCCGCCCACAGCGCCGGCTGCCGCGCCTCCTCGGGGAGCCCGCCGAGCTCCAGCCGCGCGAGCTCGAGGCCGTCCGCCTCCGGCGGCGGCAGCACCACCTGTACCCCCTCCTCCCCCGCCACCCCGTAGACGGTGCGCAGCGGCTCGTGCCGCCGCACGATCTCGGCGAGGGCGCAGAGCAGCGCGGCGATCTCCAGGTCCCCTTCCAGGCGCAGCGCCGCCGGCAGGTTGTAGTCGAGCTCCCCGGCGCGATGCGGTCGAGCAGCCAGAGCCGCTGCTGGGCGAAGGAGAGCGGGAAGGACTCGCCGGTCAGCGCGGGGAGGTCGCTCTCGCGCGCCGCTCGGGGCCATCTCCCCGGCCGCGATCCGCCGCGCCAGGGCGGCCACCGTGGGGGTCTCGAACAGGACCTGGAGATCGAGGTCGATCTCCATCTGGCGGGCGACGCGCATCGCCACCCGGTGGGCCAGCAGCGAATGGCCACCGAGATCGAAGAAGTCGTCGTGGACGCCGATCCGCTCGACCCCCAGCACCTCGCTCCAGATCGCCGCCAGTTGCTCCTCCAGGGGGGTGCGCGGGGGCTCCGAGGCCGGCGCCGGGGTCCGCGGGATCCGCGGCAGGGCGGCCGCTGCGGGCGGGGCCCAGGGCGCCGCGGCCTCCTCTTCCTGCTGGGGGCCGGGACCGGCGGCCAGCCGCTCCGCCAGGCCGGCCACGGTGGGCGCCGCGAACAGATCCTTCACCGGCAGGTCGACGCCGAGTTCCCCGCTGATCCGCGCCAGCGCCCGGATGGCGAGCAGGGAATGGCCGCCGAGGGCGAAGAAGTCGTCGTGGACGCCGACCCGTTCGACCGCGAGCACCTCGCTCCAGATCGCCGCCAGCCGCTCCTCCATGGGTGAGCGCGGCGCCTCGTAGGCCGCGCTCCCGGCGGCGGCGTGCACCTCGCGCGCGGCGAGCGCCCGCCGGTCGACCTTGTCGTTGGCGTTGAGCGGCAGCTCGGGCAGGGCGATCAGGTAAGCGGGGCGCATGTACTCCGGCAGGGCGGCCCGCGCGTGCTCGCGCAGGTCCTCGGGCAGCGACTCGCCGCCGCGCGGCACCACATAGGCCGCCAGCGCCTTGCCGCCCGGCTCGTCGCGGACCACCACCGCCACGTCGGCGACGCCGGGGTGGCGCGCCAGCACCGCCTCGATCTCCCCCGGCTCGACGCGGAAGCCGCGGATCTTCACCTGCTGGTCGCGGCGGCCGAGGAACTCGAGCGAGCCGTCCGGCCGCCAGCGGGCGAGATCGCCGGTGCGGTAGAGCCGCTCGCCGCCCATGCGCTCGCCCTCCTGGGCGAGGATGGGAAGGGGTTGGGCACGAAGCGCTCGGCGGTCAGCTCCGGCCGGCCGCGGTAGCCGCGGGAGAGGCCGTCGCCGCCCGTGCACAGCTCGCCGGGCACCCCGGCCGGTACCGGGTGGAACGCCGCGTCGAGCAGGTGGACGGTGGAGTTGGCGATCGGGCGGCCGATCGGCACCGGCGACGCGACGTCGGCGGCGGCCGGCAGCGGCTGCATGGTGGAGAACAGGGTGTTCTCGGTCGGACCATAGGCGTCCGACACCAGGCAGCCGGGCAGCCCGTCGACGGCGCGGCGCATCAGCTCGGGCGAGATCACGTCGCCGCCGGCGATCAGGCTGCTTGGGGCCGCGCAGGCCGTCCAGCCGCAGCTCGACCATCTGGTGGAAGAGGCCGGCGGTGAGCCAGAGCGCGGTGACGCGGTGATGGGCGATGGCCGCCGCCAGCTCGTCGAGCGACGGCGCGCCGGCCGGCAGGATCGCCACCCGGGCGCCGTTGAGCAGGGCCCCGAACACCTCGACGATCGAGGCGTCGAAGGACGGCGGCGCCACCTGCAGGAAGACCTCGCTCGGGGCCGAACGGCGCGTAGTCGGTGCCGCGCATCAGGCGCACGACGGCGCGGTGGACGATCTGCACCCCCTTGGGGAGGCCGGTCGAGCCCGAGGTGTAGAGGATGCAGGCGAGGCTCTCGGGCCCGGCGAGGTCGGGCAGCGGCTCGGCGCTCTCGGTGCCGTGGCATCCACGGCGTTCGGCGAGCTCGCCGCCGGCGGCGAGCGGCACCCGGGCGAGCCCCGGCGGCAGCGCCGCCTCCGTGCCCTCGCGGGTCACCACGACAGGGAAGCCGGTGTCGGCGGCGAGGAAGGCGAGCCGGTCCTCCGGGTAGGACGGATCGAGCGGCACGTAGGCGCCCCCCGCCTTGAGCACGGCGAGCATGGCGACCACCAGCTCGGCCGAGCGCTCCAGGCAGAGCCCCACCGGCACCTCCAGCCCCACCCCCAGCCGGCGCAGGCGGCGGGCCAGGCGGTTGGCCCGCGCCTCGAGCTCGCCGTAGGTCAGCCGCGCACTGCCTCCGTCGACCGCCGCGACCGACTCCACCGCCACGGCCTCCGGCGCGCGCCGGGCCTCGGCCGCGAACAGGCCGTGCACCGTGGCCTGCCGCGGATACTCGGTGGTGAAGCCGCTCCAGCCGCGCAGCTGCGCCGCCTCGGCGGCGGTGAGCAGCGGCAGGTCGGAGAGGCGGGCGTCGGGATCGGCGGCGATCCCCGCCAGCAGCGTGCGCCAGTGGCCGAGCAGGCGGTCGGCGGTGGCCGCGTCGAACAGGCCGGCGTCGTACTCCAGGGCGGCGGCGAGCCCCTCGGGTCCCCGCGCCACGCTCAGCGCGAGGTCGAACTTGGCGGCGCCGGTCGCCAGCGGGCGCACCGCGGCCGCCGCCTCGCCCAGCCGCCCGGTCGCCAGCGGCTCCTCGAGCTGGAAGACGGCCTGGAAGAGCGGGTTGCGCGCCCGCAGCCGCTCCGGCTGCAAGGCCTCGACCAGCCGCTCGAACGGCACGTCCTGATGAGCGTAGGCGCCCAGACAGGCCTCCCGCGTCCGCGCCAGCAGCTCGCGGAAGCCGGGATCGCCGTCGACCGGCGTGCGCAGCACCAGCATGTTGACGAAGAAGCCGATCAGCCCCTCGACCTCGGCGCGCCCGCGGTTGGCCACCGGCGAGCCGACCGCCACCGAGGGGGACCCGGATGATGGAGAGTGAATAGCGCGCGAGCTGGGCCTGGAAGGCGGCGAGCAGGAGCATGAACGGCGTCGCCCCGGCGCCGCGGGCGAGCCGCTCCAGCTCGGCGGCGAGCGCCGGCGGCAGGGAGGCGGCGCTGACGCCACCCCGCGACGGGCCGGCGGCCGCCAGCGGGCGGTCGGCCGGCAGCTCCAGGGGGACGGCGCCGGCGAGCCGCCCGCGCCACCAGGCGATCTGCGATTCGAGGGCCTCGCCCGCCAGCCGCTCGCGCTGCCAGACGGCCCAGTCGGCGTACTGGACGGGGAGCTCGGGGAGCGGGGAGGGGCGGCCGGCCGCGAACGCCTCGTAGAGCGCGGCCAGCTCGGCGAGCAGGATGCCGAGCGACCAGCCGTCCGCCACCACGTGGTGGAGGGTCAGCAGCAGCTCGTGGTCCTCGGGTCCCCGCCGCAGCAGCAGGGCGCGGAAGAGCGGCCCGCGCGCGAGGTCGAACGGCGCGGTGGCGACCTCGCGGGCCAGCCGCGCCGCCTCCGCCTCCGGCTCGGGGGAGCCGGCGAGATCCAGCCGGGAGAGGACGGCGGCGGGCGGCGGCTCCACCACCTGCATCGGCTCGCCGCGCTCGTCGCGCAGGACCGTCCGCAGGGCCTCGTGGCGGCGCACCACCTCGGCCAGGGCATCCTCCAGCACGTCCGGGTCCAGGGGGCCCGTCAGCCGCACGGCGCCGGGGAGGTGGTAGACCGGGCTCCCCGGCTCCAGGCGGTCGAGGAACCAGAGCCGGCGCTGGGCGTAGGAGGCGGGCAGCGGCTCGCCGGCCGCGCGGCGGAGCGGCCGCACCGGGAGCACCATGGCGCCCCCGGCGAGCCACCTGGGCGGCCAGGGCCGCGGGCGTCGGATGGAGCAGCACGGCGCTCACCGGCACCTCGACGCCGAACAGCCGCGAGGCACGGGCCGCCAGCCGGGTGGCGAGCAGCGAGTGGCCGCCGAGCTCGAAGAAGTCGTCCGACTCCCCCACCCCCTCGACCCCCAGGACCTCGGCCATCAGCGCCGTCAGCGCCTCGGTCACCGGTCCGCGGGAGGCGGACACCGGCGCCGGCGCCGCGGCCGGCGCGCCCGGATCGGGGAGGGCCCGGCGGTCGATCTTGCCGTTGGGCGACAGCGGCAGGGCGTCGAGATGGACGAACGCCG
This sequence comes from uncultured Acidobacteriota bacterium, assembly GCA_963761645.1. GTDB lineage: Bacteria > Acidobacteriota > Thermoanaerobaculia > Multivoradales > UBA5704 > DATARR01. The sequence continues at coordinate 178,890 of CAVXIG010000035.1, forward strand.
TCGGCACCATGTAGTCCGGCAGGCTCTCGCGCAGGAACGACCGCAGCTCCGACGACGCCACCCCGCGCGGCGTCACATAGGCGACCAGCCGCTTGCCGCGGTCGCCGTCGTCGCGCGCCATCACCACCGCCTCGCGCACCCCGGGGTGGCGGGCGAGCGCCGCCTCGATCTCCCCCAGCTCGACCCGGAAGCCGCGGATCTTCACCTGGTGGTCGACGCGCCCCAGGTACTCCAGCTCGCCGTCCGGCCGCCGCCGGGCGAGGTCGCCGACGCGGTAGAGGCGCGACCCGGGCACCGCCGCGAACGGGTCGGGGACGAACTTCTCGGCGGTCATCTCCGGACGGTCGAGGTAGCCGCGCGACAGCCCCGCCCCCTCCATGAACAGCTCGCCCGGCACCCCCGCCGGCACCGGCTCGCCACGGGCGTCCAGCAGGTAGACCCGGGCGTTGGCCACCGGCCGGCCGATCGTCACCTCGCGCCCCGCCTCCAGCACGGCGGTCGTCGAGTAGGTGGTGTCCTCCGACGGGCCGTAGGCGTTGAGGATCCGCGCCGCCGGCGCCGCTGCCCGCAGCCCCGCGACCAGCGCCGGGGGGACCGCCTCGCCGCCGAGGCTGACCGTGCGCACCCAGGACGGGAACGTGCCCGTGCGCACCAGCTCGGCCACCACCGAGGGGGCGCCGCAGACCAGCCGCACCTCCCCCGCCGCGGCGAGATTGGGCAGCGCCAGCAGGTTCTCGACGACGAAGATCCGTCCGCCCCAGGAGAGCGGGGCGAAGATCTCGAGCACCGAGACGTCGAAGCCGATCGAAGTCGCGACCAGGGTCCCCGCCAGCTCCTCCGGAGAGAAGTTCTCGCGCGCCCAGTGCATCAGCACCACCGGGCTGCGGTGCTCGATCATCACCGCCTTCGGGCGCCCGGTCGAGCCCGAGGTGTAGATCAGGTAGGCGAGGTTGGAGGGGCCGGCGACGGGCGCCGGATTCTCGCGGCGCTTTCACCGCTCAGGTCCGCGTCCACGGCGAGCCAACGGCCGCCGCTCTCCGCGGCCAGCCGGGGGGCCGTCGCCTCCTCGCCGATCACCACGCGGGCCGCCGAGTCGTCGAGGATCCCCTTCAGCCGCTCGCGCGGATAGGTGGGATCGAGCGGCACGTAGGCGCCCCCCGCCTTCAGCACGGCGAGCAGGCTGACGATCATCCGCTCGGAGCGGCGCAGGCAGATCCCCACCCGGTCCTCGGGACCGACCCCCAGCCGCCGCAGGCGGTGGGCGAGCCGGTTGGCGCGGGCGTTCAGCTCGCCGTAGGTGAGCCGCGCCTCCCCCGCCACCACCGCCTCGGCCTCCGGGGTGCGCGCCGCCTGGGCCTCGAAGAGCTGGTGCAGGAGCCCCCCGGGATACTCGCGCCGCGTGTCGTCCCACCCCTGGAAGAACTGGCCGCGCTCGGTTTCGGAGAGCAGCGGCAGGCTCCAGAAGGGGGCCTCCGGCGCGGCGACAGCCCCGGCCAGCAGGGTCTGGAAATGGCCGAGCATGCGCTCCGCCGTCCCGTCGTCGAAGAGGTCGGCGTTGTACTCCAGCGAGAGCCTCAAGCCCCCGCCCGCCTCCTCGGCGGCGAACAGGGTGAGGTCGAACTGCGCCCGCCGCTCGGCCAGCCGCACCGACTCCAGGGTCAGCCCGCCGAGCTCGACGCGCGCCCCCTCCTCGCCCAGCGAGAAGGCGGCGAGCCCGGGCGCGTCCCCGGGGCGCCCGCGCTGCAAGACGAGCGCGGTCTGGAAGAGGGGGGAGCGGGCGGGGTCGCGCACCGGCCGCAGCCGCTCGGCGATCAGCGGGAAGGGGAAGTCGCCGTGCTCCATCCCCTCCAGGGCCGCGCCGCGCGCCCGGTCGAGCAGCTCGCCGAAGCCCGGCTCGCCGGCGAGATCGGCGCGCAGGGGGAGGAGGTTGACGAAGTAGCCGACCAGAGCCCCGAGCTCGGGCAGCGGCCGCCCGGCCACGGCGGCGCCGACGGCGAAGTCCTCCTGCCCGGTGTAGCGGCCGAGCTGCGCCTGGAAGCCGGCGAGCAGCGTCATGAACAGGGTGGCGCCCCGGCCGGCGCCGAGCGCCCCGAGGCCCGCGGCGAGATCGGCGGGGAGCGCGGCGGCGCGGGCGCCGCCGCGCCAGGTCTGCACCGGCGGCCGCGGGTGGTCGGCCGGCAGGTCGAGGTCGCGCAGCCCGGCCAGCCGCTGCCGCCAGTAGGACCAGAGCCGCTCGCCGCGCGGGCCGGCCAGGATCTCCCGCTGCCAGTGGACGTAGTCGGCGTAGCGCAGCGCCGGCGGCTCCAGCGCCTCGCCGCCCGATAGAGGGCGGAAAGGTCCCGGGCCATCACCGCCAGCGAGGCGAAGTCGGCCACGATGTGGTGGACGGCGAGCAGGACCGTGTCCTCGTCCTCACCTTTGAAGATCCTTGCCCGCAGCAGCGGCCCGCGCTCCAGGGAGAACGGCCGCCAGGCTTCCGCGGCCAGGTCGGAGGGGATGTCCACGATCCGGACGTCCGGGGCCAGCTCGGGGAGCACCCGCTGCACCGGCTCGTCGCCGACCATCGGGAAGATCGTGCGCAGCGCTTCGTGGCGGGCGGCGAGGCCGGCGAGGGCGCGCGCGAAGGCCGCCGCGTCGAGCCCCCGGGTGCGCGCCGCCACGGCGATGTTGTAGGCGCCCCCCTCGGGAGCCAGCCGGTGCAGGAACCAGAGCCCCCGCTGGCCGGCGAGAGCGGCTGATCCCCCGCCAGGCGAGAGCGCGCGCAGCGGCGCCGCCTCCGTTGCCGCGCTTCCGGCAAGCAGCCCGCTCCGCCAGCCCGGCGACCGGCATCCCCTGGAGGAGGTCGCACAGCGGCAGCGACAGGCCGAGCGCGCTCTCGACGGCCCCCTTCAGCTCGATCGCCGACAGCGAGTCGAGCCCGAGCCCGGTGAGCGGCTGGTCGAGCCCGACGGGCACCCCGAGCGCGGCCGACGCCCTCTCGCGCAGGTAGCCGGCGAGCATCGCCCGGCGCTCCGCCGGTTCGAGAGCGGCGAGCGCCTCGCGCGTCAGCCCGGCCGCCAGCTCCGGCGCCGGATCGGCCGCCGCCAGCGCGCTGCGCCCCACCACCGGCAGCTCCCCCTTGCAGGTAGAGCTCCCGGCAGAGACGGCGCTGCACCTTGCCGCTCGACGTCTTCGGCAGCCCCGCCTGGCGGATCAGCACCACCTCCTGCGCCTGCACCTCATGCTCCGAAGCCACCGCCCCCCGCACCGCCTCGGCGATCGCCTCGATCCCGTCTTTCCGATGGCGGGCCACCTCGTGCACGATCACCAGCCGCTCCTCGCCCCCCATCTCGACGGAGAAGGCCGCGCCGCCGCCGGGGTGCAGATCCGCATGCGCCCGCTCGGCCGTCAGCTCGACGTCCTGCGGGTAGTGGTTGCGCCCGCGCAGGATGATCAGGTCCTTCAGGCGACCGGTGACGTACAGCTCGCCGCTGGAGAGGAAACCGAGGTCCCCGGTGCGCAGGAACGGGCCCTCTCCGGTGGCCAGGAAGGCGTTGAAGTCGTGCGCCGTTCCCTCCGGGTTCTCCCAGTAGCCGCGCGCCACGCTCGGCCCGGAGATCCAGACCTCCCCCTCCTCCCCCGCTCCCCGCTCGGCCCCGGTCTCCGGATCCGCCACCACCAGCCGCTGACCCATCCAGACCCGGCCGCAGCTCACCCGCTCCCTCTCCACGCTCGCTCCATGGCCGCCCAGTCACGAACAGGGTCGCCTCCGCCAGGCCGTAGCAGGGGTAGAACGCTTCCTTCTTGAAGCCGCTCGGCGCGAACACCTCCGCGAAGCGCTCCAGCGTCGAGGCCCGCACCGGCTCGGCGCCGTCGTAGGCCACCCGCCAGCTCGACAGATCCAGCCCCGCCAGCGCCTCCGGGCTCGCCTTGCGCGCGCACAGCTCGTAGGCGAAGTTCGGACCCCCGCTCACCGTCCCCCGGTAGCGGCTGATCGCCTCCAGCCAGCGCATCGGACGCTGCAGGAACGACACCGGCGACATCAGCACGCAACGCCCCCCGGCGTGCAGCGGCTGCAGGACGTTCCCGATCAGGCCCATGTCGTGGTACAGCGGCAGCCAGCCCACCACCACCGACTCCTCGTCCATCCCGAACGCCGCGCCGATCATCCGCTCGTTGTGCAGCAGGTTGCCGTGCGTGACCATCACACCCTTCGGCGCCGCCGTCGAGCCCGACGTGTACTGGAGGAAGGCGAGGGTTTCGGGGTCCGACCCGCGGCGGCGTCCAGCTCTCGGCCAGCCCGCCGTCCAGGCCCTCGGTCACGATCCAGGCCGCGCCCGCCAGCTCCGGGATCTGCGCCCTGAGATCCTCCGCCTTCGCGGCCACCGCCGCGGTGGTGAGCACGACGCGCGGCCGGGCGTCGCCGGCGATCGAGCGCAGCCGGGGCTGCGTCCGCCCCGCCCGCGGCGGGTAGGCCGGCACGGCTACGGCGCCGGCGTAGAGGCAGCCGAAGAAGGCGGCGATGAAGTCGAGCCCCGGCGGATAGAGCAGCAGCGCCCGTTCCCCCGCCGCTCCCGCCGCCTGGAGCCGGGCGCCGACGGCGCGGGCGCGGCGGTCCAGCTCGCCGTAGCTCAGGGTCGCCTCTTCCCCCTCGCCGTCGGCCAGGAAGGCGAGAGAAGATGTAGAGCGGATCGTCCCCCCGCTCGGCCGCCCGCGCTGTCAGCAGGTCGACCAGCGTCGCGGGCAGCTCGCGGGCTCGCTCTCAGCCTCGCGCAGGAAGGCGCCGACGACCTCCAGGAAGCGCTCCGGCTCCTCGAGGTTGGGCATGTGGGCGCTGGTCTCGAAGATCTCCAGCCGGGAACCGGGCGTCCTCTGGTGGTAGGCCGCCGTCGTCTCCGGGGTCATCTCGTCGTAGCGCCCGCAGGCGAAGAGCGCCGGGACATCGACCTCCCCCAGCCGCTCCGCGCTCTCGTAGGTGGGAGAGGCTGCCGGTCATGGCGAACTCCGCGGGGCCCCACATGGTCTCGTAGACCTCGCGCGAGAACCCCTCGTCGCTCCGCCGCAACGCCTCCGGCCACTCCGGTAGCCGGCAGAGGTGGCGTTGGTAGAACATGCCGGTGGCGGCGCGGTAGGCGCCCGAATTCGTGGTCCCCCGCGCCTCGTGGAGGTCGATCGTCTCCCGGACCGCCTTCGGAAGCTCCGCCTTCAGCCGTTCCGTGTCCTCCCGGATGCGGCGCGCGCTCAGGCAGGGGGAGATGAAGGAGAGGCTCGCCGCGCGCTCCCGCCCCGCCGCCAGGAACCAGTCGAGGGCCAGCATGGTCCCCCAGGAGTGCCCGAGCACGTGCAGCCGCGGAAACCCGAGGTCCTCGACGACCGCCTGCAGCTCGCGCACGAAGCGCTCGACCCGCCAGAGCGAGCGGTCGGCCGGACGGTCGGAGGCCCCGGAGCCGAGCTGGTCGTAGAAGATCACCGGCCGCTCGGCGCCCAGCGCCGCGAGGTTCTCGAGATAGATGTGGGTCGAGCCCGGTCCGCCATGGAGGACGATCAGGGGGATCCCGGGGCCGTCCCCCGCGATCCGAACCCGCACCCGTCCGCCGGGGACGGCGACCCACCGCTCGGAAATATTCATCATGACCAGACTCCAGAAGTCACTTGATCCAGCGCCTGACGAGCGATGGCCGGCCCGAGCCGGTAACCGGCGCCCGAGCCGGCGGTCGCCAGGACGATCCGCGGCGCCGCCGCCGCGGCGGTCACCACCGGCATCCACTCCGGGCCGTACGAGTCGCAGAACACCCGCCCCCCCGTGCACCGCGCGGCGAACCCCGGGCAGTAGCGGGCGAGGATCGCGAGGCCCTTCTCGCGGTCCTCCTCCGTGATGCGGTGCGAGCCCTCCGGCGCGTAGTCCCAGACCTGGCAGGTGTAGCTGAACAGCCAGTGGCGGCGCTCGACGACCGGCAGCAGGAAGGCGTCGGCGTCGAAGAAGTAGAGGACCGGATCGTCCGGTCCCGGGCAGAGATCGAGATGCAGGGCCACCACTTTCTTGATGCGGACGCCGGCGCCGCGGGCGAGATCCCCGGCCGGCTCCCGCAGCGCCCACGGCCCGGGAGCCAGGATGGCGCGCCGGGCGGCGATCGCGCGGCCGTCCGCGGTGGCCAGCTCCAGGCCGCCGTCATCCGGCCTGATGCCGGTGATCTCCACCCCTTCCCAGACCGCTGCCCTGAGGGCGAGCGCCGAGGTCACCGGCTCGGGAAGCGCGTAGCTCCCGGCCAGGCCGCCCAGCAGGCGCTCGTCCGCCGCCAGCGAGAGCCCGGGGAACGTCGAGCCCAGCGTCTCCGCCGGAATCTCGCTCAAATCCCCGGCCGTGCAGCGCGTCCGCACCTCCTCCAGGCTCCCCTCGCGGGCCACCACGAAGCAGGGGAGGTCGCGGATGGGGAGGCCCGGGAGCTCGGCCCGGAGCTCGCGGTAGAAGCGCTCGCTCTCCCGCTCCATCCGGCGGTGCTCCTCGTCGCGGCCGAAGGGGATGCAGAGGGCGGCCGAGTAGCGGGTGGCGCCGCCGCCGATCAGCGCGCGGTCCACCAGCAGGACCCGCCAGTCCGGATGGCGCCGGACCGCCTGCGCGGCGGCCAGCGCGCCGACGATGCCGGCGCCCACCACCACCAGGTCGAAGGGCTCCCGCGCCAGGGTCATGGGCACGGCGAGCTCCGTCAGAACTGGCCCCACGGCTGGCGAGGGGAGGCGGCCGCCTCGAGGGGGGAGAGCGGCGGCTCGGCCGGGGCCGCCGGCACCGGGGTCTTCTCCATCCCGCTCCAGGCCACCGGCGCCGCCGCCTCGTCCACGTCGTAGACCTGGCGGCCGAGCAGGCTGTTGACGATCTTCGAGCTCCGCCAGGCGAGCAGGCTGAGGTTGGGATCGGCGACGCCGCGGGCGGCGCGCGCCGCGTTGAGGGCGTAGATCCGGTGCTCGGGCAGGCCGTCCCAGACGATCGAGTAGTCCTCGCGGAAGCGGAACCGGCCGCCGTCCAGATCGATGCGGTCGAGGATCGGCTCGAGATAGGAGGGCATCACCCAGGTGTAGCCGGTGGCGAGGATCAGGCAGTCCACCCCCACCTCGGCCGCTCCTTCCGTGACCAGGTCCCGCACTCCCACCCGCCACCCCCCCTCGCCGTCCGGGGTCACCGACAGCAGGTCGCGCGCCGGCCAGAGGCGGTGCCGGCACGGCGTCTCCTGCAGGAAGTCGAGCTCGTAGAGCCGCTGGCAGACGGTCTTCAGCAGGCTGGTGCTGATGCCGTCGCTGGCCAGCGTCTGCTCGGCCACCAGCTTCTCCCGCACCGCCGCCGGCAGGCGGAAGAAGTGCTCGCTGTAGGTCGGCGTGAACCACTCGTTGGCGAACGGGCTCTCGTCGAGGGGGAGGAAGTTCGGCCGCCGGGAGACCCAGTAGAGCTCGCAGGGGAGGGCCTCCGAGTCGGCCAGGAGCTGCGAGATCAGCTCGGCGCCGCTCTGCCCGCCGCCCACCACCATCACCCGCTTGCCCTTCGCCTGGAACCGCTTCAGCAGGTAGTCGGACGAGTGGAAGACCGTCTCCCCCAGATGCGGGCGGACGAACGCCGGCACCCGCGGCGAGAGGCCGCTGCCGAGGGCGAGGTTGCGCGTCCGGATCTTCTCCCCCCGGCGTGCACCACCAGGCCGTCGTCCCAGGTCACCGCGTCCACCGGCCGGCCGAAGTGGATCTCGGGGAGCTGCGAGGCGACCCAGTGCAGGTACTGGTCGAACTCCGAGCGCCGGATGCGCGGGAACTCGGCGTGCATGAACCGGTAGAGGCGCTTGCGGGCGTGCAGGAAGGCGAGGAACGAGAAGCGGCTGGTGGGGTCCGCCGGAGTCACCAGGTCCTTGAGGTGCGACACCTGGATCTCCGCCTCCGGGAACAGCAGCCCCGGATGCCACTTGAGCTCCCGGGCGCGGTCGAAGAAGCAGGCGCGCGCCTCCGCGAACGGCGCCAGCAGGGCGGCGAGGCTGAGGTTCGACGGGCCGATGCCGATGCCGATCAGATCGTAGGGTTCCGGTCCGCTCATGACGTCACCTCCTTCGGGACGATATAGGCCACCAGCCGGGTCTCGCCCGGCGCGTCCTCGCGCGCGACGACGACGCACTCCCGGAGGGCCGGATGCTGCTCCAGGGCCGCCTCGATCTCCCCCAGCTCGATGCGGAAACCCCGCACCTTCACCTGCGAGTCGGCGCGCCCCAGGAACTCGATGTTGCCGTCCGCCAGCAGGCGGGCGAGGTCCCCGGACCGGTAGAGCCGCGCTCCCGGCGCCGGGCTGAAGGGGTCGGGGATGAACTTCTCCGCGGTCAGCGCCGGGTTGCGGAAGTACCCGCGGGTGATGCCGCCGCCGGCGACCAGCATCTCGCCGCTCTCGCCGTCCGCCACCGGCGCGAGGTCCGGATCGACGACGTGCACCCGGACGCCGGCGAACGGCCGCCCCAGGGGGGTCAGCTTGAACGGCGAGAGCTCCTCCTCGGTGCCGTTGAACCAGGCGGTGTCGAAGCTCGTCTCGGTGGCGCCGAAGGAGTGGATGGCCCGCGTCCCCTCCCGGCAGAGCCCCTGCAGCTCCCGGTGCTCGCGCACGTACCACCGGTCGGAGCCCACCACGATGAAGCGCAGCGCGGCGGGGAGAGGCTCCCGCGCCTCCGTGAAGTGCTGGACCAGCCCGCGCAGCACGGCGGGGACGAACTCCGCGTAGTGCACCTCCTCGGCGGCCAGGATGCCGGCCAGCAGCCGCGGCGTGCTCACCGTCTCCCAGGGGACCAGCACCAGCTTGCCGCCGGAGCCGTGGGCGCGGATCACGTCGGCCTGGAAGACGCCGAACGGGAAGCTGGCGATCTGGCAGTGGTTCGCCACCCCGGCGCGCAGCTCGTAGGCCGCCTCCCAGGCGAAGTATTCGTTCACCAGGCTGGCGTGCGGGAGATCGATCCCCTTCGGCCGCCCCGTCGAGCCGGAGGTGAACAGCACCATGGCGCGGTTGTGCGGCTGGGCGAGGTTCGCCGGCTCGCTCGGGTCCGCCTCCTCCCCTCCGTCCGGTAGACCGGGACGCCCTGCCGCCGCCCGACCGGCTCGGGCAGGCCCATGCCCTCGCGTACGACGACGAGCTGGACGTCCGCCTCGTCGAGCACCGCGGTGAGCCGCGCGTCCGGGGCGCGCTCGTCCAGCGGCAGGTAGGCGGCGCCCGCCTTCAGCACCCCCCAGAGGGCGACGATCATCTCCGGCGAGTGGTCCAGGTAGATCGCCACCACCGACTCCGGGCCGGCGCCCTGGGCGCGCAGGCGGTGGGCGAGGTCGTTGGAGCGCTCGTCCACCTGCCGGTAGGTGAGCCGGCTGGGCCGGGTCCGCCGAGCCGCCGAGCACGACCGCCAGCGCGTCCGGGGTGCGCGCCGCCTGCGCCGCGAAGAGCTGGTGCAGGCAGAGACTCATGAGCAGGCCCTCCCACGGCATGACGCGGCCGATGTCGCTACGGTAGCGGAGCCCCTCGAAACGGACGTGGCCGATCCCCTCGTAGGCGTTCGCCACGGCTTCCGGGACCGTCTTCCCGAGCCCCACCAGGTGGACCGCCCGCCCGCCGTCCGTCACGAGCCCCTTGCCGTCGAGGACCTGGGCCTCGCCCAGGAAGACCCGGCAGCGGGCGGGGTCGACGGCCTCCAGGCCGGTGATCGGGTGGTGGCGGCTGAAGGCGCCGAAAGGCCAGCCGGGGTGACCCTCGGTGGGCCCCTGCGTCGCCACCACGTCACAGCAGCAGAGGTCGTTCAGGGCGAGCGAGGCGCCGCCGAGCTTGCGGTCGAGGATGGTCCGGCAGAGCCCGGCGAAGTCGGTCTCGATGCGCGGGAAGATCACCTCCGCCTCCGGATCGCCCATGCGGGCGTTGATCTCCAGCAGTTGCGGCGCCTCGCCGTCCACCAGCATGCAGCCGAGATAGATCACGCCGTTGTAGCGCAGGCCCTCGCGCGCGATCAGCTCCAGCAGAGGGAACAGGATCTCCTTCTCCACCCGCGCGGTCAGCCCGGCGCTCTCCAGGGGGTGCGGCGAGATCGCTCCCATGCCGGCCGAGATGACGCCGCGGTTGCCGTCGTCCGACTTCTGGTAGTCGAGCCCCATGGGGAGGAGCAGATAGCTCTCGCCGTCGAGCAGGACGAAGAACGACACCTCGCGCCCCTGGATCCGCTCCTCGACGACGATCCTCGACCCGGCGTCGCCGAACACCCTTTCGCACCATCAGGCGGTCGATGGCGGCGAAGGCCTCCGCCTCGTCGTCGCAGACGAAGGCGCCGTTGCCGCCGCAGAGGCCGTCGGCCTTGACCACCACCCGGTGCGGGGCTCGCCGCACGTGCTCGCGCGCCGCCTCCGGATCGTCGAACGCGGCGTAGGCCGGGCTGGGGATGCCGTACCGGGCGAACAGCCCCTTCGAGTAGATCTTGCTGCTCTCCAGGCGGGTCGCCGCGCGATCGGGCCCGATCACCGGCAGGCCGGCCGCCCGGAAGGCGTCGACGAAGCCGTCCGCCAGGGCCATGGTGTTGGCCACGAACACCAGGTCGATCCCCTCGTCCGCGGCGAAGCGGACCATCGGACCGGGGTCCGCGAGCGACAGCTCCGGCCTGGAAATGACGCGCGGCGTCGCCACCGCCGGGCAGCCCGGCGCGTAGTAGATCGTCACCTCCTGATTGGTATGGGAAAAAAGATCGGCGAAGGCGTGCCCACGGCCCGACCGGTCGACCAGCAGTATCTTCATCAGACTCCCGTCGTAGTCTCATCCCGTTCTGTGTCGAATTCCCCCTCATGCATTGTGCATCGGGCGGAGAGATTGGGAGACACCCGGACGGGATTTGGCGAGGAAAGGACCTCCAGGGTCCTGGGTTAAGGGCTCTTAAGGGTCGGCGGCGTCCCGGTAGGGAGCGAGCGCGGCGACGAACTCCGGCGGCAGCGGGATCGGCCGCAGGTCACCCCGCGCCACCGCCACCAGCACCGCGTACCCCTCGGCGGTCAGGTCGCGCTCCGGGGTTCCCTTGCGCACCTCGAACTGGAGCCGCAGCGACGAGGTGCCGACCTTCGCCACCCACATCTCGACGTCGAGGTGGTCGTCGAGCAGCGCCGGCTTGCGGAACTCGAAGTGGAGCTGGGCCCGCGGCAGCCAGAAGTCGAACTGCTCGAACAGCTTCGAGAAGGGGAAGCCGATGGACGCGGAAGAGCTCGCTCTCGGCGATCTCGAAGAAGCGCACGTAGGCGCCGTAGCAGATGATCCCCGCCAGATCGATGTCGCTCCAGCGGACGAACTCGCCGACGCGGAAGCGCCCGGGGGTGACGATTGGCGGGCGTCCTGCGATGCGGTCACGGCGTCCATGGCGGCACATCATACCTGCTCCACGGCGCCGTGACCTCGTGGCTCGAGCCACGCTCAGATCGTCTGCAGGCCGCGGGCGCACGCGATGTCCAGCAGGGTGACGCCGACGACCATGGCCGTGGCGCCGGTGAGGCGCCCCTTCTCGTTGTCGGGGGAGTTGAGAGCCGCTCCCAGCAGCGCCAGATCCATCGCGTCGCCGGCCACCCGCCCCCAGAGAGGGACGACCTTCCTGTCCCCCATCAGCACCCCCATCCCGGCCATCGCCTCCCGGGCGCCCAGCGCGCGCATCAGCCCGGTCCGGTCGCCACGAAGACCGATCTGCCGCTCCAGCCACCGGGGAGCGAGCAACTGGGTGAGGCCCAGCCCGATGCTGAACCACCCCAGGCCTTTCGCCAGGTTCAGGTTCCTCGTCATTTTCCTCTGCTCCCTCTGCTTCATAGGCTGCATACGTCAACTCCTTCCAAAAACGCGCAGGCCCCGCTACATCGTCAGGACTGCGCTTGAATGGTTTAGCAAGGCGTGTGCCCATGCTAGGCTCCGGTCCCGCGGCCATGCCCCCCTTCGTCCTCCATCCCACGCTCGCCCGGGACACCCTCGAGGTGATCCGCCTGCCGCTCTGCCAAGTGCTGCTGATGAGAGACCGCCGGTTCCCCTGGCTGATCCTGGTGCCGGAGCGCGAGCCCGCGCGGGAGATCCACGAGCTGGCCCCGGCGGACCGGGCGGCGCTCATCGAGGAGATCGCCAGGGCAGGCGAGGTGCTGACCCGCCTCTTCCGGCCGGACAAGCTGAACGTCGGCGCCCTCGGCAACGTCGTGCCGCAGCTCCACGTCCACGTCGTCGCCCGCTCCGCGGCCGATACCGCCTGGCCGGGGCCGGTCTGGGGCTCGGGAGCGGCCGTGCCCTATCCGGAAGGTGAGCTGGAAGAGCTCCGGGACCGGCTGGCGGCGGCGTTCCAGGAGACTGTAGAAAACAAAGGACCCAAAGGACAGCAAGGACGTAAAGGATAAAAAGAATAAAGCCCGAGCCCGGGGTTTCTTGTCCTTGCCGTCCTTGTCGTCCTTTACGTCCTTTTACTGACCAAGAAACCTCGCCAGGCGCCCCACCCCTTCGGCGAACCGGCCGGGCTCCGGCAGCAGGGAGAGCACGAGGAAATCCTCCGTCGCGAAATCGAAGTAATAGCCGGGGTGAACCAGCACCCCCTCGCGCTCGAGGATCTCCAGGACCAGCGTCCTCGTCGTCGGCCCCCGGGCAGGGAGACGCGGATCACCGCCGCCCACCCCCCCTCGGGCTCGAGCAGCTCGACCGCCGGCAACGCCGCCAGCGCCGCGCGGAGCACGGCGAGGTTGCCGCGGACCCGGCCGAGGATCGCCGTCCGGATGCGCGGCGCGAGCTCCAGCACCCCGGCGAGCGCCCGCTGCACCGGCGTCGCCACCGAGAGATAGGTGTCCGCCACCATCTCCAGCGCGGCGACCGTCCGGCGGCGCAGCTCGGGCGGACCGCCGACGCGGATCCAGCCCAGCTTCCAGGAGGGCAGGCCGGCGCTCTTCGAGAGCCCGCCGAGCGAGAAGGAGAGCGCCTCCCCCAAGGCCGCCGCCGGACCGGCACGGGGGGCCTCCGTCAAACCATAGTCGGAGAACACCTCGTCCGAGATCAGCGGCAGCCCCCGGGAGGCGCAGAGCGCGGCGATGGCGTCCTGCTCCCGAGCCGTCAGGAAGCGGCCGGTCGGGTTCCCCGGATGGATCAGGGCGAGGAGCCGCGTGCGTTCCGAGAAGGCGAGCTCGATCCTCTCCGGATCGAAGCGCCGCCCAGGGCTCCAGGTAGACGTGGCGGAGGACGAGCGAGTCCAGCGCCGCCAGGCTGTCGAGCAGAGGATAGGAAGGCGCCGCGGTCAGCACCTCGTCCCCGGGATCGGCGAACAGCTTGAACAGATAGGAGTAGGACTCGCTCGTCGAGGCGGTCAGGAAGAGATCCTCCGGCGAAACCGGATCTCCGGGACTGGAGAGAGCGGCGGCGAGCGCCTCGCGCGCCTCGGGAATCCCCTGAGGGTGGGGCTGGTACTCCGATACCCGCGCCACGGCGGAGCAGCTCGGCCAGCTCTTCCTCCGGATACGCGAGCCCCACCCGCGTCGGGTTGGTCTCCGTGAGATCGATCATCGGCAATCCGCGCGCCGACCGCTCCTCCATCGCCAGCGTCAGCCGGTTCTTCGAGTGCTCCCAGGGGAGGCGGCGGGAGAGGCGGAGGGCGGGCATGGGAAAGAGTCTACAAGGCCCGGCATCGCCAAACAAACACATCTAAATTTAAAGAAAGCTGATTGAAAATCGCATGGCTCGCTTTGGACGCCAGCTTGCACCATGTGTCCTAGAGCGGGTTAAAAGATTTTTGGGGGAAGCTCTCTACAGCCTGATCTCCAGGGAGTCGTGCGCTCTTGCAACATGGAGGATCATCAATGACGGCGACGGTTGCCGAAGTCTGGCGAGATGTTCGATACAGTGTGCGCCTGGCGTTTCAACGGCCTCTGTTCACGCTGATCGTGATCGGTTCCCTCGCTCTCGGCATCGGCCTCAGCACCGCCGTCTTTTCCTTTCTGAATGCCCTGTTCTTGAGGCCTCTCCCCGGGGTCGGACGGCCGGAGCGCCTGGTCTATCTGGCCAGCGGCGGCAGGATCGGCTCGCGGCAGCTTCCGATCTCTTATCCGAACTACAAGGATTTACAGCAGCGCAATCACGTCTTCTCCGGATCTCGCAGCTTATCAATCGGTCCGGGTGGGTCTCGCGACCGGCACGGGTGAGCCCGAGCAGGTCTCGGGAGAGATCGTCACCGGCAACTTCTTCCAGGTCCTCGACGCCGGGCCGGCCCTGGGCAGGGGTTTTTCGGCAAGCGCCGCGGACGCTCCCGGCTCTCGTCCCGAAGTCGTGATCGGCCACGGCCTCTGGCAGCGCCGCTTCGGCTGCCGATCCGCGCATCCTCGGCCGGGAAATTCTTTTGAACGGGCAGTCGTTCGCCGTCGTCGGCGTGGCGCGCCGCGACTTCAAGGGGATGACCAGCTTCGGCGCCGCGGAGTTATGGGTCCCGCTCGCCATGTTCCCGGTCGTCCTCCCCCTGCCGAAGCTGCTCGATGACCGCGGGACCGAGGCGCTGCGCGTCGTCGGCCGCGTCCGGCAGGGAGTTGGGATCGCCACCGCGGCGGCCGAGGTGCGGGCCATCGCCGCGCGCCTGACACAGGAGTATCCGGCCGACGACGAGGGGCTCGGGATCGCGCTCACGCCCGTGGTGCGCCCCTTGAGCTTCAAGTCCGGCCCGGTGAAAGCCGGCGCGTTCCTGATGATCGTGATGGACTTCCTGCTCCTGATCGTCTGCGTCAACGTTGCCAACATGCTCCTCGCGCGGGCCATCGCGCGCCGGCGGGAGCTCGCCATCCGCATCTCCCTGGGGGCGAGCCGCGGCCGCCTGGTCCGCCAGTTGATCACCGAGGGAGCCGTCCTCTCCCTGTCGGGGGGCGTCTGCGGGCTGCTCATCGCGGCCGGCAGCCTGGATCTCCTCTGGCGGCTGCGGCCGCCCACCCTGGCGGCCAGGGCCGTGAGCCTCTCGCTGGACGGCAGGGTCCTGGCCTTCAGCCTCGCCACGCTGCTGGCCGCGAGCCTCATCGTCAGCCTGCTCCCCGCCCTGCAGACCTGGCGGGCGGACCTCAGCGGCGTGCTACGGGGCGAGGCGGGGTTCGTGCGGCTGGGAAAGAAAAGGTTGTCTTTCTCCCACGGGCTGGTCGTCTGCCAGGTCGCCCTCTGCGCCCTCTGCCTCGCCTGCGCCGGGCTCTTCCTGCAGGGCCTGCACCGGTTGATGCAGATCGATCCCGGGTTCGACACCGCCCATCTGCTCTCGGCCTCTTTCGATCTCAAGACCCAGGGGTACGGCGAGGCGCGCGGCCGCGAGTTGCAGCGCCGCCTGCTGGAGCGGACCGCGGCGCTGCCCGGCGTGCGGGCGGCCGCCTTGGCGGAACGGCGTCCGTTGGGCGGGTTCCGCGTCTGGCGCGAGGCGGTGCCGGCGGCCGGCGTGCGCTATACCGGGAACGAGAAGAAGCAGAACCAGGTGGGCTCGCTGGTCGTCGGCCCGGGCTACTTCCGCGCCGTCGGCATCCCCCTGGAGAAGGGGCGCGAGTTCACCACCGCGGACCGCGAGGGCGCGCCGCCGGTGGCGATCGTCAACCAGGCGATGGCGCGGCGCTTCTGGCCGTCCGCCGAGCCGGTGGGAGCCCGCGTGACCCTGGACGACGAGACGGAGCCGGTGGAGGTCGTCGGAGTGGCGCGAGACTCCAAGGTCATCGAGCTCGACGAGAGCCCCATCCCGCTCGTCTACCTGCCGCTGGAGCAGCGCTACTCGCCGCAGGCGGCGCTCGCCGTGCGGGCCGCCGGCACGCCGGAGCCTCTCCTCGGCGACGTCCGGCGCACGTTCGCGGAGGTCGCTCCCGCGCTGCCGGTCGCCGAGCTGCTCACCGCCTCCGAAGGGATCGAGAAGGCCCTCTGGGCGCCGCGGGCGGGTGCCTCCCTGCTGGCCCTGCTCGGCCTCCTCGCCCTCGCCCTCGCGATGTCCGGCGTCTACGGGATCACGGCCCACTCCGTGGCCCAGCGCAGCCGCGAGGTCGGCATCCGGATGGCACTGGGCGCGCGCCCCGCCAGCGTCGTGAGCCTGCTCGTCCAGGGCGGGATGACCGTCCTGCTGATCGGCCTCGCTCTCGGGATCGGCCTCGCGCACCTGTCGGAAAAGTGGATCTCCAGGCTGGTGTACGGCCTCGAAGGCGGGGACTCGCTGGTCGTCCTGGCGGCCATCGCGGTCCTGCTGACGGGCGTGGGAGCCCTGGCCAACGCCGTGCCGGCGGTGCGGGTGGCCCGCACGAATCCAGCCGCCGATTTGCGGAGGGGCGAATAGCTCTCTCCAGATTGTAAAAACAAAAAGGAAAGGAGGTGAGAAGCTCATGAAGAAATTCGCCGTGCGTGAAGTTGAGACGCTGAAGACGACCGCCGCGATGTACGACTGCGGTTGCCCGGGTCAGGATCCGTGTCCTGATGATCCGTGGCTGCCGTGGGGTGATTCGGTCGGGCGCTGAGCCCGTGCGGCCGGGGGCGCGACGCGCCCCCGGCCTTTCCTCTCACAATATTTCGAGGTCGAGCGAAGAAATCTATGTACGCACCGAGCTCCCAGGTTGCCGTCTACCCCTTCACGCGGCAGCCCGAAGGCGAAGAGATCGTGATCGGCAGGACCGACACCGGGGTCTTCCTCTCCCTCCCTCGCGAGGCGGTGGAGATCCTGGACTGGCTGCGCGAGGGGCGGACCGTCGCCGAGTCCCAGGACCTCTACAAAGAGCGGTATGGCGAGGTCCCCGATGTCGAGGATCTCCTGACGTTCCTGCAGGAGAAAGGCTTCGTGCGCCCCCGTACCCCCGCAGCGGGGGTGGCCGCGGCGGCGAGCACGCCGGCGCCCGCCGCGGTCCGCTACCATTTCGCCAACATCCCCGTCCCCCTCGCCCGCAGGATCTTCGGCCCGGCCGCCCTGACGATCGGCGCCGTCGTCTTCGCCCTCGGCGTGGTGGCCGCCGTCCTCGATCCCTCGCTGCGCCCCCACCGCGACGCCCTGATCTTCTCGGAGCACCGGACCTTGAAGACCCTGGCCCTGATCCTCGTCGGCTACGCCACCGTCTTCCTTCACGAGATGGGTCACCTGATGGCCGCACGGGCGGTCGGGGTGAATTCCCGTCTCGGCATCAGCAGCCGCATGTGGGTGCTCGTCGCCGAGACCGACATGACCGGTCTCTGGTCGGTGCCGAAGCGCCAGCGCTACCTGCCGATGCTGGCGGGGCCGGTGATCGATCTGGTCTCCGCGTCCCTGATCTCGATCGCGCTGTTCGCCCAGCACCGGGGGTGGATCACGCTGCCGGCCGTGGTCGTGCAGTTGAGCATGGCGATGGTTTTCGTCTACATGATGCGCCTGCTCTGGCAGTGCTTCTTCTTCGTGCGCACCGACTTCTACTACGTGATCGCAACCTTTTTCGGCTGCAAGAGCCTGATGCAGGACACCCGGGTGTACATCGGCAACCTGCGCCGCCGGCTCTTCTCCTCATCGACGCCGCCGACCGATCAGTCGCACATTCCGAAAGCGGAGAGGCGGGTGATCGGGGCGTACGCCTGGATCTGGTTCCTGGGCCGCGCCGTCGCGCTCTGGACGCTGTTCGCCGTCACCCTGCCGGTGGCCGGGAAATATCTCCGGTCCTCGGTGACGACCATGATGGCCGGCTTTTCGGGCGGCAGCTACGCGTTCTTCGACGCGCTGTTCATCCTGGTGTTCTACCTGTTCCCCCTCGGGCTCGGGATGAGCCTCTGGATCCGCGGCATGGTCAAGCAACGGAGAGTGCCCCGTGAACGAGAGCAGACAGCGTTTTCCACCTGAGCGATGGCACGAGGAGGCGGGGACGGTCCACGTCGTGGAGGCCGCGCCCGGCGGTCCGCGGCGGGAATGGCTCGCGGAACGTCTGCGCGAGGCCACCGCGGGCTCCGCGCGCACCTGGCTGCTCGCCTGCGACTTCGCCGACGGGGGGCCGTGGGCCGGGATCCACGAATTCTTCGCCGACCTCCTGCCCGAGATCCGCGCCCGGCGGCCCGACCTGATCCAGAAGCACGACTATGAGCTCGTGCACGTGGTGCCGGAGCTCAAGCGGGAGATGACCGTCCGCAATCCGACGCTGACGGACCTCTCTCCGCCCGAAGAAAAAGTGAGGAATTACCCGGCGGACCGCGCCTATCGCATCGTCCACGGCCTCATCGACCTGCTCGACGCCTGGAAGGGGGGCGCGGCGGAGACCTGGGTCCTCGCCTGCGACGCGTACGACGCCATGGGGCACATCGGCCGCGCCTTTCTGCGCGAGCTGATGCGGCGCCGGGGAGAACGGCTGCGTGTGGTGCTGATCGCCGGCGTCCTCCCAGGGCATGGCGAGGAGGCCCGCGGCGATCTCGGCGGCCGGGGCGCCGCCGTCACCCTCGACCTCCCGGCCGCGCCGGCGCCCGCGGTCGACCGCGGAGAGATGAAGCGGCTGGCCCAGGAGCTCGAGGCCCGGGTCGCCGGGGACCGGCTGGAGATCCAGATCCATCTCCCCGCCCTGATCCGCCTCTGCCGCCTGGCCGGCGCCCCCGACCGGGTGGCGAAATGGCAGTACTGGGGGCTGGAGATCTTCAATACCCTCGGCTTCTACGAAGACGCCATCCAGTACGGCGAGAGCGCGCTGGCCTTCTTCCGGGAGCATCCGAAGCCGGGCCGGGAGGGGCTGCGCTGGGCCATCTTCGTGAAGCTTTTCATGTCCTACGTCGCCCTGGAGCAGCCGGACCGGGCGCTCCGCCTGGCCGAGGAGGAGGCCATCGGCAAGGTCGAGGATCCCCAGCAGCTCTCCCGCCTCTCCTACCTGCTGGCGATGCTGCACTCCCGCTACCTGCCGAGCCGGGACCTGGGCAAGGGGGAGGAATACCTCGAGCGCGGGATCGCGGACCTGCACCGGGCCGACATGACGGAGGACGAGCGCCACTTCCAGTCGGTGTTCAACCGCAACGGGCTCGCCATGATCCGCCACTTCCAGGGCCGTTTCCAGGAGGCGATCGAGCTCTGCCGCGAGGGGTTCCGCGAGTTGGAGCTCCACCTGCGCCAGGAGCGGCACCGGCTCCACCGCTCGGTTCTGCTCTACAACATGGCCCAGGTCTACGGCGCGGTAGGCGCCTACGACGACGCCCTCCAGCACTTCGCGCTGGCCATGGAGATGGACCCCAACTACTCCGAGTACTACAACGACCGCGGAAACGTCCTGCTGAAGCTCGGACGGCTCGCCGAGGCCGAGGCCGACTACCGGAAGGCCATCGCGCTCAGCCCCCCCTATCACGAGGTCTACATCAACCTCGGCCAGTGCTACCGCCGGATGGGACGGTTCGACCCGGCGGTCCACGCCTACTCCATCGCCCTCGACCTCGATCCGCGGCAGGCGCTGGCGCTGGCCGGGCGCGGGCAGTGCCACGACGCCCAGGGACGTCTTGAGGAGGCGGAGGCCGACTATAGCGCCTCCCTCGACCTCGACCCTGGCCAGTGGGAGGTGCTGGCGAGCCGCGCCGTGGTCCGCTACGCGGCCGGCGACCTCGCCGCCTCGCTGGCCGACCTCGACCGCGCCCTCGCTCTGGCCCCGCGCAACGCCGATCTCTACCAGAACCGCGCGGTGGCGCTGGCCGACCTGGGCCGCTCCGAGGATGCGGCCCGCGATCTCGAAACCTATCTGCGCCTCCAGCCGGAGGCCGAGGACCGGCAGGAGGTGGAGCTCCGCCTCCAGGCGCTGACCGTCCGCGAGGCAACGACACCATGAGCATGAGAAGAAGGATCGCGGCGGGCGCCCTTTGCGGCCTGGCGATGTGGATGGACCTCGCCCGCGCGGCCGAGCCGCCGCTCGACGGGCACTGGGAAGGGGTGATCGTGGTCAAGCCGGGCGAGTTCGAGGTCGACGTCAGGGTCGACCTCGCGCGCACGGCGAGCGGCGCCCTCTCCGGCCACCTCTCCTATCCGAACCAGGGACCCAGAGAGTACGCCCTCGACACCGTCCAGGTGGACGAGGGGGGCGTCCTGATCACCTCCACCGACGAGCAGGGGACCGTGTCCGTGTTCCAGGGGCGCAGCCTCGACGGCGGCAAGAGCCTCCGCGGGGAGCTCACGGAAGGGGGGAAGAAGGCCCCTTTCGAGCTGCACCGGGCCGACACGGCGGCACGCAAGCTTCCGGCCGTGCAGAGCCTGGCGAGCGACGGCGCCGAGCTGAAGAACCTTTTCAACCAGGACCAGGGGACGGTGCGGGTGCTGATGATCCTGTCGCCGGCTTGCGGCACCTGCCGGATGGGGGCGCGCCTCGTGGAGAGACATCTCCAGGAGCAGCTCCGCCATCCGGGGCTCAGCGTCTACATCGTCTGGGAGAGGCTCGGCCCCCAGGACACCCCGGAAACCGCGGC
Source organism: uncultured Acidobacteriota bacterium (assembly GCA_963761645.1). Classification (GTDB taxonomy): domain Bacteria; phylum Acidobacteriota; class Thermoanaerobaculia; order Multivoradales; family UBA5704; genus DATARR01. Next base: position 199,264 of record CAVXIG010000035.1, read on the forward strand.
CCGGGCGGCGGCGCTCCTCCAGGACGAGCGCATCCATCATTTCTGGTCCGCGGACCGCTTCGCCAGCACCGCCTTCCAGGCGCCGGTGGGGATCCAGCGCACCACCGCCTGGGACGTCTTCCTCGTCTTCGGCAAAGGGAAGCGGTGGACGGACGCTCCGCCCGCGATCGACTCCTTCATGCACAACCAAAAGCTGCACGCGGAGTTGCCGAAGGACCGCCTGCTGAACGCCGAGAAGCTGGCGGGAGAGGTAGAGAGCCTGCTCGGAACGCCGGCCCCGGTTTCACGGTAAACTGCCCGGCGTCAAAATCGGGCAACCGCTGGAGGTCCGTTCCATGTCCTGTTCGCGACGCCTGCCGATATTTCTGCTGGCACTGAGCCTCGCCGGCTGCTCCGGCGCTCCCTCCGCCCGGCCTTCGGGTCCGCCGGCCCGGGAGAGCGCGCGGCCGCGCCGCGTCATCCTCATCAGCCTCGACGGGGCCGGCACCACCACGCTGCACGAGCTCTACCGGCAGGGCATGCTCAAGAAGGGCGGGTTCGAGCGCTTCTTCCGCGAGGGGGAGGTCGCCGATGCCCTGATCCCGGTCGACCCCGCGCTCACCTCGACCAGCCACATCAGCCTGGCGACCGGCTTCCCGCCGTCCGCGACCGGCATCGTGGGCAACCAGTTCCATCCGGGCGGCTCGCCCTTCATGGAGAAGGCGAACGGCTTCGAGGCCCCGATCGGCACCGAGACGCTCTGGGAGGCGGTCCACCGCCAGGGGCGCCGGGCGGGCGTCCTGACCTGGCCCGGAGCCGACGGCCGCGGGGAGCGGCGCACCGCGGACCTCGGCCTGGTCTACAACAACCACAGCAACACCGAGATCGGGCCGCTGCTCATCACCTTCGAGCGCGCCGACTGGCAGCCGGCGCCGCCGGGCCCGGAACAGGAAGGGCTGGTGAGCCACTCGCCGGTGCTGGCGGCCCACGTGGCGCTCGGCCCGGAGGGGAAGGGGGCGCCGCCGCCGAACCTGGAGCTCTTCGCCCTCGACGGCACGGATGACGGCAAGGTGGATTACGACAGCGTGGCGGTGATCAGCCAGCCAGCCGGCGGCGCCCGCCACGCCACGATCCCCGCGCGCATCGGCGAATGGAAGCACGTGGCCTGGCCCCTGCCCACCGGCAGCGGCTACTCCTGGCTCAAGCTCCTCGCCTTCGCGCCGGACCTCTCGCATGCCTTCATCTCCCTGGACGGCATCTACGAGACCAAGGCCTACCCCGCCGACTTCGCCGCGGCGCTCAGGCTGCGCGAGCTCTACTGGCCCGGCGCCCCCGACAGCGGCAGCCTGGGGGAGAGCTGGATCGGCAAACCCGGGATCGATCTCGCGACCTGGACCGAGCAGGCCGAGCGCATGACCGGCTTCCTCGGCGGCGCCATGCGGCTGGCCGCGTCCCGCGCGGACTGGGATCTCCTCATGTGCTACCTGCCGGTCCTCGACGTTTCAGGCCACCGGCTCCTGCTGCTCGACCCCCGCCAGCCCGGCTTCTCGCCGCAACGGCGGGACGAGCTGGAGCGGGCGCGCACCACGGTCTGGCGGATGGTCGACCAGGAGCTCGCCAAGCTCCTCGCCGGGATCGACCTCACGCGCACCACGGTGGTGGTGGTGAGCGACCACGGGATGACGCCGGTCCATACGTCGATCGATCCCAACGCCCCCCTCGCCGAGCTCGGGCTGCTGGTCAAGGGAAACAAGGGGGGCGGCTCCGCGGCCATGCCCGCCGCCTACGCGGTCCCCGACGGCGGCGCGGCCCACATCTACCTCGACGCCGGCGGGGACGTCCAGGCCGGCGAGCGCGTCCTCGCCACCCTCGCCAAGCGCTACGCGGACTGGCGGGTGAACGGGGAAGCCCCGGTCGAGAAGATCTTCACCCGGCGGGAGGCCGCCCGGATCGGCCTCGACTCCCCCAACAGCGGCGACCTGATCCTCTTCGCCCGCGAGGGGTACATGTTCCGCCCCCTGCCCGGCGGCAAGGCTTCCGCCCCACCGCAGGGCTACGGCGCGCACGGCTATCTCAACACCCATCCGGACATGCAGGCCATCTACCTGGCGATCGGCGCCGGCGTGAAGCCGGGCCGTGGCGGCACGGTCCAGGGCACCGACGTCGCCCCCCGGGTGGCGGCCTGGCTGGGGATCGAGCCGCCGGCTCGCAAACCCCGGCAATGAGCACCTGTAGAGAGGGGATCGGGGCGGCTGCTACTAGTACCGCCCCGGAACGGCGCCCGACAGACAGTCTTCAAAACCTTTTTTCGGCCCGGCTGCGGCCGGGAGTCACAAGGCCCATGATCGTTACCCCTGATTTCGTTTTCATCCACCTCCCGAAGACGGGGGGCACCTTCGTCACCAAGATGCTCTCCCGCCTCTACGGGGACCAGCTCGTCAACGTCGACAAGCACGGAACCTGCAGCGACATCGCCGAGGAGCACCGCGCCAAGCCGTTGCTGTCGACGGTGCGCAGCCCGTACGACCGCTATGTCTCGCAATACAACTTCGGCTGGTGGAAGCTCTATCCCGGGGATTACTGCGGCGCCGACGCGATGCGCGAGATGTATCCCCATTACCCGGATATCTCTTTCGAAGAGTTCCTCAACCTCGCCAACACCCGCTTCGTGAACTGCCACCGCGAGGCCCCCACCGGCTTCGTCAACGACAAGTTCCCGGAGGAGCGCCGGCTCGGCTGGCACACCGAGAACTTCATCCGCTTCTTCTGCCGTGACGCGCGGCGGGTGTACGCGGAGCTCGACGAGGAATCGATCGAGCGCGCCGACTTCGCGAAGGAGATGTTCGACATCCATTTCCTGCGCACCGCCAATCTGCGGCGCGGGCTCCACGACTTCCTGCTCCGCATGGGGCACCGCCCCGAGGACCTCGGCTTCATCCTCTCCCACGAGAAGGTGCTGCCGGACGAGGGCTGGCAGCGGCCGGAGGGAGATCGCTGGGAGACCTACTACACCCCCGAGCTCAAGGAATTCGTGCGCACCCGCGAGCGGGTGATCTTCCGCCTCTTCCCGGAGTTCGAAGCCTGATGGCCAAGCCCGCCGCGCCGGGCAACGACCGGATGCGCGAGGTGATGCGCATCGCGAAGGCGATCCGGGAGTTCAACGCCACCGTCACCAACGAGGTCCGCGAGCCGGTCGAGCGCAAGCTCCGGCGCTGGCAGCAGTTGCGGATGCCGGCGCTGGCGCCGGAGGTGCAGGCCGTGCGCCCCTACAACCCCGAGTGGCCGGCTCTCTTCGCCGGCGAGCGCGCCCGCCTGTGGACGCTCCTGGAGGGGCAGGTCACGGCGATCGAGCACATCGGCAGCACGTCGATCCCGGGGATGGCCTCGAAGAGCATCCTCGACCTGCTGGTGGCGGTGCGGGACATGCCCTCGGGGCTGGCGATGCTCGCCACCGCCGGCTATGAGGACTTCGGCGTCAGCCCGGTCGATCACGAGGCGATCTGGCTGTGGAACGTGTCGACGCCGGGGCATGCCCTGATCGTCCACCTCTGCGCCGCGGACAACCCCTGGATCCGCACGGCGCTCAACTTCCGCGATTACATGCGCGCCCACCCGGACGAGTGCGTGAGCTATGAGGGGTTGAAGCACCGCCTGGGCGCCGAGCGCACCAACCTCCTCGAGTACAGCATCGTCAAGCTCAAGCTCTTCTACGAGCTGAGCGCCCGCGCCGACGCCTGGGTGGCGGCGGGCCGGGCCTGATCGATCACGGATCGATCAATTGCGGTTCGCGATGAGATCGCGCAGAGCCCGGCGGTCGACCTTGCCGCTCGGCAGCTCCGGCAGGGACTCCACGATCACCACCTCGTCGGGCACCGCGTAGAGCGGCAGCAGCTCGAAGCACCGCTGGCGCACCGCCTCGGGCCGCGGCGCCTCGCCTTGCGCGGCCAGGCAGACCGCCACCAGCCGGCTGCCGCGGCGGCTCTCCCCGGCGGCGACGAGCACGGCGCGCTGGACCCCCTCGGCCTTCTCCACCGCCGCCTCGACGTCGGCAAAGACCACCAGCAGGCCGTCGCGCTTGACGCTGAGGCCGGAGCGGCCGAGGACCTCGACGTAGCCGTCGTCGCGGATCCGCGCGAGATCGCCGGTCTCGAACCACTCGTCGTCGGCGCGGGGCTGGAAACGCCAGCGCTCCTGCTCCTTCATCAGATACCCGACCGAGCCGTTCTTCTGCCGGCACTGCAGCAGGCCGATCTCCTCTCCCACGGCGGCCTCGATCTCCGAGCCGACCTCCTGGACGCGCAGCTCGATCCCGGCGAGCGGGTAGCCGGCGGTCCCGAGACGGCCGCCGGGAGGGTCCTCCGGCGACGCCGCGGAGACCGCGCCCATCTCGGCGCTGCCGTAGAGGTTGAGCAGCGGTCCGAAGCGGGGCTCGAAGCCCGCCATCGTCTCCCGCTTGATCTTGTCACCGGCGGTCACCGCCAGCCGGTAGGGGCGGGGCGATTTGCGCACGCTCAGGAACGTGTCGCACAGGGCCGGGGTCAGGAAGGCGACGTTGGGCTGGAAGCGCTCCTCGCGCTCCAGGTAGCGGAGGATGTTGCCGCCCGAGCCGACGTCCATCGCGGCCCCGGCGAGGAGCCCGGGGAGGAAGGCGGCCCCGAAGCCGTAGCTGTGGAAGATCGGCACCGGAATGGTGAGCCGGTCCTCACGGCTGAGCCGCCACCGTTCGACGCAGGCCAGGGCGTTGTTCAGCCATCTCTGGTGCGACATCCGGGTCAGCTTGGGGGTCCCCGTGCTGCCCGACGTCCGCAGGTAGAGGTCCGGGCCGTGGAAACCGGCGACCGCCGGCTCCTCGGCGAGCTCCGGGTTGGCCGCGATCTCGAGGCTGTCGAGCAGCCCGGCCTCTGGCTTCCGGCTCGCCCGCGCCGTGATGACGTGAGAGCAGAAGCTGGGGATGAAGCGGGGCGTGCCGGACTCCTTCGATGCGTCCCCCAACTCGGGCAGGAGCACCACGTCCTGCTCCCGGCTCAGCACGTAGAGGAGCGCCAGGGCGCCGGCGACGCTCTGCGAGCACTCGAGGGCCACGGGACGGCGCGGGCTCGGCGCCTGGGGCGCGAAGCGTTCGTCGAGGCGGTCGAGGAGAACCGCCGCCTCGGCGTAGGAAACGGTGTGGCGGCCGTCGGTCACCACCCGGTCGCGGACCGCGGGGTCGCTGGCGAGCCAGCGGATCAGCGCCGGGCCGTCCAGCGCCTCCAGGGACGGCTGTTGAGATAGATTACTCGTCGTCATGTCAGTTCCTGCTCTCGAGCCCGGCTTGTCCCACGAGGCGACCTACAGGGTCACTCCGGACATGAGCCCGCCTCATATCGACAACATCCTTTCGACCTCCCGCATGATCGCCCTTATGGAGGACACCTGCCTCGCCGCCGTCCAGCCCCTCCTCGGCGAGGGCCAGACCACCGTCGGCACCCGCGTCGACGTCAGCCATGTCGGCACCGCGCGGGCGGGCGAGGAGGTGACGGTCCGCATCCGGCTGGAAAAGGTTACGCAACGCCGGTTGCTCGGCTTCGAGGTGGAGGTCGTGGCCCCCGACGGCATCATCAGCACCGGTACCCATCAGCGCCTGATCGTCGAGCGGTCGCGGTTCACGCCGACCACGCGCTGAGGTCGCGGTCCAGCAGGACGCCGAGACGCGCGACATCCTCGGCGAAGAGCCCCCGCAAACGGTCCGCGAGCTCCGCCGAGAGCGGGTTGCGGGGCGCGGCGTCGTGCAGCTTGATGTGATCGAACTGCATCCGCTGGATCACCTCCGGCGGCGTCCGGCGCAACTGCCGGATCCCCAGCATGCGGGCGCGCTGGCCCGCCTTCCGGTGATCGAGCTCGGCCTGGAATTCCGGATCCACGCCCAGGAACTCCAGGGTCTTCCGATAGACCGCGGCGGTGTCGTTCACCAGATCGTCGAACAGGATGCAATGAACGTTCTCGCGTCCGAACACCTCGAAATACCGCTCCACCTTGGCGGCGTGCCGCACGACGTCCGTGTAGATCAACCCCTCGGGGAAGTAGGCCTTGGATGGCAGGCCGCGCCCGTGGCGGCGCTCCGGCTCGGCGGCGAGAGCTTCCTCGAGGGTGGGCAGGTCCTCGTTGCCGGAACGGGTGTAGAGGGAATGGAGGGAGTGGGCCATCCGCACCGGATCGCGAAGCAGGGCGATGATCTTCGCATCGGGCGCGAACGCCTGGATCTCGTACGGCGCCTTCTCCGACAGCAGATACCAGACCGAGGCTTCGCCCAGGCGCGGCTCGTCGCCGGCCCCGGCGAAGAGCTGGAGGTAGAGCTGCTCCTCCCGGATCGCTCCCGCCAGGGGGGTCAGGTCGCTGCCGAAGAACTGGGGCTCCTTGTGGACCGAAAAGTAGATTTCCGGGTGTTGCCACAGGTAGGCGTACATCGAGGTGGTGCCACACCTCGGAGCCCCGACGATGAAGAAGTTGGGACGGCGCATGGCTCCCCTACGTCGCGTGCTGTTCCGCCAGCTGGCGGCAGATGACCTGCGCCACCGACCCGAGGTTCTGGAACGTATCCATATTGAGCGCCTCGTCCCCCATCTCGATGTTGAAGCGCTTCTCGATGAAGCTGATCAGCTCGACGAGCACCACGGAGTCGAAGCCCAGCCCCTCCTCGAAGAGGGGGACCGTCTCGTTCAGGTCCTCATAGCTCAGGTTGACGTCCAGGTCTTCGACGACGATCCGTTTGATCTTTTCGACTACGGCTTGTGACTGCATCTCCGGTCCTTTCTTTCTTTCGATCTCTGGTGAAATGCGCGGGCCTAGAACAGGACGCGCGCCCGGCTTCCGGAGCTCACCCCGCCCAGCTTCTTGAGCGAGCCTTCGAGGATTCTGCCGACATAGTCGCCGTAGATGATGCCGTGATCGGTCAGCGAGACGTTCTCGGGGCCGACGGTGAGAAAACCTTCCTGCTCGAGCTCGGACAGCTCGCCCGCGCAGGCCTGCAAGAGGTCGACGCCGTGCTTCTGGCGGAACCAGAGGTGGTTGAGGTGCACCAGCTTGATGCCCATCACCGCGTCGCGCACCATCAGGTCCAGCGTGGTGGCGTTGTAGCCGCGGACCACCGGGAGCTCGCCGCTCTCGACCAGCTCGGTGTAGCCCTTGATGTCGCTGGTGTTCTGGTAGTTCCAGCGGCCGAGCGAGCCGAACGCCGAAACACCGACCGCGCAGTTGTCGTTGCCCTCCCACTTGCTGCGGGTGTTCTGCTGGTCGTAGGCGCCGTTCTTGGCGAACGTGAAGGTGTTGACCGGCTTGTAGCCGTGCTTGTCGAGCTCCGCCATGGCGTACTTGAAGAACTCCAGCTCTTCCTCCTCGCTGGGCAGGGTGACTTCCTTCTTCTTGTCGGCGGAGTAGAACGGAGTGTTGGCGTAGAGCTCGAGCTTGTAGATGGTGATGTTGTGCACGTCGGACTCGATCGCCCGCTTCACCGAGTAGGCCCAGTACTCGGGGGTCTCGCCGGGCAGGCCGCTGATCAGGTCGATGTTGACCTCGGCGCCGGTGCTCTTGGCGAGCTCGATCGCCTTCACCGTCTGCTCTTCCGTGTCACGGCGCCCGGTCAGGAAGACGACCTCCTCCTGGAACGACTGGATGCCGAGGCTGATGCGCTTGACGCCGTTGCGCTTCAGCAGGGCCGCCTTGCGCTCGGTCAGGGTGACCGGCTCCCCCTCGAAGGTGATCTGCGCGTCGCCGACCGAGAAGTTCGCGCGCAGGGTCGAGAAGAGCTTGTCGATGTTGTCCTCGGTCAGCAGCGTCGGCGTGCCGCCGCCGAAGTAGACGGTTTCGATGGGGCGGTTCTTCAGGTCGTAATATTTCGAGACCAGCTCGATCTCCTTGCAGACGGAGCTCACGTAGCGGTCGATCTCCTGGAGCCGGTTGTCCTTCAGCGTGGTGGTCTTGAAGTAGCAGTAGGCGCAGCGCTGGATGCAGTACGGCGTATGGACGTAGAGGTTCAGCGGCTTCGGCTTCAAGCCTTCGGGCACCGACTCCTTGTTCCAGTAACGGAACATCGGATACGTGATGATGAAGCCTTTCCGCGACAGGTCCGGCTTGCCGGCTCCGTTCGTCGGCTCCGGCCCCTCATGGGGCACTTGCTGCGTCGGGTCGTTGGTGATGTCGATCATGACCAGTCCTTTCCAATAAAAAGTTGCAATCTGCTAATCCTTCAAGACGATTCCCGCGGCGTCCGGGAGCTTCGCCTGGATACCCCAGCCGCCCACTTCTTCCGTGACGGCCAACAAAATCTCGTTTTCACCTTTCCTGAGCGGCAGGAAGAGCGTGTCCCAGTAGCCGATGCTGCCCAGGAACCGGTAGTCCCTGGAGCGCGCGGTGTCATTGCCGCGGAAGAGCAGCCTGCCGTTCAGATAGACCCGGACCCGGTCGCTGAACCCGAAGTCGAGCGGTTTGATCTGCTCGCGGTCGGAGACCAGGACTTTCCTGGCGAACACGGTGTTCTGGCGCCGCTCGATCCCCTGCAGGCGGGCCAGGTTGGCGAGCCCGGAGCGCTCGGTCTCGAGGCGGGTCCAGCGCCGGGCCGCCAGCTCCTCGGGCCCGAGCGCGTCCTTGCCTTCCAGCGCGCCCTCCGGGAAGGTGTCGGAAACCCACCAGGAGAGGACAGCGCCCGGGGGCACGGGCTCGAGGGGGCCCGCCTTCCCCTGGATGGGAGGCGAGTCCATCGCCTGAAAGGAGAAATTCGAGAAGTAGGCGGGAGCGAAGTCCCCGACGGTGACGCCGACGCCGCCGGGCTCGACGCTCCGCTTGAGCCCGTCGACGAAGAGCACGGGCTTCTCCATGTCGCGGATGTAGATCTCCGCGCGGCGATCGGCGAAGAGGATCCTGACGTGCGTCCATTCATTGAAGCGATGGGTGACGGGGACCGTGTAGCGCGGGCCGTGGTAGAGCTGCCACCCCTCGATGCCGTGGAAGACCGGGGTGTACTGCGTGGCGTCCGGGTTCCCCGACTGATGCGGCCGCAGATAGAACTCCTCGTAATTCTTGGCGTCCAGGGCTCGCCAGAAGCCGCCCATGAACCCGCGCTCGCCGGTGAACGCGACGTCGAACTCGATCGCGCCGTTGGCGAAGCGCGCGTCGGTGACGGTGGCGTTGCCGCCTTTGAGGAACAGGCTCTTGCGGCCCAGATGGTCCTCCACCCGGCTTTCAGTCGCTTTCCATTGCCAGCGTCCGGAGTCGAAAGGCACCGTCTGCGAGGAACTGGGTGTCGTCATGCTCAATAAGGCTCCTAGGAGGATCGACGGCACGATCATGGCCGCGGCTCCGCGGCCAGCAGGTCGTCCATCACCTCTCGAAATTCGTGGAAACCCGACCGCCCGGCGATCCATCCGGCGGCCAGCAGGGCGCCCTCGGCGAGACCCTGACGGTTCCTGGCCCGGTGCTCGAAGTGCAGCGTGTCGGCCGCCGAGTCGAAGCCGACCGCGTGCACCGAGGGGACGTAGCCGGCGCGCAGGCAGGTGATCGGAATCTCCCGCTCGCCGTAGTACGGCGCCATGCGGCGCTGGATCTCGAGCGCCGTGCCCGACGGGCTGTCAACCTTGAACCGGTGGTGCCAGTCGTGAATGAAGGGGTCGTAGCCGTCGAACCTGGCGAGGATCCGCGCGGCCTGCTCGACGGCCCGGTAGAGGACGTTGACGCCCAGCGAGAAGTTCGAGCCCCAGACGGCGCCGATGCCGGAGCCCGCGACGGCCGCCCGGACCTCGCCGAGCCGATCCTGCCAGCCGGTGGTCCCGATCACCAGCGGGAGCGCGAGCTCCGCCGCGGCCCGCGCGGTGCCGGGTACGGCCTCGGGAACGGAGAAGTCGACGAGCGCGTCGACCCCGGCGAGCGCCCGGCGCGTGGGCTCGCCGGCGCGCAGGGGGCGGTCGCGGGTGAAGCGATCGACGACCTCGATGCCTTTCGCCGCCGCCAGCTCCTCGACGACCCGCCCCATCTTGCCGTACCCGACCAGGGCCACTTTCATCCCTCCGTCTCCCGGACCGGAAGATCGCGGATGCCAAGGGCACGGGCGAGCTCGCTCTCGATCATCAGCGGCCCGCCGAGGAAGGCGCTCAGGGCCGCCGCGGAGCCGCCGGCCAGCGGGCCGTCGATCTCCAGGCCCAGCAGGTCGCGCAGCTCGGCCGTCCGCGCGGCGACGGCGGCCAGGGTCCTGGCGGCGGCCGCCGCCACGGCGAGGCTGCCCTCTTCCCCGGATGCCAGATGCCGTTGCGCCGCGGCGAGGGTCAGCTCCATCTCGATCTCCACCCCGGCGATGTCCATGGCCACCGTCTGCGAGACGCTGAAGGCCGTCCCCTGGTGGCCGTTGAGGCGGGCGGCGCGGCGCAGCGCGCGGACCCCGTCGCGGGCGGCGAGCGAGGCGGCGAGGGCCCAGACCCCGGCGTAGCTTTCGAGGTGCCGGAAGAGGTCGGAGCCGGGGACCGGAGTCACCGGCCGCGAGACCCGATCGGGGCCGGCCGCGGCGCCTTCCAGCGCCAGCCAGCACGGCGAGCCGTCGCGCACCGGTCCGCCCGTCCGCGACCCGCGCCGCTCAACGCCCGGCGCGCCGTGATCGATCCAGGCCAGCCGGTGCTCCCCGTCCGCCAGCCGCGCCAGCACGATCGAGCCGCCGGAGGCCGGGCCCGGAATGCGGACCTCGCCGCGCAGGAGCAGCCCCTCGCCCGCGGGCTCCGCCGCCACCGCCGCCGCCGCCCAGCCGGGCTCCGGCGTGGGTGTGAACAGCCCGAGCGAGCCGAGCTCCGGGCCGGACGCCATCTCGGCGACCGCTCCCCGCAGCTCGAAAAAGCCGTCGAGCAGGGGCAGGACGCCGAAGAGATGCTCGACGACGGCGCACGCCTCGGCGGCCGGGAGCCGCGACATCAGCCCCTCGACCTGCTCACGGACGGAGCCCGATCCGGCCAGCGCCCGGCGGCTTTCCACGAGATCGATCACGCAGCCTTGCCCCTCTGCGTCTCGACGAAGCGCACGATGTTGTCGATGGTGTGGAGGAAGCTGTGATCCTCCTCGTGGTCGAGGTCGATGACGACCCCGAACGTCCTCTCCAGGCCCTCGAGCAGGTTCAGGTAGCCCAGCGAGTCGAGCCCGAGATTCCGCAGATCGGTCCCGTAGTGGCCGAGCTCCTCCTCCTTGATCTTGCCTCCGGCCGCGATGTAGACCAGGCGCTGGACCCGCTTCTTCATCGCCAACTGATCTTCTTCACTCATCCCACCGTTCCTTTCGCGGTCGCATTGAGCTGTTCGCGCAGCATGGCGATCCGTGGTTTGCCGATCCCCGTACGCGGGATCTCGGCGATGAAACTGATGCGGCCCGGGACCTTGTAGGGCGCCAGCCGCGACCGGCAGGCCGCCGTGATCTCCGCCCGGGTCAACTCTGGGGGTCCTCGCGGGCGGCGACGACCACCAGGTGCACCAGCGCCTCGCGGTTGAGGTCCTCGTCGGGGAAGGCGACGGCGTCCGCCACGCCGTCCAGCGCGGAGACGACGGCGACGATCTCCGCGGGATCGATCTTGCGCCCCGCGACGTTGATGTGGTCCTGGGTGCGGCCCACGAGGTGCAGCCGGCCCCCGGCGATCCGCCCGCGGTCGCCGGAGTGGTAGAAGCCGTCGGCGTCCAGCCGCGCCTCGAACATCCCCGGATGGTTGAGGTAGCCGCTGGCCATCGACGAGGTGCGCACCAGCACCTCGCCGGCGACCTCGCCATCGGCCCCGTCCTCGCCGGGCGCGATGCGGATCTCCACTCCCGGCAGCGGCTCGCCCAGCCCGGTGTGATGGTCGGCGTGCCGCTCGAAGGTGCAGGGGCCGGTCTCGGCGATCCCGTAGTAATCGGAGATGTCGAGGCCGTAGCGGGAGCGGAACTCCTCGCGCACGTCGGGCCAGAGCGGCGCGCCGGCGGAGATCGCGTGCCTCAGGCTGGCCATCGCCGAGCGGTCCGGGCCGCCGGGCGCCACGAAGTTGCGGTAGAGGGTCGGGAAGGCGACCAGGCGGGTGATCCCCGCCTCCGCGATCCGGTTCGCCACCGGGCGCGTCAGCGGCACCCCCTTCAGGAAGTGGAGCTCGCCGCCGGCCAGAAAGGTCGAGAGCAGCGAGGTGTTGAAGGCGAGGCCGTTGGACAGCGCCGCCAGGCAGAGCGTGCGGTCCTCGCCGGTCATCCCGGTGCCGAGCACCCAGTTGCGCGCCGCCGAGACCACGGCGTCGCCGCTGAACTCCAGGCACTTCGGCCGGCCGGTGCTGCCCGAGGTGAAACGGCAGACCTGGGTCGCCGGCCGCGGCGCGAAGGGCGTCTCGCCGGGGCGCGCGAGCGGCAGCAGGACCACGCCGTCCGCGAACGCCACCGGCTCGCCCGCGCCCATCGCCGCCAGACCCTCCACCCTGGCGCCTTCGATCACCAGCGCGTCGAGGCCGCAGTCGCCGCGGATCGACTCGATCTCGCCGGTGTTGAAATTGGCGTCGAGCAGGAGCGGCAGGTGGCCGGCGTAGAGCGCAGCGAAGTAGAGCACCACGTACTCGGGGCGGTTGCCGAGGCAGAAGCCGACGTGCCGCGGGGCCTCGCCGGGTCCGGCGGCGGGCAGGCTCTCGCGCAGCCGGCAGGCGGCGGCCTCGATGCGGCCGCCGAGCTCCTCGTAGGTGAGGCTCTCGGCGCCGCCCACCACCGCCCGGCGTCCGCCATGGCGGGCGAGGGCATCGGTCATGGCGCCCTGGATGGGGCCGCGGGCCAGGGATTCCATCACGCCAGCGCCTCCAGCTCTTCCCGGTAGGCCAGCGCCTGGCCGGCGATCGCCTTCATCGTCGTCAGGCTCCCGCCCGCCATCTTGAGGCCCAGGACCTGCGCCTGGGCGCCCAGGAACTCGCTGTCCATCATGTAGCCCGCGCCCCCTTGCAGCTCGGCGCAGAAGGCCGCGAAGCGCGCCGTGCGGTCGACGCAGAACCATTTCAGCGCCGCGACCTCGGCCACCGCGTTGCGGTTGCTCTCCAGCAGCTCGCAGCGGTCGACGAGGCCCGCCCGCATCAGCTCCTGGTCGGCCGCCGCCCGGGCGATCGCGTGCCGGTTGATGGGCCAGCTCGCCAGGGCGCGGCCGTCGACGATCCGCTCCCCGCCGTAGGCCAGGATCCGCTCGAGCAGGAGCTGATGGAGGAAGCAGGCGTCGGCGCACATCAGGAAGCGCGCCACCGTCATCACCTTGTTCCAGTGCATCAACTGCCGGACCCCGCGCTTCAGGGACAGGTTGGCCACCGGCACCCGGACCTCATCGAAATCGATCATCGCGGAATCGATCGCGCGGGTGCCGAGCTTGTCGAAGACCTTGAGGACGCGGACGCCGGGGCGCTCCTTCTCCACCAGGACGGTGGCCATCTCGCCGTCGAGGCGCAGGGTGACGAAGCAGAGGTCAGAGTTGTCGCCGTTGACGACGTAGAGCTTGCGGGCGTTGACCACCAGCTCGCCGCCGTCGCGCGTGGCCGTCGACGCCATCGGCCCCCCGGGCTCGGTATCGCAGGCGCAGCCGACCAGCCGGCCGGCGATCATCTCGGGGAGATAGCGGTCGCGCACCTCCTCGCCGTGAGCGGTCGCCAGCCACTGGCCGGTGATCTCGGTCTGGCAATGGACGCCGAGGGAGACGCCGAGGTCCCCGAGCTCCGACGTCGCCTCGCTGAGGATCAGCGCGCCCAGCAGGCCGAGGCCGCTCCCTCCCAGCTCGCGGGGGAACGAGACGCCGAGGAACCCCTGGCGGCCGAGCTCCGCCCACTGCGACTTGCGCAGGTGGCCGCCGGGCGCGGTCAGCCATGCCGACAGGCTGGAGGCCTGGAAGTAGCCGCGGGCATGCTCCCGCAGCTCCCGGTGCTCCGGGGTGAAGCGCCGTGCGAACGCGGGGTGATCGAGAACGGAGTGGTTCATCAGCCTTCCTGGGTGGTGGTATGGCCATGGCTGAATGCCACGCTGAGCCGGTCCTGCTTGACGGCGGCCTCGTCGGGGATGCCGAGCAGGATCACGTAGAGGGCCTCGTCGGCGTCTTCGAGACGGGCGAGGATAGAGCACTCGTGGCTGTCGAAGCCGCCGATGCAGGTCATGCCCACGGCGCCGATGCGGGCGGCGGCCAGATAGAGGCGCTGAGCCAGCTCCGCGGCCCGGATGTGCAGCTCGCAGAAGGCCGAGTAACCCTGGCGATTCATCAGGTGGCAGATCGGCGCGTGCAGGATCACCAGGGCCGCCGCGTCGCGGGCGATCTCCTGATGCATACAGGCCGGCCGGGGGTCGTCCGTGCTCTCGGCGAGCCGGTGCAGGGAGTGGCTGCGCGGCGCGTACGCGAAGACGCCTGCGAGACCTTCGACGTTCCTGGCTACCAGGCGCACGCCGAGCCGCGCGGAGGCGTCCTGGGAGAAGTCCGAGGGGACCCCCTCATCCCGCAGCGCGCCGAGTAGCTCGCCGATGTGCGCGGCGCTCAGCGGCTCGTCGCGGAAGCCCTTGGCCGAGCGGCGTCCGAGGATCGCCGCGCGCCATTCCCGCGCCGCGGAGGGCTGCGCGCGGCCGAGCGGGAGGGGAAGGATGGCCTCCTCGGGGACCGCGGCCGGCTCGACCAGGAGCGGCGCTCTGGCGGGCGGACACGGGGGTGCGACCGGGCAGTCGAAGGACAGGATGCCGCGGAGCGATTCCCAAACGAGAATCTCGGGCTCCTCGGGCGGCTCCAGGGTGGCGGCTTCGACCCCCGCCAGGACCGCGAGCCCGGCACCCGGCTCCGGCCTGGCGGCCGGCCGGGCAGCGGCGAAGGAGAGGACCGCCAGCGGCTCCCGGCAGAGACCGCCGAGCTTCAGATGCTCGGCGAGGGCGGCGCGGGAGAAGCGCAGGTGGAGGGTGGAGTCGTGCCCCAGCGCGGCCGTGTAGATCGCCAGGTTGGCGGCCAGATGGCCGACGTCGAGGTGACAGTAGGCATAACCCCGCTGGTAGTACTTCTTCATGCTCAGCCAGGGGCGCGCGATGAGGATGAGCAGGGCCTCCAGCCGATGCCCGGGTGGAGCGTTGAAACCGGCCGCGGCCAGATCCTCGTGCGCCAGCGGCTCCAGGACACAGGGGACGAGGCGCGCCTTGTCGGCATCCCACAGATAACTCCCCTCGCCGGCGACGGCGGCGAACACCTCGAACGGGTAGAGCGCCCCCGCCGACGGCGTGGTCAGCCGGCGGACCCGCTGCCAGGAGCCGGCGACATAGCGGGACTGGTTCTCGACCCCGTAGCCGACCTTCAGCACGTCCTCGAGGGCGGCGCGCCAGGGCACGATCTTCGGCGCCGACCTCACCGAGGTGGACTTCGCCTGGTCGGCGCGCAGGCGCGACTCGTTCCAGAAGCGCACCAGCTCCGTGCCGGCAGCGCTCGGCTCGGCCAGGGACGCCATGGAAACCTCGGGCAAGGACGCTCCATCTTTGATCATGGCTGGGATCTCTCCGGCGAAGCGAAGAAGTTGTCGTGCAGGCCGCTGAGGACCGGGACCAGGTCGTCCGGATGGACGGTGCAGCTCAGGCCGGAGCTCCCGGACGGCTGGGCCGCCAGGTCGCCGCGAGCGCCCGCCGCGAGCAGGCAGGCGAGCACGCGCGAGCGGATCTCCGGGTGGTCGGCGACGCCGTCCCCCACCACCCCGACCAGGGCCGGCGAGCCCTCACCGCCCCGCCGGGAGGCCAGCGCCACCACCCTGGCAGCGTCACGCTGGAGCCGCTCCACCAGCCGGGTCCCGGAGGCGGGACCGCCACCCGGGACCGTGGACAGGAACACCTGGGTGGCGCGCCCGCGCAGGGGCTCGAGGCAGCCATGGTGGACGACGCGGGCGCCGTAGGCCCCCAACTGGGCCACCTCGTCGAACGAGACCTCGTGGATCACCCGGGCGCCGCGGACCTCCCGCGGATCGGCGGACATCAAGCCCGGGACGTCCTTCCAGAGCTCCAGGCGGCCGGCGTCGAGGCCCGCCGCCACGGCGCAGGCGGTGTCGTCGCTGCCGCCGCGCCCGAAGAGGACGACGCCGCCGTCGCCGCCGACCCCGTAGAAGCCGGTCAGCACCAGGACCCGGTCGCGCAGGTCGCGCCGCAGGCGGCGGAAACCCGGCGCGCTCGCCTGGAGGTCGCACGATCCCGCGCGCGGCAGCCCTTCCGCCCGCAGGCCCGCCTCTTCGGCCTCGACCGGCCGCGCCGCGTGCCCGGCGGCCTGAATGGCGGCCGCCAGCAGGATGGCGCTCAGCCGCTCGCCATAGGACAGCAGCCGGGCATAGGCCGCGTCGGAGAGCTCGCCGGCCGTGCCGATGGCGCCGACCAGCGCCTCCACCTCGTCGAGCCCCCCCCGCACCCGGATCAGGGCGGAGCCGTCGTCGGCGACGTCCGCCGCCATCTCGACGTGGCGCCGGCGCAGGCGTTCCAGGGTCTCGCCGAGGTGGCCGTTGTGCAGCCGCCGGTCTCGGGCCTGGGTCGCCGCCTGATCCAGCAGGTCGGTGACCCCCTTGAGCGCCGACGCGATCACCAGCAGCGATCCGCCGTCCAGGCGCCGCTCGCCGATGGCGGCGGCGACCCGGCGGAGATCTCCGCGCCCCTCGAGGAGGCTGCCCCCGACCTTGGCGACGGTCACCGGAGTCTCCCCTACCATGGGAACTCCTCGCGGTCGCGGAAGAACCGGCCGCGCGGACCGTCGTCCGGCAGCATCGCCAGCCAGACGGCGGTCTCGGCCCCTTCGGCCGTCGACCGCGGGGCCTTCAGTCCGCCGAGGCGGGTGCGCACCCACCCGGGGGTCATGACGTTGACCAGGATGTTGGTCTCCTTCAGCTCGTCGGCAAGGATCACGGTCAGCGCGTTGAGGGCGGTCTTCGAGACCCGGTAGCACGGCCCGCCGGCGGCCAGCTTGGAGAACGATCCCCGCCCGCTGGAGACGTTGACGATGCGGCCGTAGCCCTGCTTCCGCATCATCGGCAGGAACGCCTGGCAGCAGTTGAGCACCCCCGTGAGGTTGGTCTCCAGCGTCCGCCGCATCACATCGGGGTCCACCGTCTCCAGGGAGTCCTCGGGATCGAGGGCCACTGCGGCGTTGTTGATCAGCGCGTCCAGCCGGCCGAGCTCGGCCTCCACGAAGGCGGCGGCCTGGCCGGCGCTCGCAGGATCCGTCACGTCCAGCGGCTGGAAGTGCGCGTCCAGCCCTTCCTTCCGCAGCCCTCTCTGCGCCCTGGCGCCCCGCTCCGGATCGCGGGCGGTGAGCACGACCGTGTATCCCGCGGCGCCGAGCTGGCGGCAGATCTCCAGCCCGATCCCGCGATTCGCCCCGGTTACCAGCGCCACTCTCTTCATAGTGCCTCTCCCAGGCTTTCGCGCGTCTGTCCCGCGGGGACCAGGGTTTCGGAGCTCTCCGCGAGCAGCTCGGCGATCGGGCGATCCGGGTCTTCGACGATGGCGGCCAGGATCTCGAGGTAGCGGTCGCGCATGCGGACGACCCGCTCGCGGTCGAACAGGTCGCGGCTGTACCTGAAATGACCGCCGAGCCGCCCCGACTGCGACATGAAGAGGCTCAGATCCCGGCGCATCTTGCCGACCTCGACCGGCAGCCGGGTCAGCTTGAGGTCGGACAGGGCCTGCTCGGCGGGCGGCAGCTTGGCGAGCTGGAACAGGATGCGGAAGGTTTCGAGCCCGCCCTGATCCTCCTCGTGCTGGAGGCCCATGCCCTCGAACACGGATTCATAGAGGATGTCCGGATTCTCGTGCGCGGCCAGCGTCACATCGCGCACCCGCTCCAGGACCTCGCGGAAGCTGCGGTCGCCGGAGAGCCGCGTGCGCAAGGGGAGCCCGGCGTAGAAATTGCCGATCAGGTTCTCGACCTCGACCTGATTGCGGTTGGCGAACAGGCAGACGACGACGATGTTGCCGGCTCCCGTCTCGTGGTGGAGCAGCGCGTTGAAGGCCGTGAGCAGCGTCATGAACAGGGTGACGCAGTGCTCCGCGGCAAACCCCTCGAGCCGCCTCTCGAGCTCCTCCGGAATGGTGAACGCCTCGACCCCCGCCGCGAAGGTCCGGGGAGCGCGCCGCGGACGGCCATCGTGGAAGTCGAGGGAACGGGCGCCGTCGAGGTGCTCGCGCCAGAAGGCCACCTGGCTCGCCAGGGCCTCGCCCGCGACGGTCTGCCGCTGCCACCGCGCGAAGTCCTGGTACTGGGCCGCGAGCGGGCGCAAGGGGGAGGGGCGCCCCTCGCGGAGGGCGTTGTAGAGAGCCGCCAGCTCGCCCACCAGCACGGGGCGCGACCAGCCGTCGAAAGCGATGTGGTGGACGACGAAGAGCAGCACGTTCTCCCGCTCCGAGCAGCGGAAGAGGGTCAGCCGGAACAGCGGCGCGCGCTCGTAATCGAAGTGCAGCCGTCTGCCGAGGCTGCTCCAGCGCTGGATCTCCGCCATCCGTCCTGCGGGAGAGAGATGCTCCAGGTCTACGACCGGGAACTGGATTGAAATCTCGGGATGGACGACCTGGACCGGCCCGCCCTCGCCTTCCCGGAAGCTCGTCCGCATCACCTCGTGACGCTCGACGATCGCCTGCAGCGCCCGGCGCAGGCAGGCGACGTCGAGCTCGCCCTCGAACAGCACCATCGACGAGATCGTCGCGGGGGCCACGGTGAGGGCTTCGCGCTGCCGCCCCGCCCAGAACCGTTCCTGCGCGAAGGACAGGGGGGGCGGCGAGCTCCGGTCCTGCCGGAAGGAGGCGATCGCCGGCCGTTCCGGAGTGCCGTCCTGCCGGCGCCGACGCTCGATCTCGGCGGCCAGGGTGGCGACGGTCGGCGCCTCGAAGAGCACCCGCAGGGGCAGATGGACCTGCAGCTTCTGCCGCAGGCGGGAGACCACCTGGGCGCCCTTCAGCGAGTGGCCGCCGAGCTGGAAGAAGTTGTCGTCCGGGCCGACGCCGGGAAGCCCCAGGACCTCCGCCCAGAGCCCGGCGACGATCTCCTCGACGGCGGTGCGCAGGGCGCGTGCCTCGCCGCCGGCGGCCGGGATCTCCAGCTCGATCCGGGCCAGTGCCCGGCGATCGAGCTTGCCGTTGGGCGTCAGCGGCAGCGCGTCGAGGGCGACGAAGGCAGAAGGCACCATGGCCTCGGGCAACTCCTGGCGCAGATGCCGGCGGAGCGCTTCGGGATCGAGAACGGCGCCCGGCCGGAGCACGAGGTAGGCGGCGAGGTACTGATCGCCAGACCGGCCCTCGCGGACCATCACGGCGCTCTCCCAGACCGTGGCGTGGCGGCCCAGGACAACCCTGATCTCCGCCGGCTCGAACCGCACTCCCCGGATCTTCACCTGCTCGTCGACGCGGCCGAGAATATCCAGGCCGCCGTCAAGCCCGTACCGGCCGGGGTCGCCGGTGAGATAGAGGATATCGCCGGCGTCGTCGCGGAAGGGGTTGGGCCGGAACCGCAACTGGTTCTCCACCGGGTTGTTGAGATAGCCGAGGCTACGGAAAGGGGTGCGCAGCACGATCTCGCCGACCTCGCCAATTCCGCACGGCCGCTCGCCACCTGCGAGGATCAGGGCCTGCGTCTGCGGCATCGGCTCGCCGACCGGCTGGATATGCTCGACGGGTGGATCGGGCACGCCATAGAAGCACTTGGCAAGGGTCGTCTCCGTCGGGCCATAGAGGTTGATGACCCCGGCCCGGAAAGACCGTGCGCCAGCGCCCGGCGACCTGACCGAGGAGCGGCTCACCGGCAAAGAAGGTCCAGCGCAGCGCTTCCATCTGAACCCCGGCCGCGCCACGCCGAGCCAGGCGCTGGCGAGGGAGGGAACCGTATGGAGCACCGTGATCGCCTGCTCCCCGAGCCAGTCGAGAATGCGCTCCGGGCTGAAGTCCTCTTGTCCGGCAGGCAGAGCGTGGCGCCGCTGGTCAGCGGCAGGAAAATGTCTCGCAACACCACATCGAAGGAGAGGCCGGTTAGTTGGGCGGCGCGGTCCCCGGCGGTGATGCCGGAGGTTTCGCGCTGCCAGACGAGGAAATGGCTGAGCCCCCTCTGCCGCCCGAGGACCGCCTTCGGCCTGCCCGTCGTCCCGGAGGTAAAGAAGACGTACGCCGGGTCATCGGGGGCGGGTTCCGGCAGGAGCGCCACCGGCTCACCCGGCGGGACCTCGGGAAAAGCGGCCGTCCCGGCCGGGACCGTCAAAATCGCGAGCGCGCCCAGGTCCCCGATCGACTCGTCTTCCGGCGGCGGGTCTCCGACCTGGATCAGGCAACCAGGCTTGGCATCCTCCACCATCACCCGCAGCCGCGCGGCGGGGAGCCTGCGGTCCAGGATCAGCAAGGCCCCGCCGGACAGGAAGACACCCAGCAGGCTGGCAATCAGCTCGGGCCCCAGGCATCCACAGACCGCGACGATCACCCCCGGCCCGCCGCCGGCGGCCACGATAGCGCGGGCGATTGCCCGCGCCCGGCCCCCCAGTCGGGTACGTCCAGGACCCGCCGCTCCAGCGCAGGGCAGCCTGCTGGGGCAGGGCGCGCTCACGATCGAGGAACAGGCGCGCGACCGGCGGGAAGGGGGGCTCCGGGATGACCACGCCGGGATCGGGCAGCAGCCCGCGCGCCACGTCGGTCACCAGGGAGAGGTGGTCCACCGGATCATCCGGTCGCTCGACGGCCTGCGCCAGCAGCAGCTCGAGCTGGGCGAGCATGTCCGCGATGCGCGCCTCGTCGAAGAGATCGGCGTTGTAGACCAGGTTGATCAGCACGCCTGGCCCGACCTCGGAGACGTAGAAGGTCACGTCGAACTTCGACGGCACCTCGGCCGGCGTCAGGACCCGCAGATCCAGACCCGGCAGGGAGAGATCCGCCGCTGGCAGGTTCAGCATGTTGAACAGCACCTGGAACAGGGGGGAGCGGGAGAGATCGCGCTGCACGTGCAGGCTGGCCAGGACCGCCTCGAACGGCACGCCCTGGTTGGAGTAGGCCTCGAGCGTCACCGTGCGCACCCGCGCCAACAGCTCCCGGAAGCTCGGGCCGCCGGCGGGGTCGGTGCGCAGCACGAGGGTGTTGAGGAAGCAGCCGATCAGATCCTCGGTCTCGATCCACTGGCGGCCGGCGACCGGGGCGCCCACCGGCACGTCGTGCTCGCCGCTGTGCCGGGAGAGCAGCGCCTGGGTGGCCGCCAGGAGAGTCATGAACAGCGTCGCGCCGCCGTCGCGGCCGAAACGCTTGAGCCGCGCGGAGATCGGCGCCGAGCGCGAGCGCCGGCGCCCGCCATGGAAGGTCTGCACCGCCGGCCGCGGGAAGTCGGTCGGCAGCTCGGCGGGAGCGGCCGCCCCGCCCAGGCGGGCCCCAGTAGTCGAGCTGCCGCGCCAGCGCGCCGCCCAGCCACTTCCGCTGCCAGACGGCGAAGTCGGCGTACTGCACCGGCAGCTCCGGCAGCGGCGACGGCCGCCCCCCGGCGAAGGCCTCGTAGAGCGCCACCAGCTCGCGCAGCAGGACTCCATCGACCAGCCGTCGGAGACGATGTGGTGCATCGTCAGCAGCAGGAGGTGCCGCTCCGGGCCGAGCCGCAGCAGCGTGGCGCGCAGCAGCGGACCGGCGGCGAGATCGAACGGCTTGACCGCCTCTCCGCTCCAGGCGCTCCGCCTCGGCGAACGGCCGCGGCCGGCAGGGCCGCGAGATCGACGAGCGGCAGCGGCAGCGGAGCGGCCGGCGCGATCGCCTGGTAGGGCTCGCCGCCATGGCTCGGGAAGGTCGTGCGCAGCGCCTCGTGCCGGCGCACCACCTCGCCGAGGCCGCCGCAGGGCGCCGCGTCGAGCGGCCCGGAGAGCTCGACGGCCGCCGGGATGTTGTAGGCCGCGCTGCCGGGGTCCAGCTGCTCCAGGAACCAGAGCCGCTCCTGGCTGAACGAGAGGGGGAGCGGACCGGTGCGGGCCCGGCTCGATGCGCGCGCCTCCACGGCTCCGCCGACGCCCAGCGCCGCCTCGACGCTCTCGGCGAGGCCGGCGATCGTCGGCCGCTCGAACAGCCGCCGCAGCGGCAGCTCGACGCCCAGCGCCTCGCGCACCCGCGAGACCAGCCGGGTGGCGAGCAGCGAGTGGCCGCCGAGGTCGAAGAAGTTGTCGTTCACCCCCACCGGCCGGCCGAAGAGCTCGCTCCAGATCCCCGCCAGCGCCTCTTCCGCGTAGCCGCGGGGCGCGCGGTCGTCCGCCGCGCTCTCCCCTTGCAGCGGCAGCGCCGCCAGCGCCCGGCGGTCGATCTTGCCGTTGGGGGTCAGCGGCAGCTCGGGCAGCGGCACGAACACCGAGGGGACCATGTAGTCCGGCAGACCGGCCTTCAGGAACGCCCGCAGCTCGCTCGCCGGCAGCTCCGCCTCCGTCTGCGACGTAGGCGATCAGCCGGTTGCCGCCGAGCAGGTCGGGCATCGCCAGGACGGCCGCGTCCCGCACCTGCGGATGGCGGGTCAGCGCCGACTCGATCTCCCCCAGCTCGATGCGGAAGCCCCGCACCTTCACCTGATGGTCGAGCCGGCCCAGGAAGTCCAGCTCTCCGGTCGGCAGATAGCGGACAAGGTCGCCCACCTGGTAGAGGCGCGAGCCCGCGGGGCCGTAGGGGTTCGGGACGTAGCGCTCCGCCGTCAGCTCCGGACGCCCCAGGTAGCCGCGCGTCACCCCTTCGCCGCCGAGGTACAGCGCGCCCGGGACGCCCAGCGGCACCGGCCGCATCTCGCCGTCCAGCACGTAGGCCGACTCACCGGTCAGCGGACGGCCGATCAGCGGATGCCTGTCGCCGCGCGGCAGCACCGCGTAGCTGGTGAACGTCGTGTCCTCGGAGGGGCCGTAGAGGTTGACCACCCGCTCGAGGTTCGGCAGCTTGTCGTAGAGGTCCCGCACCAGCGACGCCTTCACCGGCTCGCCGCCCAGGTTCACCGTCCGGATCGAAGACGGCAGCCGGCCCAGACGCAGCAGCTCCGCCATCGCCGACGGCACCGTGTCGACCAGCACCACCTCGTCCTTCGCCTCCAGATCCGGCAGCGCCAGCGCGTTCTCGGCCAGCAGCAGCTTGCCGCCTGCCGACAGGGTGGCGAAGATCTCGAACACCGACATGTCGAAGCAGATCGAGGTCGAGACCAGCAGCCCCGCGTACTCCTCCGCGCCGAACATCTGGTGGCACCAGCGGACCATCGCCACGGCGCTGCGGTGCTGGATGGCGACGCCCTTCGGCACGCCCGTCGAGCCCGAGGTGAAGATCAGATAGGCGAGGTTGTCCGGCAGGGCCGGCTGAAGCTCCCCGATCGCCACCGGCTCGTCTTCCCAGCCCGGATCGAGAAAGACCGTCTGGATCCCCGCCGGCAGATCGTCGCCGAGGCGGCCAGATGGCGGCGGGTCACCAGCACCCTGGCTTTCGCGGTCTCCAGCATCAGCAGCACGCGCTGCCGGGGGTAGTTCGGATCGAGCGGCGCGTAGGCGCCTCCGGCCTTGTGGATCGCCAGCAGCGCCACGATCAGCTCCGCCGTGCGGTCCATCAGCACGCCGGCCAGCACCTCGGGCCCCACCCCCAGCGCCCGCAGGCGGAGCGCCAGCCGGCCGGCCCGCTCGTCCAGCTCGCGGTAGGTCAGGCGGACGCCGCCGGGCGCGACCAGCGCGATCCGCTCCGGGGTCCGCGCCGCCTGCGCCGCGAACAGCTCGGCCAGGGTGACGTCGGGGCCCGCGGTCTTCCCGGTCTCGTTGAAGCCCACCAGGAGCTGCTCGCGCTCCCCGTCCGTCAGCAGCGGCAGATCCCGCCAGCCGCTGCTCCGGATCGCTCACCGCCGCCTCGAGCAGCCGCCCGAGATGCCCCAGCAGCCGCTCGATCGTCGCCGCCTCGAACAGGCCGGTGTTGTACTCGGCCGTCATCCGCAGCGCCGGCTCCGAATCGGTCACGAAGAGCGAGAGGTCGAACTTCGCCGTGTCGAGATCCCCGCTCGAGCCAGCGCGAGGCTCGAGGCCGCCCATGCCCGGCAGCTCCCGGCGCAGGGTCTGCACCGAGAGCATCACCTGGAACAAGCGGGGTGCGGGAGAGGTCGCGCTCCGGCCGCAGCTCCTCCACCAGCGTCTCGAACGGCAGGTCCTGGTGGCCGTAGGCCGCCAGCGCGCTCTCCCGCACCTGGGCCAGCAGCTCGCGGAAGGTGGGCGCCGCGCCGAGGTCCGCGCGGAAGACCAGCGTGTTGACGAAGAAGCCGATCAGCCCCTCGGTCTCCGCCCGGTTGCGGTTGGCGATCGGCGAGCCCACCAGCACGTCCTCCTGCCCCGAGTAGCGCGCCAGCAGGACGTCGAAGGCGGCGAGCAGGAGCATGAACAGCGTCACCCCCTCGCGGCCGCAGAACGCCTTCAGCTCCGCCGAGAGAGCCGCCGGCAGCTCGGCCGAGCGGGTGGCGCCGTCGAACGTCTGCACCGCCGGGCGCGGGAAGTCGGTCGGCAGGTCGAGCACCGGCCGGCGCGCCCGCGAGCTGCGCCGCGCCAGTAGTCGAGCTGCCGCTCCAGCGCCTCGCCGCTCAGCCACTGCCGCTGCCAGACCGCGAAGTCGGCGTACTGCACCGGCAGCTCGGGCAGCGGCGACGGCCGGCCCGCGACGAAGGCCTCGTAGAGCGCCACCAGCTCGCGCAGCAGGACCTCCATCGACCAGCCGTCGGAGACGATGTGGTGCATCGTCAGCAGCAGGACGTGCCGCTCCCGGCCGAGCCGCAGCAGCGTGGCGCGGAACAGCGGCCCCGACGCCAGATCGAACGGCCGCGCGGCCTCGCTCGCCGCCAGGGCCGCCGCGGCGGCGGTGCGGACCGGCTCGGGCAGGCCCGCGAGGTCGACCACCGGCAGCGGGAACGGACCGGCCGGCGCGACCGCCTGGAGCGGCTCGCCGTCGACGCTCGGGAAGGTGGTGCGCAGCGCCTCGTGCCGGCGCACCACCTCGGTCAGGACGTCGCGCAGGGCGCGGCGGTCGAGCTCCCCCTCGAGGCTCAGCGGAGAGGGCAGGTTGTAGACCGCCGAGCCGGGCGCGAGCTGGTCGAGGAACCAGAGCCGCTGCTGCGCGAAGGAGAGCGGCCCCACCCGCTCGGCCCGCACCAGCGGCGGCGCCGCCGACCGGTGCCCTGCCGCGGACAGGGCGGCGATCTCCGCCGCCAGCCCTGCGACGGTCGGCGCCTCGAACAGGGCGCGCAGCGGCAGCTCGATCCCGAACACCTGGCGCACCCGCGACGCCACCTGGGTGGCGAGCAGCGAGTGGCCGCCGAGGGCGAAGAAGCTCGCCTCCGCGTCGACGCGCTCGACCCCGAGCACCTCGGCGAAGATGCCGGCCACCAGCTCCTCGGCCGGCGTCCGCGGCGCCGCCGGACCGTCCGCGGCGCTCGCCGGCGGCTGGTGGGCGAGCAGCGCCTTGCGGTCGAGCTTGCCGCTCACCGTCAGCGGCAGCTCGGGGAGGACCACGAAAGCGGCCGGCACCATGTAGGCCGGCAGCCGGTCGCGCAGGAACTCCCGCAGCTCGGCATCGCCCGGCGCGCGGTCGCCGGCGGGCACCAGATAGGCCACCAGCCGCCGGTGCTCCCGCAGCCCCGCCTCACCGCCCACCACCGCCACCACCGCCTCCCCCACCTCGGGGTGCGCGCGCAGGGCGGCCTCGATCTCCCCCGGCTCGATGCGGAAGCCGCGCAGCTTGATCTGGTGGTCGATGCGGCCGACGAACTCGAGGTTGCCGTCGGCACGGCGGCGCCAGGTCGCCGGTGCGGTAGAGCCGCTCGCCGCCCGCCGCGCTCCAGGGGTCGGGGATGAACCGCTCGGCGGTGGCCGCGGCGCGCCCCAGATAGCCGCGCGCGAGCCCCGCGCCGCCGACGCACAGCTCGCCCGGCACGCCCACCGGCACCGGCTCCAGCCAGCGGTCGAGCAGGTAGATCGCGCTGTTGATCACCGGCCGGCCGATCGGCGTCACCGGCGGGTTGCCGAAGCGGCTCCGCCGCCGGTCGACATCGTAGAGGGTGGCGCAGATCGTCGCCTCGGTCGGGCCGTAGCCGTTGATCACCGCCAGCCCGGGGCGCAGCTCGGCGATCCGCGTCAGCTCGGGCTCGGGGATCGGCTCGACCCCCACCAGCAGGCGGCTGAGCGGGATCGCCTCCGGCGCCTGCTCCAGCCGCTGGCGCAGCGCCACGACCATGAACGGCGGCACGTAGGCGCTCTCGATCCGCTCCCGCTCCAGCCACTCCAGGAAGCGCTCGGCGTCCTGCCGGATCTCCTCCGGAACGATGTGCACGGCGCCGCCGGCCAGCAGCGGCGAGAAGATCTCGTAGACCGAGACGTCGAAGCTCAGGCTGGTCCACAGGCTGCCGCGGCTGCCCGGCGCCAGCGGCTGGCGGCGCGCGAAGTCGGCGAGCAGGTTGAGGACGCCGCGATGGGTGCAGCAGACCCCCTTGGGGCTGCCGGTCGAGCCCGAGGTGTGGAGCACGTAGGCCAGCCCGTCAGGGCCCAGCGGAACCGGGAGCGGGGCGGTCTCCTCTCCGCCGTCCACCATCTCGTCCAGGCAGAGCACGCTTCCGGATCGGCGAACGCCGGCGCCAGGCGGCGCTCGGTCAGCAGCAGCGGCCGGCCGGCGTTCTCCCACAGGGCCGCGAGGCGCTCCGGTGGATAGCTGACGTCCAGGGGCATGTAGGCGCCGCCGGCCTCCAGCACGCCGAGCATCGCCACCAGCACCGCCGGGGAGCGCTCGAAGTAGAGCGCGACCGGCTCCTCAGGGGCAATTCCGAGGGCGCGCAGGCGGCGCGCCAGCCGGCCGGCGCCCGGCTGAGCTCGGCGTAGGTGAGCACCTCCTCGCCGCAGGCCACGGCCGGCCGCTCGGGGTGGAGCGCGGCCTGCCGCGCGAACAGCTCGTGGAGGGTGGCCTCCTCCACCGGGAAGGCCGAGTCGTTCCACTCCACCAGGAGCTGCGCGCGCTCGGCGGCGGTGAGCGGCGACAGCTCGCCCGGGGACCGCTGGAGACTGCCGCCGGCGAGCCCGGCGAGCAGCGTCTCGTAGTGGCGGGCGAGGCGCGCGACGGTGGCGGCGTCGAACAGGTCGGTGCTGTACTCGATCTCGCCGCGCAGCCCGCCGTCCTCCTCCTGGAGCGCCAGGGTGAGGTCGAACTTCGCCGTGCGCGCCTCGCCGGGCAGCAGGCTCAGGGTCAGGCCCGGCAGCTCCAGCGTGCCGCGCGGGGCGTTCTGCAGCGCCAGCATGGTCTGGAAGATCGGCGTCCGCGACGGGTCGCGCTCGGGCTGCAGCTCGCCGACCAGCCGCTCGAACGGCAGCTCCTGGCGGGCGAAGGCGTCCAGCGTGGTCTCCCGCGCCCGCGCCAGGACGCCGGCCAGGGTGGGCTCGCCGCCGAGATCGGCGCGCAGGGCCAGGGTGTTGATGAAGCAGCCGATCAGGTCTTCCGTCTCGGCGCGGGTGCGGCCGGCCACCGGCGTGCCGACGGCGAAGTCCGCCTGCCCGGTGTAGCGCTGGAGCAGCAGGGAGAAGCCGGCGTACAGCGCCATGAACAGCGTCACCCGCTCCTCCCGGCAGAGCCGCCCCAGACCGGCGGCGAGCCCGGCCGGCAGCTCCACCGGCCAGGAGGCTCCGCGCCCGCTGAACAGGGCCGGGCGCGGGCGGTCGGCGGGCAGCTCGAGCGGCGGCACGCCATCCAGTTGCCGGCGCCAGAAGGCCAGCTCCGCCGCCAGCGCCTCTCCCGAGAGCCGGCGGCGCTGCCAGGCGGCGAAGTCGGCGTACTGGACCGGCAGCTCCGGCAGCGTCCACTGCGCCAGGGGAACCCGGCCGCCGCCGCGTAGAGCGCCCCCAGGTCGCGGATCAGCACCCCGATCGACCAGCCGTCCGAGATGATGTGGTGGAGGTTGACCAGGAAGCGGTGGCGCTCCTCGCCCAGGCGCGCCAGGAGCCCGACGGCCAGCGGCCCGCGCTCGAGATCGAACGGCGTGGCCGCCTGCTGCCGTTCCAGGCGCTCCACCTCGGCGCGGCCGCGCGGGGAGGGCCGCGAGGTCGACGAGCGGCAGGGGGGCGGCGGCGGCCGGCGAGATCCGCTGGCGGGGAGCGCCGCCGGTCTCCACGAAGGTGGTGCGCAGCGCCCGCCGGCGCGCCAGCCCGGCCCAGGCCGCGGCCAGGGCGCCGGCGTTCAAGGGTCCGGCGAGCTCCACCGCCGCCGGCACGTTGTAGGCCGCCGAGCCGGGCTCGAGCCGCTGGAGGAACCAGAACCGCTCCTGGCTGAACGAGAGGGGGAGCGGACCGGTGCGCGGCGCGGTCGATCTGCCTCCACCGCTCCGCCGATGCCCAGCGCCGCCTCGACGCTGCCGGCGAGACCGGCGATGGTCGGCTGCTCGAACAGCCGGCGCAGCGGCAGCCCGACCCCCAGCGCCTCCTGCACCCGCGAGACCAGACGGGTGGCCAGCAGCGAATGGCCGCCGAGATCGAAGAAGTTGTCGTTCACCCCCACCGGATGGCCGAAGAGCTCGCTCCAGATCCCGGCCAGCGCCTCTTCCGCGTAGCCGCGGGGAGCCCGGTCGTCCGTTGCGCTCTCCCCTCAGCGGCAGCGCGGCCAGCGCCCGCCGGTCGATCTTGCCGTTGGGGGTCAGCGGCAGCTCGGGCAGCGGCACGAACACCGAGGGGACCATGTAGTCCGGCAGGCCGGCCTTCAGGAACGCCCGCAGCTCGCTCGCGGGCAGCTCCGCTTCCGTTTCGACGTAGGCGATCAGCCGGTTGCCGCCGAGCACGTCGGGCAGCGCCAGGACCGCCGCGTCCTGCACCTGCGGGTGGCGGGTCAGCGCCGACTCGATCTCCCCCAGCTCGATGCGGAAGCCCCGCACCTTCACCTGATGGTCGAGACGGCCCAGGAAGTCCAGCTCACCCGTCGGCAGATAGCGGACAAGGTCGCCCACCTGGTAGAGGCGCGAGCCCGGCGGGCCGTAGGGGTTCGGGACGTAGCGCTCCGCCGTCAGCTCCGGACGCCCCAGGTAGCCGCGCGTCACCCCTTCGCCGCCCAGATAGAGCGCGCCGGGGACGCCCAGCGGCACCGGCCGCATCTCGGCGTCCAGCACGTAGGCCGACTCACCGGTCAGCGGACGGCCGATCAGCGGATGCTCGGTCGCCGCGCGGCAGCACCGCGTAGCTGGTGAACGTCGTGTCCTCGGAGGGCGTAGAGGTTGACCACCCGCTCGAGGTTCGGCAGCTTGTCGTAGAGGTCCCGCACCAGCGAGGCCTTCACCGGCTCGCCGCCCAGGTTCACCGTCCGGATCGAAGACGGCAGCCGGCCCAGACGCAGCAGCTCCGCCATCGCCGACGGCACCGTGTCAACCAGCACCACCTCGTCCTTGGCTTCCAGATCCGGCAGCGCCAGCGCGTTCTCGGCCAGCAGCAGCTTGCCGCCCGCCGACAGGGTGGCGAAGATCTCGAACACCGACATGTCGAAGCAGATCGAGGTGGAGACCAGCAGCCCCGCGTACTCCTCCGCGCCGAACATCTGGTGGCACCAGCGGACCATCGCCACCGCGCTGCGGTGCTGGATGGCGACGCCCTTCGGCACGCCCGTCGAGCCCGAGGTGAAGATCAGGTAGGCGAGGTTGTCCGGCAGGGCCGGCTGAAGCTCGGCGATCTCCACGGGCTCGTCTTCCCAGCCCGGATCGAGAAAGACCGTCTGAATCCCCGCCGGCAGATCGGCGGCCAGAGCGGCGAGATGGCGGCGGGTCACCAGCACCTTGGCTTTCGCGGTCTCCAGCATCAGCAGCACGCGCTGCCGCGGGTAGTTCGGATCGAGCGGCGCGTAGGCGCCGCCGGCCTTGTGGATCGCCAGCAGCGCCACGATCAGCTCCGCCGTGCGGTCCATCAGCACGCCGGCCAGCACCTCGGGCCCCAGCCCCAGCGCCCGCAGGCGGAGCGCCAGCCGGCCCGCCCGCTCGTCCAGCTCACGGTAGGTCAGGCGGACGCCGCCGGGCGCGACCAGCGCCACCTGCTCCGGGGTCCGCGCCGCCTGCGCCGCGAACAGCTCGGCCAGGGTGACGTCGGGACCCGTGGTCTTCCCGGTCTCGTTGAAGCCCACCAGGAGCTGCTCCCGCTCCGCCTCGGAGAGCAGCGGCAGATCCGGCAGCCGCAGGCGCGGGTCGGCCACCGCCCCTTCCAGCAGGCGCAGGAAGTGCCCCGCCATCCGCTCGATCGTCGCGCCCTCGAACAGGTCGTCGCGGAAGCTGAGCGCGCCGGCGAGCCCCTCATCGCCCGTCTCCAGGGTCAGGCTGAGGTCGAACTTCTCGGTCTCCTGCGCGGCCGGCCAGAGCTCCCCCTCGATCTCCCCCAGACGCAGGGACGGCCGCGCCTCGTCGTCGAGGGTGAAGGCGACCTGGAACAGCGGCGAGACGCTCAGCTCGCGCCGCGGCTGCAGCTCCTCGACCAGCTTCTCGAACGGCAGATCCTGGTGGGCGTAGGCCGCCAGCGCCGCCTCCCGCACCCGCGCCAGCAGCGCCGCGAAGGAGGGCTCGCCGGAGAGGTCGGTGCGGATCACCAGCGTGTTGACGAAGAAGCCGATCAGCCCCTCGGTCTGGATCTGGCCGCGGCCGGCGACCGGCGTCCCGACGCTCACGTCCTCGTCGCCGCTGAGGCGCGAGAGCAGGGCCTGGAAGGCGGCCAGGACGGCCATGAACAGGGTCACCCCGTGCCGCCGCGCCAGCATCCGCAACGCGCGCAGCCCCTCGGGGGCAGCTCCACGGAGCGGCTGCCGCCGCGGTCGCTCGCCACCGCCGCGCGCGGATGGTCGAGGGGGAGGTTGAGCACCGGCGGCGCGCCCGCCAGCCGGGTCCGCCAGTGCGCGATCTCCGCCGCCAGCAGCTCGCCGCGCAGCCAGCGCCGCTGCCAGACCGCGTAGTCGCCATACTGGATGGCGGGCTCCGGCAGCGGCGACGGCCGGCCCGCCGCCGCGGCGCCGTAGAGCTCCCCGAGCTCGTGCGCCAGCACCCGCAGCGACCAGCCGTCGCCGATCACGTGGTGCAGGGTCAGCAGGAGCAGGCTCTCGCCGCCGTCCAGATTCACCAGGGAAGACCGCAGCAGCCGCCCGAGGCCGAGATCGAAGGGGCGCAGCGCCTCCTCGCGCGCCAATCGGCGGGCCTCTTCCGGGCGCCGCCCGGCGGGCAGGCCCGCGAGGTCGATCCGCGGCACGGGGACGGGCGCCGGCGGATCGACGACCTGCACCGGCTCGTCCCGCCCGGCGGCGAAGCGGGTCCGCAGCGACTCCTGGCGGCGCGCCACCTCGCTCAGGGCGGCGGCGAGCGCGGCGGGATCCAGCGCGCCGCGCAGGTGGATCGCCGCCGGGATGTTGTAGGCCGGGCTCGCCGGCTCCAACTGATGGAGGAACCAGAGCCGCTGCTGCGCGAAGGAGAGCGGCAGGGGCGACGTCCTCGACGCCGGGACCAGCGGCGGCGCGTCGCTGCGGGCCGCGCTCTCGATCGTCCGCACCAGCTCCGCGACGGTCGGCGTCTCGAAGACGCGGTGCAGCGGCAGGTCGACCCCGGCCGCCTCGCGGACCCGCGCCAGCAGCCGCATCGCCGCCAGCGAGTGCCCGCCGTGCTCGAAGAAGTTGTCGTCGACGCCGATCCGCTCGACCCCCAGCACCTCGGCGAAGACCCCGGCGACCAGCTCCTCGAGCGGCGTGCGCGGCGCGGTGACGGCGCGCGCCGCCACGGCCACCGGCGTCCAGCGCGACAGGGCGCGGCGGTCGAGCTTGCCGTTGGGCAGGCGGTCCAGCTCGCCGCCGAAGGCGAAGACCGGCACCATGTAGGGGGGCAGCAGCGCGGCCAGGTGATCGCGCAGCACGGTGGCCATCGAGGTCTGCGCGGCATCCTCCGGCTCCGCCAGCACCACGCAGGCGAGCAGCGACCGCTCGGCCCCCTTCTCCTCGCGCACCACCACCGCCGCCTCGCGCACCGCCGGATGGGCGGTCAGCGCGATCTCGATCTCGCGCGGCTCGATGCGGAAGCCGCGGATCTTGACCTGGTCGTCGAGCCGCCCCAGGTATTCGATCTCGCCGCCCGGCAGATGGCGGCAGAGGTCGCCGGTGCGGTACAGGCGGGCGCCCGGCTCGCCGCCATGCGGATCGGGGACGAAGCGCTCCGCCGTCAGCTCCGGACGGCCGAGATAGCCGCGGGCGACCTGCACGCCGCCGATCGCGAGCTCCCCCACCGCGCCGGAAGGCGCCAGCTCCAGACGCCGGCCGACGATATGAATCTGAGTGTTGAGGATCGGCCGGCCGATCGGCACCGGGCGCGGCCGGGGCACCGGCCGGCAGAACCAGGCGGTCACCTCGACGGCGGCCTCGGTCGGCCCGTAGAGATTGATCAGCGGCGCCGGGATCGTCTCCAGGCAGCTCTGCTCCGCCTCCCAGGGCAGAGCCTCGCCGCTGGCCAGCACGCGGCGAATCGTCCGGCAGTCCGCCACCCCCGCCTCGGCGAGGAAGAAGGGGAGCATCGAGGGGACGAAGTGGATCGTCGTGATCCCCTCCCGCTGCACCAGCCCGACCAGGTAGGCGCTGTCCTTGTGCCCCTCGGGCCTGGCGATCACCAGCCGCGCCCCCAGCAGCAGCGGACCGAACAGCTCGGGCACCGAGACGTCGAAGCCGAACGGGGTCTTCTGCACGAAGACGTCGCCGGGGTCGAGGCCGAAGGCGTCCTGCATCCAGAGCAGGCGGTTGACGATGCCGCGGTGGCGGTTGACCACCCCCTTCGGCCGCCCGGTCGAGCCCGAGGTGAAGATGACGTAGGCCGCGTTGTCGGCGTCGGCCCGGGGCAGGAGGGCACGATCGGCCGCCAGCGCCTCGTCCGGCGGCGGATCGGCGACGCCGTCGAGCCAGACCAGCCGCGCGCCGGAGGCGCCGAGCCCCAGGGCCTCGGCGTGGGCGCGGCGGGTGAGCAGCACGGCCGGCCGGGCGTCCTCCAGGACCATCGCCAGGCGCTGCGCCGGCAGGCTCGGCTCCAGCGGCACATAGGCGCCGCCGGCGGCGAGCACGGCGAGCAGACCGATCAGCAGCTCGAGCGAGCGCTCCTCGGCCACCCCCACCAGCACCTCGGGCCCCACACCGAGCGCCACCAGGCGGTGGGCGAGGGCCACGGCGCGGTCGTGCAGCTCGCGGTAGGTCAGCCGCTCCCCCTCGAACGCCACGGCCTCCGCCGCGGGCGTCCGCGCCACCTGGGCGGCGAACAGCCCGAAGAGGTTCTGCTCGCAGCCGGGGCCGGCGGTGTCGTTCCAGGCCAGGAGCTGGCCGCGCTCCGCCGCGGGGAGGATCGGCAGCGCCGACAGCGGCAGGTCCGGGTCGCGGACGATCGACCGCAGCAGCACCGCGAAGCGGTCCATCAGATGCGCGGCGGTCGCGGCGTCGAACAGGTCGGTGTTGTACTGCAGGGCGAGGCTCAGCCCCCCCTGCCGCTCGACGCAGTGGAGCTGGAGATCGAACGGGGCGGGCGGCCGCCGGATGGCGAGCGACTCCAGTTGGAGGTCCCCCAGATCGAGCTCCACCCCCTCCTCGCCGAGGGCGAAGGCGGTGAGCCCCTCGGCCCCCCGGGTCTCCTTCTGCAGCACGAACGAGACCTGGAACAGCGGCGTCCGGCTGGCGTCGCGCACCGGCTGGAGGCGCTCGGCGAGCAGCGGCAGCGGATAGTCCCCGTGCTCGAAGGCGGCGGCCACCGACGCCTTGGTGCGCTCCAGGAGCCCGGCGAAGCTGGGATCGCCGGACAGGTCGCCGCGCAGCACCACCGGGTTGACGAAGTAACCCACGGTGCCCGCGAACTTCGACTGCGAACGGCCGGCCCGCGGCGAGCCGATCGCCAGGTCCTCCTGGCCGGTGTGGCGGCCGAGCAGCGTCTGGAGCGCCGCGACCAGGGTCATGAAGAGGGTGGCGTGCCGCGCCCGGCTCGCCGCCCGCAGGGCCGCCGCGAGGTCGGGCGGCAGCCGGAGCTGATGGACGTCGCCGTGGTAGGTCTGGACCCCGGGGCGCGGCCGGTCGGTGGCCATCTCCAGCGTCGGCAGCCCGGCCAGCCGCTGCCGCCAGTACGCCAGCAGGGCCTCGCCACGGTCGCCGCTCAAGGCCTCCCGCTCGAGCCGGACGTGCTCCTCATACGCCAGGCCCGCCGGAGCGAGCCCCGCCGGCCCGCCGCCCGCCGCCTCGCGATAGAGCGCCGGCAGCTCGCGCATCAGCACGGCGAGCGACCAGAAGTCGGCGACGATGTGATGGATGACCAGCAGGAGCACCCCGCCGCCGCCGTCGCCCCCGGTCATCAGGGTCACCCGCAGCAGCGGTCCCCGCTCGAGGTCGAACGGCCGCCAGGCCTCCTCGGCCAGCCGGGAGCGCAGCCGCTCCTCGCTCCAGCCCGTGGCATCCTCGCGCCCCAGCGTGAAGTCGAGGTGATCGGCGACGCGCTGGCGCGGCTCGCCGGCGAGCACCGGGAAGGTGGTCCGCAGGGCGTCGTGGCGGTCGACCAGCGCCCGCAGCGCGCGCTCCAGCGCCGCGGCGTCCAGGGGGACGCGCAGGCGGGTCGCGGCCGCGATGTTGTAGGTGGAATCCGCCGGCGCGAGATGGTGCAGGAACCAGAGCGAGCGCTGGCCGTGGGAGAGCGGCGCCAGCGCGCCGGCCTCGCCCGGCGGCTCCTCGCCGGAAGGGGTCAGATCCTCCGGATCGCCGGCGAGGTCGCGCCGCGGCAAACCGACCAGCGCGGCCCGGCCGGACCCTGACAGGGAGTCCTTCATGACCTCGCCTACTGCAGCCGCAATCCGATGACGGGATCGACGATCGACGCCCGCCGGGCCGGGAAATAATTGGCGGCCAGCGTCACCAGGAACAGGCCCAGGGAGGTGCCGCCCAGGATCAGCGGATCGGTGATGCTGGTCTGATACAAGACGTCGGCCAGCAGGCGGCCGAGCAGGAAGACCGCCACCAGGCCGAGGACCAGCCCGACGGCGGCCAGCACCGCGCCGCGGCCGACCACCATGCGCAGGATGCTGCCGCGGGCGGCCCCGAGCGACATCCGGATCGCGATCTCGCGCGTCCGCTGGGTGATGCTGTAGGAGGTCACGCCGTAGATGCCGATCGCCGCCAGGACCAGCGCCAGGCCGGCGAAGGCGCTGATCAGGATGACCACGAACCGCGCCTTGCTCGTCTGCTTGGCGAGCCGCAACTCCAGGGTGGTCATGTCGTATTCCGGCAGCTCGGGATCGATCGCCATCACCTCGTCGTGGAGCGCCTTGCGCAACTGCTCCATCGGGACGCCCGGCTTCGGACGCACCAGGAAGTTGGCGGTCAGCGGCCGCCGCACGAACTGCATCAGCGACAGGTACATGTCGGGGACCTCGACCCCCTCCGCCTTCTGGTACCCGCCATGCTGGACGGGCGCCGCCACCCCGACGACGGTGAGCCAGGGGGCGTCCGCCTTGCCCCGGGGGCCGATCTTGAGGCGCTTGCCGATCGGATCCTTGCCGGGCCAGAACTGATCCGCCATGTTCTTGCTGACCACCACCACGTTGGTCTGCACGTCCTGCATGTCGAAGCCGCGCCCCTTCAGGATCGGGATCGAGAGCAGGTCGAAGTAGGACGGGGTCACCGCGTGCATGATCGCGGTGTACATGCCGCCCGGAGTGTCGCTGTCGTGGTCCTCGACCGTGACGTAGCCGCCGGCGACGTCGTCCGGCGGGACCGTCGGATCGGCCATCGCCATCTCCTGCACGCCGGGGACCGCGGCGATCCGCGGCAGGTACTTCTCGCGCAGCAGCTTGGCGGCCACCGGATCGCTGAAGTACTTCGGATCCCGGATGTCGATGCGGAAGGTGAGCAGGCCGTTGGTCTTGAACCCGACGTCCTTGCTGGTCAGCTGCTTGAAGCTCTTGGCCATCAGGATGGCGTTGACCGAGAGGATCAGCGCCAGCGCCACCTGGGCGACCACGATCGCGCTCTGGAACCGGTGCCAGCCCTTGCCGCGCGACTGCAGCTTCTCCTCGCGGCCGAGGCTCTGGGTGAGGTCGGAGCGGAAGCTGATCAGGATCGGCACCAGCCCGAACCCCAGGCCGCAGAGCAGCGCCAGCCCCACGATCGCGGCCACCACCACCGGCTCCATGGAGATCTGGACGAAGCTCGGGAACTGGCCGCCGCTGAAGGCGACCAGCGAGCGGATCGCCCATTGCGCCAGCAGGAGCCCGGCGACGGCGCCGAGCATCGAGAGCAGCAGGCTCTCGGTCAGCAACTGGCGGATCATCCGCCGCCGGCTGGCGCCCAGGGCCACCCGGATGCTCCAGGCGCGCTGCCGGGCCACCGCCCGGGTCACCAGCAGGCTGCCGACGTTGATGCAGGCCATCATCAGCAGCAGGCAGGCGCCGATCGTCAGCACGATCAGACCGCTGCGCGTGTCGCCGAGCCAGTACTTGTCGAACGGCGTCACCAGGGCGCCGAGCCCCTCGTTCTCGGGGAACTCCTTGGCCAGGGCGGCGGTGACGCCGCTCAGTTGCTGCTGCGCCTGCTCCACCGAGACGCCGGGCTTCAGACGCGCCGCCCCGGACACCCAGCGCATCGAGCGGGTGGTCAGGAAGATCGGCATCGGCGGCAGCATCGACGGCACCCAGATGTCCGCCACGTCCGACAGGCCGCGGAAACCCTGCGGCGCCACCCCGATGACCTGGTAGGTCCTGCCGTTGAGCTGCAGCTTCCGGCCCAGCACGTCCCGGTCGGCGCCGAAGGTGGTGTGCCACAGGTTGTACCCGAGCACGACGACATACTGTTCCAGCGGTCTCGCGTCTTCATCCGGCGTGAAGAAGCGGCCCAACTGCGGCTTGAAGCCCAGCATGGAGAAGTAGTTCGAGTTGACCAGTTCGCCCCAGAGCCGCTGCGACTGCTGCCCCTGCTCCAGGTTGTAGGCGAACTTGGTCCACATCGACATGTCGCTGAAGGCCGTGCTCCGCTGGCGCCAGTCGGCGAAATCCATCTGCGAGATCGGCCAGGGGTTGACCTCCCCCGACTCATCGGACTTCTGGCTGCCCTGGAGCATGACCAGCCGGCCCGAGTCCCGGTAGGGGATCTCTTTCAACAGCACTGCGTTGACAACCGTAAAGATGGTGGCAGTAGCGCCGATCCCGAGGGTCAGGGTGAGGAGCGCGGCGATGGCGAACCCCTTGTCCTCCACCAACTGCCGCAGCCCCAGGCGCAGGTCTCGCCAAATGCTTTCCATCAAGAATCTCTCCAGGGAATTTGTTGAGCTCCGGGTCTTTTCAGAGCTTCCTGACCTGTGCTTAGTTTCTTCAATCCAACGCTTCGGGAATGGAAAGATCGCGGTTTACGCAAAGTCTCCCAGAAACATAGGTGCTTCGCCGAGAGAAAGCGGGACAAATTCCAGCGGATGGGCTTTTCTTCTTCTTCCGGGAGCTCGCCATGAGCCAGGGCTTCATTCCGCCGCACGGCAGCTACAAAAGCTGCTCTCTTATCAGAAGGCGGAGATCGTGTACGACGCCACGGTTTATTTTTGCGATCACTTTATCGACAAACGGAGCCGCACCCATGATCAAATGATTCAAGCGGCTCGTTCGGGCAAGCAGAACGTCATTGAGATCGCCGGGAATGTGATCATCGGTTTGATCCGTGTGAGCAACTTCCTTCTCGACCGGCAGTTCCGGCAGTTGGAGAAAGCCTTTCTCGAGGAAGGCGGCCTGCGCGAACGCATGACCCACGCTCGCCTCGACGCACGGAGGAAACCTCGCGGTGAACCTCGGAACCGAGCTTTGACGGAGGAGATCGCTGCTCTGACGGCCGAAGTACCTGCTCTGGCCCACCAGTGGGGCGGTCCGGCCCAGTAGTGGGGCGCTCCGGCCCAGTAGTGGGGCGCTCCGGCCCAGTAGTGGGGCGCTCCGGCCCAGTAGTGGGGCGCTCCGGCCCAGTAGTGGGGCGCTCCGGCCCAGTAGTGGGGCGCTCCGGCCCAGTAGTGGGGCGCTCCGGCCCAGTAGTGGGGCGCTCCGGCCCAGTAGTGGGGCGCTCCGGCCCAGTAGTGGGGCGCTCCGGCCCAGTAGTGGGGCGCTCCGGCCCAGTAGAGGGACGCTCCGGCCCAGTAGAGGGACGCTCCGGCCCAGTAGCGGGGCGCTCCGGCCCAGTAGTGGGGCGCTCCGGCCCAGTAGCGGGGCGCTCCGGCCCAGTAGTGGGGCGCTCCGGCCCAGTAGAGGGACGCTCCGGCCCAGTAGTGGGGCGGACCGGCCCAGCGGTGGGGCCGACTGGCCCAGTGGTGGGCCGGAGCGGCCCAAGCGTGGGCGCGAGGCGGCCAAGGCTGGCTTCAGGAGCCCGGTTCCTCCAGCACGATCACGGGCGCGGCATCATCCTTATAGAGCCGCTCGACCAGCGCGGCCCGCCGCTCCAGCACGGCGCGCTGGTTGACGTATCCCTTGTCGGTGATCTCGCCGGCCTGGATCGAGGGGGGATCGGCCAGCAGGAGGGCACGGGAGATGCGCCGGCTGCTCGCCCGGTTGGCGGCGTTGTGGGCGGTCAGGCAGGCGGTCAGCCGCTCCCGTATCTCGGGCCGGCGGATCAGCTCGGCGAGGGGCGCATCCTCGGCCACGTCGCGGCAGAGCGACCGGCAGCCGGCCGGGTCGAGGAAGACGAGCAGGCCGACATCCCGCCGGTCGTGGCCGGTCACCACCACGTCCTGCACCACGGGGGCGCCGGCGGCGATCACCTCCAGCCGCAGCTCGCCGACGTGGACCCAGGTCCCGGACGTCAGCTTGAAGTTCTCGGCCAGCCGGCCGTCGAAGAGGATGCCCCGGGACGGGTCTTCAGGATCGGCGAGCCGGCCGGCGTCTCCGGTACGGAGGAATCCGTCCTCGTCGAACAGCTCGCGGGTGAGCTCGGGACGCTGCCAGTAGCCGGGGGTCACGTTGGGTCCTTTCACCCGCAGCTCGAGCTTCCCGTTCACCGGCGCCAGCTTGATCTCGGTGCCCGCGCCGGGCAGGCCGATGACGCCCGCCCGCTCGATCAGGAAGTGGATCTGGGTCGAGCTCGGCGCCGTCTCGGTCGAGCCCCAGGCCGAGAGCATGGCGACCCGCCGCCCGATCGTCCGCTCCGAGAGCCGCTCCAGCGCCTCCCACAGGTGCTGCGGCAGCGCCGCGGCGGCGTAGAAGAGCGCGTCGAGGTCGCGGAAGAAGGTCTCGCGCAGGACGGCGTCCCGCTCGAGGAACGGGATCAGCATCTCGAAGCCGCGCGGCACGTTGAAGTGGAAGGTCGACGGCACCTCGCGCAGGTTGCGCGCGGTGGTCTCGATCAGCCCGGGCGCCGGTTTGCCGCCGTCGATATAGAGCGTGCCGCCGTTGCGCAGCGCCAGGTTGAAGTTGTGGTTGCCGCCGAAGGTGTGGCTCCAGGGGAGCCAGTCCACCATCACCGGCGGCCGGTCCTCGAGGAAGGGCCACGCCTGCGCGAGCGCCTGCTGGTTGGAGACGAGCATGCGCTGGGTGTTGATCACCCCCTTGGGCTTGCCGGTCGAGCCGGAGGTGAAGAGGATCTTGGCGACGGTGTCGGGTCCCACGGCGGCGAAGCGAGCTTCCAGGTCGCGGCCCGGCGCCGCCGCGGGGAGCGCGTCGAAGCGGGTCGCCGCGAGCCCGCCGGGTGGATTCGCGCCGACCACCAGCTCGGCCCCGCCGGCCGCGGCCGCGGTCTTCAGGGCGCCCGCGAACCGGGCGCCGTCGGCGGCGTAGACGAGGCCGGGGCGGACCAGCTCGAGGATGTAGCGGAGCTGGACATGGTCCTCCGCCAGCAGCGAGTAGGCGGGCGAGACCGGCACGGCGGGGATCCCCACGTGCAGGGCCGCGAGCTGCAGCAGGCCGTGATCGACGCCGTTGTCGGAGAGCAGCGCCACCGGCCGGGAGGCGTCGAGGCCGCGCGCCAGCAGGGCGGCGGCGATCCGCTCGACGAGGTCGAGGGCGGAGGCGTAGGTGACGCGGCGCCAGCCGTGCTCTCCCTCGCGCTCGGCGAGGAAGACGCGGTCCGGCGCGGCGCGGGCCCAGTGGCGCAGCAGGAGCCCGA
Organism: uncultured Acidobacteriota bacterium; assembly: GCA_963761645.1. Classification (GTDB taxonomy): domain Bacteria; phylum Acidobacteriota; class Thermoanaerobaculia; order Multivoradales; family UBA5704; genus DATARR01. The sequence goes on from CAVXIG010000035.1 coordinate 239,301, forward strand.
GACAGCGCGGATAGGGGCGCAACTCGTGCCGCGAGCGCAGCAGCAGGCCGCCGCCGGGGAGCGGCCGCGTCTCGAGGGCGACCGGGGCGAGCCGGAGCGGCTTCATCGTCGGTGCTTCGGCCATGGCCGGCGAGTTTACGGCAAGTTTACGAAGGCCGGGGGGTCGCAAAGTATCGCGTCTTCTGCTATACATAGAGGCACTAGTAAGGGGTACAACCCAGGCCATCCGGCCAGGATCAGAATGGGGCGGCGAAGGACGGTTCCCGCTGGCGAACCGATACAGCTATTCCACCGCTTCAACCTCCGTTCAGGCGGAGCTCTTGCCCCCTTCAGAAGTTCGATGCGTGTGTGATTGCCCGTTTAGAAACAAGCCAAGAAAAGAGCCCACACTATGAAGAAGCGGTCGCTGTTCCTTCTGCTGGCCCTCGCCATCATCCTCCCCCTCGCTGTACAGGGCGCTGAAGCGCCTTCCTGGCCGACGCTCGGTCAGCAGCTCCGGGCCGACGCCGTGGCACCCCACAGCGCGCTCGAGGGGCTGATCGCCGCCAACCAGGACTTCTCGGTGCTGCGCCCCGAAGAGGCCAAGGACCAGATCCGCGTCCCGCTCTGGCTGCGGGTGCTCTGGCGCCACGCGCATCCCGAGATGGTCTACTCCGCGTCGGACCCGACGGGCGGTTATCCGCTGGTCCTCAAGGAGGTCCATGAATGGATGACCACCCACCAGGACCTCCGGGCCGGCCCGCCGACCAAGGACGTGCTGCCCGAGCTCGACGAGGACGCGCCCACCCGGACGGCCGGGATCAGCCTCGAGCAGAAGATCTCGGGCTCTCCGGGCGCGCCGCGCAGCGAGTCCGACATCCGGGTCAACTACTGGGATCCGACGAAGATCATCGCCGCCTCGAACAACATCTCGGGCAGCGGCACCCAGGCGCAGTTCTTCTCGCTCAACGGCGGCACGACCTGGGGCCAGACGAGCCTGTCGCTGCAGCCCGGCGACTCCTTCCACTCCGACCCGACCGTCGACTGGACGTCGGACGGCACCGCCTGGTCGACCACGATCGGCATCAACAGCGCCGGCTCGGTGCTCATGATGCGCTCCTACAAGTCGACCGACAACGGCGCCACCTGGACCTTCGACGCCACGTTCTCCGGCGCTCAGTCGAGCACCGACAAGCAGATCATGTGGGTCGACCACAGCGCGACGTCGCCGTTCAAGGACAACATCTACGTCATCTGGCACAACGGCCTGCCGGCGTTCATGAACCGGCGCACCGGGCCGACCGGCGCCTGGCAGACGGCGATCCAGGTGAGCGGCGCGGAGTCGACCGGCACGGCGATCGGCGGCGACGTCAAGACCAACGCCAACGGCGACGTCTTCGGCTTCTGGCCGACGACGACGAACCGCAAGGTCTTCGTGGTCAAGTCGACCAACGGCGGCGTCTCCTACGGCACGCCCGTCCAGATCGCCTCGACCTTCGACGCTTCGACATCGGCGTGCCGTCCTTCAACAGCCGCCGGGCGCTCATCTATGTCTCCGGCGGCGCCTACCGCACCGCCACCAAGAATCTGGTCTACGCCACCTGGACCGACCTCACCGGCGCCACGGGGTGCACCGCGGCGGCCAACGAGCCGGGGTCCAACGCGGCGTCCACCTGCAAGACCCGCATCTGGTTCTCCCGCTCCACCGACGGCGGCGCCACCTGGGCGCCGGCGGTGATGATCAACAACCAGGCCTCGCTCAACGACCAGTACAACCAGTGGATGGTGGTCGACGAGACGACCGGCGCCCTGGGGGTCATGTACTACGACACGGTCGGCGACCCCGCCCGCAAGAAGACCGACGTCTACTACCAGTCCTCCTTCGACGACGGCGTCACCTGGTTCGCGCCGGTCAAGGTGACCTCCGCCCAGACCGACGAGTCGGTCGGCGGCGACCAGGGCAACCAGTACGGCGACTACAACGGCCTGTCGGGCATCGCCGGCCAGTTCTTCCCCTCCTGGACCGACCGCCGGGCCGGCGGCAACGAGGAGATCTGGACCGCCAAGATCGCGGACGCCGCCTGCACGCCTCCGGGCGCTCCGGCCATCGGCACGGCCACGGCCACCGGCGCCAACCAGATCCAGGTCAGTTGGGCCGACGGCACCCCCTCCTCGACGGCGTTCAACGTCTACCGGGCGGTCGGAACCTGCGCCGCGCACGGCACCTTCACCCGCATCGCCACCGCGGTGGCCGGCTCGCCGCAGACCGACAGCGCGGTCTCGGGCGGCACCACCTACGCCTACCAGGTGACCGGCCTCGACGCCACCGCCAACTGCGAATCGCCGGCCTCGGGCTGCGTTGAGGCCACGGCGACCGGCGCCTGCACGCTGGCGCCGACCTTCGCGGGTCTCGCCAGCGTCACCAACACCGCGGGCACGACCTGCGGCCTCAACCTCGCCTGGTCGGCGGCCACCGCCAATTGCTCCGGACCGGTCACCTACAACGTCTACCGTTCCACCTCGTCCGGCTTCACGCCGGGCCCGGGGAACCGGATCGCCTCCGGCATCACCGGCACGTCGTACAGCGACACCTCCGGCTCGCTGATGAACGGCACGACCTTCTACTACGTCGTCCGCGCGGTCGACAGCTCGAACGGGGCCGAGGAGGGCAACACGGTCCAGAAGAGCGCCACCCCCACCGGACCGATCGCCCTCGGCAACTTCGTCGAGACGTTCGAGGGCGGCGGCGGCTTCGACAATCCGGGCTGGACGCACAACCCGATCGCCGGCGGCGTCGACTGGACGCTCTCCACCACCCAGTCCCAGACGCCGACCCACTCCTGGTTCTCCGCCAGCCAGAGCAGCGTCTCCGACCGGGTGCTGGTCACCCCCACGTTCGTGCCGCAGGCGAGCTCCACGCTCTCCTTCTGGCACACCTTCGCCTTCGAGACCAACGGCGCCGGCACCGCATGCTATGACGGCGGCACGCTCGAGATCTCGATCAACGGCGGCACGAGCTGGTCCGTGGTGCCGGACGCCGCGTTCACCTCGGGCGGCTTCAACGGCACCGTCAACGCCAACTTCTCCAACCCGATCGCTCGGCCTGCGGGCATGGTGCCAGGGCACGATCGGCGCGATGACTCAGGTCAACGTCAACCTCGCGTCGTTCGTCGGCGCGACCGACGTCAAGCTGCGCTGGCACGAAGGCGACGACAGCAGCGCCCAGGCCACCGGCTGGTTCGTCGACTCCGTCACCCTCAACAACGTCGGGTCGGCGGGCACCTGCTCGGCGGCCAATATCCTGTTCAACGACGGCTTCGAGAGCGGCACCACCGGCGCCTGGAGCAGCCACAACCCGTAAGCTCCGCCAGCCAGGGAGCTTGCCGCGAACGGGGCGGGGTCGAAAGACCCCGCCCCTTTCCTTTTCCGGTCTTCTGCTAATATAGCGATTCAAGAAGGGGTAACAGCTCAGACCCGCCAAAAGGGGGACCTCGATGAAGACGCATGCGTTGCGGATCGCTCTCGCCCTGATTCTGCTGGGCACCGCCGCCGGACTCGCGGCTCAGAACGTCGCTTCCACCGCGAGCCGGTATGCGGTGAAGGACATCGACCGAATCGACTCCGTGCTGGCGTCGCAGATGGATCTCGTGGCGATCGCCGCGGAGGATGAGGCGAACGACCGCCAGGGCCTGCCGCCGCGCTATGCCATCCCCGAGGCGGTCTCGATCACGCCCGCCACTCGCGGCACCTGGGAGAGCCTGCCGGACGGCGGGGCGCTGTGGCGGCTGCGCATCGTCGGCCGCGAGGGGACGACCTCCCTCAACCTCGGCTTCTCGCGCTTCCAGATGCCGCCGCACGGCCGCCTGCTCCTCTACTCGGCCGACGGCAAGAAGACGCTGCGCCCCTTCACCGCCGATGACAACGAGGCGCACGGCCAGTTGTGGACGCCGCCGGTGCTCACCGACGACCTGATCGTCGAGCTCACGGTGCCGGCGAGCGAGAAGGACAAGGTCGTGCTCGAGCTAGCCTCCATCAACCAGGGCTACCGGGGCTTCGGCACCACCCCGCTGGTCAAGTCCGGAAGCTGCAACCTGGACGTCGAATGCCTCGACGTCAGCGACCCCTGGCGCGTGCAGATGCAGGCGGTGGCGGTGATCTCGACCGGCGGCTCGACCTTCTGCACCGGGTCGCTGATCAACGACACCGCCAACGATCACAAGATGTACTTCATCACCGCCAACCACTGCAGCATCAACTCGGGCAACGCCGCCTCGCTGGTGGCCTTCTGGAACTACCAGAACTCGTTCTGCCGGACGCCGGGCAGCGCCCAGAGCGGACAGGCGGGTGACGGCCAGCTCACCCAGTTCCATACCGGCTCCTTCTTCCGCGCCGCCTCCGCGGCGTCCGACTTCACCCTGGTCGAGCTCGACGATCCGCCGGTGCCCGCCTACAACCACTTCTGGGAAGGCTGGGACCGCTCGACCGGTAACGTCACCTGCAACGCCGGCGCCCCCTGCGCCGGCATCCATCATCCGAACACGGACGAGAAGCGCATCACCTACTCGCTGACGGACATGGTGCCCAGCAGTTGGGCCGCCACTCCGCCCCCGACCCCGGGCGACGGCACCCACCTCTGGGTGCACTGGGCGACCGATCCTCCCGGACCGTTCACCGTGCCGGGAGTGACCGAGCCCGGCTCCTCGGGCTCGCCGCTCTACAACGCCGCCGGCCGCTTCATCGGCCAGCTCCACGGCGGCGCCTCCGCCTGCGGCGCCACCGGCGACAACCTCTCCGACATCTATGGCCGCTTCAGCGTCTCCTGGACCGGCGGCGGCACCAACAGCACCCGCCTCTCCAACTGGCTCGACGCCGGCAACACCGGCGCCACCGCCATCGACGGCGTCGCCGCCTGCACGGCTCCGGGCCCGCCGGCCATCGGCACCGCCACCGCGACGGCGCCCAACACGATCCAGGTCACCTGGGGTGACGGCACCCCCTCCTCGACGACGTTCAACGTCTACCGGGCTCCGGGAACCTGCGCCTCGCCCGGTTCCTTCGCCGTGGTGGGCCCCGGCGTCGCCGCCTCGCCGTTCAACGACACCACCGTTTCCGGCGGCACGACGTATGCGTTCCACGTCACCGGCCGCGATGCCACCGGCGCCTGCGAATCCGCCCCGTCGAGCTGCGTCCAGGCCACGGCCACCGGGTCCTGCACGCTGCCGCCGGCCTTCGCGGGGCTGACCAGCGCCAGCAACAACGCGGCCGCCTCCTGCGGCATCACCCTCTCCTGGCCGGCGGCCACCGCCAATTGCGGCGGCCCGATCACCTATAACGTCTACCGCTCGACCTCGTCCGGCTTCGTGCCGGGCGCCGGCAACCGGATCGCCACCGGCGTCACCGGCACGAGCTACTCCGACGCCTCCGCGATGCTGGTGAGCGGCGCCACCTACTACTACGTCGTGCGGGCGGTCGACGGCTCGAACGGTGTCGAGGATGGCAATACGGTCCAGCGAGAGCACCGCGCCCACCGGACCGATCGCCCTCGGCAACTTCATCGAGACGTTCGAGGGTGGCGGCGGCTTCGACAATCCGGGCTGGTCGCACAACCCGATCGCCGGCGGCTTCGACTGGGCGCTGTCCACGGCCCAGTCCCAGACGCCGACCCACTCCTGGTTCTCCGCCAGCCAGAGCAGCGTCTCCGACCGCGTGCTGGTCACCCCCACGTTCGTGCCGCAGGCGAGCTCCACGCTCTCCTTCTGGCACACCTTCGCCTTCGAGACCAACGGCGCCGGCACCCAGTGCTATGACGGCGGCACGCTCGAGATCTCGATCAACGGCGGCGCGACCTGGTCCGTGGTGCCGGACGCCGCGTTCACCGCGGGCGGCTTCAACGGCACCGTCAACACCAGTTTCTCCAACCCGATCCTCGGCAAGCGGGCGTGGTGCCAGGGCACGATCGGCGCGATGACTCAGGTGACCGTCAACCTCGCGTCGTTCGTCGGCGCGGCCGACGTCAGGCTGCGCTGGCATGAAGGCGACGACAGCAGCGCCCAGGCCACCGGCTGGTTCGTCGACTCCGTCACCCTCAACAACGTCGGCGCGGCCAGCACTTGCTCGGCGGCCAACGTCCTGTTCAATGACGGCTTCGAGAGCGGCGACCTGAGCGCCTGGAGCAGCCACAACCCGTAAGCTCCGCCAGCAGGGAGCTCGGCAGCGAACGGGGCGGGGTCGAAAGACCTCGCCCTTTTCCTTTTTCAGGCTCGTCTCGGATTACCGCACCAGGTCGCGGGTGATGTCGGCGATGGTGGAGGCGCCGGCCAGGGCCATGGCCAGATCGAGCTCGTCGCGGAGGAGGCGAAGGACGGACAGCGCGCCGGCCTCCCCGTCCGCGGCGAGCCCCCAGAGGACCGGCCGGCCGACGAGCACCGCCCGGGCGCCCAGGGCGAGGGCCTTCAGGACGTCCGTCCCCCGCCGCACGCCGCCGTCCATCAGCACCTCGATCCGGTGACCGTGGGCGGCCAGGGCGTCGACGATCTCCGGCAGGACGTCGAGGGTGGCCGGCGAGGTGTCGAGCTGGCGTCCGCCGTGGTTCGACACCACCACGCCGGCGGCTCCCGCCTCGGCCGCGCGCAGGGCGTCGTCGGGCCGGACGATCCCCTTGACCAGCACCGGCAGCTCGGTGATCGACCGCAGCCAGGCCACGTCCCGCCACGTCAGCGCCGGATCGAGAAAGGAGGCGACGTAGGCGGCGAGCCCGGAATCGGCGGCGGCCGGCGGCATCTCCCCATATCCCTCCGGCAGCAGGTTGGCCACGGCGAGGCCGGGCGGCAGGCGGAAGCGGTTCCGCACGTCCCGCTCCCGCCGTCCGAGCAGGGGGGCGTCCGCGGTGAGCACGAGCGCGCGGCAGCCGGCGGCCTCGGCCCGCCGCACCAGCCCCTCGGTGGCCCCGCGGTCGCGATAGACGTAGAGCTGGAACCAGACCGGTCCGGAGGCGGCGGCCACCACCTCCTCGATCCGCGTGGTGGAGAGGGTCGACAGGATCATCACCGTCCCCGCCGCGCCGGCCGCCCGCGCGGTCGCCAGCTCCCCCTCGGGAGTCGCGAGGCGGTGGAACGCGGTGGGGGCGACGAGCACCGGCATCGCGACCGGCTGGCCGAGCACCGAAGTCGTCAGATCGCGGCGCGAGACGTCCACCAGCACCCGGTAGGCGATGGCGACGCGGTCGTAGGCGGCGCGGTTCTCGCGCAGGGTAACCTCGTCGTGAGCGCCCCCCGCATAGTAGTCGTAGGCCTCCCGCGAGAGCTTCTCGCGGGCGATCGCCTCGAGCTCGAAGACGTTGAGCGGTTCCATCGGGCAATTGTATGAGAACCACGCCACGACGGTATGCCACCGGCGATCAGAAATCCGGCCCTGCGTCCGTCTGAAACAGGTGAATGCGCTCGATCTGTGCCTATATCTATTTCACACTTTGATCCAAGCGACCATTTGCTTTTAAAATTTTAACTATGCTTGAACCAATGACAGATCGCGAATCACGAGAGAGTTCCGCTCCTGAGGACCGATTTCGCGCCCTCGCCTTCACCGGAGGCTTCGACGCCGTCGTACAGCTCGGCCTAGTCCACGCCCTCCTGGTCAGTTCCGGGTGCGCTCCCGACGCGGTCGTCGGCGTCTCCGGAGGGGCGGTCAATGCCGCGGCGCTAGCCGAGATACTCCAGGCGGGCGGACCTCAAGCCAGGGTCGACAAACTGCGCAAGTTTCTCGATTCCTACCTGCAAGTGCCCGGCGAGATCCTGCGCTCGATCCTGCCCGATGCTTTTGAGATCAACGCCATCCGACCACTCAAGCCGATCGAGCTGCCGATCCATTTCCAAGAAGAGCGCGAGGATCGCGAACTCGCCAGCCGGTCGCGATGGGGTCTAAGCTACGCGCTAAACAAGCTGTTCGGATTGCGGCTCACGGTGCGCCACCTCACGCGGGTCACTAACTGTATCCTGGAGATCATTGCCGCCGCTAATCTGCCTCCTTTAAAATGCTATTGGCAGAGAACCAAGTTCCTTGCCTTCTTCTGGTATCTCAGCCCCCGCTTCGTGGTCTTGGCACCGCTCGTCCGCCAGCTCCTGTTCGCGGCCATCGCGGGCTCTAACCGGCGGCAGCATGGCGTAACAGCGGGGAAACTCCTGTGGCATCCGACCCGCAGGGGGTGGATGTTGTGGAGGATGCTGAGCAATCTCGGGTCGTTTCTCGAGATGTTCCTACTCTTTTTCCTCTGGGTTCTCAGTGGCCTCGCGCCGCTCCTGGTTCTGCTCTCGCTGCTGGCCATCACAGGGTTCTCATTAGCGTTCCTGTGGCGCCGCATCGGATCACCCTTCGGAGCGAGTGCCGTCGCAACGAGCCTCCTCCGTTATGGGGACCTGATATCGGATGGGGCGTTGGATTTCGCGAACCGTCATCCTGCCCTCTTCTACTCCGGCCTCTGGAGCCTCGCGCTCCTCCTCCTCGTTCTGACATTCATCGGTTTGACGTTCATCGTGCCGCAGTTCAGGCGCTGGCGGCGGACAGGGCTTCGCAAAGTGCTTGATCGCACCCTCGAGAACCTTGCCCTGAATAATGGGCTTGGGAACACTTATGCCCTCAAGCAGCAACTCATCGCCTGCTTCGATCGGGAGTACTACGGCAAGATTGAGATCGAAGAGGTCCTCAAGCGGGCTTCCAACGGAGTCCCCGAGGCCCTCGAGCCCAACCCCAAGCGGCCCAAGAAGACCCTCGGCGACTACCGCTGCGGGACGCCTCCGATCCAGGTTGGCGCCGTCGCCGCCGATGTCAAGACTGGCGATCTCTCGGTCCTCAGCGGGGATGTACCCGTGGTCGACGCTCTGCTGGCAGCGACGGCATACATCCCACTATTTCCTGCCGTCGAGATCGCCCCGACGGGGCTGCTGAAGCGTTTCTTCATTGATGGCGGCAACATCTCCCGTGAGGCGGTTGGGCCGCTCCTCAATTTTATTCGCAACGAAGAGAAGCTCGATCACGTCGCGGCTGTAGACGTCTATCCGGTCCATCGCCTCCTACCAGAGTCCGAATTCAGTGCTGAAGCAGCCGCTCCCACCCTGATTCAAGCTGCGAGCTCTCCAGCTTCAGCGATTGAGGGATGCGACGATCGAACAGCGCCTCACTCGCCTCTTTAACAAGATTCTTCCACCCACAGCCGGTCGAGTGTGGGTCGCGGGACGCCCTTTCGTGCGCGCCGAAATATTCCCGTTGGGAGTCGCGACCAGATCTTCGCTCGGCGGCGACGTGTTGCGGAAAACCAGCTTCGACCTGCGCGACGCCGTCTATCAGGAGATTGCCGATGGCTGCCGGGCCGCGCTCGAAGGTATCATTCCAGGCGCCATCGCGAGCGCCGCGGAACGCTTATCCGTCGGAACACAACCACCAATCAGTCTGCGAGTGGTACCGTGCCGCGAAGCGATCAAGATTCGCCTCGGCCGAGCCAACGCGCTTCCCGGCAGCAGCGGCAGCCCTGGACCGGGTCTGAGCGAGATCTGCGAGCGTTGTGTACTCAAGCAACAACCTAACTCTGATTTGCCCCAAACTCTGAATGTTCCCACAAGAGAAAGGCGCGCGTGGCCCGAATGGCCGATCCAGTTTCCACTTCCTGTTCCTCCCGCACCACGGATCGACAGGGGCGTAATCGACACTTCTGTGCCAGTGCCAATGCAGCCTCCAGCCCCTGTTGCGAGGCAAACTGAGTGGCCGCTGGCACGGAATGGGTTAACCGGCACAGAGCGCCCGCTGGTCAGCCTGCTCTTCGGCGGCGGTGTATTCCGCGGAGTCTTCCACATGGGCGTCCTCAACGCGCTCAACGAACTCGAGATCACCCCCGACCTAGTGGCGGGATCGTCGGTGGGATCGATCATTGCCGCAATGATCGCCCAGGCCTTCACACTCGTCGATCCCAAGCAGCGCCGCGCTCAGATTGCCCGTCTGGCGGCGACCTTCCTCACCATCGATCAGCTCGTGCTATCCGACCGGATGGCGGACTTTGTGCGGGGCTTTACGGTGCGGGCTGGGAACACCCTCTTCTCACCGCGCGACCTCGACCTGACCTTGCGACGTTACGACGTCGACTTTAGCGCCGGCTTCAGTCGGCGGGCACGCAAAGTAGCTGCCGGCGTCGAGCGCCTGCTCTATTTTAGCCCGGCGGATTTCCTCCAGCTCGTCGAAGCAGGGCGCACCCGGCGTGCCGGTGATTTGGTCCAGCAGCTCGAGAAGGGGCTGCAGAAGTTCCTCGAGCGTAGCGGCGTAGGCCAGGAGATCCTCGGAGCTGAACCTCTTGCGCTTCTCATCCGCACCCATGTAATCGAACAACTCGCCCAGCACGGGAGCCCGGAAGGACTCTTCTCTTCGTTCATCGATAAAGGCATCTACTTTCTGGCAACGACCACTAATCTCACGAAGGGGCAGCTCAAGATTCTCGGCGACCGCGGCGATAGTTGCGAGGTCTCGCTGCTGGAAGGATTGCTCGCGAGCAGCGCCTTTCCTGCCATTTTCCGTCCGCGCGAAGACTGGGAGATCTTCCGTAGCTCCTCAAAACAGGACCGCTATTTCGACGGCGGCATCATGGACAATTTGCCGCTCGATGCGGTCGCCGAGTTCCTGTTCGGAAGCCGCGACATCGCCCGGCGGCCGCGGAGCAACGGCCGTCCAGTACCTCACTTGCTTTTCACCGCCTCGCTCGAAGTCGACAAGCAGGCGCTCCCCAATGATGACGTGGAGGTCGTTAGTCGTAGCTTCCTTCGTCTTCGCAAGCGGGCGAAAACCTTTATTTATAATCGGAAGGTCGATGCCTATGCCAAGGTGCAAAGCAATCTCCGCACGATCTATGAAGAGCTCGCCAGCGAGGGCAGAGCGCCGTCATGGCAGCCGCTCGATCTTCATCTCGTCGCGGTAAAGCCCCAGTGGCTCTGCGACACCTTCGGTTTTCACCCGATGCTGGGGTTCAGACGGCGCAAGCAGGCCCAGAGCATTGCGCACGGCTGCGCTTCCACCATTGGCCAGCTCTACTCCGAGCAGGCCCGCAACCCCGCATGGACCGCCGGCTGGGGCATCCGCGGCCTCGACCGCACGGATCCCAAGGCTGTCCTCCTTGACGCGGGCCGGTTCACTCTTCTGCCGCAGCGAAAAAATAAGCCCGCAGGAGAGTGCTGGTTCCGTACCGGCGTGTTGTGTCCCTTCAGCCCGAGTGCTTTGGCAGAGCTGTCGATCGAACACGAGACCGCAGAGCAACTCGGCCGGATTTACGAGCACTGCGGGCAGGTCGAGACTCATCGCCCGAGCCACGGCAAGGCCGCGGTCTGACATAAGATTCGGTTCTCTTTTGAAGGAGCCCGACATGCTGGATCGCCGCGCGTTTTTCTTCTCGACCGCTGCTCGTGGCTTCCTTGGCCACCGGTTGCGCCGGCACCCCGGGTTCTCCCGTGACCCGTTCCGCCGCCCGGCCGGCGGCGAGCCCGGTGGTCGAGTTCACCCTTCTGCAGTTCAATGACGTCTACGAGATCGGCCCGGTGGAAGGGGGCAAGAGCGGCGGGCTCGCCCGGGTGGCGACGCTCCGCCAGCGCCTCCTGGCCGAGAACCCGAATACCTTCACCGTCCTGGCCGGCGACTTCGTGAGCCCCTCGGCGCTGGGCACGGCCAAGGTGGACGGGCAGTCCCTGGCGGGCAAGCAGATGGTGGCGGTGCTCAACGCGGCGGGACTGGATCTCGCCACCTTCGGCAACCACGAATTCGACATCAAGGAAGATCAGCTCCTCGCCCGCCTCGCCGAGTCGCGCTTCCGCTGGACCTCGGCCAACGTGACGCGGGCGAGCGGCGGCCCCTTTCCCGGCGTGCCCCCTCACGTCATCCTCACGGCCCAGGGCCCGGGCGGCAGCGTTCGCATCGGGGTCGTGGGCGTCACCCTGGCCAGCAATCCGGCCGACTTCGTCAAATATGACGACTCCGTCTCGGCGTTCCGCCGCGAAGCCGAGGCGCTGCGCGGGCAGGTGGACGTCCTGGTGGGCCTGACGCACCTGGCCTTCTCGCAGGACCAGGCGCTCGCCGAGGCCATCCCGGAGATCGACCTGATCCTCGGCGGTCACGAGCACGAGAACGTCCGCGCCTTCCGCGGCGCCGACTTCACCCCCATCCTCAAGGCCGACGCCAACGTCCGCACGGTCTACGTCCACCGCCTGGCGTGGGATCCCGCCCGCCGCGCCCTGAAGGTCGATTCCCAACTGGTGATCGTCACCAATGAGATCCCGGAGGACCCCAAGGTCGCGGCGGTGGTGTCCGATTGGGAGAACAAGGCCTTCGCGGGCTTCCGCCAGCAGGGCTTCGAGCCCAGCGAAAGGGTGGCGGTGACGACGGTGCCGCTCGACGGCCGCGAAGCCAGCGTCCGCAACCGCACCACCGAGCTCACGGAGCTCGTCGCCCGCGCCCTCCTGGCCGAGGCGCAGGGGAGCGAGCTCGCCGTCTACAACAGCGGCTCGATCCGCATCGACGACGTGCTCCCCGCGGGCCCGGTCACCCAGTACGACGTCATCCGCGTCCTCCCCTTCGGCGGCAAGGTGCTGACGGCGGACATCCGCGGCAGCCTGCTCGCCCGCGCCTTCGACCAGGGGATCGCCAGCCACGGCAAGGGCGCCTTCCTCCAGACGGCCAACGTGTCGATCGGCGACGGCGGCGGCTGGTTCATCGGCGGCAAGCCCCTCGATCCCGCCCGCATGTACCGGACCGCCATCAGCGACTACCTGGCCTCCGGCAAGGAAGAGGGGATGGACTTCCTCGTGCCCGGCCCGGACCTCACGATCATCAAGGAGAACCGGGACCAGCGCATGGCGGTGATCGATCAGCTCCGCCGCGAGTATCCGGGATCGCGGTAGGCGGGGAGGATCTGAAGACTCCACTCGGGTCCCGCCTTTCTCAAGAGCATGCACTAGTATCTATGAACGCTGTTCTTGAGAAGGAGATCAACATGCATCGACGACTGACCCAGGCCATCCTCTTCTCCACTGCCCTGTTCATGACCCTGCTCGCCGCGGATTCGCGGGCCGCTACTGGCTGGACCCGCGTGGGCTGCTGGTCCCCTTATCCCAACTGCGTGGGCGCCAAGGACGTCTACCGGGATCCGAACGGAAGTGAATGGGAGTGCGGTGCCTGCGGCACAACCCGGAACCCCGGTCCGACGACCTGCTATCAGGCCGGAAATCTCCACAGCATCGGCTACTGGTGCCCGCGGGCCAGCTCGTAAAGTCCCCACATAATCCCGCCTTCCGGCCGCCTGCCAGTTACGCGGGCGGCCGCAGGGGGGGCACAACAGCCTCGATCTCGCCGCGCGCGCGCTCGAGCCACGGCGGGAGCACGAGCGTCTCGCCAAGGTGCGCCGGGTCCTCGTCCACCGCGAAGCCGGGGCCGTCGGTCGCCAGCTCGAACAGCACGCCCCCCGGTTCCCGGAAATAGACCGAGTGGAACCAGAAGCGATCGATCACCGGCGTGGGTTGCGCGCCCACCTCTTCCAGCAGCTCGCGCATCGCGAGCTGCCGTTCGTCGTCGGCGACCCTCCAGGCGAGATGATGCACACTGCCGACGCCCCAGGTGCCCCGGCGGGCTTCCGGCGTCTCCCGGACGTCGATGACGCCCGCGGCATCCGCGAAGCCGTAGCGGGTCCAGCCGTTCTCGCTCCCCAAGCGCTGGAAGCCGAGAACGCTGGTCAGGAACTCCGCCGTGGCGGCCTCATTCCGTTCCCAGACCTGCGCGCCGTACAGCCCGCGGATCTGGCGCTCCCCCGGCACCGGACCGCCGTCCCAGGGGGTGAATCCGATCCGCGGCCGGACCGTGCCCTCGACCAGCGCGAGCCGGAGCCCATGCGGATCGACCACCGGCAGGGTCTTCTCGCCGAACCGCGTCTCGACCGCGCCCAGGCGCGCGCCGTACTTCTCCAGGCGCGCGCCCCAGAAATCGACGCTGCCCGCCGGGATCTCCAGGGCCACCTCGGTGGCGAGGCCATGGCCCATGCGCGGAGGGGCCATCTGCGCCCAGGGGAAGAACGTGAGGTCGGAGCCGGGGTGCCCTTCGGCGTCGGCGTAGAAGAGATGGTAGGTGCCCGGGTCGTCCTGGTTGACGCTCTTCTTGACCAGACGCATGCCGAGCACGCCGGCGTAGAAGTCCAGGTTCTCCTGCGCGGGCCCGGAGATGGCCGTGATGTGGTGAAGTCCGTTGACGCGCTCCATGGGGTCCTCCTCCGCGCCCGTCGCGAGCGAGCGACGCCTGGAACGTATCATGGCTCTCTGGCAAGGGGCTCCGCCCTTCGGCCTGGTACCTCCCTTGCAGCCTTTTGAGTCTTGAAGGCCGGGTCCGCCCCACGATCCGGCCGGACAGCAGGAGGCTTCGATGCAGTACCGAAACCGCTTCTTCCCCATCTTTCTGATCGCGCTGATCCTTGCCGCGCCGGCCGGCGCGAACGCCCAGGCCAAGGCCCCGAAGACCCGGGACAAGGCTCCCAAGCAAGACAAACCCGCGCCGAAGAACCCCTATGTCGAGCGCTTCAAAGAGCTGGACCGCAACCGGGACGGCTATGTCTCGCTGACCGAGTGGCCGCTCGAGCAGGCCAGCTTCCACGTCGTCGACCGCGATCAGGACGGCCGCCTGAGCGCGGGCGAGCTCCTGACCCCGAACGTCCTGCGCCAGGCTCCCCCGGAAGTGCAGTTCCAGAAGCTGGACATCAACCGCGACGGCCGCCTGAGCCGGAGCGAGCGGCAGCGCGATGGCTTCGACCGGCTGGACCGGAACAAGGAGGGCTACATCACCCTCCCTCAGTACCGGGAGGATACCTGGAGCCCCCACGCCACCGTCCAGGACGAAATCCTTTTCCGCAACCTCGACCGCGACCGCGACAGCCGTGTGAACCGCAACGAATGGACCGGCTCGGCCTTCACCTTCAACCATCTCGACCGCAACCGCGACGGCGTCCTCAGTCCGAACGAGTGGCCGCAGTAGCTGCCTACCAGGAGTACGAAACGTGCCCGAGCGCGCGGCGGCTCAGCAGGTCGCCGCCGAAGGACTCGAAGTGCTCCTTGTCGAAAAGGTTGCTGACGTCGAGGCCGACCCCCCAGTTGTTGGAAAGCTTGTAGCTGATCCCCAGGTCCACCGTGGTGTAGGAGGGCACGTCGCCCACGAACACGCCGGCCGCCCAGGGGAAGCCCTCCACCCAGCGCGCCTTGACGGTGCCGTTCCAGCGGTCGCCGCGATAGGAGAGGCCGCCCGACACCTTGTTCTCCGGCCCGTTGGGCAGCAGCCGGTCCCCCGCGTTCTTCGACTTGACGTCGAAATCGAACCAGGAGTAGCTGGCATCCGCCACCACCCGGCCGGTGACGTAGTAGTTGAACGCCACGTCGACCCCCTGGGTGTCCACCACGCCGGAGTTGACGTAGGAGAACACCAGGGCGGGCCGGCCGTTGATGGTGGTCAGGCCGGCGAAGTTCGCCGCTCCCAGGCCGCCGCGCAGGGTGTTGAGGACCATCTGCGCCACCGGCGCCGGCAGGAACGACGGCGGCGCGTACGGCCCGAACGCCGGGTTGACCCCGGGCAGCAGGTCGGTGACGAAGTTCGTGATCCGGCTCCGGTAATAGTCGACCGTGAGGTAGAGCCTGGAACCGAAGATGCCGCTGTATCCGCCCTCGTAGCTGGTGATCTTCTCGACGTCGAGATCGTTGTTGCCGCGGGCCAGGACGGGGATGCTGGCGAGGCCCAGGGTTTGCCCGCCGAGCAGCGGCGCCAGCGCGGCTTCCAGCGGCGCGAAGGCGGTGATGGGAGCGCCGGCCGGAGCGCGCAGGAAGAATTCCGAGTAGTTGGGAACCTGGAAAGCCTTGTTATAGGTGAAACGCAGCGTCTGGGTGGGAGTGACGCCCCAGACCAGCGAACCCTTGGGGGAGAACTGGGTGTCGTGCAGCGTGCTGTCGTCCACCCGGGCGGCGACCACCGCCTTGAGGGACCCGGTGAAGCTGTATTCGGCCTGGCCGAAAACGGCCTGGGTGTGCTCGTCCTTGGCGGAGTCCATCAAGGTCTGGAAGCCGGTCTGGTCGGCGGTGTCCACCTTCTGCTGGCGGTAGGCGACGCCGCCCACCAGGAAGCCCTTGCCGCCCGCGAAGCCGGCGTTGCCCTGAATCTCGCCGTGCAGGTTCGAGGAGTCCTCGAAGAGCAGGGCGCCGGAGGAGAGGGCCACCTGCTTCTCGGCCACGCGCTTGTCGTAGTAGCCGAGGACGTTCCAGTGCAGGGTGTTGAAGTTGAACCGCCCCCAGGGGCGCTGGACGTCGGTCACTTCGACGCGGCCGATGCCGGTGACGAACGTGGGGCCTTCGAGGCTGGCGGTGCCGCCTTCGACGGTCAGCGCCCGGTTATTCTCGAAGTAGCGGTCGAAGCGCAGGCCGCCGTAGCCGATCTTCGCCCGGTCGAGAGCCAGCGGCCGGGCCTCCCGCCGCAGACAGTTGGTCTGCGCGGCGGAGGTGCAGATCGTCGAGTACTCCACCGTCTGGTTGCGCGAGCGGGTGAAGTCGTCGCTCTGCTGGTAGCCGCCGGTCAGCCGCCCGTACCAGCCGCGCCCCCAGCGCGCCGGCGTACCGGAGATCGCCGCGGGCCGTGCCCAGCTCGCCGCCGGTCACCCGCACCTGCCCCCCCTCGTTCCCCCGCGGCGACCGCGTCGTCATGTTGAGGACGCCGCTGAAGGCGTTGGCGCCGTAGAGCGCCGAGCCCGGTCCGCGCACCAGCTCCACCGTCGCCAGCTCGTCCATCGGGAAGGAGACCGCCGCCCACTCCTGGGAGCCGAGGAACGGCACCGAGGGGTCGCGGCCGTCGATCAGCGTCAGGACGCGCCGGTTCAGCGAGCTGTTGAACCCGCGGACGTTGAAGTTGAAGTCGTAGAGGCCGCTCTGGGTGAAATCGACCCCCGGGGTGAACTCGAGCAGCTTGGGGACCTGCCCCGTCGGGGCCTTGAGGGCGATATCCTCCACCGGCACCACCGTTACCGCGGCGGGAGCCTCGGTGATCCTCTCCGCCCTGCGCGACACCGAGAAGACGGTGATGGTCTCGGCGAAGCTGAGGTCCCAGTCGACCTTCTGATCCAGCGTCCGCGTCGCTCCGGACGCCACGACGACGGCCGATTCGGCCGTCGAGTGATCGCTCAGGGTGAAGGTGACCTCGTAGGTGCCGGGCGGCACGCCGCCCAGGACATACGAGCCCGTGGCATCGGTCTGTGCCGACCGGCCGCTGGGATCGAGGATGACGGTGACCCCGGCCAGGCCCGCGCCGTCGGGCCGCGTGACCTTGCCCGCGATGCTCCCGGTCTCCTGCCCCCGCGCCGGTCCGACGCCGAGAGCGAGCAGGACCAGGGCCGTGAAGAGACACGTCCATTTGCCTTTCATGACGACCTCCGCGAATCCGCGCGGCGAGCGCCTGGAGCCCCGAGCTCTTCAACAATCGGCGCCTGGCCGCAAATGAGTTGGAACGACAGACTGACGAAAGAAACTGCTGTCGCTTCTACCCTGGTAGGGCGAGAAAGTCAATCGTGACGCCGCGGAGCGGAGCCCGGTTACGGAAAGTTTACATGCAGGATCTGGAAGATCTGGTCTTCCGGGTTCTTCGATAAACCTTTCTATGAGGCGCCCGCCGCCCGTGCCCGGCTGCCGCGCCAGAGCAGGATCGCGGCGAGCGCGCAGGCGGCCGGACAGATCAGCAGCGCGAGCCGCATGTTCCCGGGGTTGGCGGTGACGCCCAGCCGATCGTTGAGTTTGCCGATGAGCGGGGCGCCGAGGCCGTAGGCGACGATGTTCACCGTCGAGAAGAAGATGCCGATGCCGAGCCCGCGCAGGTGCGGGCCGGCGATCTCGTGCAGGTCCGCGGTCGCCGGCGCGACCCACATCAGGGCGAGCCCGTAGAGCGGGATGCTGAGGAGCACCACCACGCCGATCTGGTCGACGAACAGCAGCCCGAGCCAGAGCGGAATCGAGGCCAGGGCGGACCAGGCGATGAACGCCATGCGCCCGCCGGGACCCGAGCGGCGGAAGCGGTCCGCCAGGTAGCCGCCGAGAATCGTCATCGGTATGCCGACCACCACTCCCAGGATCCCCGCCACGAAGCCGATTTGCGCCAGGCTCACGTGGTGGACGCGCACGAAGAAGGCCGCCCCCCAGATGCCGAGATTGTTGGCGGCGAGCCCGAAGATGGCGTAGCCCAGGTACAGGTAGCGCAGCGGCACGGAGCGGAACAGAACCTTCCAGTCCTCGGGCCGGTAGCGGACGGCCGCGACCTCCGTGCGTCCGCGCGGCGGCTCGCGCAGGAAAAAGGCGACAAGGGCCAGGAGGAGCCCCGGGAAACCCAG
The DNA here is from genome assembly GCA_963761645.1 of uncultured Acidobacteriota bacterium. Lineage (GTDB taxonomy): Bacteria > Acidobacteriota > Thermoanaerobaculia > Multivoradales > UBA5704 > DATARR01. The sequence goes on from CAVXIG010000035.1 coordinate 257,689, forward strand.
CAGATAGAACGCCCATCGCCAGCCATAGCTCTGCCCGATCCAGCCGCCGAGGAAGAAGGCGAGGCCGCCGCCGAGGGCGATCCCCGAGGCGTAGATCCCCTGGACCGTGGCGCGCATGCGGGGCGGGAAGTAGTCGCTCAGCAGCGAGAGCGCCGCCGGCCCGAGCGTCGCCTCGCCGACCCCGACCATCAGCCGGCAGAAGAAGAGGGTCCAGAAACTGTCGGCGAATCCGGTCAGGCCGGAAAAGAGGCTCCAGACGGCGAGCCCGCAGGCGATCAGCTTCGTCCGCGAGACGCGGTCGGCGAGGCGCCCGAAGGGAACCCCGAGCAGCGTGTAGAAGATGACGAAGGAGGTCGTTCCGAGGAGCGCCAGCTGCAGGTCGGTGAAGTGCATCTCCGCCTTGATCGGCGTGAACAGGATGTAGATCACCTGCCGGTCCAGAAAGTTCAGGACGTAGATCGCGGTCAGGACGAAGAGCACGTACCAGGAGTATTTGGGCACTGCCGCCTCGACACTCGCCACCGGGTCGCTGGACATCCGCGGGCTCCTTCTCAGGGGAAATGGGCGGCAAGTATAACCAACCGACCTGCGGTAGCATCCTCGCCATGGATTCCTCACGCCGCCAGGTCCTCGCCGGAGCCGCCGCGCTGGCGCTCGCCGGCGCCCTCCCCCCTCTCTTACGGCTCTCACGCCCGCCGGTGCCCGGCCCCGGACCGTCCGTCCGGCCCGGCTCCGGCCCGGCGACACCGTGGGCCTGATCGACCCGGCCAGCGCGATCTGGGAGCCGCTCAACGTCGAGATCGTGGCCGAATCCCTGGCCGCGCTCGGTTTCAAGACCAGGCGCGGGGCCAACCTGCTGGCGCGCCACGGCTATTTCGCCGGCACCGACGAGCAGCGTGCCGCGGATCTCAACGCCATGTTCGCGGACCCGCAAGTGCGGGCGATCCACTGCGTCCGCGGCGGCTGGGGGTGCGCCCGCCTGCTGCCCCTGCTCGACTGGCCGATGATCGCGCGCAACCCCAAGATCCTCCTCGGTTACAGCGACATCACCGCCCTCCTGCTCTCCCTGCACGCCAAGACCGGCCTGGTGACCTTCCATGGGCCGGTGGGCACCTCGCAGTGGAACCCGTTCAACGTCGGCTTCATGAAACGGGTGCTCCAGGAGGGGGAGGCCGTCACCTTCGAGAATCTGAAGGAGATCAAGGAGGACGATCTCACGGTGGTCGAGAACCGCGTGCAGACGCTGCGCCCCGGCACCGCGCGGGGGCGGCTGCTCGGCGGCAATCTGACGGTGCTGACCAGCCTCGTCGGCTCGGGATATCTGCCGGATTGGGACGGCTGCATCCTGTTCATCGAGGATGTGGAGGAGGCGCCTTACCGGATCGACCGCATGCTCACCCAGCTCCGGCTCGCCGGCATCCTGGGGAAGGCCCGGGCGGTGATCTGGGGGAACTGCACCAAGTGCTCTCCCGGCGAAAGCTTCGGCTCGCTGACCGTCACCGACGTGCTCCGCGACCACCTCCTGCCCCTGGGGGTCCCCGTCTGGAGCGGGGCGATGATCGGCCACATCGAGAAACAGTTCACCCTGCCGGTGGGGATCGAGGTCGAGGCGGACGCCACCGCCGGCACGCTCCGCATGCTGCAGCCGGCGGTGGTTTCGGCCTGACGATCAATCTTCTGGCTGGAGGCGGGCGAAGACCTTCTCGACCACCCGGTCGCAGCGGGCGCCATCGAACAGGTAGAGCCGGCGCACCTCGCGGCCGATCCGTTCGTCGAGCGTCTGCCGCAGGCCGCGTTTGGCCCGATGCAGGCGCACCCGCACGTTCTCCACCGTGAGATCGAGGGCGTCGGCGGTCTGCTCGGTCGAGAGCCCCTCGATCTCGCGCAGGCAGAAGACGGCCCGCAACGGATCGGGGAGGAGCTCCACGGCCTCGCGGAGGACGGCGTGCAGCTCGCGGTTCTCCATCTGCCGCTCCGGACCGGAATCCTGCGACGGCGGCTCCGGCGGCTCCTCGCCACCTCCGATGGCGACCAGCCGCCGCCGTTTCCGCGCGCGGGCCAGCGCCTCATGGCAGGCGATGCGGGTGAGCCAGGTGGAGAACCGGGCCTCGCCGCGGAAGCCGGCGAGCTCGCGGAAGGCGCGCACATAGGCCTCCTGCATGACGTCCTCGGCCTCGGCGTCGTCCGCGAGGATGCCGCGGGCGACGCGGAAGAGCCGCTGGTTGTAGCGCCGCATCAGGATCTCGAACAGCGAGGTGTCCCCCGCCAGAACGCGCGCCACGACCTCCTCGTCGGAGAGGGTCGGGGGCGCGTCGACGGGTTGGAGGGCTGGCAGGCTCATCGTCATGACCTTCCGAAGGGCTCCCAGTCTACGCCCGGCTCGCCCGCAGGGTGGCCTCACGGACCGCCACGGGCGCTCCCTGCCGCAATTCGGCGAGGCGGGCGAGGGTGTAGGCGCCGACCGCCATCGCGAGATCCCGGACGGCGATGTCGAACAGGCCCATGGTCGCCAGATTCACCGCGATCAGGACCAGCCAGGCGGCGGCGATCCAGGCCCCGATCCGCGTCCAGCGGGTGAGCACCAGCAGGCCGACCGCGATCTCGATGATCCCCACGACATGCATGAACGTCTGGGGGGAGACCGGCAGCAGGTTCGCCATCCACGGGCTCAGGTACTTCGGCCAGTCGGTGAGCAGGTTGAGGAACTTGTCGAGCCCCGCCAGCAGCGGGACCAGTCCATAGGTCAGCCAGAGGGGGCGGTAGAGAGATTCGAGGTTCGGATTCGGTTGCGTCACGGGCATCGGGTCGTCCTCCTTTGCCTGTAGAGAGTCGCGAGGGCGGAGAACGTTACAGCCGCCAAGGTACAATGCCGGCCCAGGGAGGTTTGCCATGCGTCGAGTAACCTTGAGCTTCTTCGTCCTGTCTGCCTCTGTCTCGCCATCGCGCCCGCCGCGGCCCAGACCGAGGTGGGCGAGGTGTCGTTCGCCAACTCCGGCGCGGCGGCGGCCCAGGAGACCTTCCTGCGCGGGCTCGCGCTGCTGCACAACTTCGAGTATCCCGACGCCGCGGAGCAGTTCCGCGAGGCGCAGAAAATCGATCCGGATTTCGCCATGGCCTACTGGGGCGAGGCGATGACCTGCACCCATCCGGTCTGGATGCAGCAGGATCTCCCGGCGGCGCGCGCCGCGCTGGGCCGGCTCGGCGCCACTCCCGAGGCGCGGGCGGCGAAGGCGAAGACCGAGCGCGAGCGCGAGTACCTGCGCACCGTGGAGGTCCTCTACGGCAACGGCACCAAGAACGAGCGCGACTTCCTGTTCTCGGACGCGATGGCCGCGCTCCATCAGCGCTATCCGGACGACGTCGACGCCACCGCTTTCTATGCGCTGTCGATTCTCGGCACGGCGCACGAGGGGCGCGACTTCGCGACGTACATGCGGTCGGCGGCGCTGCTCGAGGAGGTCTTCCCCACCCATCAGCATCATCCGGGAGTGCTGCACTATCTGATCCATTCCTACGACGATCCGATCCATGCCCCGCTCGGCGTGCGGGCGGCGCGGCTCTACGGCGCCGTGGCCCCGAACGCCGGCCACGCGCTGCACATGACCTCTCACATTTTCGTCGCGCTCGGCCTCTGGGACGACGTCATCGCCGCCAACGAGCAGGCGATGCGCGTCGTCAACCAGCAACGCGCGGACCGCGGGCAGACGCCGAAGACCTGCGGCCATTACGTCACCTGGCTGCACTACGCCTTCCTGCAGGAGCGGCGGTTCGACGACGCGAAGGGGCAGCTCGACGCCTGCCGGCGGATGGCCGTCCAGCAGTTTTCGGATCACCCCGACCCGGACACGTCGATCGTCCCCTACTATGCGGAGATGCGCCTCTTCCACTGGATCGAGACGGGACGATGGGACGCCGCGGATGCCATCACCATTCCGCGGGACCGTTACCCCGACGCGAGATTCCTCGAAGCCTATGGCGAGGCGCTGGCGGCGTCGGGCGGCGAGCTGAAGGCTTTCCAATCCGCCGCCGCGCGGCTGCGCGAACGCCAGCGGGACCTGCTCGCGCAGATCGAAAAAAAGAAAGAGAGCGTCAGGATCGATCGCCGGAACGCGGAGATCGCGGTCCAGCAGATCGACGCGCTGGTACGCATCAAGGAAGGAAAGCGGGACGAGGGGATCGCCCTGCTGCGGAAAGTAGCGGAAGCGGAAGCCGCGCTGCCGCTGGAGTTCGGTCCGCCCGCCATCCAGAAGCCGACCTCCGAGCTGCTCGGCGACGAGCTCCTCGCCTTGGGCCGCAACGCGGAGGCGGAGCAGGCGTATCAATCGACGCTCGCCCGCGCTCCCGGACGCACCCGCTCGCTCCAGGGCCTGCTCCGCGTCCAGCAGGCCCTCGGCAAGACCGAAGCCGCCGCGCGGACTCAAGGCCAGTTGGGGCGCTATGTGCGCACGGCGGCGGCAACTCGATAGGCGGATTTCCGCTCCGCGAGCGCTCCCATCGTCGTCGCTGAAACAATATCGTACCGGCGAACGCCTACCTTATAGGCACCTCTCCACGGCCCCGTCCGTGCCGCTGGTGCCTGCTCTGTCCTGGAAGAGAACGGCAAAACCGGAAATTTCTCTTCCGCGACCGTCCAAAGGGTTAAATCGGCGAGGACCCCCACTGCCCATACCGGCAGCGGCCGCGTCCGTCCGAGAAGGTGAGCGCCATGGCCGAGCCTACTCGCGAACAAGATAGCCGCCTGAATCGACTGCGTCTTCCAGCCGTCCTCCTCCTCGCGTTTCTGTTGATGGCCGGCGCCTATTACGCGCTTCACTACCGGACCAACGCCGAGTACCTCGCCAACCGGAACTTCCGCCTGCTCGCAACCCTGGCGACGCAAGTCACCGAAGCGGTGAGAAACGAGGGCCTGGTTTTCGGCAACGTGGTCGGGCCCTCGCAAGAGCCATCCGGCACGGAGAGCCTGGACCTCGAGAAGCTCAGTCCCCGGATCAAGGTATCCACCTGCGCGGCTCTGGCCCACCCGCAACCCGACCAGAGCACGGACAAGTTCAAGCTCTGGCGCACGCTCGACGCGTCCGACGGCACTTACCGGCTCTCCTTCCAGTCAAAACGGGAGGGAGAGGAAGAGCTCTCCCACTGCGGCGAGGTGAAGCTGCAGGACCTCCTCGACCCACTGTTCAGCTCTCGCGAAGCGTTCGACGCCGTGCTGCTGGCCAACAGCGCCGGCAAGGTGGTCTATCTGCACGGCCCGAAAAGCCTGCGGGTCGAACAGCTCGATCTCATGATCCAGAACCGGCATGACGTCAAAGTCGACCCTGGCAAGGACGGCAAGGGGGACGATCACGGCTTCAATGCCTTCCAAGGCTACAGCGGGTCCGCCGAGGTGAAACTGGGGGGCCGGTTCTACACCACCTTCGTTCAGCCTTTCGGCCTCTCTCTCGCGCCCGCGAAGACCGCGTCCAACCGAAACCTCCGGACGTCTGGCTCCTCGCCGGCCTGGTCGCCAAGGACGAGCTGGCGGCGAAAAGCCTGGCGCTCTCGCCGTCTTCCGTGGCGTTCCTGCTGGGGGTCCTGCTGCTCGCGGCGCTGGCCTGGCCGCTCGCCAAGCTCAAGCTGCTCGGCGAGCGGCAGCGGGTCAAGAAGACGGACGTGCTGCTCGTGGCCGTGTGCAGCCTCCTGGGTGTCTCGGTCGCGACCCTGTTCGTTCTCGACATCGGGGTCTATCGAACCTTGAAGAGCTCCTCGGAGATGCAGCTCAGGGACTTCGCCGATCAGATGGAAAGCAATCTCCTGGTCGAGATCCGGCTGGCTTATGACCAGTTGCGCGAGCTCGAGCAGATCAAAGGCGCAAACCCTCTCGGCCGAAGGGTTATTCGCCGCTCAGGGGATTCCTTATCCGTACTTCGAGTCTTTCGCTCTGATCGACGACCAGGGCCAGCAGGTGTCCAAGTGGGTGACGGCAGGCGGCACACCGATGTTGATCAATGTCGGTGAGAGGCTGTACTTCCAACGTATCCATCAAGGCATACCTCTGAAGGTGCCGGAGCCAGGACCGGAAGCCGTTGACGAAGACGAGCCCTCGCGCTTCGAATCCTTGCAGAGATGGGCTCAGGGTAAGTGGTACGCGGGGATCGCGAAGCGGATCGGCCGTCGAATCCATCCTCTCAGACCGCCGGCTCGGGAGCCGGTTGTCGCGGACGAGCCCTTTTTCCTGGAGTCCGTCCAGAGCTGGACCAATGGGAAGTGGCAGGCGGTGATCGCGAAGCCGGTCGATCCAAAAATCAAAGCAACCCAACCGTCGGCCCAGGTGGCGGCCCTGGCGATCCAGATGCTCTCGGTGATCAATCCCGTCATGCCGGCGGGCTTCGAATTCGCCGTGGTGGGCGACGATGGGACCGTGCTCTTCCATTCGGACTCGGCGCGCAACCGGGCCGAGAACTTCTTCGAGGAGACCGAGCACGACCGCCGCTTCAAATCGATCGTCTTTGCCCGTCATGACGAGCCGTTCAACGTCCGCTACTGGGGGGAGAGCTACAGGGCGGTGGCGATCCCGGTCAAGGGCCTGCCCTGGACCATCGTCGCGATGCGGAACCAGCAGGTCCTCGAGCGGGTGAATCTGGACTGGCTGGTCACCACCTTGGTCTTCGTCCTTCTCTATACGGGCGCCATCACCCTCGCCCTGATCGCCATCGCCCTGCTACGACCCGGATACCGGGCGGGCTGGGCCTGGCCGGACCCCAAGCGCCGCCACGACTATGCCGAGCTGATCGCGATCTTCGCGATCTTCTGCCTGGCGTTCCTGACCGCCCTCTTCGGTCTGCGCGGCACCGGCCGTCTCTTCGCGGTGGCCGGGCTGCTGCCGATGCTGAGCCTCGTCGCCGCCTACCTGAAGCTCAGCCCGGACGGGAATCGCAAGACCAAGCAGAGAGCCGCCGCAGCCTCCGGTCTCCTGTTGCTCGCGCTGCTCGGGCTCGCTCTCTACAAGGCGCCGATGGAGAGTGGCGCCGATTTCCTGGGCCTGGCAGACGGTCTTCGCTCTCGCCGCCGGCGCTTGCCTGCTGGCGGCCGATAGGCCGCGGCGAGGGCGAGAGCTGGAAGCGGGGGCGCGCATGCCGATCTCTCGCTCCTATCCCCTGCTCGGGCTTCTGCTGGTCCTCCTCGGGGCCGTGCTGCCGACCGCCGGCTTTTTCAAGGTCGCCCACCGGCTGCAGTTGAACAGCTTCGTGCGGAATGGACAGCTCAAGATGGCGAAGGACCTCCACGACCGGGTCGCTCCCTTCAAGAACGGCGCCGAGCCAGCTTCCCTCGTTTCAAGGTTGACCGTCGCCCACGGCCTGATCGATGAGAACCCCGCCACGCCCGGCCGCGGGAGCGAACCGAGCCTGGACTTCTACGGCTGGGCCTTTTTCAACACGACCCTCAGCCGCTCGGGACTCTGCGAAGGCAAACCGGAAGAGATCGAATTCCTCGCCGGCGTCCTGCCGCCCTACTCGCAATATACCGCCGAGAACCGCGAGATGCTGCACAACCACACCTCCGACGACGACTGGAAATGGTGCGAGCTGGCAGACGGAGACATGGTGTTCGACGGTGAGAACTATCTCGAGGTCAGCCTCACCTCGAGGATCGAGCCGATGTCGCGCGGCAACGGACCGATCCTGGCGATGGCCGGCTTGTTGCCGCCCCAGGAGATCCCTGAGTTTCCAATCGATGGCCGCGATCCTGTAGAGCCGCCCAAGAGAACGCCGGGGAGCCTGAGCCTGGCGCAGGCGCCCCGGATCGTCCTGGCCCTCTTCGCCCTCACCCTGTTCGGGATCCCTCTCTACGCCCTGGTGATCTTCGTGGCGCGGCGCATCTTCCTGCTCGACGTCCAGGAGCCGCTATGGGCGGGCCGGACCGGCGACCTACCCGCCATGGTCGGCGCCAACGTCCTCCTGATCAGCCGCGCCCAGAAATGGAAGATCTCCGACCGGGAGAGCTTCTTCCCCGTCTCCTTCCAGCACCTCGACGAGGGGGAGAACGGCTGGCCCGCGCGCCGGCTGCAGCTCGTCCGCGACCCGAACCGCACCGTGCTGGTGGAGGGCTTCGAGCACCGCATCTTCGATCCTGCCTGGAACTCGCGCAAGCTGGCTCTTCTTGAGGAGATCATCTTCGTCCACCAGCGCGCCGTCGTAGTGCTTTCCGAGATCAGCCCGGCGGTCCTGTTCTCGCCTACGGGTCTCCCGGCCGATCCCGCGGAGGACCGCTGGCGCACCCTTCTCGCCTCTTTCGTCCAGATCGACGAGGATGTGTGGCCTCCGCCCGAGAGGCAGAGCGGTGTCTCGGGGAGGCGCCTGTCTTTCCGGCATCTCTGGGAGATGATCCGCCGGAGTGGAAAGCAGAGTGGCGGCCTCGAAAAGCCTGTCGCCGGCGTCATCCGCTCGCCGCTCCTGCGCCGGGAATGTGGCCAGCGATCCCTCCCTGAAGCGGATCGGGCTCGCGCTCGACGCATTACGCCACCTCGACCAACGACGAACAGGTCCTGGAGGAGCTCGGCGAGCGCGCTCAAGACTATTACGGCGCCATCTGGGCGAGCTGCTCGAGCGACGAGCGGGTGGTCCTCGGCCACCTCGCCGAAGAGGGACTGATCAACGCGAAGAACCGGCGCATCGTCCGGCGCCTGATGGCGCGCGGCCTCGTCGAGCGCGCACCGAACCTCTGCCTGATGAATGAAACCTTCCGGCGCTCCGCGGTATCCTCGCGCTGCCGGGAGCAGGTTCTCAACCTGGAGCAGGCCGCCGGCCGGAGCGCCTGGGACCGCTTCCACTGGCCCTTCTCAGTCGCCCTGGCCGCCTGTGCCGCCCTGATCCTGGTCACCCAGCAGGAGCTGCTCGACAGCACGGTGGCCACGGTCACCGGCGTCACCGCCGGACTGCCGACCCTGCTCAAGCTCCTCGACACGATGGGCTGGAAACGGGGAGCCAAGGGCGCGTGAGGCCGGTGGAGGCGGCGCCGGGGAGAGCTCACTCCCCGCGCCCGACGCTCTGCACCCAGACCACGCGGTAGCCTCCGGGAGCCGCGTCGTAGCCGCCGCCCACGGCGAGCCCCAGGCCCATCTCGCGGCAGTCCGGGATCGAGGATGTTCCGGCGGTGGCCCGGACTGCCGAGCCAGGCCTCCAGGGCCTCCTCGGCCGAGAAGCGCTGCTCGACGATGTTCTCGCCGATGCCGGGACCGGTAACCGTCCGCCCGCGCGCGGTCGGAAGGACCCAGGCCCTCGGGCGTCCGGTGCCCGGAGTAGGAGCGCATCAGCATGTCCTCGGCGTGCTCCTGGGAGATCCTGTCGAGGAGAGGATTGGGCGCGAACGGCGGCAGCCCGGCATTCCGGCGGACGGCGTTGACCCGCGCCAGCATCTCCGCCTCGACTTTCGCCCGGTCGGCGAGCGGGGCCGTGGCGGCGGCGAAGTAGTCCCCCTGGTGCCAGCCGAAGAGGAAGACGTAGTGGGTGACGCCGCCGGCGACGGCGACGCCGACTCCCAGGTCGCGGAAGTGCCCGTCCGAGGGCCGCCTGGGGGCTCGAGCTCCGGGTGAAGAGCACGGACTCGGGAGGCGCCTGCGCTGAATGAAGTCCTCACGCCAGTCGTGGGCCGAGTACCCCACCCGCCGCAGCCGCTCCGAGACCGCCTCGGTCGATCGCCGGCCGGAGCCGCCGGCCGTCCCTGGCCATCTCCTCCGCCTGCTGCTGGGCCACCTGGTTGAGGACCGGCGAAGGCAGCAGCGGACGCACGCCGTTGCGCGCCCGCTCCCAGTTGAAACGGGTCAGCCACTCGTCCTGCCAGGGCGCCGCGGCCGGCGCGCCGTCCAGGCAGAAGGCACCTGGGGCCAGCGGCATGACGGCCAGGCGGCGGCGCAGACGCATCCGCGAATCCACGTCTTCACGACCAGAACCTCGCATCCGGAAAAAGTGGTGCTAGGTTACCCCAACGCGGCGGCCGGCTCAAGGACGTGCCGCGGCTGATGAGGAAACGACACCATGGCCGAACCCGCACTGCCCACCCTGCTCAACTCGCCTGCCAGCCAGACCTTTCCGACCCTGACGCCGGCGCAGATCGCGCGGATCGCGGCGCACGGGTCCGTGCGCCCGGTCCGGGGCGGCGAGGTGCTGGTCGAGGCCGGCGGGCAGCCCGTGCCGTTCTTCGTGGTCAAGGCGGGCCGGCTCGAGATCGTCCGCAACCCCGGCCCCGCCGAGACGCTGGTCGCCGTCCATGCGCCGGGCCAGTTCACCGGCGAGGTCAACATGCTCTCGGGCCGCCGCTCGCTCTTCCAGGCGCGCGCGGCCGAGCCGGGCGAGGTCATCGAGCTCGATCACGACAAGCATGCTGGCGCTCGTGCAGACCGACTCCGAGCTCAGCGAGATCTTCATGCGGGCGTTCATCTTTCGCCGGCTGGAGCTGATCGCGCACGGGCATCGGAGACGTCGTGCTCATCGGCTCGGTCCATTCCCCGGGAACGCTGCGCGTCCGGGAGTTCCTGACCCGCAACGGCCATCCGTATTCGTACATCGACCTCGACCGCGATCCGGACATCCAGACCCTGCTGGACCAGTTCCACGTCGTCGCCGCCGACGTGCCCGTCCTGATCTGCCGCGGCGAGCTGGTGCTGCGCAACCCGACCAACGAGCAGATCGCCGTCTGCCTCGGCTTCAACGACGCCATCGACCCGGCGCTGATCCGCGACCTGGTGATCATCGGCGCCGGGCCCGCGGGGCTCGCGGCGGCGGTGTACGGCGCGTCGGAAGGGCTCGACGTCCTGGTGCTGGAAGCGAGCTCGCCGGGGGGCCAGGCCGGCTCGAGCTCGAAGATCGAGAACTATCTCGGCTTTCCCACCGGCATCTCGGGCCAGGAGCTGGCGAGCCGCGCCTACACGCAGGCGCAGAAGTTCGGCGCCCAATTGATGATCGCCAAAGGCGCCCAGCGGCTCGCGTGCGCCCGCAAGCCCTACGCCATCGAGATCGACGACGGTCCGCGCGTGCCGGCGCGCGCCGTCATCATCGCCACCGGCGCCGAATACCGGCAACTGTCGCTGCCGAACCTCTCGCAATTCGAAGGCGCCGGCCTGTACCACGGCGCGACCTTCATGGAGGCGCAGCTCTGCGCCGGCGAGGAGGTGGTCGTGGTGGGGGGCGGAAACTCGGCCGGCCAGGCCGCGGTCTTCCTCGCGCAGACCGCCCGGCGGGTGCACGTTCTGGTGCGGTCGGACGGGCTGGCGGAGAGCATGTCGCGCTATCTGATCCGGCGGATCGAGGACAATCCGGCGATCGTCCTGCGCGCGCGGACCGAGATCACGGCTCTCGAAGGGAGCGATCATCTCGAGCGCGTGAGCTGGCGGGACGATCAGGTCGGAGAGATCGAAACCCGCAACATCCGCCATGTCTTCGTCATGACCGGCGCCACGCCCAGCACGAGCTGGCTGGAGGGCTGTGTCGCGGTCGACGCGAAAGGATTCATCAAGACGGGGCCGGACCTGTCGAAGGAGGATCTGGCCGCCGCGCGGTGGCCGCTCGCCCGGGCGCCCTATCTTCTCGAAACCAGTCTTCCCGGAGTGTTCGCGGTCGGCGACGTCCGGGGCGGCAATATCAAGCGTGTGGCATCCGCCGTCGGCGAGGGATCGATCGCGGTCGCCTTCGTCCATCAGGTGCTCCACGAGTAGGAGGAAAACGACGATGTCTGACGGAACCTGCGCTCATCTCGAAGCGATCACCAAGGTCACCCACGCGAAGCGCCACGAATGCGAGGAGTGCGTGAAGATCGGCGCCCACTGGGTCCACCTGCGGACCTGCCAGGAATGTGGCAGGACGCTCTGTTGCGATTCCTCGCCGAACCGCCATGCCAGCAAGCACGCGCGAGCGGCCGGGCACCCCGTGGTGGCCTCGGCGGAGCCCGGTGAACGCTGGCTGTACTGCTTTCCCGACGAAGCCTTCGCCGAGTATTGATCGGTTCGTTGGCCCCCACTGTCAGAGACGCCGCCGCTGGGGCGTCTCCAGGAGCCTGCCTTCCCCCGCTCCTCCCGGAGGATGAACCCTCCGTCCTTTCCAGCCCCGAAGACCGCTTGCACAAAGGGGTTTGACAATCCGTACCGATCTGGTCCACGATTAAGCATCAACCTATTGAGAATATGTCTCAATAGACCAGAAAGGGCGGAGGCCCGGACCTCAGTTGACCCCGGGGCCGGACCTCCGCTAGCAACCGGCGGCCTGAGGACTCGCGTCCGCAGGCGCGCCTTCTGCCAGGAGGCATCTTATATGGAGAAGCCCCGCGTGTCGTTGCGTCCGTTGCTGCTCGTCTTCGCCGCCGCATGTCTGCTGTCCCGCGCTCCGGCCGTGGGCGCCACCCGGAGCCCGCCGCGGCCGCGCCGGCCCCTTCGGATCGGATCTCGTTCCACGGGAGAGTCCTGGATCCGGCCGGCATGCCGATCTCCGGAGCCCGCGTCACCGCCGAAACCGAGGGGCGCGCAGGCGTTCCGGCCGGCCCAGTCACCGCCGTCACGGATGCCGAGGGGCAGTTCACCCTCGAGCTCGCCACCGGCCGGTACGCCCTGCGCGTGGCCGTGGACGGGTTCGCGGAAACCGTGCAGCACGTGAGCCTCACGCCGGACGACCACCCGTCCCTCGACCTCGTCCTGCAGGCGGGAGTCCACGAATCCATCACCGTGCGCGCCGAGAACGGCTATCAGGTGCCGACGATCAGCAGCGGCACGAAGACGCCGACGCCGCTGCGGGACGTGCCGCAGTCGGTCACCGTCGTCACCCGCCAGTTGATGCGGGACCAGCTGATGACCAGCGTCGGCGACGTCGTGCGCTACGTCCCGGGCGTCACCCTCCACCAGGGGGAGAACAACCGCGACCAGGTGATCATCCGCGGCAACAGCTCCTCGGCCGATTTCTTCGTCGACGGCGTCCGCGACGACGTCCAGTACTACCGCGACCTGTACAACCTCGATCGCGTGGAGGCCCTGAAAGGGCCGAACGCCATGATCTTCGGACGCGGCGGCGGCGGCGGCGTGATCAATCGCGTCACCAAGGAGGCCGGATTCGGCACGCTGCGGGAGGTCGACCTGCAGAGCGGCTCCTACGCCAACAAGCGCCTCACCGCGGATTTCGACCAGCCCCTCGGCGAGAAGCTCGCGCTGCGCCTGAACGGGCTCTACGAGGATTCCGGCAGTTTCCGCGACGGCGTCGACCTCCAGCGCTCCGGCATCGCGCCGACCCTCACCTTCATGCCCGGCGAGGAGACGAAGATCACGCTCGGCTACGAGCATTTCCGCGACACCCGGGTCGCCGACCGCGGCATCACCTCGTTCCAGGGGCGGCCCGCCGACGTCGCCATCGATACCTTTTACGGCAATCCGGACGACAGCCACGTGCGGGCGCTCGTCAACCTGGGCTCCGTCGCCGTCGAGCATCGCTTCGGCGCGCTGACCCTCCGCAACCGCACGCACTTCGGCGACTACGACCGCTCCTATCAGAATTACGTTCCGGGCGCGGTCACCGCGGACAAGAGCCAGGTCACCCTCACCGCCTACAACAACGCCACGCGGCGCCAGAACCTGTTCAATCAGACCGATCTGACGTATGGCTTGGAGACCGGAGCGGTGCGCCACACGCTGCTGGCCGGCGCCGAGATCGGACGGCAGCTCACCGACAACTTCCGCAATACCGGCTACTTCAACAATTCCACGACGTCGATCCCGGCGCCCTACGGCAGCCCGACGATCGACACGCCGGTCACCTTCCGGCAGAGCGCGACCGACGCCGACAATCACCTGCGGACCCGGGTCTCCGCTCTCTATGCCCAGGATCAGATCGAGCTCTCCCCCCATCTGCAACTGGTCGCCGGGCTGCGCTTCGACCGCTTCGATCTGGAGTACCGCAACAACCGCAACGGCGACCGTCTGGGGCGGGCCGACGATCTCGTCTCGCCGCGCGCCGGGATCATCGTCAAGCCGATCACCCAGCTCTCCCTCTACGGCACCTACAGCGTGTCGTACCTGCCCAGCTCCGGCGATCAGTTCTCCTCGCTGACGACGATCACGCAGCAGGTGAAGCCGGAGAAATTCGACAACTATGAGATCGGCGTCAAGTGGGACGCCGCGGACAGCCTCTCCCTCACCACCGCCGTCTACCGGCTGGACCGCACCAACACCCGGTCGACCGACTCCCAACGATCCCACCCGGATCGTGCAGACCGGGAGCCAGCGCACCAGGGGTTACGAGATCGGGATCAACGGCCAGCTCACGCCGTCCTGGAACATCGCCGGCGGCTACGCGAATCAGGACGCCTTCGTGACCAGCGCGACCACCGCGGCCCGCGCCGGCGCCACCGTGGGCCAGGTGCCCCGCCACACGCTGTCGCTGTGGAACAACTACCGGTTCCACCCGAAGATGGGCGCGGCGCTGGGGGTCATCTACCGCTCGGAGATGTTCGCCACCATCGACAACACGGTGACGCTGCCCGGCTACACCCGCGTCGACGCGGCCGCCTACTTCTCGCTGACCGGGAACCTGCGCCTGCAGGTGAACATCGAGAACCTCTTCGACAAGAGATACTGGGCCAACGCGGACAGCAACACCAACCTCTCCCCCGGCTCGCCGCGCGCCGCCCGCATCGGGGTGACGACGAAGTTCTGAGGCCTTGACGTAGCGACCGAAGCCCGTTTGCCCTCCCGGTGCGCACCAGGAAAGCAGGAGGCGGGCCTCAGCCTGCCTCCTTTTCATCGGCCTCGCGCCGAAGGAGGGAGATGTATGTCCTTTAAACTGAAGTCGTGCGGTCTTGCGGTCCTCGTCTCTGCAACCCTGGCCCTCGCCGCCGCGCCCGGAGCCTGGGGCTCCAACTGCGCCGGCACCTCGGTGGGGCTGACGCCCCTGAACGATCTCGCGTCGGGAAAGTACATGGGCCTGTTCCAGGGCGGCCTCTATCCCGGCGGCCTCAACACGCCGCCCACCGCCCACCATCAGGAGGGCCTGGCCCGCGCCGCGGCCATCCAGCCCCTGAGCCCCTCGGGCCTGCCACGCTCGGACGGCAAGATCGTCCTGCTGTCGATCGGCCTGTCGCACACCACCCAGGAGTTCTGCTCCCAGAACGGCGCCGAGCCCTGCAACTCGTGGACCTTCATGGGCCGGGCGGCGGCCGATCCCAACGTCGACAAAACCCATCTGGTGATCGTCAACGGCGCCCTGGGGGGGCAGGAAACCTCGACCTGGGACTCGCCCACCGACGCCAACTACAACCGCGTCCGTGACACCGTGCTGGCGCCGAAAGGGCTGAAGGAGAAGCAGGTGCAGGTGGTCTGGGTGAAGCTCGCCAACGCCAGGCCGGCGGTCAGCCTGCCTGCCGCGGGCGCCGACGCCTACAACCTCGAGCGCGGCCTCGCCGATGTCTCGCGCGCCCTCAAGGTGCGCTACCCCAACCTTCAACTGGCCTTCTTCTCGAGCCGCTCCTACGCCGGCTACGCCACCACCGACCAGAATCCCGAGCCCTACGCGTATGAATCGGGTTTCGCCGTGAAGTGGCTGGTCGAGGCCCAGATCGACCAGATGGCCGGCCAGGGCATCGATCCGCTGGCCGGCAACCTCGACTTCGGCGCCGTGGCGCCCTGGCTGGGCTGGTCCTTCTACCCCTGGGCCGACGGCCTCACGCCGCGCAGCGACGGGCTCACCTGGACATGCAACGACTTCAGTTCGGACGGCACTCATCCGGCGCAGTCCGGCGAATCCAAATTCGGGCAAAAGCTGCTGCAATTCTTCCTCAACTCCCCCTATACCGCTCCCTGGTTCCGCAAATAGCCCCGGCACCACCCCACCGGCTCGCGAACGCCTTGTTCAAGCACCTTCATAGATGCGGGCAGACTTCGAAAGAGTCTGCCCCCCGATCCGCCGCCGCACCGCCGGTGGGGTGGTCGCGATACGGAAGGTCTTTTTTTGAAAAGGAGACGTGCGTGAGAACCAGAATCCTCCTCGCAGTGCTCGTGTCATCGCTCCTGTCCGGCTTCTCCCCTCTGTCCGCCGATCCCGTGATCCAGCGCGGCATCGACGTCTTCACCACCCCCGCTGACGGCAGGACCTTCTATGACTTTTCCTACAACCCCATCCCCGCCGGTTTCTTCTGCAAGGGCTCCAAGGCGTTCACCGGCCGGGTGGCCTTCAAGGGCCTGCCGCTCACGACCGGGACCCCGGGGCAGCTCCTGGGCGCCGACACGGTCATCGAGCGGCTCGACGACGCTGCCTTCGACAACAAGGGGGTTGCCGTAACGCGTATCCGCTTTCGGGCCCTGTCGCTGGTGAGCATCGCCCCCGTCAAGACCGGCTGCGGTGCCTTCCACGTCTACGTCTCCCTCGCCGGCAAGCAGCAGTTGACGACGATGAACATCATGCGTACGCAAGAGAGGGGCGGGAACTTCGTCGCGCCTCTCTCGATCGACGCGCGCGTGACCTTCATCCCCGTGAAGCCGGCGCGGAACAAGGCCGCGCGAAACCTGGAGCTCACAACAAGCTTCACCTTCCCCGCCACCCCCCTGCCCTGGAGCCTCGTGGCAGGCGCAAAGAGGGTCCGCCCCGTGGCCGTCGACACCGATGGAGATCTGGCTCCTGACGCTCTGCTTTCCGGCTCGAACTTCTTGGCGGGTCAGTCGCCAGACCTTCCTGCGACGAAGGCCCTCTGCTCCTGCTGTCCGGAGCCGTCGTGCCACATCGATCCCGCCACCGGCAAGGAGCACTGCACGTATCCTCCCGCGTGCTCGACTACGCAAAATTGCTGTTAGGCAACCGGGAGGCGTGCTGCAGACACGCCCCCTCGATGAATGTTTGCAGGGGCGGCCCTATGGGGCCGCCCTGAGCCCGCTCAGCCCGGTTCCGGCTCGCCGTGCGCCGCCCGCTCTCGGGGCGGCTTGGGCCGGTTTCTGAATCTCGGAGCCCAGGATGAGGTCAGTACGTCCAATCTGTATCTATCATGTTCTTATAGATTCCACGCGCCCTCGCCATAAAACTCGTCTTCTCAGCTCTGGAGGCTTTAGGATCCCTTTCGAAGAAACAGTTAGCGGTTCCGATGACATTATCGTACGTGGCATGAACATAGTCGTGGAAAGCGTTCTCGTACCGCACTGAATGGGAATAATCCCCCAGGAAAACCCCAGAGAAGTACTTGGTGCTATGCACACTGTCCGTGAGAGAGCACCAGATATAATCATCATCTCCCGCGCGGACATTTTCAGGGAGGAACAGGGCAACGAGGATAACAGCGACAGCAATAAGTCTAGGCATCTTGGTTCTCCTTGATCAGCAAGCATTAATGGCGCCAACGCGACCCAGGGTTCTGCCATCCTTGTAGACGGCTTAAGATGCGGAATTTCCCCAACCGCAGGTGTGGCCGCGCCGGCTGGCCGCCGCAACGAATCGCCTCCATCCCGCCTCCTGACGCATCGCGCCCGGCATCTCGCCCTGGACCGAGCACTGGCGCTCTGACTCCTTGACCGGCATCGCGATTCGAAAGGCGAAGTGAATTGGCCCCCGCCGCCGCGCTCCCAGCGGCTAGACACCTCAATGATATTTGTATTAGGCTATGCGCTCACCTGGAAGGAGAACCTCATGAATGTATCCAAGCTCGTCCGTATCGCCGGCCTCACCCTCATCCTCGCCATCACGGCCCTGCCGTCCTTCGCCGAACGGCCGTGTGGCTGCGCCTACTGCTCGAGTGTCGCCCCCACCACGGCCTGCAACTTCCAAGGCACCCACACGACCTGTGGAGATTTCCTCGCCGTCACCCTCTGCGGGCCGGTGGGCTGAAGCGCCGCGGAATCGAAGCTCTGAAACCGGGGGAGCCGTCTGTCGAGGCGGCTTTCCTCACCTCCACACTCGCTGTCCGGTACCCTCAACCTTGAAGGAGGATGTGTGAATCTATCCAAGCTCGCCCGTGTCGTAGGCCTCTCGATGATCCTCTCCGTCACCTCCCTGGCCGCCTTCGCCGATCCGCCGGCCCCGCAGCCCTGTGGCTGCACTTACTGCTCGCACGCTCCCTCCAACCGGAGTTGCACCAACTTCGACGGCACGACCATCACCTGCGGCTACTTCCTCGCCGTCACCCTCTGCCAAGGTTGATCCCCCCTTAAGCCGCGGACCGCGGGTCCGGTGTGGGAGTCGTCCGTCGAGGGTGGCTCCCACACGCGGATGAGAGCGACATGGAGGGCTACCGCCCCGGGGGCTCGCTTGCTAGAATCTGAACCGGCTCTCCAGGAAAAGAGGGGCGTGCCGCAGACACGCCCCTCCGTGGAAGTGGACTACGTCGGGTTTACTCCTCGGTCGTGGCCTCCTGGAGAGCCGGCTTCGTTTCCGCGGACCGGGTTGCCGGCGGCGGCCCCACCGTCGGCGGCGACTTCTCGGTGGAGCTCTTCTTCTTGTTGCCGCGGAAGACCTTCAGGCCGAACTCCTTGAGCTTCTCGCCCTTGATCCCGTACTTGATCCGGACCCCGCCGCGGATCCGGCTGGCCAGGTCCTGACCTCTCTGAATAAAACCCTCCAGGTCCCGGGAGGCCTGCTGCGCCTCCGCCTGGGAGGCGGACTGCCGGAGGCTCGCGGCCTTGGCCCCCGTCATCTCGACCTCGAGCTGCTGCCTGTAGCCGTCGATGTACGGCAGGTCGGCCTGGTTGGCCGCCACGGCCGCGAGCAGCTTCTCCCAGTCGACCATCAGGTCTGCGAACGATTGCTTGGGCATCATCGTCTCCTTTCCTCGCTCAAGCCAGCCGCTTGGCGAAATCGAGCACGCCCCGGGTGACCCCGAACGAACCGCCCGGATGGCGGCCCGTCAGCATCACCGTGACGTACTCCCCACACTGCACCACCGAACAGAGCTGGCCCGCCTCCTGGGCGAACGCCGTGACGTAGCCCGCGAAGGCGGCCGCCACCTCGGCTGTCGGGAACCGCCGGATATGGTCGATCCCCCGGTAGTTGGCCACGCCTCGCCAGCTCAGCATGGCCCTCAGCTCCTCCTGCACGCGCTCGGGCTTGAGAAAGTACTCGCCCGAAGGCCGGGGCACCCGGCGCAACTCGTCGTGCGTCCAGATCCCGGTCGGGATCAAAACGCCCGCGACGCCCTGCGTCCCAGTGGTTGGCGACAAACGACTCGACACACTTTCCAACATGTTGAACCTCCTTGGGTTCAAAATCCGGCGCCTGAATTGGCTCCGGAAACTCCAGCTTCGATGGCTGCGGACCGCTCCGCGCGCCGGCCCACAAACGCTCTCTTTGTTCCGTTGCTACAAATAGCCGCGTCGCTGGTCCTCTTGATCTGTTTACTGCGGACGGATAGTGCACCAATCGGTTTGTTTTTGTCAACATGCTTCTTCTCCGGAGGGTCATGAAAATCCAATTCCTTTCACGCGCGATTTAGATCCTGAATCTGGAACCACGCGGGTTTCCATGGTCTAATCACGCCCGAAAGCGATTCCGCCAGTTTGCTTTGCCGAAACGTGGAACTCCCTCGGAGCCTCGGGAGGGAAAAGCGTGGGATCTCGCCTGTGAAGAGACGAGGTGTCCCTGCGATCTGCCAAACTCGGCACATGGATCTTTGAGATGTCGCCCGCGGGCGCCGGGACCATGGCGGCCCCATGAACGCTCCGTGGGCAGGGGGAGAGAATTGATATGGTGCAGCGAAACTCGAGAAGCGTCCTCGCCGGCATCGCCCTGGTGGCCGCATTCACGTTGACCAGCCCCGCCGGCGCGGCGACCGGACCCGGCCTGGCCGGCTTTTGGAATTGGCTGGCGGGTTCCTTCGGGGAGCGGATCGCCGTCTCAGGAAGAGGGGCTGGGCATGCGCAGGGGCATGGGAGTCGCGGACCGGCTCGGCAGTTGGAAAAGCAGGGCCCCTGCGTCGATCCCAACGGCTGCGCCCATTCTCAGGGTACCGGGAGTGCCATCCCCATCTGTGGGGCTTTGACCGCGGCAGGATCTTGTGTGGACCCGAACGTCTGAGATCTGGGAGCCGTCCTGCCTTCTGCAGGACGGCTCCATCCTCCCACATTCCCTTCTTGTATCTTTCTGTTCTACTCGGTTAGAATCCGCATCGCTTTATCTGAAAGCCAGCTTCAAAAGTGAGAGAAGAGCTGCCCCAGAGCGGAAACCGGGTGTGTGCAGAGAGAACATTCGCCCGTCCTTGAGGATTTTTTCGTCTCTCCGTGAGAGAATCTACTGGCGCGCGAAAAGGAGAAGTGTTGAGCCAGCACCCGACGCCATCCGAGATCGAGGACTTTGTTCAAGGACGGCTAGCTCCCAGCCTGTTTCCGAGGATCGCTCGTCATCTGCTCCGGGACTGCCCCTCCTGCAATGCGCTCCTGGCTCCGCACTACCAGGGCCTTGCCGCCTCAGTCTCCGCCCCCTCTCCAGATACCGTTCCGGTCCATGACGAGATCCTCGACCGTGCCCTCTCGCTCCTGCGTCCGTACCGGCGCTATCTGAGGCGAGTAGAAATCCGCCGCAAGAAGATCGCCGCCCTGCTCTCGGAGGATGAAAAGCTGGAGGCGCTCATCGGTCGTAGACCGGATCCTCGGATTAACGGCTTGGGCGCTGTCAAAGCTCTTCTGGATCACAGTTGGGCCATCCGCCACGAGAGCCCCAAGAAAATGGTGGCCCTGGCCCGGCTCGCGGTTCATTTCTCCCGCTCCCTGGATCCGCGCTGGCATGACGAGCGGGACAGCGCTGACTGGCAGGCTCGCGCCTGGGGAGAATTAGGAAATGCGCTCCGGGTTGCCGACGACCTGAACGAGGCCGAGCGGGCATTTGGAGTTGCGTTCGAATTCTTCTTGCGCGGGACCGGAGATGTTCAACTCAAGGTAAAGCTTTACGATCTTCACGCCTCCTTCTTAGGGACGCGGCGGCAGTTCGGCCTCGCGTTCGCCGCCCTCGATATTGTGCACTCGACATATCTGGAAATCGGCGATTCACACTTGGCGGGGAAAGCACTCATCACCAAGGCCATGTACCTTCATTATAGCAACCAGACTGAAATGGCCAGAGCGGTCAACGAACAGGCCATGCAGATGATCGACCAAACTCGTGATTCCGATTTGCTGTTCTTCTCGGTCCATAATCAGATAGATTTTCTGGTCGCCTGCGGAAAATTCCGGGAGGCACGGAACACGCTCTTCAGGTTCTCGAGTCAGCTTCAAAGCCTTGAAGGGCGTATCTACAAATTGAGACTGCACTGGATAAAGGCTCGAATCAGCGCAGGGTTAAGGACGTGGAAAAGCGCCGAGACCGACCTGCTTCACGTCAAAGCAGGCTTTGAAGAGGAAGGAATGGGCTTTGCCGCCGCCCTCGCCTCTCTGGACCTCGCCTTGGTCTGGATGCGCCAGAGTCGCTACGAGGAGACCGAGCGGCTCGTGCTAGAGGCTTCGGGGGTGTTTGTAGCCCTGCGCATTCAGCGAGAGGCTCTCGGCGCGATGATGGTGCTGAAGGAGTCCTTCGAGAAGCAGAAAGGCTCCATCGGGCTGCTCGAGGATGTGGTCGAGTTCCTGCGGCGCTGGCATCCCAGCTCGAATGAGCGGTTCATGCCGCGGGGCGAGTAAGGTTCCGCCGCGGCGCCTCGCCGCCCTCTGCTCGCGCAGCCGAGCTGCTGAAGGAGAGGGAGGTTTGACAGAGCTCTCTTACTTCCCGCCGCCCGCCAGCTCCCGCAGCACCTTGCGGACGGACATCTGGATCTTCTCCTCGATCTCCTCGTCCGTGAAGCCGGCGGGCTGGGGCGGCGGCGCCGCCGATTCCGAGGCGGGTTGCATGTCCCGCAGGAGACCGCGGATGGCGCGGAACGGCTCGGAGGGGGCATCCGAGCGCCGTGGGTAGGCCAGCTCGAAGAACTCCCACGGCTGGAGACCCATGGCCCGGGAGATCGCCACGACGTGCTCCACCTTGAGCTCGATCGCCCCGGCGAAGAGGCGGCTGACGTAGCTGGGTGTGAGACCGAGCCGCCGTTCGATCTCCCGGTTGGTCAGCCCCAGCAGCCGGATCGACGTCCGAAGGACGTTCAACATCCGCTTGACTTCGTCTTGGTCGTTTGAGTCGCTCACGCCGAAATTGTACCTCATGCCAGGAACATGGCACAAGAGTACATCCCTATCGACGACTTGACAAGAATCAACCTCATCGGCTAAAAACTGCTCCATGCCATGGGCGTTGCGTACCGGCGCGATTTTTTCACGCGGAGCGACGACCGTTCCAGGAGGAAAATGGGATGAGCCAGCACCCTGCCCAGCCGATCACCGCCCTTTCGCCCGAGTACATCGCCGCTCTCCGCGAGCGGGACGAGCCGGTCAACGCGGCCGACCCCGAGGCCGTCGGGCCCTGGAGCCTCCGGGAGGCCGAGGGGCGCTTTCATATTTTCCGCGAGTGGGAGCGCTTCGAGACGGGACATACGCCGATGGCGTCGTTCGAGAACCGCGAGGACGCGCTCCTGTTCAGCATCGCCTTCCGGGTGGCCGGAGGGGCGGCGACGTTCCGGGTCCGGGATGCGGGCGTGGCCGGGCCGGATGGGCACCGGCTGGAGCGGGAGGGGGAGCTCGTCGGCCATCTCAGGATGAACCGGGCCGAGTTGCTGTCGATCGCCCATGCCCTGGCGAGCGTCGCGCGGTCCCCCGTGGACCTCGCGACCCTGTTCGAGCTGGCCGGGTCCGAGGTCCAGGAGATGACGGGAGAGATCCTCGGCCAGGAAATCCTCGGGGAAGAGGACGAAACCTCGGGGAACTTAAGCCCCGCTGAGGTATACCCCGCTCCCCGGCGGGGATAGGGGTGTACCCGCCGGGGAGACGGGTCCCCCGGCCCGGGAGAGGGGTCTCCCCGACCGGTACAGGGGTCCCCCCGCCCGGGGGAAGGGCATCCCGCGCGGGGAGAGGGGTCCCCCGGGGCGGGAGGGGGGTCTCCCAGGGAGGGGGAAGGGTTCCCCCAGGAGGGGGAGGCGTCGCCCCGGAGATCGGAGCCGCAGGCGCCCAAACGCCACCGCGTCAGGGGCAAACGTGCAGATAAAACCAGACGGCGCAGGTCCCCGGGCGGCCGTTGTCATTGCACTTCGTATCCGGGGTCGAGGTGCTCAAGCAGCAGTACGCTTCGCCGCAGGGGGGCGGAGCGGCCTCGGTCCGGGCGGGCACCATCCCGGCGGCGCACGAAAGAACGACAGCGGCGGCGAGCAGAAATCTTCTCGGCATCATTTCTCCCTCACGAGAATGCGGCGGGTCCAGGTGAACAGCGTCGGGAACGGGGCCTGAGTATACGCTGCCGCGAGGCTCGCGATAGACTGCCGCCTCTTTCAAAAGGAGAAACGCGTGAAGAAACAGATCTCTCGCCTGCTGTTCCTCTGTCTTCTCATGGCCGGTACGGCCTGGGCTCCGGCCGCCGTCTCCGCGGCCGGACCGGCGTGCGGGGCGTGCAGCTACAACGACTGCGGCGGCGCGGCGCAGGGCTCCCCCTGCTACAACTTCTCCGGCAAGCCCGGCACCTGCCGCGCCGGAGGACGGCTCTGCGGCCTGAACTCGCCCCAGTGCACCTGCGTCGCGATCTGAAGCGGCACGGCGCCCGCCTCTAGCCCGCGCGGCGCGTTGGAAGGTCCCGGCGCGCCGTTGTTTCTTCCGATGTGCCGTTGGACGGGCTCGTCAGATCCCACGAACCCATACCGTTACGCTCACCGCTCCTCCCGATTGGAGTATCCTCTCCAGGACAAGACCCTGAGCCCGCCGCACCGGCGAGCCGCCATCCGGCGGCCACGCCGCGGGAAAGCTCGGCTTCGCGGAACGAGAGGTATGGATGTCGCGGAAGAGAGATGTGCTGGAGCAGTTGAAGCGGGAAGAGCTGGCGGCGGCGGTGGACCGTTTCGAGCTCCGGGTCGAGAACCGCCGGGCCAAAGGCTCCCTGGCCGAAGCCCTGGCGAGTTCGCGGAAGGCGGGTCTCGCGGCGATTCTCGAGGATCTTTCACGGAACCGGCTCAAGGAGATCTGCCGCGCCCTCGGCCTGGACGACTCCGGGCGGGAGAAGGCGGTCCTCATCGCCCGCCTCGCCGGTGATAGCCCCGCCCCCCCGGCGGCTGAAACGGTCTCATCCTCCAGGAAAGAAACCACGAAGCCACCGCCCGCCTCCACGGAAGAATCCACCGGCGCATCGCAGCCCCGCGCCCCACGGCGAACCAAGGCGCTCAAGAAGTCCGAGCTCTACAGCTCGATCTGGCAGAGCTGCGACGAGCTCCGCGGCGGCATGGACGCCAGCCAGTACAAGGACTACATTCTCGTTCTGCTCTTCGTCAAATATATCAGCGACAAGTACGCCGGCCAGCGCTACGCACCGATCACGATTCCCTCCGGCGCCAGCTTCGCCGACATGGTCGCTCTCAAGGGCAAGAGCGACATCGGCGACCAGATCAACAAGAACATCATCGGTCCGCTGGCCAACGCCAACAAGCTCTCCGATTTCCCGGACTTCAACGACGCCTCCAAGCTCGGCAGCGGCAAGGAGATGGTGGAGCGGCTCAGCAACCTGATCGCCATCTTCGAGAACCCGGCCCTCAACTTCTCGAAGAACCGCGCCGACGGTGACGACATCCTCGGCGACGCCTACGAATACCTGATGCGCCACTTCGCCACCGAGAGCGGCAAGAGCAAGGGGCAGTTCTACACCCCCGCCGAGGTCAGTCGCGTCATGGCAAAGATCCTAGGTATTCGCAACGCGCAGACCAGCGCCGCCACCACCGTCTATGACCCGACCTGCGGCTCGGGATCGCTGCTCCTGAAAGTGGCCGACGAAGCCGGCACCGACGTCACGCTCTATGGGCAGGAGAAGGACGCCGCCACCAGCGGCCTCGCCCGGATGAACATGATCCTGCACAACCATGCGACGGCGCTCATCGCGCGGGGTAACTCGCTGACCGATCCCCAGTTCATGGACGGCGGCCCGCTCAAGACCTTCGACTACGTGGTCGCCAATCCCCCTTTCTCGGACAAGCGCTGGAGCACCGGCCTCGAGCCGCTGCAGGACCCCACGAGCGTTTCAAGTCTTTCGGCGTGCCGCCCGGCAAGCAGGGGGACTACGCCTACCTGCTGCACATCGTCCGCTCCCTCAAACCCGCCGGCAAGGGAGCCTGCATTCTGCCGCACGGCGTGCTGTTCCGAGGCAACGCCGAGGCGGACATCCGCCGCGCTCTCGTGCGCAAGGGTTATATCAAGGGCATCATCGGCCTCCCCGCCAACCTGTTCTACGGCACCGGCATCCCCGCCTGCATCGTGGTCGTTGACAAGGAGAACGCCCAGGCCCGCAAAGGCATCTTCATGATCGACGCCAGCGGCGGCTTCATGAAGGACGGCCCCAAGAACCGCCTGCGCGAGATGGATATCCACAAGATCGTGGACGTCTTCAACAAGCGGCTCGACGTACCGAGATACGCGCGCATGGTGTCCATCGAGGATATCGAGAAGAACGATTTCAACCTCAACCTCCCCCGCTACATCGACAGCCAGACGCCCGAGGATCTGCAGGATATCGAGGGGCACCTGCGGGGCGGCGTCCCCAAGGCCGACGTCAATGCGCTCGATAGCTACTGGGCCGTCTGCCCCACGCTCCGAAGCACGCTGTTCAAGGAACTCCGCCCGGGCTATCTCAGCCTCGCCGTGGAAAAGTCAGCGATCAAGTCGGCCATCTACGAACACCCCGAGTTCGCCTCCTTTATCACCGGCATGAATGCCCATTTCGCTGCGTGGCGGGAGAAGCGCGCCATTTGGCTTAAAGCCCTTGAGGCCGGTTGTCATCCCAAGGAGATCATCGCGGAGCTCTCCGAGAGCCTGCTCGCCCACTACGCCGGCAAGCCGCTCATCGACTCCTATGACGTTTATCAGCACCTGTTGGAGTATTGGGCTGAGACCATGCAGGATGACTCCTACCTGATTGCCGAATACGGCTGGAAGGCTGAGACCTACCGCGTTATCGAGAAGGACAAGAACGGTAAAGAGAAAGATAAGGGCTGGACCTGCGACCTCATCCCCAAGTCGCTCGTCGTCACCCGTTACTTCGCTAAAGAGCAGGCGGCGATCGACCAACTCGCCACCGAGTTGGAGGGCGTGACCGCCCGCCTCGCTGAGATGGAGGAAGAGCACGGCGGCGAGGAGGGGGCGTTCGCCGACCTTGACAAGGTGACCAAAGCCAATATCGCCACCCGGCTGAAGGAGATCCAAGACGGCAACGACGCGAAAGAGGAAGCCGCCGTAATGAGCGACTGGCTGAAGCTCAATGATGAGGAGGCCTCCCTCAAGAAGCGCCTCAAGGAAGCCGAGGCCACACTCGACGTCCAAGCTTACGCCAAATATCCGAAAGTCACCGAGCCCGAAATCAAGACGTTGGTGGTAGACGACAAGTGGCTCGCCGCGCTCGATGCCGCCGTACACAGCGAGATGGAGCGCGTAAGCCGGCAGCTCACCCAGCGCGTGAAGGAACTGGCCGAACGCTATGAGACTCCGCTATCGAAGATGGCCGACCGTGTGGACGAGTTGGAGGCCAAAGTGAACCGCCACCTGGACAGAATGGGGTTCAGATGGATTTGAAGGCCGGCTACAAGCAGACCGAAGTAGGAGTGATTCCGGAGGATTGGGAGGTGAAGCCGCTGGGCGGCATCGCGTCTATTGCCACAGGGAACACTCCTCCTACGCGAGATCCATCAAACTATGGTGACGAATTCATGTTCGTCAGCCCGGTCGACATGGGTACAACCAAGCACATTTTGCGCACCGAGAGAATGCTCTCGAAGAAGGGATTCTCTATTTCTCGGCGCTTCCCAAAGGGATCGATTCTGTTTGTTTGCATAGGATCGACGATTGGCAAATGCGGAATAGCGCCAGCAACACTGACATCGAATCAACAGATCAACGCAATCCTGCCGGTGGAAGGGCTCTCATCAGATTACCTCTTCTACGCCGTCTCTGCTGTTGCCGCCAAGGTCAGATCACTTGCCGGCGAACAGGCCGTGCCCATTGTCAATAAAACATTGTTTTCCAATACGGTAATTCCCCTCCCTCCCACCAAAGCAGAAAAGGAAGCTATCGCCGAGGCGTTGAGCGATGCGGATGCCCTCATCGAATCTCTGGAGCAACTCCTCACCAAAAAGCGTCTGCTCAAAAAGGGCACTATGCAGGAGTTGCTCACCGGCAATGAGCGTCTGCCGGGCTTCAATGGGAAGTGGGAGGTGAGACCTCTTGGAGCCGAGGTCACAGCGCTTGACTCAGGAGTCAGTGTAAAATCGGTCGATGCCGCCGCTGCCTTGGAGCCTGGGAATGCTGCGATCTTGAAGACTTCCTGCGTTGACAGAGGCGTGTTCATGCCTGCTGAATGCAAACGAATCGCTTCGAGAGATGTCTCCCGGGCGAAGTTAAATCCGCGAGCTGACACCGTTCTAATAAGCAGGATGAACACAATAGATCTGGTTGGCGAGTGTGGATATGTCGATGCCGACTACCCATACCTCTTTGTTCCTGATCGCTTGTGGATGACACGCTTCCGGAAGGATTCAGAGGTTTCGGCTAAGTGGCTAAGCTATACCTTGAGCAGTGAACACTACCGAGCTCTACTCAAGGCAGCCGCTACCGGCACAAGCGGTAGTATGAAGAATATCGCCAAGGGCTTCTTGCTCTCACTCGACATTACATTTCCCCCAGTTCTCGAGCAAACCGCTATCGCCGCCATCCTCTCCGACATGGACGCCGAGATCACCGCGTTGGAAGCCAAGCAGGCCAAAGCCCGCCAGATCAAGCAGGGCATGATGCAGGAACTGCTAACCGGGAGGATTCGCCTGATATGAAGGAGAACCAACAAATCGAATGGAAGAGCTCCTGGCGGGACGACTACCTCCGGTGGATCTGCGGGTTCGCAAACGCGGAGGGCGGCGTGCTGGTCATCGGACGCGATGACCGAGGCGTAGCCGTCGGCGTCGAGGATGCCGGGAGGCTCATGGTGGAGATTCCCAACAAGGTACGGGACATCCTCGGCATCATGGTGGACGTGAATCTACGGAAGGCGGACGGCAAGGAACTGATCGAAATCCGGGTCGAACCCTATCCCAGCCCCATCAGCTACAAGGGCGAATACCACTACCGCAGCGGCAGCACCAAGCAGGAGCTGAAAGGCGCGGCGCTGGAGCGGTTCCTGCTGAAGAAGCGCGGACGCCATTGGGACGACGCGCCGGAGCCCGCTTTCACCGCGCGGTCCTGCAGCGCCGCGGCCTTGCGGCTGTTCAAGCAAAGGGCTACAGAGAGCGGGCGCATGGACCGGGCGGTATTGCGCGACCGCCGGGAGGTCGTGCTCGGCAACCTGGAGCTGATCGAAAGGCACGGCCTCAAGCGCGCCGCCTGCCTGCTGTTCTCCGATCGTCCCGAGCAGTATGTGAGTGGTGCCTGGATCAAGATCGGTTTCTTCGTGACGGACGACGATCTCCGCTATCAGGACGAGGTGCACGGAAACCTCTTCGAGCAGGTGGAGAAGACGCTCGACCTCCTGCAGACGAAGTATCTCAAGGCGTACATCAGCTACCAGGGTTTGCAGCGGCGGGAGACCTTCCTCTTCCCGGACGCCGCGTTGCGCGAGGCCCTGCTCAACGCCGTGGTGCACAAGGACTACAGCAGCGGCATCCCCATCCAGATCAGCGTGTACGACGACCGGATCGTCCTCTGGAATGCCGGCGACCTGCCGGATCACTGGACGCTGGAGAGGCTGCTAGGCAAGCACCCGTCTTGTCCGTTCAACCCGCTGCTCGCCAACGCCTTCTTCCGCGCCGGCTACATCGAATCCTGGGGGCGTGGCATCGAGAAGATCCAACGCGAGTGTCGGGAACACGGGATCGAGCCGCCGCTCTACGACTTCGGCATGGCCGGCCTGATGCTGACCTTCCGCGCCAACCCCGCGCATCTGCAAGCCGCTGAGTTGGAACCGGGCAGGGGCACTACCCCGATGACTACCCAAGAAACTGCCCAAGAAACCACCCAGACTGCCCAAGAAACCACCCAGAACCCGGAAGTCACCCCCCATGTGACCCCCCATGTCACCCCCCATGTGACACCCCATGTGACACCCCATGTGACACCCCATGTGACACCCCAAGTCACACCCCAAGTCGAGCGCCTCCTCACCGTGCTCCAAGGCGCCATGGATCGGGAAACCTTGCAGGCAGCTCTCCATCTCAAGGCCCGTAAATCATTCCGGGAAAGCTACTTAAAGCCGGCGTTGAAAGCTGGTCTTATCCTTATGACCTTCCCCGACACGCCCAAGAGTCGCCAGCAGCGCTATCGTCTTACCCCCGCCGGCGAGGCCTATCTGGCCACCCTCCGGCAGAAGGATGACCCACATGAATGACGTCGGCCAATCCGAACGCGCCACCCAGAACCGGGTCATCACCCTGTTCCGCAGCGAGTTGGGCTACCGCTATCTCGGCGACTGGAGCCACCGCGACGGCAACAGCAACATCGAGGAAAAGATTCTCTCGGACTGGCTGACCAAGAGCGGATATACACCGGCGCAGATCAACGCCGCCCTTCACAAGCTCCGCGTCGAGGCGAACAACCACAGCCGCAAGCTCTACGGCAACAACCAGGAAGTCTACAAGCTGCTGCGCTATGGCGTGCCGGTAAAGACCGAGGCGAGCAAGCCCACGGAGACCGTTCACCTCATCGACTGGCGGAATCCGGAGCGGAATGATTTCGCCGTCGCCGAGGAGGTGACGCTCCAGGGGAACGTCGAGCGCCGGCCCGATATCGTGCTCTACGTGAACGGCATCGCCGTCGGCGTGCTGGAGTTGAAGAACAGCCGCTCGAGCATCGGCTACGGCATCCGCCAGAGCCTCTCGAACCAGCAGGAGGAGTTCAACGCCTGGTTCTTCAGCACGGTGCAGATCCTCTTCGCCGGCAACGACTCCGAGGGGCTGCAATACGGCGCCATCGAAACGCCAGAGAAATACTTCCTGAAGTGGAAGGAAGACGAGACGGACAACAGCGGCTTCAAGCTGGACAAGTACCTCCTCAAGATGTGCCGCAAGGATCGGCTGATCGAGCTGATGCACGACTTCGTGCTCTTCGACGGCGGCGTGAAGAAGCTGCCGCGCGCCCACCAGTATTTCGGGATCAAGGCCGCGCAGGAGCACGTGCGAGAGAAGAAGGGCGGCATCATCTGGCACACGCAGGGCAGCGGCAAGAGCATCGTGATGGTGCTGCTCGCGAAATGGATCCTGGAGAACAATCCCAACGCCCGCGTCGCCATCATCACCGACCGCGACGAGCTGGACAAACAAATCGAAAGGGTCTTCACCGCGGCGGGCGAAACCGTAAAGCGCACCCGCAGCGGCAGCGACCTGATGAAGCAGCTCGGCGAGGCCACGCCGCGACTCCTCTGCTCGCTCGTCCACAAGTTCGGGCGACGGGGCGAGACCAACTTCGAAGCGTTCATCAAGGATCTGGAAGCCCAGCCCAGTGAAACCGTGGGCGAGGTCTTCGTCTTCGTGGACGAATGCCACCGCACGCAGAGCGGCAAGCTCCACCGGGTGATGAAGGCGATGATGCCCAACGCGGTCTTCATCGGCTTCACCGGCACGCCGCTGCTGGCGAAGGACAAGACGACGAGCCTGGAGGTCTTCGGCGGCTACATCCACACCTACAAGTTCAGCGAGGCGGTCGAGGATGAGGTCGTGCTGGACCTCCTCTACGAGGCGCGGGACATCGATCAGCGTCTCGGCTCCGAGGGCAAGATTGACGCCTGGTTCGAGGCCAAGACCAAAGGGTTGAACGACTGGCAAAAAGCCGAGCTGAAATCCAAGTGGGGCACGATGCAGCAAGTGCTCAGCTCCCGCTCGCGCATGGATCGCGTGGTGTGCGACATCATCTTCGACTTCAGCGTCAAGCCGCGCCTGTCCGATGAACGCGGCAACGCTATCCTGGTGGCCTCCAGCATCTACGAGGCGTGCAAGTACTTCACTCTGTTCCAGAAGACTCCGTTCAAGGGCAAGTGCGCGGTGGTGACCTCTTACAATCCACAAGCCAAGGACGTGACGCTCGAGGAGACCGGAGCCAATACAGAGACCGACAAACAGTTTATCTACAAGACCTACGACAGAATTGCTGAAGAATGTCGACCGCCAAACCGAGCATGACCAAGACCGAGGCTTACGAGGAAGAGGCCAAGGCGCTATTCATCGAGGAGCCGGCCAACATGAAGCTGCTCGTGGTGGTGGACAAGTTGCTCACCGGCTTCGACGCGCCGTCCTGCACCTACCTCTACATCGACAAATCCATGCAGGACCACGGTCTGTTCCAGGCGATCTGCCGCGCCAACCGCCTGGACGGCGAGGACAAGGACTTCGGCTACATCGTGGATTACAAGGACCTGTTCAAGAAAGTCGAGAACGCCATCGCCGTCTATACCTCGGAGCTCGACCACAGCGCCGGCGGATCGGATCCGGAAGTGCTGCTACAGGACCGCCTGACGAAAGGAAGAGAACGGCTCGACCTCGCGCTCGAAACCCTCGCTCTGCTATGCGAGCCGGTGGAGCCGCCGAAGGGTGACGCGGGAGCACATCCACTACTTCTGCGGCAATACGGAAATCCCGACAGACTTGCAGGAGCGGGAGCCGCAGCGGGCCGCGCTCTACAAGGCGACCGTGGCCTTGATTCGCGCTTACGCCAACATCGCCGATGAGTTGGACCGCGCGGGGTACAGCGATACCGACGTCGCCCGCATCAAGCAACAGCTCGCCCACTATCTGGACGTCCGCGAGATCATCCGCAAGGCCAGCGGCGAGACGCTCGACCTGAAGACGTACGAGGCCGACATGCGGCACCTCATCGACACCTACATCGAGGCCGACGAGCCGCGGAAGATCTCGCCGTTCGACGGCATGGGCCTGCTGGAGTTGATCGTGAAGACCGGCATCGCGAACGCGATCAATTCCCAACTCGACGGACTGAAGGGCAACAGGGACGCCATCGCGGAAACCATCGAGAACAACGTCCGCAGCAAGATCATCAAGGAGCACCTGAGCGACCCGGCCTACTACGAGAAGATGTCGGCCCTGCTGGACGAGATCATCGCTCTACGCAAGACCAGGGCCATCGAGTACGAGGAGTACCTGCAGCGCGTGGCCATTTTGGCGCGGAGGGTGGAGACGGGACAGGAGGACGATACGCCCGAGCCCTTGAAGAAGAGCCCGGCGCTCCGGGCTCTCTACAACAATCTGAAGGGGACCGGCCGGCCGCTCTCGCAGGCGGGCCACGTATCCGCGCCGCCCGCCGGGGATTCGGTCTTCGGTGATCCTGTGCTGGACAAGGCGCTGAAGATCGACGCGGCGGTGAAGAAGGTCCGGCCGGACGGATGGCGCGGGATCAAGGCCCGCGAAATGGTGATCAAGGACGCCTTGTATCGAGTCTTGGGCGATGGCGATGAGGTGGAGCGAATCTTCGCCATCATCGAGGAGCACAAAGAGTACTGATGACTTTGCAGATCGAGCTGGGCGACATCACGGTGGACGTGGTCCTCAAGGACATCAAGAACGTCCACCTCAGCGTTTATCCCCCGGCGGGGCGCGTACGCATCTCGGCTCCGGAGCGCATGAGCCTCGACAAGATACGCGTCTTCGCCATTTCGAAGCTGGAGTGGATCAAGCAGCAACAGACGAAGCTGCGGGAACAGGAGCGTGAGCCCCCTCGCGACTACGTGGACCGGGAGAGCCACTACGTGTGGGGGAAGCGCTACTTGCTCACCGTAACCGAGAGTGACGAGCCTCCCGCGATCGCGCTGAAGCACCGCCGAATGCACCTACGGGTGCGGCCGGGAACCGATACGAGCAAGCGGCGGGAACTGGTCGAGGAGTGGTACCGGGAGCGGCTGAAAGAGGCCGTGCCCGCCCTGCTGGCGCGCTGGCAGCCGCTGCTGGGCGTGGAGGTGGAACGGTGGTTCGTGCAAAGGATGAAGACCAAGTGGGGAAGCTGCAATCACAGGTCCCGCACGATTCGCCTCAACACCGAGCTGGCCAAGAAGCCACCGGAATGCCTCGAATACATCGTCGTCCACGAACTGGTCCACCTGCTGGAGCCCACCCACAACGCCCGCTTCGTCGCCCTGATGGACCGGTTCATGCCCAAGTGGCAATTCCATCGCCAAGTGCTCAATCGCCTGCCGGTTCGGCAGGAGACGTGGAGCTATTGAAGAAGTTCCATTGACACGGCACCCACGGCAACGTGGCATCGCCGGACGAAGACAGGCCAAGTCAGCAAGCGCTATTTCCTGGCGGCTGCTCCGGACGTTGCCTGGTGCCGCAGCCAGGCGACGACAGCGGCCGATAAGGCGATGCGATGGTCGGCGAAGCTGTGGTCGCTGTCGAGGGTCATGCTGCTGACCTTACCCTTGCGCTGGGCGCGGATCGCGTCGGCC
Organism: uncultured Acidobacteriota bacterium; assembly: GCA_963761645.1. Taxonomy (GTDB): domain Bacteria; phylum Acidobacteriota; class Thermoanaerobaculia; order Multivoradales; family UBA5704; genus DATARR01. The sequence goes on from CAVXIG010000035.1 coordinate 291,132, forward strand.
AGCGCCTTGTTCGCAGCACCGCCGCCATACGTGGCGCCGATCACCAGCGCGGGCTGTGCCGCCAGCGCCGGCGCCAGAGCCAGCAGATCCCAGTCATCGGCATGGCGCTCGACTTCGTCCGCCAGATGCGCCGCGTCGGTGCCGGCCAGGCTGTTGCCCAAATCGTCGCCGATCTCCGCGATGGCCGCGGTACGCCTCTCGGGATGGGCGCGCAGGTCCTTGCCGTCGGCGCCCACATTCCACGCATCGATCAGCACCACGCCGGCCACGTCCCGGTGCGCCGCCGCATAGCGCGCCGCCGCGAAGCCGCCCATGCTATGGCCGCCGACCAGGATGCGGTGCGTATCGATGCCATACTTCGCGGCGTTCTCGGGCTGGCGCAGGAAGGCCATCGCCGCTCCGGCATCCTCGACCGCGCCGGCGATGCTGAAAGCGCCGGGCGAACCCCAACTGCCGCGATAGTGCATCGTCAGCACATTCCAGCCGGCGCGCCGGATCGCCTGCGCCAGGTCGAGATTCTGCTCGTTGCCGGGCAGGCCGTGCAGCAGCAACAGCGTCGGCTTGAGACCGCTGCCGGCCGCCAGGAAGAACAGCGCATTCATGCCGACGCCACCGCTCGGTATCAGCAACTGGCGGTTGGCCGCCGGATGTTTGGCATCGCGAGCATTGTCCGCCACGACGGCGCGCGGCACCGGCGCGGTGGCCGCCTGCGCGGCGAGAGAAGACAGCAGCAATGCCGCCGCCAAGGTATGAACGTGCCACGCTACTTTCATAGGGCTCCCCGATCCGAGGTATCGGCCGATTCTAACCCATGAACACCGCCGGATAGGTGCCCGGAAAGTGCCTGATTCCTCACCCCCCTGAGCCCACGGCCACGTGGGCGCCGCCATTTGTAACGTTTCCCCCGCTTCCTGCTCTGTATCCGCAACGGCTGTTCAGCCGGATCGCGGACCGGGTCGCCGAGACCTGACAAGGAGCCCACCATGCGCAGGAAGAGGATTCTTCTGTTCTCACAGATCGCGGCGGCCGGAGCCCTGCTGCTCCTCGCCCTCTCGCCGCTGGCCCCGGCGAGCGAGCGGGGGAAAACAGGCCCGGCGGCAGCCCCCGCGACGATCCCATCGCCTCCAATGCCGGGCGGATGCTCGCGGAGGGGCGCCACACTTTCCGCGACGACACGTTCGGCGACCAGGTGTTCTGGAGCCGGATCCTCGGAATCCACCAGGCCCTCAAACAGGTGAGCCCGCGGACGGCCCTGGCGGTCGGGCTCAAGGTCGACGCCGAGGCCCTCCCTCCGGGTCTCCTGGCCCAGCTCAAGAGCGGGGGCCCGGCCTCGGTCGCCTCGCACGGCAAGGCGGTCGATCTCGACGATCCCGCCGTCACCGCGGCGCTGCTCCGGCTCAACGCCGTGGTGGGCGTGCGCGGATTCTTCAATCAGGACGGGACTCTGCGGGCGGCCGGCATCACCTGCGCGCTGTGCCATTCGACGGTCGACGACTCGGTGGCGCCGGGGATCGGCAAGCGGCTCGACGGCTGGGCGAACCGGGACCTGAACGTCGGCGCGGTCATCAATCTCGCCCCCAACCTGCAACCGGTGGCCAGCCTGCTGGGCGTGGACGAACCCACGGTGCGCACGGTCCTCCAGAGCTGGGGACCGGGGAAGTTCGATGCCGAGCTCTTCCTCGACGGCAAGGCTTTCCGGCCGGACGGCAAGACCGCGGCCACGCTGATCCCGCCCGCTTTCGGCCTCGCCGGCGTCGACGGCCACACTTTCACAGGCTGGGGATCGGTCACCTATTGGAACGCCTTCGTGGCGAATCTCGAGATGCACGGCCAGGGGAGGTTCTGGGATCCCCGTCTGAACGATCCCGTGAAGTTCCCCATCGCCGCCCGCGACGGCTTCGGGGACATCCAGAGCGAACACGACCTGATCACGCCGAAGCTGGCGGCGCTGCAGTTCTACCAGCTCGCCATCCCGGCCCCGGCTCCTCCACCCGGCAGCTTCGACGCGGCGGGCGCCGCGCGCGGCAAGCTCGTCTTCTCCGAGGCGGGCTGCGCCAAGCTGCCACGTGCCGCCCCTGTACACCGAGCCCGGCTGGAACCGTCACACGCCCGAGGAGATCGGCATCGACTCCTTCCAGGCCGACCGCTCACCCGACGGCCACTACCGCACGACGCCGCTCAAGGGACTCTGGGCTCATTCGAAAGGCGGCTACTATCACGACGGCCGCTTCGCGACCCTGCGGGACGTCGTGGACCACTACGACGGGCATTTCGAGCTGCGTCTCACCGAGCAGAAGAAAAGAGACCTGGTCGAGTTCCTGAAATCGTTGTAAGGAGAGCTGGATCCGTCAGGGCAAAAGTGAGGGAGTCGGGGGCTTCGAAGCGTTCTGGTACCTGGTGGGATCGGTAGCTGGTGAGGTCGACAACAGCCCGTTCCGGCGCGATCACTGCGATCCCATCCGTACCCTAACTGAGGAGGAATCATGTCGCAGGACAACGTCAGCACCCTTCAGGCCGTCGAGGAGAAGCCGCTCGCCGAGCACGACAACCCGAGGAGCCGCCGCCATTATGCCGAGCTGGTCGACAAGTACTTCCAGTACGCGCACAGCAACCGGCTGGAGGAGGTCGTCGCGATGTTCACTGACGACGCCTTCGCCACCTTCGTGGTGGCGCCGGAGCCCTTCTACGGCAAGGAGGCCATCCGCGGCTTCTACGCCCAGCTCTTCCAGGACTTCCCGCACATCGAGCCGGAGATCTTCACGGTCCTGATCGAGGGCAACCGCGCGATCACCGAGCAGAAGATGACCATCATCAGGCCCGACGGCACCCAGGTGGTCCTGCCCTTCAACACCAATCACTTCACCTTCGAGGGCGATCTCATCAAGACCCTGCGCGTGATGGGCAGCCCCGCCTGAGCCAGCGGAGCCCCACCTCCTCGTGATCGGCCCCGGGGGCTCACGAGGAGGTGGAGTCGTCGCGGTCTACGTCAGCACCTGCAGCCGCAGATCGGATCTCCGCCGTTGCACGAGTACATGAACCCGTAGCAGGGGGGTGTACAGTACCTGTCGCAGTAGGTCCGCGTGCAATTGGACGCCTGCGCGGGGCGCGCGAACGGCGGCGCTCCCGTTACTGCGGCGAGCATGAGAACGGCCAGGAAGCCCAGCTTGAACCTTGTCGCTTGACGCATGAAATTCTCCTCCTTCAAGAGGCCCGTAGATTAGCAGCCGCTCAGCGCGGGAGGCAATGCGGCCCGGGACGGCTTCAACAGCCTCTCTCCCGTTGCTCGACCGAAAGAATAGCACGCACATGCTAAAGCATGTATACTTCTTGCTCTTCGGTAAAGGCCGAGGACTAACGAAGGGAGACTCTTGTGAAGAAGAACAAGAAGAACCAGAAGAATCAGCAGAATCAGCAGAAGGGCACGAAGAAGCTGGCGATCCACCGCGAGACGCTCCGCTCCTTGGAGGAAGGAAAGCTCGAGGTTGTCGCTGGTGGCGCCACGAGGTGCCCCACCGCATGCAGTGTCTGCTGAAGGCCATTTTCGTCAGAGTGCTTTTCTGACTAATTCTTCCTGGTTCCAGGAGTTTCTTGTTTCGAGGAGCTCCTGGAATCAGTCGCGTAACCACGTCGATGAAGAAGATCGTCCCTTCCGAGAGACGGAAGATGGTGCGGTCGCCACTGTTGATCCGGGCTTCCAGATAGTACTTGGCGGGCTGGATCGGCTTGATTCTCAGACCCGAGGAGGAGGTTTGCTTGATCAGCGCCATGGCGGCCTCGTCGCAAGCGGCTTGCCGTTCGTTGCTGAGCTTGGCGTAGCTCTCCTTCCAGAGGGCCGACCAGACCGCGGCAAGAAAGGTCTGCTTGCGCGCCCTGCCGACTTCAATGCCGCTGGTGCGGTTTTGTCTTCAGGCTGTCGAGAAAAGCCTGCGCCTCGGCCGGGGTCTCGGTCCGGGTCGAACTGCCGGAGGCGAATCTCCTCCTCGGCGCGGCGGACACGGGTCTGCATCTCCGGATGATGGAACCAGAGTTGCTCGTTGGGCACGAGAGTCGCCGGCACCAACTCGTAGGTCCCGCGGTCCGTCCGCTCCAGGAGGAGGAAGTCGCCGGCCCCCACACCCAGCGCCTGGCGAACCTCTTCCGGAAGGGTCGTGCGGCCTTTCTTGTCCAGGGTCAGGAACGTCGTCAAAGTGGCCATAGAGGGAAAGTACCACTTCCCTCCAGCGAAGCAATCCCAGGTAAGTGCCCAGTACTTCTAACGGCGCTTTCGTCGGGATAGTTGGCTTTTCCGTGCTGACGAAGTGCTTGGCACCTCTCCTGCTTGACCCGATCGATCCGCGTTCGCATTTAGATGGAAACTATATCCCGGCTGAAAAGAGTGGGTATCTCAGGTCGAGACCGGGTCGAGAGGGGGGGGGGGGGGGGGGGGGGGGGGGGGGGGGGAGGGGTGGGGGTGGTGGTGGGGGGTGGTGGGGGGGGTGGTGGTGCGTGTGTGAGGTTGTGTGGGCTGAGCGGTGGTGGCTGCTCCATGGCTTCTGAGGGCTATCAAGAACGAGCGCGGACTTACGCGTGAGCCGCCGCACGGAGCAGTGTGAGCTCAAGTCTCTCCGCGCACCGGAGTCAGTCCCGCACGAGCCAGCGTCGACCGAGCAGGTGTCCACAGTCCAGACCCGCACCCGCCGCGATCACGAGCACGGCGTCGCGTGTCCTCAAGAGAATCGCGGATGAGAAAGTGTCCGAAGGAGCAAGCGCGCGAGTCGAGTGCCGAGAGCATCCGGAATCGCCAGACTGCTCGACCATCATGTACGAGGCGGTCGATGACACGCTCGCGGATGCCGGGCACTCTGTCCTCGTGAGCGTCCCAGCCGACACCTCAGCAACGAGAAGGTCAAGGGAAGCGACAACGAGCGCACGATAATCCCTACCTGACCAGGCCCAACGAGCGACGCACACGCCATCCGTACGAGCCGCGGCCAACGCTCTATGAGCGCAAAAAGCCAAACCCAGACAACGCAGCACGATCTCCACAACACGACGCCATACACGCCAAGACCAGCCCCTCGCCAACCGACCAGACAGACCCGAAACGCAACAAACCCCAACCAACCCCCCCACCGACCGCAAGCAACACCAAACACACGAAAGAAAAAAAGGAAAGAAGGAAAGAAAAAGGAAAGAAAAAGAAGGAGAGAAAGAAGGAAAGAAGAGAAGGAGGAGAGAAAAAAAGAAAAAAGAAGAGAAGGGGGAAAGAGAGGGGCGGATCTCGTCCACGACCCAGTCCAGGGCTTCCAGGAACCGGGCGAGAGCCTCGGGATTCGTGAGGACCTGCAGAGGCACGTTGGGTCTCCTCTCGATGCCCTCCCCGGGAATGGAGATCCCCGGCACGGCATTGAGCCGGTCGCGCAGCTCCCGCCGTTTCGCGTCCGCGTCGAAAGGCCGCCGCCGCCGCATGTAGACGAACTGGATCTCGACGGTGCCGTAGGTCCAGACGGCGATCGTCCAGAACTGCTCCCCCGCGTGGTCGACCATGGGGAGGAAAGAGCCGGACTGGACGCCTCTCCCCCACCAGATGCGGCACCCCTTCCGCTCCGCCCAGCGGAGGATTTGCCGCGCCACCTCGGCCTCCGCCTCACCCCTCCGGGCGGTCAGCTCGGCGAAGAAGGAGGGTTCATCCCATTGCCGGATGGTCCGGCCGCCGCCTGTCTTCCGGACCAGGGCTTCCGAGGTCTGGCCCATGACGCGAGGAACCAGCGTCTTCAGATTCAGAGCGCCGCCGGCGTACTGGCGGATCTCGACGGCCAGGACCTCGGCCGGGTCCATCTGCTGGTTCAGGAACTCCACGATCCGGCGGAGCTCGGACGGGATGGTGTCGGCCACGAAGATCAGGCGGATCTTGCCGGCCTGGAGATTGGTCTTCACCCGCTGCCAGAAGTCGCTCGCCGGGACATCTCCCCCGAGGAACCGGACGAGCGCCTCGTCCGGATCGAGCCCTTCCCGGCGGCAGCGTTCCTCGAAGCGGGCGCGGATCGTCTCCTCGGTCCAATAGAGGATGGAATGGGCGGCGTAGTCGAGGAGCTGGCCCACGACCTCCCGCCGTATCCGGGAATCGCCGCCGCGCTTGACCTCGACGAGGGTGGGGACGCCGTCCTGATCCAGGAAGAGATGGTCGAGGGCCCAGCGCGAGCCCGTGTCGTCCGGAACGCTCACCTCACGGGCCATCAGGAGCCACCGCCGCGGCGACTCGGGATCGATCTGGTCGCCCGGCAGCAACCCCGGATGCCGGGCCAGCAGCTCCTGGAGATCCACCTCGGCGGCAAACGCCGTCTCGGCCATCTCCGTGAGGCCGCCGTCAGAGTCGAGAAGGAAGATGCCGCTGGGCATGGGGGTAGCGTATAACGGACCCGCCGCTCGGGCTCGCCTGGATGGCCTCGCTCCCGTCCGGCGCCACTCTCGTGGTCTAATTAGCAAACCCGATGAGCAAGCTCGAAGACCTTCAGCCCAACGCCTCCGTCCGCGGCATCCTTCCGGACGCTTTGGTGACGGTCGTCAGCGTGCAGTGGTTCGGCTCGGAGGCGCTCGAACTGACCTACAAAGACCCCGGCGGGCAAGCCGGGCAACGAGCTGCTCTACCGGCACGACGAGCCGCGCTTCGAGGTCGTCGAGCAGGGCCGGCCCTGGAGCTTCGACGGCGACGGCGCACTCTTCCGCCTCGTCTCCGAGGCGCATCGCATCCGCCTCGCGCACCTCTTCGATCCGGTGCTCGCCGTCCACACCTCGCTCGTCGAGCCGCTGCCGCACCAGATCACGGCCGTCTACGAGGAGATGCTGCCGCGCCAGCCGCTGCGCTTCCTGCTCGCCGACGATCCCGGCGCCGGCAAGACGATCATGGCCGGGCTGCTGATCAAGGAGCTGATCGCCCGCGGCGACCTGCAGCGCTGCCTCGATCGTCTGCCCGGGCAGCCTCGCCGAGCAGTGGCAGGACGAGCTCTACCGCCGCTTCCACCTGCCCTTCGAGATCCTCACCAACGACAAGCTCGAAGCCGCGCGCACCGGCAACTGGTTCCTCGAGAACGACCTCGTCATCGCCCGCCTCGACAAGCTCTCCCGCAACGAGGACGTGCAGGCAGAAGCTCGCAGGCGCCCGACTGCCGCTGGGACCTCGTCGTCTGCGACGAGGCGCACAAGATGTCGGCCACCGTACTTCGGCGGCGAGGTCAAGTACACCAAGCGCTACCGGCTCGGCCAGCTCCTCTCGACGCTCACGCGCCACTTCCTGCTGATGACGGCGACGCCGCACAACGGCAAGGAGGAGGACTTCCAGCTCTTCATGGCGCTGCTCGACGGCGACCGCTTCGAGGGCACGTTCCGCGACGGCGTGCACACGGCCGACGTCTCCGACCTGATGCGCCGCATGGTGAAGGAGAACCTGCTCAAGTTCGACGGCACGCCGCTCTTCCCCGAGCGCATCGCCTACACCGTCCCCTACAAGCTCTCCGACGCCGAGGCCGCAGCTCTACAAGGCCGTCACCGACTACGTCCGCGAGGAGTTCAACCGCGCCGAGGCGCTGCAGAACGACAAGCGCGCCGGCACCGTCGGCTTCGCGCTCACGATCCTGCAGCGCCGCCTCGCCTCCTCGCCCGAGGCGATCTACCAGTCGCTGCGCCGCCGCCGCGAGCGGCTGGAGAGCCGGCTGCGCGAGCTGGAGCTGCTCCAGCGCGGCGGCCAGTCGCCGCCGATGCTGGCGCGGCAGCCCCGGCGCTCGACGACGAGGACGTCGAAGACCTGGAAGACGCGCCGGACGACGAGGTCGAAGCCGCCGAGGAGGAGATCCTCGACCAGGCGACGGCGGCGCGCACGATCGCCGAGCTGAAGGCCGAGATCGAGACGCTCGAAGCGCCTGGAAGCGCTGGCGCTCTGCCGTCCGGCGCAGCGGCGACGGACACGCAAGTGGCGCGAGCTGGCCAGCCTGCTCGGCGAGATCTTCACGCTCCGCGCGATCAGGCCCGCGCGCCGAGGAGCCGCCCTACGGCGCCGGGCCGATCCCGCAGCCCAAGCCCTCGCCGCGCCAGAAGCTGGTCATCTTCACCGAGCACCGCGACACGCTGAACTATCTCGACCAGCAGCATCACGACGCTGCTCGGCCGGCCGGAGGCGGTCGTCATGATCCACGGCGGCATGGGCCGCGAGGAGCGCCTGAAGGCGCAGGAGGCGTTCAAGCACGACCCCGAGGTGCAGGTGCTGCTCGCCACCGACGCCGCCGGCGAGGGCATCAACCTCCAGCGCGCCCACCTGATGGTGAACTACGACCTGCCCTGGAACCCGAACCGCCTCGAGCAGCGCTTCGGCCGCATCCACCGCATCGGCCAGACCGAGGTCTGCCACCTCTGGAACCTGGTCGCCGAGGAGACCCGCGAGGGCGACGTCTACCGCACGCTGCTCGAAAAGCTGGAGGAGGCGCGCAAGGCGCTGGGCGGCCAGGTCTTCGACGTGCTGGGCAAGCTGCAGTTCGAGGGCCGACCGCTGCGCGAACTGCTGATCGAGGCGATCCGCTACGGCGACCAGCCCGAGGTGCGCGCGCGTCTCACCGACGCGTGGTCGAGAACGCGCTCGACCGCGGCACAGCTTCAGGACCTGCTCGAGGAGCGCGCGCTCGCCCACGACGCGATGGACGCCAGCCGCGTCCAGCGCATCCGCGAGGACATGGAGCGCGCCGAGGCGCGCCGGCTCCAGCCGCACTACATCGAGTCGTTCTTCCTCGAGGCGTTCCAGCGGCTCGGCGGCACGCATCAAGCAGCGCGAGCCGCGCCGCTACGAGATCACCCACGTCCCCGCGCCCGGTGCGCAACCGCGACCGGCTGATCGGCATCGGCGAGCCGGTGCTGCCGCGCTACGAGCGCATCGCCTTCGAGAAGGCGCTGGTCGCGCCGCCAGGGCCAGCCGCTGGCCGCGTTCGTCTGCCCCGGCCATCCGCTGCTCGACGCCGTGCATCGACCTCACCCTCGAGCGCCACCGCGACCTGCTCAAGCGCGGCACCGTGCTGGTGGACGAGCGCGACCCGGGCACGAGCCCGCGCGTGCTCTTCTATCTCGAGCACGCGATCCAGGACGCGAGCCTCACCCGCGTCGGCGAGCGCCGCGTCGTCTCGAAGCGGATGCTCTACGTCGAGACTGGACGCCGACGGCACGGCGCGCCACCTGCACTACGCGCCCTACCTCGACTACCGCCCGCTGGCCGACGGCGAGCCGGACGTCGACGCCATCCTGGCGCGCCCCGAGTGCGCCTGGATCACCCGCGAGCTGGAGCAGAAGGCGCAGGGCTACGCCATCGCCAACGTCGTGCCGGAGCACCTGCCAGGAGGTGCGCGACCGCAAGCTGGCGCTGATCGCCAAGACCGAGGCGGCGGTGAAGGACCGGCTGACCAAGGAGATCGCCTACTGGGACCACCGCGCCGAGCAGCTCAAGCTCAGGAGCAGGCCGGCAAGCCCAACGCCAGGCTCAATTCCGGCGAGGCCCGCAAGCGCGCCGACGACCTCCAGGCCGGCTGCAGAAGCGGCTGGAGGAGCTGAAGCTCGAAGCCAGATCTCGCCCCTGCCGCCGGTGGTGCTCGGCGGCCTGCTGGTCGTGCCGGTCGGACTGCTCGCCATGCGATGACCGGCCAGACGCCAGCGCCACTGCGTGCCGCCGTCGACACCCAGGCGAGCGCCGCGCGCGCCGCGCCGTCGTCATGGAGGTCGAGCGCGGCCTCGGCTTCGAGCCCACCGACCGGGAGTTCGAGAAGCTCGGCTACGACATCGAGAGCCGCGTCCCCGGCACCGGCAAGCTGCGCTTCATCGAGGTGAAGGGCCGCGTCACGGGCGCCGACACCGTCACGGTGACCAAGAACGAGATCCTCTACTCGCTCAACAAGCCCGACGACTTCATCCTCGCGATCGTCGAGTTCCTGGAGCGACACCGAGCACCGCGTCCACTACCTGCGCCGGCCGTTCCAGCGCGAGCCGGACTTCGGCGTGACCAGCGTCAACTACGACTTCGCCGAGCTGCTGGCGCGCGCGGAGCCGCCGCGATGACGCCGTTGAAGCCCTCTAAACCCCGCATCCCCCGCCGCCCGGCGGCCTCCGCCCTCGCGGCTCCTTCGGAGGAACAGGCTTTCGCCGAAGTCCTGGAGATGATCCAGGCCGCCCGTGGGCGCGCCCTGGCGGCCGTCAACACAGAGCTGATCGACCTCTACTGGCAAGTCGGTGAGTACATCTCACGCAAGCTCGAAACGGCGACCTGGGGCGAAGGCGTGGTCGATGCTCTCGCCCGCTACCTCCAAAGGCACTACCCGAACCTCCGGGGCTTTACCCGCCCCAACCTTTTTCGGATGCGCCAGTTCTTCGAGGCCTACAAGGGGGACGAAAAGTCTCAACACTGGTGAGACAATTGCCGTGGTCTTCGAACCTGCACATTCTGACCAAGTGCAAGCGTCCCGAGGAACGAGAATTCTATCTTCGGATGTCCATCCACCAACGCTGGGCCGTGCGGGAGGTCGCCCGCCAGATCGACGGTGCCCTGTTCGAGCGCGCCGTTCTGAATCCGCCAAAAGTCTCAACGCTGTTGAGACAATTGCACCCCAAAGCCGAAACGGTATTTCGCGACACCTACCTCCTTGAGTTCCTGGAGCTGCCGGATGGCCATCGTGAGGCCGACTTGCATGCGAGCCTGGTGCGAAACCTGCGCCGCTTCCTGACGGAGCTGGGCCGAGACTTCTGCTTCATCGGTAGCGAGGTGGGGCTCCAGGTCGGCGGTAGAGACTTCGCTCTGGATCTGCTGTTCTTTCACCGTGGTCTGAGCTGTCTGGTCGCCATCGAGCTCAAGATCGGCGAGTTCCAACCGGAGCATCTCGGCAAGCTGGAGTTCTACCTGGAGGCTCTGGATCGGGACGTCCGCAAGCCTCACGAAGGCCCGTCTATCGGCCTGCTGCTCTGTGCCAGTAAGGACAGCGAAGTCGTCGAGTACGCCCTCAGCCGAGCGCTTTCGCCGACCCTCGTCGCCGAGTATCAGACGCAGTTACCGGATAAGCGCCTGCTCCAGGCCAAGCTCCACGAATTCTACGCCTTGACCGAGATGGAAGCCGAATGACCCCGAAGAAGAAGCTCATCGAAGTTGCCCTCCCGCTCGACGCCATTAATAAAGCCTTGGCCCGCGAGAAGTCCATCCGTCACGGGCATCCCTCGACGCTTCATCTCTGGTGGGCACGTCGACCTCTATCGGCCGCACGTGCGGTGATCTTCGCCCAAATGGTGGATGATCCTTCCGCGCACCCGGACATCTTCAAGACTGAGAAAGCGCACTTGCTGGCCTGGAGATTGGTCTTCACCCGCTGCCAGAAGTCGCTCGCCGGGACGTCTCCCCCGAGGAACCGGACGAGCGCTTCGTCCGGATCGAGCCCTTCCCGGCGGCAGCGTTCCTCGAAGCGGGTGCGGATCGTCTCCTCGGTCTAATAGAGGATGGAATGGGCGGCGTAGTCGAGGAGCTGGCCCACGATCTCCCGCCGTATCCGGGAATCGCCGCCGCGCTTGACCTCGACGAGAGTGGGGGGACGCCGTCCTGGTCCAGAAAGAGATGATCGAGGGCCCAGCGCGAGCCCGTGTCGTCCGGGACGCTCACCTCGCGGGCGATCAGGAGCCACCACCGCGGCGACTCGGGATCGATCTGGTCGCCCGGCAGCAGCCCCGGCTGCCAGGCCAGAAGCTCCTGGAGATCCACCTCGGCGGCAAACGCCGTCTTGGCCATCTCCGTGAGGCCGCCGTCAGAGTCGAGAAGAAAGATGCCTCCGGGCATGGGGATTTTAGCCTACGGGAGGGTCAGGCCCGTACGCAAGCCGGCGCGCGGATACCGCCCAACACGGAAGCTTGCCCTGCTGCATGGGATAGTTCGGGGAAGAGTCATCGCGCGCTCCTACCTGGGATCGCGTCTTCTGACTAGAAAGTGGTGCACTCCAGGTGCGTGGCATTCCACCGCAGTAGCCCGCGGGTGTTTCTTGCTGCCGCCCAAGACCAGTAGAGATCTACCTGAAAGCAATATAAGCTGGCGCGCACAAAGACTTCAGCGGGGTCACCGCGCCCGCCGCCGACGCTACCATCTCCCCCGGAAAGTCACTCCCTCGTCGAGAAGCGACTTTACTTCTGACAGTTAGGAAGGGCCACTATCGAACCCCGCTTTGCCTTGGGACACGTTGCCTCTCCCATGTTCCAAAACCTGTACCGAAACACTTCATTCCGGGTTTTGTATAGAAATTGAGAGCATTTAAGTTTATTTCTTTTTTCTACTGGGTCGTGCAGCAGGGCCCGGCGGAGATCTTCAAAGAAGATTTCTGTTGCTGGGAAATGCGCGTAGAACAAGCTCGAATGATAGATCAGGGTATTGGCACGTCACGTTGATAAAATCATAGTCATCATTGGCCCTTGGCCGGTACACAGTTCCCAATGGCCGTGGATCGTTAGTATAGCCTTGATTGCCGATACGACCAGCGAACAGTACCTTGTCAAGAGAAGAACCATAGGCCGTCACACGGCCAACCTTGGTGTTGATGTCTTTAATGTCTGCCTCGAAAGCCGTTGCATAGGTGCAGGGTGCAACCATTATGACCTCGCTAATCCCCTTGGGGACGCCTTTCAGGACGGCTCGCGAAACTTCGCCACCCATGCTGTGGGAGACCAAGTCAAGCTCGCGAACCTTGAGTGCTTCTGTATCGGAAGTCCAGAAAAGCTCACGCAACATTGGAGAGAACACATTGCCTGCGCTTTCTGCCGCCCTGAATCTTCCGTGGATATAGCCAGGCCAGAGGCCAAAGAATTTGTTGCCGCCTGGCCAATCTAAGAGCAAGATGTTGAACTGGGTTTGCCCGTCGCCAATATTTGCTATCTTTTTTACACGATCAATAGAGTCATCTGCCGACGAGTCGAAGCCATGTATATATATTATCCATTTCTCGTGGGCGCGACTTTCAATCTCCGCACCCAGTTGATCTTCCGTCATTGGTTCTCTTCTATACAAGTTTGCGATAACCGGTTTGGAAAAGGATCGAACGGATGCAATAACCACTATGGGCTCGGAAGCTATAAGACTTTGAGAGAATAACAAGGCAATGAGCAAGATGGATAGTTTCTTGAACTTTGAGAGATTTACCATTGACATTCCTCTTTTCCCCAGCTCAATTTACACATGCCGTCCCCTTCGACCAGGCGCACGCGTTCCCCTCGCTCATCCCACCCGGAAGACCTTCATCACCTCGTCGCCGAGGTGGTTGATCACCTTCACCGCGATCCGCCCGGTCGTCGGCTTGGCGAACGGGCGCGAGGTGTCGCTGTAGAGCGTCGCCCAGGCGTCCTCGTCGATCTCGGCCTTCAGCGTGGTCTTGAGCGCCTTGTAGGGGTCGTTGGCGCCGAGGAAGTAGGCGTGGCGGACGAAGAAGCTCTCCTCGTTGTAGTCGGTGTCGATGAACCAGGCAGGCGATGCCGTCGGTGTCGTCGGAGCGGACCTCGCCGGTGTTGCGGGTCGAACACGTCGACGCCGTTGACCTTCACCCGGATCTGGCCGTCCGCCGTCGTCGAGCGATGTCGATGTCGGGCTCGCCGAAGATCGACGAACAGGTTGCCCTTGCCGGTGTTCTTCAGGTCGTCGGCCATGTGCAGGTCGGGGTTCATGCGCGCCTTGAGGACCGGGATGCGGCCGAGCTTGTCGAGCTCGGAGGCGTGGGCGTCGAAGTTGAAGGCGCAGGCGATCAGCACGTCGAAGCCGGCGTCGGCGGCCTCGCGCGCGGCGGCGACGAGGTCGGCGCGGGCGACGGTGCCGAACTCGGGGCCGATGAAGATCGCCGGCGCGGCGCTCGCGCTGCTCGCCTTCCATGTAGCGGCCCTCGGCGCAGATGTAGTTCGCCCGGCCAGGCGGCGAGCGCGGTGAAGCGTGATCCGGTCCTCCTTGTGCGCCTGCTGCACGCCGGCGGTCTTGAGGTTCTCGAGGATCATCTGCGGCGAAGTCGGCTCGGCGCGTCGCAGTGCTGCGGCCTGCGGCTCGCGACGCGGGTCGATCAGCTCGTCGTTCTCGTCGACGGCCGAGCACGCGGTGCGGCGAGAGGCTCTCGACCGTGAACGGGCCGGCGACGCGGACGCTGCTTCTTGTCCTCGTAGGGCTTGTCGTAGAGGTACTCGACCTCGGCCTTGGCGGCGATCGAGGCGTCGATCTCCTGCTGCCGGGCGATGCGCGCCTCCCACCAGTCGGCGTGCAGCTCCTTCGCCGTCGGCGGGCCACTTCGCGTCGGCCTCGCGCGGGATCTCCCACTCCTCCCACGTCTTGCTTCGAGCGCGGCGTTCAGCGTCTGCGCGCAGCGGCTCGAGCGTCTGCCTGCCACTTCTCCCAGATCACGTCGATCTCGGCGTTGTTGGCGATGCGACTTGAGCGTGATGTGCGGCACGCGCTCGTAGACGAAGCCCTGGCGGATGTCGCCGTGCGTCGGCTGCGTCGACTGGGCGCGGTGCGCGTGACCTCGGCTTCCTTGCGCTGGCCTTCGCGGCTGTCGGCGAGCAGGTAGTAGGGATAGCGCGCGCCCATGATGCGGGCGCGGGCGAGCGCCAGCGCGACGCGCGAGGTGTCGATGGTGATCCAGCGGCGGCCCCATTGCTCGGCGACGAAGGCCGTGGTGCCGGAGCCGCAGGTGGGGTCGAGCACGAGGTCGCCGGGGTCGGTGGTCATCAGGATGCAGCGCTCGACGACCTTGGTAGCTGTCTGAACGACGTAGACCTTGTCGTCAGTGAAACTGCCTGTCCGGTGTCTGTCCAGACGTTGTTCAATGGCGATGCACGGAAAGTCGTCGAAGAATCGCACGTAGCGCAAGACTGTTCGTCAGCTGCTAGCCGATCGCGCCAGCCTTAGCAAGCGCTGCATCCCGACTTCGATTGGTCTTCCAGTGACCTTGCTCGGCCGGAAGCGATAGCTTCGCCTTCGAAACGGAAAGTCGTCGCCGGCGGCCGCTGCGATGTCGACGTTGTCGCTGCGATAGACGCGCAGCCTGTCAGCGCAGACCTGCGTCTGCTCGACGTTCTCGCAGTCATTGGCCGTCGCGAGCATCGTCCGTCGAGTTCAACGCGGTCGTATCGGTCCCGCCTTCGTCGCTCCAGCTCCTTTAGCTCGAAACAGCTGCCGATACTTGACGTGCTCGACGTTCTTCGCGATACCAGAGAATGTAATCAGTAGACTGTCGGCAAGTAGTTCGCCGAGTCTGCGCCGCTGTCTTTCGACAATGATGATCTGACGACAGAAGTTCTCGTCTCCAAACACTTCGTCCATCACCGCCCGCACGCGATGCACGTTCTCGTCGCCGATCTGCACGAAGATCGATCCGCTCTCGGTCAGCAGATCGCGCGCCACGGTCAGCCGGTCGCGCAGATAGGTCAGGTACGAGTGGATGCCGTCCCGCCAGGTGTCGCGGAACGCCTTCACCTGCTCCGGCTCGCGCGTGATGTGGTCGGCTTGCCGTCCTTCACGTCGCGGCTGGTCGTGCGACCACTGGAAGTTCGAGTTGAACTTGATGCCATAGGGCGGGTCGAAATAGATGCACTGCACCTTGCCGCGCAGCCCCTCGCGCTCGGCCAGGCTCGCCATCACCTGCAGGCTGTCGCCGAGGATCATGCGGTTCGACCAGTGCTGGTCGTGCTGGTAGAACTCGGTCTTGTCGGCGCCCGTCGGGCATGCCGTTGAAGTCGGCGAACAGGTCGAGCTGCGTCGGCTCGCGCTTCGCGCTGCGCTCGCTTCGGTCTGCGCGCAGCAGGTCGTCGATCAGCGCCTTGGGGTGGACCTTCTCCTGGATGTAGAGCGGCGGCGCGTTGACGACGAGGTCGCGACCAGTCCTGCTCGTCCTTGCCGCGCCAGACGAGCTGCGGGTCGAGGTCGCGGTTGCGCGCGCTCGTAGGCCACCTGCAGCGGCGTCTGTGCTCGCCCTTCTGCCAGCACCGACTGGTACTCGGCGGTCGGGATGTTCTTGCGCGTCGCGTCGTCGTGGCGTGAGCGTCTCGACGCGTCTTCGGTGCCTTGGCGGTCTTCTTCGGCCATGTCGGCGTATGCGTCAATCCGACTGCGCGGCCGGCGTCGCGATCGCGTCGATCATCTCGGTCGAACTCGCGCTTCGACCTTGGCTTCGAAGTCGGCCTCGATCTGCGTAGACGTCGGTGAACTCGGCGAAGGCCCAGCGGCCGTAGCGTCCCGAGGTTGTTCACGCCGGGCACCCAGTAGGTGTCCATCGTGGCCTTCTTCTCCTTCGCGTCCTCGCCGCGGTAGCCCTTGATCTCGACGACCAGGTTCAGCAGGTCGTCCTCGCCGTGGCCGTCGTCGACCAGCACGATGAAGTCCGGCAGGTACGTGCGCGTCTCGGAGCCGCAGCGGTACGGCACCTCGAAGCCGAGGTTGTGGTTCTTGACGTAGGCCCGCACGCGCGGGTGCGCCTCGGCGACGCGGCAGAACTCCGCCTCCCAGTCGCTGTCGAGGATCACCCAGTTGACGTGGCAGCGGCGCGGGTCGGTCTCCCAGCGGTCGGTCTTCGAGGTGGTGAAGCTGACGTGGCGCGTCGAGCCGGTCGGGTTGTAGGGGTCGAGCACCGCCTTGATCGGCCGCTCGCCGCGGCATGCGCTCGGCGTGATGCCGGCGGTGATCCGCTCGCAGGCCATGTCGGCGAGCTCCTGGTACATGAGCTGCGCCGGATACGTGCCGCCCTTGCAGACCAGGTAGCGTGTCCAGCCACTGCTTGGTGATCCGCTTGAGCTGGCCGAACAGGTGCAGCTTCGGCTCCTCGCCGGGGTCGCGCCACTTGGTGTCGAGCAGGTGCTTGGTGAGGTGGAACAGCAGCGTCGACGTGGCGCACGTCGCTCGAGATGCTCGAGGTTCAGGTCGACCGCCTCGCCGATGATGCCCGCGTTGCGGGTGATCGACGGGCCGACCAGCTCCGGCGTCAGCTCGAGACGTCGAGTCGTCGTTGAACGCGGCCGTCGAGCCGCTCCTCGGGCAGCTCGACGCGGTAGCCCTCGACGCGCGGGAAGCGGATCTCCAGGCGATCGCGCTCGGGCCGCACGGCCTTGACGTGGACCGTCTCGCGCGGCGGCTGCGGCGGCGCGACGACCGGCTTGGCGGTGAAGTCGAACGGGATGCCGAGGACGTCGGCATACTCGACGTTGAACAGGCCCTCCTCGTTCAGGTCGTAGGACTGGCGGCGCAGGGCGCGGCCGATCACCTGCTCGCAGAGCAGCTGCGTGCCGAAGGCGCGGACGCCGAGGACGTGGGTGACGGTGTTGGCGTCCCAGCCTTCGGTCAGCATCGAGACCGAGACGACGCAGCGGATCGGCTCGCCGAGCCGGCCCTTCTTGCCGACGGTGTTCATCACCTCGCGCAGCAGGTCCTCGTCGGTGATGCTTCGCCGGCCTGCGCTGGTCGCCGGTGCGCTCGACGATCTCGCGGCGGAACCGCTCGATCTCGTCGGCGCCATCTCGCGGAAGTTGTCGTCGAGCGCTTCGCCGGATTCGAGCTGCTCGCTGTCGATCAGCAGCGTGTTCGGGCGGGCGAGCGGGTTGCCGTGCTCGTCGAAGTTGCGGAACAGCGCGCAGCCGGCCGTTCTCGAAGCGTGCGTCGTGCCGTCGTCGTTCTCGCGCTGGAAGCCGGAGATGTAGTCGTAGACCAGCTTCGAGGTCGACGGTGTTGTTGCAGACGACGATGAAGCACGGGCGGCACGCCGATGCCCGCGCTGCTGCCAGAGCTCGAAGGTCTTCTCGTAGTGGCCGTAGAGCGCGTCGAGCGCGGTCTGCAGCTCGCGTCGGCAGGCTCAGGGGTCGAGGCTTGCCGGCCTTGCCGCGGCCCTTCTTCGGCATCTCGCTTGCCGATGTGCTCCCAGAGGTTGCGGAACATCGGCATCTCGCCGCCGGGGATGTTGTCGGCCACCGGCACGCGCGGCAGCTTGACGATGCCGCACTCGATGGCGTCCATCAGCGAGAAGTCGCTCATCGTCCAGGGGAACAGCGTGCCCTCGGCGTAGCCCGAGCCGCGCAGGAAGAACGGCGTGGCCGAGAGGTCGATAGACGCGCGGCGACGCCGAGCTTGCGCTTGACCGCCTCGAGCCCGGAGATCCAGAGCCGCGCGGCTTCGTTGTTCTTCTCGGCCTCCTTCTTGCTCCTCGCCCTTGAGGTCCTCGTCGTCGTCGTCGGTCCGGGCTTCTCGCGGTAGCAGTGGTGGGCCTCGTCGTTGAGCACGACGATGTTCTTCATGCCCATCAGCTCGGGCATGACCCGCTGGAGCATCTGGCCTTCGGTTTCGACGTGTCGCAGCTCCGGCGCCGCGGCCCTGCAGCAGCGCGCGGCCGCCCTTGCGAGAGCTCGATGCGCTCGCGCAGCTTGAAGGCGTGGTAGTTGGTGATGACGATCTTGGCCCTGTCGAGGTCCGCGCAGCATGTCGGCGGCACCAGCTCGCGGCTGCTGGTAGTAGCTGTCCGGATCGTTCGGCTGCAGGACGCGCAGGCGGTCCTTGATGGTGATGCCGGGCGCGACGATCAGGAAGCCGCGGGTGAACGTCTTGCTGCTCGGGCGGCGGACGGCATTGACCGTCTGCCAGGCGATCAGCATCGCCATGACGGTGGTCTTGCCGGCGCCGGTGGCGAGCTTCAGCGCGAGCCGCAGCAGGTCCGGGTTGGCCTCGCTCGTTGGCGCCGTCGAGGTGCTCGAGGAACTCGCTTGCCCGCGTCGCCGATCTTCGGCGCGACCTCGGTCAGCCAGATCGCCGTCTCGACCGCCTCGACCTGGCAGAAGAACGGCCGGACGCCGCTCGAACTCGTGGTGCCGCCAGTGCTGGAGCAGGCGCGCCGTCTCGGGCGTGACCTGCCACTGGCTCGGGTTCGGCAGCGCCCGCCAGGCGTCGACCTGCTGGCGCGGACCTCGTTGATGATCGGCGTCGGGTCGTACTCCTGCTGCTCCGTCGAGAGCCCGTCGCCCTCGTCGAGGACGAGCTCCGTCTGCTGCGCGGCGCTTCTGCGCTTCTTCGGCTTCGGGATCGGCGTGATGAAGTCGGCGCGGCGCCGGCGCGTCGATGATCCGGTTGCGTCGGCTGGCCCGTCGTCGTCGAGCTCCCAGTGCCGCGCCGGATAGTCGTAGGGCGAGTTGAGGATGGGACGGTCAAAGAACGACGGCGACATTCAGTAGAGGATATATCACCGCAATGGGTAGGCCACCCCACCAGTTCCGTCAAGGGAACCTCGCAGGCCTGAAGAAGCCGCTCTTGTCTATTACTACTCTCAGGCGCTCACGTGGGAAGGGAAAGAAAAGGG
>CAVXIG010000036.1:0-16093 GCA_963761645.1 uncultured Acidobacteriota bacterium
GCTTTCGCGTCAGCCGTCGTTGCGGAACACCTCTCCGCCCTTCATCACGAATTTCACCTTCTCCATGGCGTGGATGTCGGCGAGCGGGTTGCCGGGCACGGCGATGACGTCGGCGGCCTTGCCGGCCTGGAGCGTGCCGATCGTCTGGCTGAGCCCGAGCAGGTCGGCCGCCGAGGCGGTGGCGGCGCGCAGGGCGGCGGCCGGGGTCATCCCGAGGTCCACCATCAGGCCGAACTCCTGGGCGTTGATGCCGTGCGGGCTCACCGCGGAGTCGGTGCCGAAGGCGATCTTCACCCCGGTCCGCAACGCGTTCCTGAACATGTCGGAGCGGACGGCGACCGCCGCCTTGGCCTTGGCCGCGATCGCCGGCGGATAGTGGCGGATCGCGCTCCGGCCGGCGGCGTACTCGCCGGCGAGGAGGGTGGGGACGAGATAGGTGCCCCGCTCTTTCATCAGCCGCAGCTCCTCGGTGCCCATGAACGAGCCATGCTCGATCGAGTCGACGCCGGCGCGGATGGCGAACCGCGCCCCCTCCGCGCCATGGGCATGGGCGGCCACCTTCTTGTGCAGGCGGTGAGCCTCATCGACGATGGCGTTCATCTCCTCCTGCGAGAGCTGGGAGGTGTCCACCTCGTCGGCCAGGGAGAGCACGCCGCCGGTGGCACAGATCTTGATCACGTCGGCGCCGTACTTGACCTGGAAGCGCACGGCGTCGCGGAACTGGTCCGGGCCGCTGGCGATGCCACGCTCGATCCCCGGCTCAGGCCCGAAGCGGTTGAACGGGAAGCCCCCCTCGTCACAGTGGCCGCCGCGGGCGCCGAGGGCGTGCACCGCCACCAGCATCCGCGGCCCGGGGACCACTCCGTCGCGGATCGTGTTGCGCAGGCCGATGTCGATGTAGTCGCCGGAGCCGACGTCGCGGACGGTGGTGAAGCCCGCCGCCAGGATCTTGCGGGCGTTGACGGTGGCGCGGATCGCGGACTCGGCCACGTCCCTGCTGACGTTGTTGAAAAACCCCTGCAGCCATTCGTCAGTCGATTCGTTGGTGACGTGGGTGTGGGCGTCGATCAGCCCGGGCAGCAGGGTGGCGTCGCCGAGGTCGATCACGCGGGCGCCGGCGGGGATGGCGAGCCCCGAGCCGGCGGCCCGGATCTGCCCCCCTCGACGATCACGACGCCGTTGGGCACGGCGGCATCCCCCCGGCCGTCGAACAGACGGGCGGCCTTGAGGGCGATCACCTCCGGTTTCGGAGCGGGGGCTCCCTGAGCGGACAGGAGCGCGGGGATCGATAGCAGAGCCAGCGCGAGAGCAGGGAATCTCATCGGATACCTCCGGGAAAGAGCCCCGATGGTACCCGCGCCGGTGGCCTGAGGTCCAGACGGCTCGAGGTCCAGGGACGGGATCGCGCGCGAGTCCTACCCCTGGGGGTTCATCCGCACCGACGGGCCCGCCGCCGCCCGCCGCGCCACTCCCAGGTAACCCCGGGACTCGGCGATCCGCCGTACCTCCTGGAGGGTGGCGTCCGCCGCCGGATCACCGGCCTGCCCTGCAGGAGACCGAACGCGAGCCGGGCCTCGAGCCCGGCGGCGACGTCGCCGATCCGGTCGGCCTCGCGGACCGCCCGGCGCAGGATGTCCAGCGCCGTCGCCGGATCGCCGGTCGCGGCCAGGACCGGCGCCACGTCGGCGTCTACGGCGAGCCGGAGCTCGACGTCCTCTTCCCCCTCGGCGATCCTCTCAGCCTCGTCGGCCGCCAGCCGCGCCGGCGCGCGCCGGCCGCCGGCGAGGAGCGCCTGGGAGAGATTGGCGAGGGCGAGGGCGCGGAAGCCGGCCATTTCCCGCTGGCCGTACCAGTCAGCCGCCTCGGAGGCGAGGCGGGCGGCTTTGCGGGGGTTCCCTTCGAGCCGGGCGAGATCTCCCAGATCGAGCCGGAGCGCCGCCGCCTCCAGTTGCTGGTCTCCTTGCATGACATCGCGCAATGCCTCCTCCAGTTGGCGGCGGGCGCCAGGGAGGTCCCCCGCGTCCAGGCTCCGGCGGGCCTGTCCGTGCAGCGCCGAGGCGGCGAGGCTGCGGGAGCCGGTTTTGCGGGCGAGCTCCATCTGCTCGGCGCCGAGCCGCTTCGCCTCGGCCAGATTGCCGAGCCGCTCCTGGAGCCGCGCGAGCAGACCGAGGGTTTCAGCGACACCCAGCAGGCTCCCCCCCTGCCGCTTCATCTCCAGGGCCCGCGAGAGCCGCCGGTGGGCCTCGGGCAGATCCCCCAGCCGCATCAGCACCTCGGCCGAGGCGGCGAGCATCGAGGCGCCGCGGACCGGGTCTCCGACTTTCTGAGTGATCCTGTAGGCTTGGTCCTGGAGGCGCCGGGCCTCGCCGAGCGATCCCAGGCGCGCGAGGACCAGGCCTTGATAGCTGAGCGACCGCCCCTCGTCGACACGGTTGCCCGTCTGCCGGCTGGTGGCGAGCACCGCTTCGAACCGCTGGCGGGCCCCGGCGAGATCCCCCCGCGCCAGCAGCACGGTGCCGATCGCGTTGAGCGCCTCCTCGGCCAGCACCCGGTCTCCATCCGCCGTAAACGCGGCATAGGCCTGTTCCAGCAGCGACTGGGCCCGTGCCAGGTCGCCGAGATCCTGCGCGACAAATCCCAGGTTGTCCAACTGGATCGCCCCTCTCTGGACGCTGCCGGTCCGCCGCAGGGCGGCGAGCGAGTCCTGGTACATCGTCTGGGCCTCGGCGAGGCGCCCCTGCTCGTTGAGCGCCACTCCGAGGTGGGTGAGGACGAGAGCCACGGCGGACTGGTTGCCCGCCTTGGCGAAGAGGTTGCGGGCTTCGGAGAGAAGGGGGATCGCCTCCCTGGAGCGGCCGACCAGGATCAGGCCGTCCCCCTGGAGCATCAAGGCCTGGGCGACCACCTGGGACTCTCCCGACTTGCGCCCTTTCACCTCGGCGGCCTTGGCGGCCCGCGCCTGGACGGCGAAGCTCGAAAGGCGCTTGGCAGATCTGCGCTTCGGCGAGGTCGATGCGCGGATCCTCGCCGGCCGGGGCGCCAAGCTTCCGCAGATCGGCCACCATGGCCAGGGCCTCGTTGCCCCGGCCACTGGACGACAGGGCGCTCGCCAGGCGCAGGCCGTATTCCAGATTGTCGGGATAGAAGGTCCACAGGGAGCGGTAGATCTCGCTCGCCCGGCTCCAGTCCTTCCTCGCCTCGGCGGCGCGCGCCTCGATCGCCAGCCGCTCCTGCTTCGGCAGGGCGGCCGAGAGCTGGACCGCTCTCTCGGCCTGCTCGCGCGCCTTGACGTCGTCGCCGAGCCCGATCCAGGCGAGCGACAGGGCGGAGTGGATCACCGCCGAGTCGGGATTGACCTCGGCCGCCCGCTGCAGCAGGTCGCGGGCGCCCAGGGAATCGAACGCGCGCAGCCGGGTCAGCCCCTCGGCGTAGAGGTGAGCCGCCTCCGGATTGGCCGGCAGCAGCGCGGCCGCCGCGCGGGCGTCGGCCGGCGAGGGCTCGGACCAGCCGAGAGCGCCGCGCAGCCGCCGCCCGATCCGCGGCACCAGCTCGAACAGGTCCGTCTCCGTCCCGACCTCGGCAAAGGAGGCCACCGTGTCCCCCTCCGGCACCTTCACCACCCGGAGATCGATGCGCAGCCTGCGCCCCCCCTGCTCCTGGATCGAGAGGAAGGACCCGACCACCACCAGGTCGGCGCCGAGCAGGCCGCGGAGCTGCCGCAGGTTCTCCCCTCCCAGGTTCTCGGTGTAGGGGAGCGCGAAGGTCCGCTTGACGCGGACGACCTCCTCGCTCGGGACCATCCGCACCTTGGAGCCGGCCGACAGCTCGGTGAGCAGCATCTCGGACAGCGCGGTCGAGAGCCAGTTGTCGTCACGGTCCCCGGAGAGGTTGCTGGAACCCCAGCACCGCCACCGTCGGCCGCGGCGGGAGGGCCACGCCGGGCCGGGGCTCCCCAGGGAAATTCTTCCCCTCTTTGTAGAAAAGCAACATCCCGACCGCGGCCAGCGCCAGCAACCCCAGGATCACCCCCGCGATCAGCAGGAGGGCGCCGGCCGCGGGGAGGAGCGGGCGGCGCGACCGACGGCGGCGGTGGGACGGGAGCGAGCGCCGGCGGCGGGGCCGGCGACGGCCGCTGCGTGCGGTGGCGGCGGCGTGGCGATCCCGGGGAAATCCCGCGCCAGCGTGAACTCGCCGGTGCCCTCCAGCGAAACCTCCTGGACCTCGGCGACGAAGCTGTACCCCCGGCCCGGGACGGTCACGACATACCGATGGTCGTTCGCCCGCTCTCCCAGCGCCTTGCGGAGGGAGGAGATGTTCTGCGTCAGGTTGGCCTCGGTGACGAAGGTGTCCGGCCAGACCCGCTGGATCAGGTCCTCCTTCTCCATCACCAGGCCCCGGTTCTCGAGCAGGACGAGCAGGATCGAAAACGCCTTGGGGGTCAGGGACACCAGCTCCCCCGCCTTCAGGAGGCGGCGGCGGGCGGGATCGACGCGAAAAACGTCGAACTCGTAGACCTGCTTCTCGGCCCGTTGGGGCAGGGGGCTTGTCGGTCATGGATGGATCGTCAGGGATGCCGTCGCGGTCCGAGACAGCCGAAGGCCCTCGCGAGATCTCTCGCGAGCCGCCACCTCTGGACTGCCTGGACGGTCTGGAGAGATTGTACCTCAGGCCGGGAGGCCCGTATGAGGTCGTCTTTGATCTTTTTTGAGGAAGCTTGAGCAGAACTCTGAGGACTCCTGATCGCCCCTCCCCTAGACTCCACCCAACGCAGCACCCGAGGGGAGAAGAGGGTGGCGCCGGAGGGATGGGCCGCTTTCAACTTGTAGGTCTCTTTTGAAGTTCTTGTTGTTGAGGGAGAGAGAGTTTCTTTTTTGTTCTTTTGAACTGCTTTGGAAGTCCGTGGAGAGTGAAGGCCCGGGGGAGTGATCCGCCCGGGTTTTTTCTTTTTCTGCCCGGGCTTTCGCCCCCTTGCGCGTCAGCGCGCGGAGGCGGCGGACGGGAGAGGGTGGGGAGAGGGCGGAAGACCGCCCGGCCGCGCGAGGGTGCCGTCGCGGCCGAGGAGGAGCCACCCGGTCGTGAGCACGAGGGTCATCAGCAGCAGGGACGCCACCAGCAGAACGAGAGCGTGCCAGAGCTCCCTCTCCTCCGGATTCTGCCCTTGCCGGGGAGAAGCCGGCCGCCGCGGAGAGAACTCCGCCACCCGGGAGTCGGTTCCGCGCGGCCGGTCCAGAGGACGGGGGCCGCTCGCCACCACGGCCCGGCCGGCCTCGCGCAGGGCCGCGGCCATCTCGGCGGCGCTCTCATAGCGGGCCGCCGGGTCGGCGAAGGTGGCGCGGGCCAGCACCTTGACCAGCGGATCGCGCGGACCGAGCCGGCCGCGGCCTCCCCGCAGCGAGGCGGCGAAGGCCAGCCGCCGCAGGAGGCACCCGGCGGCGTAGAGATCGCCTTGAGCGGTATGGGGGTCCCCCGGCTCCGGGGGACCGAAGCCAAAGAGGAGCAGCCGGCCTTCGGGTACGAGGAAGACCTCGTCCTCCGTCAGGTGGCGGTGCAGCAGCCCTTCGGCGTGCGCTTCGGCCAGGATCTCCAGGAGCTGGCCCCCCCAGTCGACCAGGGTCGCACGATCGGGCCTCTCCCCCTGGACCAGCGCCTCGCGGAGGCTCCGCCCCACGGCCCAGGGACCGATCTCCTGGAATTCCCTGACGACGGACGAGGATGACCTGCTCACGGCTCTTGCCCCCGGCTATTGCCCCCAGAAACCGCCCACTGCTATACAGAGGAAGATTGCAAGTTCCGTGCAGGGCGGCGGCCGGAGCTTGACCAACGGGAGGGTGAAGCCATGCGGATCGGCGTGCTGTCGGATACTCACAACCTTCTCCGTCCGCGGGTGCTCGAGCTCCTCGCCGGGTGCGAGCGGATCCTGCACGCGGGGGACGTGGGGGACCTGGAGCTCCTCGACCGGCTGCGCGGGATCGCGCCCGTGGATGCCATCCGCGGCAACACCGATTCCGGAGCCACCGCCGCCGCGCTGCCGGAGATCCTGGCAGGGGACCTCGGCGGCCTCCCCTTCCGCATGGTGCACCGGCGGGAGGACGTCGATCCGCGCTGGCCGGCGGAGTCGCGCCTGGTGGTCTACGGACACTCGCACCGCCCCGAGCTCTCCTGGCACGGCTCGTGCCTACTGCTCAATCCAGGAGCTTGCGGCAACCGGCGCTTCCATCTGCCCCTCACCCTCGCTATCCTCAGGGTGGCCGACCAGCGGATCGTGCCCGAGATCCTGGCGGTAGAGTGAGAGCCGGGGTCGGCCGCTTCCCCAATTGACAAGGAGAGAGCATGCGACACCCTCGCCGCATCGTCTTATTGTGTCTGCTCGCCACGCTCGCCGGGTCGAGCCTCGTCTCGGCCCAGGCTTTCGGATGGTTCCAGCATGGCGGCCGCGCCACCGGCCAGGCCGGCGCCTTCACCGCCCGCGCCTCGGACCCCACGGCCCTCACCTACAACCCGGCCGCCATCACCAAGCTATCCGGCACGCAGCTTCAGGCCGGGCTCGACTACAACAACCCGACGGACAAGTACCGGAGCGCGAGCGGCACCTTCGACAGCCGCCACATCATCCAGTTCCCTCCCGCCGTCTACCTCACCTGGAAGCAGAAGAGCGGCCCCTTCGCTCTCGGCCTGGGAATCGACTCCCCCTTCTACTACAGCCTCGACTGGTTTCCGCGGCTCTTCCCCGGCCGCTTCGTCACCCGCCGCACCGAGCTGCGGGTCTACGAGTTGCACCCCGTGCTGGCCTATGACCTGGGGGAGGGGTGGAGCGTCGGCGGCGGCCTGCGTTACGCCTTCGGCAACCTCGAGCGCGACACCAACGGTTTCGTGACGGTCGGGGTCGGTTCCCTTCCGGCGGCCCGGTGACGCCGGTGAACGTCGAGGTTCAGCGCAGCGCCAGCGCCGATGTCGACGCCATCGCCTGGGACCTCGCCGTCCACTACGCCGCGCCGTCGTGGGGGTGGGGGGGCGTGTTCCGGAGCGCCGAGAAGCCTGAAGGGGAACGGCGATGTGAAGTACAAGGGGCTCGACGTGCCGGCAGGGATCCAGGGACTCGAGGGACGTGCTCCGGGCCGGCCGGGTGCGCGAGTCCTTCGAGCTCCCCCGGGAGCTGCGGGGGGGCATCTGGTACGCCCCCTACCCGGAGCTGCGGATCGAGCTCGACGCCAGCTTCCAGAGCTGGTCGAGCCTGCGGGCGACCGACGTCACCTACTCGCCCAACCCGCTCAATCCCGCGAATCCCACCGAGAGCACCCCGCGCGACTGGAAGGACACCACCAGCCTGCGGCTCGGGGTGGAGGGGAACATCACCGACAACTTCCTCCTCTACGGCGGCGTCGCCCAGGAGCAGTCGCCGGTGCCCGACCGCACGATCGAGCCCGGCTTCCCCCGCGGCGACTCGCTCGTCTACGCCGCCGGCTTCAGCGTCGATTTCCCCCAGCTCACCTTCGACCTGGGCTACTCCTTCCACACCTTCGACGACCGCGGCGCCAGGAACCAGGAGCTCCAGAATCCCGGCCGCACCGGCACCTACAGCAGCCGCGACCAGGTGTGGGCCAGCTCGGTGAGGTGGCGGTTCTGAACCCTCACCCCTAGCCCCTCTCCCGTCCCCTCCCACCCTCCCTCACCGGGAGAGGGGGAACGAAAAAGACAAACCTCTCCCTCCTCTCCCGGTGAGGGAGGGTGGGAGGGGACGGGAGAGGAGGGCCGGGGAGGTGAGGGCCTACGCCGGGCTCAGCACCGGCCGCTCGCTCGCCATGCGCGTGAACATCCCCGGCGTATAGGCGGTGATGCGGCCGGTGAAGGCGGAGGCGGCGACGGTCAGCGGCGAGGCGAGCCAGAGCTTGCCGGGGCCGGAGCGCCCCTTGTAGTTGCGGTTGATCGCCGAGACGGTGACCTCGTCCGCCGTCTCGGAGACCCCCGGGCCGCAGCCGATGCAGGCGCCGCAGCCGGGGTGGATGAGGTGCACGCCCGCCCGCTCGAAGGTGTCCGCGAGGCCGTTCTCCCGCACGAAGCTCTCCACCGCCTGCGAGCCGCACTGGATCATGAACCGCACGCCCGGGGCGATCCTGAGGCCGGCGTCGAGCGCCTCCTTGACCACCTGGTGGTAGAAGATCAGGTCGTCGATCTTCCCCGCCGTGCAGCTCCCGCCGTAGGCGATATCGATCGGCACGTCGCCGATCTCGTCGATCCAGGCGCCGTTCGTCGGGTCGGACGGGATCCCCTCGTCCGGGTTGCCCGGGTGCGCGACCATCGGCCGCAGGGTCGAAAGGTCGATCGTGTAGACGCCGCCGGCGTACTCGGCGCCGGGGTCGGGCGCCACGGCGCGGACCTTGAGCCGCTCGACGTCGACCCCCGGCCGCCACTCGGCCAGCCAGCGCCAGGTCTCGTCGTCGGCGACGACGATGGCGGTCTTGGCGGCGCACTCGGTCGCCATGTTGGTCAGCGTCGCCCGCTCGTCCATCGACAGGGTGGCGATGCCGGGGCCGGTGAACTCCATCACGCGGTCGAGCGTGAGCTGCGGCCGGGCATGGTTGAGCAGGATGTACAGCATCAGATCCTTGGCGGTGACCCCCGCCGGCAGCTTGCCGGTCAGCTCGAAGCGGATCGACTCGGGGACCTCGACCTGCGTGAACCCCTGGTGGACCAGGTCGGCGTACTCGGTCGCCCCGACCCCCCAGGTGAGCGCGTTGTTGACCCCGCCCATGCAGGTGTGGCTGTCGGTCGCCTGGATGAAGTCGCCGGGATCGATGAACTGCTCGCGGGCCACCTCGTGGCAGATGCCGGGGGAGACCCGGTCCCTGGCCGAGAAGTCGCGCACCCCGGTGTGGCGCTGGAACTCGCGCTGCAGCTCGCGCAGGGTCTCGATCTTGTCGAGGAAGGCGCGCATCTTCGGCACCTCGTCGGCGTAGATCAGGTGGTCCTCGAAGACGGCGAACTTGCCCGGGTTCTTGACCGTGTAATCCGCCCCGTACTCCTGCTCCAGGAAGTAGTGGACCTGGGCGGTGGTGAACTCGTGGGTGTAGCCGCCGTCGACCGACACCACCACGGCGTCGCCCGGCTTGACGTACCGCGGTCCGTCGCTGCCGCCCAGCAGGTGGCGGGCGAGGATCTTCTCGGCCATGGTCATCGGGCGCGGGCCGGTCTCGGGGGCGGGCAGCGCGAGCTCGCCGGCGGCCAGCGCCTTGGAGAACGGGAAGAGCCCCCCCTCGCGGATGACGATCTGGGTGATCGGGTCCCACCCCTCGCAGAACTCGGCGAGCGGAATCCCCTCGCCGGCCTGCAGCCGCCGGATCACCTCGTGGTCGCCCATCAGCACGCCCTGGCTGATGTTGTTGCGGGCGTGGATGGGGGCGAAGGAGGCGGCGATCGCGATGCGGATGCCCGACCACTTCTCCGCCTGCACGGCGGTCTCGCGGGAGCTCCCCACCCCCTTGCGGAAGCCGGAGACGATGACCTCGAAGTTGCCGTTGATCAGGGCGTCGCGCTCGAACAGGCGCTTGCCGTCGACGATCAGGCCGGCGTAGGCGTCGCGGGCGATGTCCTCCGGCCGGTGGCTGAAGCAGACCCAGGCCGGGGTCATGGCGTCGGTGTTGATGTCGTCGAGCAGGTCCTCGACCCGGAGGTCCTCCATCCGCAGATCCAGCTCCCCGCTCAACTGGCGGCGAATCAGGTCCGGATCCTTGGTGAGGAACAGCACCCGTTTGCCGGGGGTCAACCGGATGGTCTCAGGAGGCTTCATCGAGGATTCTCCTTTCGGGGTTCGCGGCGCCGCGCATCCAGGTGACGGGCGGGTGACGGCACCGGCCCATTCTATCCAACGCGGGAACCCAGGGCGTACTATTCCGGCCATGATATAAGCCGGCCATGGCGGACGATCTTGCCGGCAACGTCTATGAAAAGGTCGTAGGGACCCCTCTCTCCTCGGGCGCCCTGCCGCCGGCGCGCATCTCGGCGGCGGTGGTGCTCTGGCGGCGTGTCGAGGGGGGCGGTCCGGACGACGTCGAGGTCTACTGGGTGAAGCGGGCGGAGACGCTCGCTTTCATGGGGGGGTGGCACGCCTTCCCCGGCGGCGGGATTGTCGCGGTCGGACGCCGGGATTCCGGTCTCCGGCCAGCCTCAGCTCGCGTCGGATGCCCCGCCGGCCGCGGGCATTCCGGAGTCGATGCGCCATGATCTCGATGGAATCGGCGACGAGCCGGGCCCCGACCTCCTTCCCGGGCTCGCGGCCTGCGCCCTGCGCGAGCTGTTCGAGGAGACGGGGATCCTGCTCTCCTCCCCCACCGTCGATCCCGAGGAGCTGCCGGAGCTCCGGCGGGCTCTGCTGGCCGGCGAGCGCGGCTTCGCCGACATCCTCAAGGCCCTGGAAGTGAAGCTCGACGCCTCGCCGCTGGTCTACGCCGGCCGGTGGATGACGCCCCCCTTCGCGCCCCTCCGCTTCGACAACCGCTTCTTCCTTCTGGAGTGGCCGCCGGACGCCCCGGCCGAGCCGTCGGTGGTCGTGGGGGAGCTCGAGCACGGCGCGTGGGTCCGGCCCGCCGAGGCCTGGGAGGCCTGGCATCGCGGCGACGTGCTCGCCGCGCCGCCGATCCTTCACACCCTGGAGGTCCTGAGCCAGGACGGCCCGCTGCGCGGCCTCGACCGCCTGCGCGATCCCGCCGAGACCAACCTCGGCCCCTTCCGCCGGGTCGAGCTGCGCCCCGGGGTGGTCATGCTCCCGCTCCTCACCCACACGCTGCCGCCGGCGGTGACCACCAACGCCTACCTGCTGGGACCGCACGACGCCGTGCTGGTGGACCCCGGCGCCTCCGATCCCCGGGAGCTCGACCGGCTGGAGGCCGCCCTCGCCGCCGCCCGCGAGAAGCTCGGCCGCAGGGTGACCGCCATCTGGCTCACCCACCACCATCCGGACCACGTCGGCGGCGTCGAGCGCCTGCGGGCCTCTCTCGGCGTGCCCGTCCTCGCCCACCCCCTGACCGCGGAGCGGCTGGCCGGACGCGGCATCAGGATCGACGGCGAGCTCCAGGACGGCGAGCGCGTCGAGCTGGCGGAGGACTTCGCCGTCCTCATCCTCCACACCCCGGGGCACGCCCGCGGCCATCTCTGCTTCCTGGAGGAAAATCAGCGCTCGCTGCTCTGCGGCGACATGGTCTCCGGGGTCAGCATGATCGTCGTCGATCCTCCCGAGGGGGACATGGACGACTACCTCGGATCGCTGGAGAAGCTCGCGGCCCTGCGCCCGGGCACCCTTTTCCCCGGCCACGGACCGGCGATCAAGAACGGCGTGGACAAGCTCCGCGAGTACCTCGACCACCGCCTCTGGCGCGAGGAGCGCATCCTCGAAGCCTGGAGCGCGGGGAAGCGGACCCCCGCCGAGATGCTCCCCACGGTCTACGACGACGTGCCGCAGCAGGCCTGGCCGATCGCCCAGCGGCAGATCCTGGCCCACCTCGACCGGCTGCGGAAGCTGGGGCGGCTCGGGTAGAGATTCCGGTTTCTATAAAGTCCGGCTGCGGTGTCTATAGAAGAGTCATGAAAACCACGACTTCGAGAATCCTCCGCGCCGTCCTGTTCACCACCCTCGCCGCCACTGTCGCCGTCGTTCTCACCGCCTTCGCTGTGCAAAAGAGCCAATCCGCGCCAAAATCAGGTCCCATGGAGATCCAGATCGATCCCGACCTGCAGGCCAGGCTCCAGCGGTTCGAGGCGGAGCTCGAGACCCTGCGCAAGGAGCACGAGATCTCCGGGCTCTCCGTCGCCATCGTGAAGAAACCAGGAAGTCGTCTACATGAAGGGGCTCGGCTCCGCGCCGGATGGCGGGTCGGTCACGCCGGACACCGTCTACCCGGTCCCCTCCCTGAACCGGCCGGTCGGCGACCCCTGGACCGTCCGCGACCTCGCGAAGCTCGACATCCTGCTCGACCGCGGCGGCATCGTGGAGGTCCAGCCCTATCTCGCGTGGCATGGGGAAGACTCCGGAGGCACCCGGATCCAGGCCGCCTGGGAGCACGAGAAGAACGGCTCGGTCCTCTGCCTCAAGGCGCGGGACAAGCGCCTGACGATGATCCTGGTGGCCGGCGGCGAGATCGACAAGGCCCCCTTCGCCGCGGCCTTCACGAAGACCTTCTTCTGAGGCCCGCCGATTGAAATCGGAGCGGGCCTGCTCGTCGCTCGCGCTCGTCCTTCTGGCCCCGCCGGTCTCCGCCCAGCTCACCCCGCGAAGAGCCGCCGAAAGAGCCCTGGTCCCCCGAGCAGGCCACCGGCGCTCCCGACACCCTCGAAGCCGAGGATGCCCCCACCGCGTGGACGCCGATGGAGCCGGACGCGGGGAACGAGTGGCTGCTCGTCCGCTTCGAGCACCCGGTGGCGGTCGCCGAGGTGCGGATCCTCGAGTCGCTGAACCCCGGCGCTATCCACAGGGTGTCGGCCTCTCTGGAGGACGGCGTGTCCTTTCTTCTTTGGGAAGGTGATGATCCAACGGTGCAGGCGCCGTCCTCTTTTGTGGTCAGAACGGACCGCGAGGTCGTGGCGCGGACGATCCTCGTGGAGATGGACACGGCGCGGCGTCCGGGGTGGAGCGCCATCGACGCGGTCGAGCTGGTCGGCCGGGACGGCAGCCGCCAGTGGGCCGCCGAGGCGGCGGCGAGCTCGACCTATGCCACGGTGGGCGGGCATGCTCGCCGGCGAGCTCGCTCCCTCGGCGCGGACCTATACGGACGCGGCGCTCGGGATTAAGATGTCCGCTCCCGGCTATTGGATCCGCGCCAATCCTGCCCTGCTCGACGTACCGGGAAGAATTCTCCGCGCCTGGACGCGGGACGGCGCCGCGACGGTGGTGGTCTTCCAGTGGCAGACCGCTCCGCCGGCGAGCCCCGCGCTCCTCTTGGACCGCCTCGCGGCGGCTCTGGAGGGCGATCTCGGCGCCGAGATCCAGGCACGAGAGGTGCAAGAGGTTGGGGGCCTGAGAGCGATGGGGCTGGTTGCGACCGGCACCGGCAAGGGCGGAGGCGGCCCGCGGATCAAGCAGCACTGGGTCGCCATTCCACGGCAGAGCGATGTCGTGGTCCTGCTCCTGAGCACTCCCGCAGACTCATTCGCAGCGGATGAGCGGACGTTCGACAAAATGCTTGCGTCGGTCGAAATTCTGGGCTCCCCGAAATAGGTCATGGGCGCCCGTTCGTTGAGGAGGAAGGCGATCCTGGCTGGACTTGATCAGGCGGGATCCCCTTTGCAACATCTTGAACCCTGGCATGGATCGATGCCCATCGATCGCCACTAAGGAGAGCCGAGGAAGATCATGGACCCGCGAAACACACGCGTTCTCGTTTTCGCCACCGTATTGCTCGCCGCGCCACTCCTCCCTGTCTGGTCGCAGTCCCCGACCCACCGTCCGCAGCCGCCGAAGAAGGCACCGGCCAAGGGAGAGGTGATCATCAAGGAAGAGACCCCGATCGAGCAGGGGGACCCCCAGGCTCAGCCGGGCCAGCCGGCGCAGGATCAGGGGACGACGCAGGGCACCACCACCCAGGGCACCCAGGGGACGACCAACCCGCAGGCGATGCCGGAGACGACCCAGGGGCAGCCGGCCACGGGCACCACGCCCTCGGGCACCGCACCCGCGGCTCCCGGCGCGGCGACCACCACCGGTGGCATTCCGCCGGAGCAGATGGGCCTCTCGTTCGCCCAGCCCACCGGTTGGCAGCAGGGCGACGCCAGCAAGTTCACGGTGCCGGGCAACATCTGCTGCGTCTGGTCGCCGGACAACATCTCGTCGATCGCCGTCTTCGCCCAGAACTCCGGCAAGGCCTATAACCCCCGGGTGCTGCTCGACCAGAGCGCGGACGGGCTCACCAAGAGCCTGGGCGCCGAGGTGCGGACGAAGGAAGTCATCGACGTCGGCGGCATGCGCGGCTTCTCGCTGGTGGTGAGCGGCCCCGGCACCGGCGCCGGCATCGACGGCAAGGGCACCGTCCGCACCACCCAGCACTGGGTGGCCGTGCCGCGGGAAAAGGACGTGGTGATCTTCCTGATGACCACGCCCGACGAGAAGTTCGCGGCCAACGAGGCGGCCTTCCAGGCGATGCTGGGCTCGCTGAAGATCACCGGCACCCAGACGCCGGACCAGCAGGCGGCGAAGTAGGCAACGGCCGACAAAACTCGATCCCCGTACGTAGGGGAGGTGCTTGTCCCCTCCCCTACGCTCCTGCTCCCTGAAGACGGTTACTGAGCCCCGTGCTCGTGCCCCTCTTCGTGGCTCGTGCCCCTCTTCATGCTCGTGCTCCTCTCCTCCCTCCCCTCTTTACCCCCGCCTGCTGCACCATCGCCTGGTACTCCTGCGGCGACAGCTTCCCCATCCGGCGCAGGAAGGCCACGATGTCCCAGATCTCGTCGTCGGTGTGGGTGACGCCGAAGGAGGGCATGCCGGTCATCTTGATGCCGTTCTTCACCACCCAGAAGGTCTCCTCCGGCTCGTCCCGTCCGACGTCGGAAAGCTCCGGGGGATCGGGGTTCAGGCCCTGGCCGATCTCGGAGATGTTGACCCCCGGGGCGCCGTGGCAGGTGGTGCACATCTCCTGGTAGTGGATGAGCCCGGTGCGGATCCGCTTCGGATCGTCGAGATTCGGCACCGCGATCTTCCCCTTCATCGCCTCGACGCGGCGATGGACCGAGCGCTCCTGCGTGGTCACCAGCGCCCAGCGGATCAGCCCGCGGTCCGGATGGCTGGCCGAGACGTCGTAGAGCCCCGAGTAGATGAAGCCGACCGCCGCCAGGACGAGGATCGCGACGACCCCCAGCAGCTTCAGGACCGTTTTCATTTTTGCGCTTCTCCCCTTTTGTCCCCATCTCCAATACAGTGGTGCCGTGCCTGAGACGAACAGCGATCATGCCACGGCCGGCGGCAATCCGGGCACGACGGAAAGCCGCCTCGCCCTGGTCCTCTCCGGCGGCGGCGCGCGGGGCGCCTACCAGGCCGGCGTGCTGCGCGGCCTCGCCCGCCGCATCCCCGACCTGCGCTTCTCCATCATCACCGGTGTCTCCGCCGGGGCGATCAACGCCGCCTTCATCGCCGCCCATCCCGGCTCGCTCGCCGAGGCCGCGGCGGACCTCAGCGATCTCTGGGCCGGCCTGCAGGTGGAGGACATCTTCCGGGTCGACGCCCCCTCGCTGGCCCGCCATTTCACCCGCTGGGCCACCCGGCTCGCCTCGGGGGGCTCGGCGATGGCGCCGGCCGTGCGGGGGCTGGTGGACACCGTTCCTCTCCGCGGCACGATCGAGCGCGCCTCGGCCAACGTGGACGGCGAGATCATCGGCATCCAGCGCAATCTGGAGCGCGGGAGCCTCGACGCCCTGGCGTTGACGGCGCTCAATTATTCGAACGGCCAGACGGTCACCTGGGTCCAGGCCCGACGCTTCCAAGCCTGGAGCCAGCCCCGGCACCGCAGCATCCACGCCCGGATCGCGGTCGAGCACGTCATGGCCTCCGCCGCCCTGCCGATGTTCTTCCCGGCGGTGCGCCTGGGCGACGCCTGGTACGGCGACGGCGGTATCCGCCTCTCGACTCCTCTCGTCCCGGCCCTGCGCCTCGGCGCCACGCGCATCCTCGCCCTGTCGCCCCATTACGAGCCCAACTTCGAGGAGGCCGAGCGCCCCAAGAGCACCGGCTATCCGCCGCCGGCGCAGATCCTGGGGCATCTCATGGACTCGATCTTCCTCGACGTCGTGGACGAGGACGTGCGGCGCCTGGAAGGGATCAACCGCCTGCTCTCCAAGCTGCCCCCCGAGGAGCGCAACGGCCTGCGCGACGTGGCGATCCGGGTCCTTCGCCCGTCGCGGGATCTCGGCCAGCTCGCCGCCAGCTACGAGCCCCGCCTCCCCACCAGCTTCCGCTACCTCGTCCGCAGCCTGGGGACGCGCGACACGCAGACCTCGGACTTCCTCAGCATGCTGATGTTCCAGCCGGACTACGCGCAGAGATTGATCGAGCTGGGAGACGAGGATGCCGAGGCGCGGGTCGACGAGATCCGGGAGCTGGCGGGAGCTGGTACGCCGA
>CAVXIG010000037.1:0-46917 GCA_963761645.1 uncultured Acidobacteriota bacterium
CCCTCGCCGCCAGCGCGGCATTCGCCGCCCCCCGCCAGCACGCCTGGCCCTCCGCCGACCAGCAGCTCAAGTCGAGCCGCGTCCAGCCCGGCACCGCGCTCGAGAAGCTGATCCTCAACAACCAGGACTTCGGAATGCTGCGGGCCGACGAGGCCGGCGACAAGATCCCGGTGCCGCTCTGGCTGCGCGTCTACTGGCGCAAGGGGCACCCGGAAGGGAAGTACTCGGCTTCCGACCCGACCGGCGGCTATCCGCTGGTGCTCAAGGAGATGGCCGAGTGGATGCGCCTCCACCAGGATCTGGTGGCTACCGAGGCGGACGTCCTGCGCGCCCCCGGCTTCGACGGCGATGACGACGCCGAGGCGAAGTCCCTGGGCCCGATCGACGAGAAGACGACCGTCAACGCCAACGTCCGTGCCTCGGGCGCGCAGACGGTGCCGCGCAGCGAGTCGGACATCCGGATCAACTACTGGAACCCGCTGCAGGTGATCGCCGCCTCGAACAATATCGGCGGCAGCGGCCAGCAGGCCCAGTACTACTCGAGCAATGGCGGCCTCACCTGGGGGCAGAGCTTCCTGCCGCTGTTCAGCACCGACAGCTTCCACTCCGATCCGACGGTCGACTGGACCTCGGACGGCACCGCCTGGTCGACGACCATCGGCATCAAGGGTCAGACCCTGAAGATGCGCGCCTACAAGTCGACCAACGGCGGCGCCACCTGGGTCTACGACAACACCTTCTCCGGCAGCCAGCGGAGCACCGACAAGCAGATCATGTGGGTCGACCACAGCGCCACCTCCGCGTTCAAGGACTACATCTACGTCTGCTGGCACAACGGCAACCCGGCGTACGTCAGCCGCCGCAACGGCCCGGCGGGCGCGTGGAGCACGCCGGTCCAGGTCAGCGGCGCCGAGACCTCCGGCACCGCCATCGGCTGCTCGCTGGCGAGCAACTCCAGCGGCGACGCCTTCGTCTTCTGGCCGACCACCGGCAACAGCAAGATCGTGGTGGCGAAGTCGACCAACGGCGGCACCACCTGGGGCACCCCGAAGGTGATCGCGACCACCAAGGACAGCTATGACATCGGCGTGCCGTCGTTCGCCGCCGCCGCGCCCTGATCTATGTCTCCGGCGCCGCTTACAAGACCGCGACGCTGAACAACGTCTACGCCTCGTGGGTCGACCTCACCGGCGCCACCGGCTGCACGGCCCCGGCCAACGAGCCGGGCACCAACGCCGCCTCCACCTGCAAGAGCCGCGTCTGGTTCGCCCGCTCCACCGACGGCGGCACCACCTGGTCCGCGCCGGTGATGACCAACAACCAGGCTTCGCTCAACGATCAGTTCAACCAGTGGCTGGGCGTCGACGACACCACCGGCCGCCTGGCGCTGATCTATTACGACACCGTCGCCGACGCCGGCCGCAAGAAGACCGACATCTGGTACCAGACCTCGGCCGACAACGGCGCCACCTGGAGCGCCGCGGTCAAGCTCACCACCGGCCAGACCGACGAGACGATCGCCGGCGCCGACTCGGGCAACCAGTACGGCGACTACAACAGCCTGTCGATCTATGCCGGCAAGATCTTCCCCTCCTGGACCGACCGCCGCAGCGGCGGCAAGGAAGAGATCTGGACCGTGCCGGTCGTCGAACCGTAAGCCGCGCACACCTCTCGCCGGATGTGAGAAGAAGGTGCCCCGCCCGGGGCGCCTTTTTCTTTCCGGCGGCTCGCCTGTAGAGACCAGCCGCACCTCTCTCTTATAAGCCCTGTCGTTTTTGTCTCCGAATGAATTGGAGACTTTTTCCTGCAGATTCAAAAGGAGCATCGCCCATGCGCAGGTTGTCCCTGACCGCCGCCACGCTCGCCGTAGTGTTCGCCGGATCGCTCGCCGGCGCCGCCCCCCGGCAGGCCCCCTGGCCCTCCCCCGATCAGCAGCTCAAGGCCAGCCGGGTCCAGCCCGGCAGCGCGCTCGAGAAGCTGATCCTCAACAACCAGGACTTCGGGATGCTGCGGGCCGAGGAGGCCAGCGACAAGATCCCGGTGCCGCTCTGGCTGCGCGTCCACTGGCGCAAGGCGCACCCGGAAGGGAACTACGTGGCCTCGGACCCGACCGGCGGCTATCCGCTGGTGCTCAAGGAGATGGCCGAGTGGATGCGGCTCCACCAGGATCTGGTGGCGACCGGGGCGGACGACCCGCGGGCTCCCGGCCGCGAGGACTTCGACGCCGAGGCCGAGGAGAAGGGCCTGGGCGAGAAGGCGACGGTCGGCACCAACGTCCGCGCCTCGGGCGCGCAGACAGTGCCGCGCAGCGAGTCGGACATCCGGATCAACTACTGGAACCCGGCCCTGGTTATCGCCGCTTCCAACAATATCGGCGGCAGCGGCCAGCAGGCCCAGTACTATTCGAGCAACACCGGCGCCACCTGGGGGCAGAGCTTCCTGCCGCTGGTCACCGGCGACTCCTTCCACTCCGATCCGACGGTCGACTGGACCTCGGACGGCACCGCCTGGTCGACGACGATCGGCATCAACGGCTTGGGCACGACGCTGAAGATGCGGGCCTACAAGTCGACCAACGGCGGCGCCACCTGGACCTTCGACAACACGTTCTCAAGCACCCAGACGAACACCGACAAGCAGATCATGTGGGTCGACCACAGCGCCACCTCGGCCTTCAAGAACTACATCTACGTCTGCTGGCACAACGGCAATCCGGCCTTCGTCAACCGCCGCACCGGCCCGGCCGGCGCGTGGGGCACGCCGATCCAGGTCAGCAGCACCGAGACCAGCGGCACCGCCATCGGCTGTGACGTCAAGACCAACAGCTCCGGCGACGCCTTCGTCTTCTGGCCGGCCACCACCAACCGGCGCATCCTGGTGGCGAAGTCCACCAACGGCGGCACGAGCTGGGGCACACCGGTGATCATCGCCACCGCCAAGGACGGCTACGACATCGGCGTGCCGTCGTTCAACAACCGCCGGGCCCTGATCTACGTCTCCGGCGGCGCCTACAGGACCGCGACCAAGAACCTGGTCTACGTCACCTGGACCGACCTGACCGGCGCCACCGGCTGCACCAGCGCCAGCAACGAGCCGGGCTCGAACGCCGCCTCGACCTGCAAGACCCGCATCTGGTTCTCCCGCTCCACCAACGGCGGCACTAGCTGGTCCGCGCCGGTGATGATCAACAACCAGGCCTCGCTCAACGATCAGTACAACCAGTGGATGGGCGTCGACGAGACCACCGGCCGCCTGGCGGTGA
Source organism: uncultured Acidobacteriota bacterium (assembly GCA_963761645.1). GTDB lineage: Bacteria > Acidobacteriota > Thermoanaerobaculia > Multivoradales > UBA5704 > DATARR01. The sequence goes on from CAVXIG010000037.1 coordinate 3,263, forward strand.
TCTACTACGACACGGTCAACAGCAGCACCCGCAAGAAGACCGACATCTGGTATCAGACCTCGGGCGACGACGGCGTCACCTGGACCGCCGCGGCCAAGGTCACCACCGCCCAGACCGACGAGACGATCGCCGGCGCCGACTCCGGCAACCAGTACGGCGACTACAACAGCCTGTCGATCTACGCCGGCAAGATCTTCCCCTCCTGGACCGACCGCCGCAGCGGCGCCAAGGAAGAGATCTGGACCGCCCCGGTGACCGTGCCGTAAGGGCCGGTACAACTCCCGTCCGACATCGCAGCGCCCCGTCCGGGGCGCTTTTTTACAATTCCCTCGGCTCATCCCAGGGCCCAGGCCGCACCTTCTCTCTTGTAGGTCTGATTTTTTCGTCTCGATCATATTCGAGATATTCCTGCAGATTCGAAAGGAGTACCCCCATGCATAGATTGCTGCTCGCAGTCTTGTCTTTGACCCTGACCTCGGCGGCCTTCGCGGCCACCGGCGACGCCGGCTGGCCGACGCTCAAGGCCCAGGTCCAGAAAGCCGAGGCGCCGGCCGGCAGCGCGCTCGAGAAGCTGATCCGTGAGAATCAGGACTTCTCGCTGCTGCGCCCGGCCGAGGCGTACGACAAGATCCGCATTCCGCTCTGGCTGCGCGTCAACTGGCGCAAGGCGCATCCGGAAGGGACCTATCTGGCGACCGATCCGACCGGCGGCTATCCGCTGGTGCTCAAGGAGGTCGCGGAGTGGATGGAGAAGCACCCCGACCTGCGCCCCGGCCGTCCCGAGCCGGACATCGCGCCGCGGCCGGTGAAGACCTCGGGCGGCACCAACCTCCGCGTCTCCGGCGCGGCCACCGTCTCGCGCAGCGAGTCGGACATCCGGGTCAACTACTGGGACACGCAGAAGATCATCGGCGCCTCGAACAACATCGGCGGCAGCGGCCAGCAGGCCCAGTTCTTCTCCTCCGACGGCGGCGCCACCTGGGGGCAGACCAGCCTCGCGCTGCAGACCGGCGACGCCTTCCACTCCGATCCGACGGTCGACTGGACCTCGGACGGCACCGCCTGGGCCACCACGATCGGCATCAACTCGACCGGCACCACGCTCAAGATGCGGGCCTACAAGTCGACCAACGGCGGCGCCACCTGGACCTTCGACAATACTTTCTCCGGCACCCAGACCAACACCGACAAGCAGATGATCTGGGTCGACCACAGCGCCACCTCGGCTTTCAAGGACAACATCTACGCCTGCTGGCACAACGGCAATCCGCAGTTCGTCAACCGCCGCACCGGCCCGGGCGGCGCGTGGGGGACGGCGATCCAGATCAGCGGCGCCGAGACCACCGGCACGGCGATCGGCTGCGACGTCAAGACCAACAGCTCCGGCGACGTCTTCGTCTTCTGGCCGGACACCGGCAGCCGCAGGCTGCTGGTCGCCAAGTCGACCAACGGCGGTGTCAGCTACGGCGCCCCGGTCACCATCAACACCACCTTCGACTCCTTCGATATCGGCGTGCCCTCGTTCAACAGCCGCCGCCAGCTCATCTACACCTCCGGCGGCGCCTACCGGACGGCGACCAAGAACATGGTCTACGCCGTCTGGAGCGATCTCACCGGCGCCACCGGCTGCACCACCGCCACCAATGAGCCGGGCGCCAGCGCCACCTCGGCCTGCAAGACCCGCATCTGGTTCGCCCGCTCCTCCGACGGCGGCGCCACCTGGGCCGCGCGGGTGATGATCAACAACCAGGCCTCGCTCAACGACCAGTACAACCCGTGGCTGGTGGTCGACGAGACCAACGGCCAGATCGCGGTGATGTACTACGACACGGCCGGCGATTCGACGCGCAAGAAGACCAACGTCTTCTACCAGGCCTCCTTCGACGACGGCGCCTCCTGGAGCGCGCCGTTCAAGGTGACCACGGCACAGACCGACGAGACCATCGCCGGCGCCGACTCCGGCAACCAGTACGGCGACTACAACAGCCTCTCCGGCTACGCCGGCACCTTCTTTCCCTCCTGGACCGACCGCCGCGGCGGCGCCAAAGAGGAGATCTGGACCGCCGCCGTCACCGAGGGGGGCACCACCTGCACGCCCCCCGCGGCGCCCACCGGCCTGACGGCGGTGGCCAGCGGCTCGACCGGCATCAACCTCACGTGGAGCGCGGTGGCCGGCGCCACCCAGTACCGCATCCTCCGCTCGACCACCGCGGGCGGGCCGTACACGCAGATCGGCACCTCGGCGACGACGTCGTTCAGCGACACCGGCCTGACCTGCAACACGGCCTACTTCTACGTCGTCCGCGCCTTCACCTCCTGCGAGTCCGGCAACTCGATCCAGGCCACGGCGACCACCGGCATCTGCGTCGGCTGCACCACGCGGACGCTCTACACCAACACCTTCGACAGCACCAGCGGCCTCGCCGGCTGGACCACCGGCACCTTCGTCGCCGGCGGCGCGACGACGAGCTGGCGCGGCGTCCAGGCCTGCACCGCCCGCAGCGGCGCCAACATCTTCCGCTTCGGCGGCTCGACCTGCACGGCGGCCTACGCCAGCAACGCCTTCGCCTTCGCCCAGCCGAACGGCGCGGCCGGCATCGCGGTCCCCGCCGGCGCCACCACCTCCCGGCTGTCGTTCTGGCACCGCCGCGGCTTCGAGAGCGGCTTCGACGGCGGCACGCTGACGATCTCCGTCAACGGCACCAACTACTTCTTCGTGCCCGCCACGGCGATCCTCTCCGGCACCACCTACAACGGCACCATCAGCGCCTCCTGCCCGCCGGCGGGAGCCGCCGGCGTGGCGGCGTTCACCGGCAGCGCCTCGTCGTTCGTCAACACCACGGTCGATCTCGACGCCGCCTGCAACGCCGCCACCGGCGGCACCGGCGGCTGCGCCGGCCAGGCGGTCCGCATCGGCTTCACCGCGATCACCGACTGCACCGTCACCAGCACCGGCTGGTTCCTCGACGACGTGAACGTTACGGCCTGCGTGCCGTAACAAAAACCTTTTCGTCGTCTTCTTCGCGGCCCGCGGGCTACCCCCGCGGGCCGTTTCTTGTTTCTAAAGGTTTTCCGACAGTAGCGAGAGCGCGCCTCTCGAGATCAGGGATCTCCGTCAGCACCGGCAGGAGAGGGTCGGCCTTGCGCTTGCGGAGGCGCTGCGGCACGGTTTTCAGATCGAAGGCGCGGACGTCGAGGCGGGCGTTCACCTCGCGCCAGTCGAGGGGGGTCGAGACCGGCGCCCCGGGGTGCGGGCGGACGCAGTAGGGGGCGGCCAGCAGCTTGCCGCGGCCGTTCTGCAGGGCGTCCACGTAGACCCGGCCGCCGCGGGCGGCGATCGACCGGGCGGTGGTGGCGATCGCCGGCAGGCGGGCGACGATCACCCCGGCGAGCAGCTCGGCGAGCTGCCGCGCCGGCTCGTGCGCGAGCTGCCCGCCCATCGGCAGCAGGACGTGCAGGCCGCTGCCGCCGCTCGTCTTCACGAAGCTGGGCATCCCGATCTCTTCGCACAGCTCGCGGATGGCGAGCGCGATCTTCACCACGTGGGCGAACGGCGCCGTCTTCGGATCGAGGTCCAGGATGCACCAGTCCGGATGGTCCGGAGCTCTCCAGCCGGCTGGCTCCGATGTGGAACGGGATCGCGCCGAGATTCACCAGCGCCAGCAGCCCCTCCACGCCGTCCACCGGCTCGCTCCGCTGGAAGAACGACTTGCCGGTGATGCCGTTCGGATAACGGTCGAGCATCAGCGGGCGCGAGCGCAGGAGCGGGAGCAGCCAGGGGGAGACCGCGCGGTAATATTCGATCAGATCCCCCTTGGTGATCCCCTCCCCCGGCCAGAAAACCTTGTCGAGATTGGTGAGCTTGGCGGCTTTTTTCTCCGGCTGCTCCGTCCTCTGCCTCTTCCTCCTCGCGTTCCTCGCCGGGGCGGAAACACTCGCCGGCCGTCTTGTCGTCGCGCAGGCGCAGGAAGACGGGGTGGCGCAGGTGCCCGCCGTCGGTCCACTCCTTGTAGCGGACCTCGACGACCACCTCGGGCTCGACCCAGACCGTGCCGCGGACGTCTGCCATCGCGAGCGGCGGGGTGGCGCGGCGCAGCGGATCGAGCCGCGCGCGGATCTCACCCTCCACCTCGCGGTTGAAGCCGGTGCCCACGGCGCCGGCGTAGGCGAGCCCGCCGCCGTCCACGGTCGCGAGGTGGAGCCGGCGAAGGCCGGTGCGCCCCCCCGCCACCGGCTCGAAGCCGACCACCGCGAAGTCCGAGCTCTGGTCGACCCGCACCTTCAGCCAGTCCTTCGCGTAGCCGGAGCGGTAGGGGGAGCCGGCGCGCTTGGCGACGATCCCCTCCAGCCCCATGCCGGCGACGGCGGCGTAGAGGTCCTCGCCGCGCTCCGGGATCTCCTCGGTGAGGCGGATCCAGTCGCCGCCCGGCGGCAGCACGCGGCGCAGGATCTCCTTGCGCGCCGCGAGCGGCAGCGGCCGGAGATCGAAATCCTCGAAGCCCAGGAGATCGAAGACGAACAGCGTCGCCGGGCTGGCCGCGGCGGCGTGCTGGACGTCGGCGAGGCGGACGCGCAGCCCCCGCTTCTGCAGGCGCTGGAAGTCGGGGCGCCCCTCGCCGTCGAGCACCACCGCCTCGCCGTCGAGGATCAGGCCGCGGAACGGCAGGCCGGCGATCGCCGCGCCGAGCTCGGGGAAGATGCGGGTGGCGTCGTGGCCGCTCTTGTAGAACAGCCGCGACTCCCCCGCCCCGCCGGCGGCCAGCATGCGGAAGCCGTCGTACTTGAGCTCGAACACCCAGCCCGCGCGGTTGAACGGCCGCTCGGCGGTCTCCGGCTTCATCGGCCGCAGCGCGGCGGGATCGACCGCCACGCGCGGCGCGCCGAGCCGCACCAGCTCGCCGCGGATCGAATCGGTTACCGGTTCAGGTGCCGTGGAGCTCGATTTCAAGGCAGGGAAATCATGTAGAAACGTTAAATGACCGCCGCGAATGAATCTCCGGAACGGCGGTGGTCAAATCCTGATAAATACGCTCCATCATTGCGATTGAATGGTATATTACGCCTTATGAGCGCCCGACCCTTTGCCTCCGGAATGATCTCATTCGGTCTCGTCACGATCCCGGTGAAACTCTATTCGACGGGAGAGAGCGCGGCCGGCATCCAATTTAACATGCTCCACAAGAAATGCCGTTCCCGCTTGAAGCAACAATACATCTGTCCGGTCGACGAGGAAGTCGTCGGGCGAGATGAAATGGTGAAAGGTTACGAGTACGCGAAGGGGCAATATGTTCTCTTTACGGAAGAGGAGCTCAAGGCGCTGACGCCGGAGCCGACCAACGCCGTGGAGATCACCGAGTTCGTGCCGCTCGAGCAGGTCGATCCGATCTATTACGAGAAGTCCTACTACCTGGGGCCCGACAAGGGGGGCGACCGGCCGTACCGGCTGCTCGCCGAGGCGATGAAGCAGACCAACCGCGCGGCGCTGGCGCGCTACGTCGCCCGCGGCAAGGACCAGTTCGTGCTGCTGCGGCCGTTCGAAGAGGGGCTGATCATGCAGCAGCTCCGCTACTCGGACGAGCTGCGCTCGTTCTCCGAGGTGCCGATGGGCACGGCCGAGCTCAAGGAGCCGGAGCTCAAGCTCGCCGTCCAGCTCATCGAGCAGATCGCCACCGACGAGTTCCGCCCCGAGGCCTACGAGGACACCCAGCGCCAGCAGGTGCGGGCGCTGATCGAGCGCAAGGTCCAGGGCGAGGAGATCACCGCCACGCCGGTCGCGGCGCCGAAGGCGCAGGTGATCGATCTGATGGCGGCGCTCAAGGCGAGCCTCGCCGCCGCCAAGCCGCAGGCTGCCGCCGAGCCGATCTCGCTCGCCGAACGCAAGCCGGCGAAGCGTTCGTCGCGCGCCGCGAACGACTCGGTGGCCGCCGTCGAAGACGCGCCGAAAAAAAAGAGTTCAAAGAGATAAGCCCGCCGGGTTACACTGAGGGGGATGAACCGGTCTTCCGCTCTCAAAGTGCCGGGCGGGCTGGACCGCCTGGTCCCGCGCCCCTCTCAAGCCAGAGGCTACTCGACCAAGGATGTCGCCGCCCTGCTCGGCCTCTCCGCCGCGCAGGTCCGCTCCTACGTCCGGGCCGGCTTCCTCGCCCCCTCGCAGGGCCCGCGCGGCGAGTACTACTTCTCCTTCCAGGATCTGATCGTCCTGCGCACCGCCAAGGGGCTGCTCGCCGCCCGCGTCCCCCGGCGGCGCGTGCGCCTCGCCCTGCAGAACCTGCGCGAGCAGCTCCCCAAGGACCGCGCGCTCACCGGCGTCCGCATCTCCGCCCAGGGGCATCACGTCGTGGTGCGCGACGGCCGCGACGTCTGGAACCCCGAGTCGGGGCAGGCGGTGTTCGACTTCGAGCTCGCCGAGCTGGCGCGCGGCGCCGCGACGCTCCCCCTGCGCACTGCCGCGCGGAGGAGGACGGGAAGCCTGACGAGCCCGAGAGGGGAGCGGACTGGTACGAGCGCGGCGCCGAAATGGAGGAAGACTCGCCGGAGGAGGCGATGGCGGCCTACCGGCGCGCGCTGGAGATCGAGCCCGACCTCGCGGACGCCCACGTGAACCTCGGGCGCCTCCTCCACGAGCGGGGGGAGATCGTCGAGGCCGAGCGGCACTACCGCCTGGCCCTGGCCGCCCGGCCGGACGACACCACCGCCGCCTACAACCTCGGCGTCGTCCTTCAGGATCTCGGCCGGCTGCGCGAGGCCGCCGACGCCTACGTGGCCGCCCTCGACCTCGACCGCACGCTCGCGGACGCCCACTACAACCTCTCCGGGATCTACGAGCAACTGGGCGAGCCCGAGGCCGCCTTCCGGCATCTGCGCACGTATCGCACGCTGATCACGAGCGGCTAGCACTCCATCTCGAAGCCTTGTGCTAGGCTGAAGGCATGAAGGCTCCAGTCGAAGAGGTCGTTCGCAAGGCTCTGGCATTGGACGAACAGGACCGCGCGGAAGTAGCGGCCCGGCTACTCGACAGCTTGGAATCCGCCGAGGCCGATGAGGAAGATGCCTGGGCTGTGGAGATCGAGCGCCGAGCCACTGAGCTGGAATCCGGAGTGGTGCAGGGGGTTTCCTGGGAAGAACTCCGGAACCGGCTCATGCACGGTCGCCGTGACCCCTAGCCGGTTCATCTTCCACCCGGAGGCAGCCCGAGAGGTCGAGGAGGCCCGGGACTGGTACCTGACGCAGAGCCCTGCGGCTGAAGAAGGATTTCTCGCTGATCTCAATCACGCCATCGAGCAGGTTGCGGCGGCACCTCTTCGCTGGCCCCGCTACAAAGCAAAGACGCGGCGGTACGTATTCAGGCTCTATCCTTATAGCCTCATCTACAGAACTTACGACGACCTGGTACGGATTTTAGCCGTGGCCCACGATAAACGCCGGGCCAGTTATTGGTTCTCCCGTACCAGGTCGTAGCGCTTATGGACTGAGCAGAGCTCGCTACTGGGTCGGCTTCGAGCTCGGCGGGGTCATCTTCAGCGACCGCACGATCTCCTTGTAGGCGGCGAGCTCCGCCGGCGTCGCGGGGGTCTTCTTGTACATCGCCACGAAGAGCGAGTAGGGGTAGAGCGATCCGGGGTTGAGGTAGGTCACGTACTGGTAGAACTCGCCGGCCTGCGAGAAGGTCCGCGGAAAGGTCGCGTACTGCGGGTGCTTCGCGTCCAGCTCGCCGAGCTCCAGCTTGGGATATTGCTTCCGGTAGTTCTGCGTGTCCGTCTCGAGGCGCAGCCCCACGTTCTCGTCGAACTTGTGGTAAACGCCCACCAGCACCTGGCCCGCTCCAGGGATGGCCGCCTCCGGCTTCTGAGTGAACAGGACGCTCCCCTGATACTTCTTGGCGCCCTCCATATCCCCCGTCCACCCCGCCGGCGTCTGGACGGTGAAGGTATAGTCTTTCGTGGTCACCGTCATGACGCCCGGCGTCATCTCCGGCTTGGTTTCCGGCTTCATCTCGGCTTTCGCGGCCGGCGGAGCGCTGTTGCCGGTCGCGGCGCAGCCCGTCGCCGGGCCGGCGGCGAGGAGCGTCGAGGCGATCCCCAGGGCCGCCAGTATCTGCTTGCTGTTCATAAAATCCTTTCCACTTGAATACCGTCGGACACCGAAGTGTACCATCGGCCTCGACAGCTCGGCCATGCTGCGATAGCATGCCGACCGTCGTACCCTGGAAATCGATTCAGCTCCTGGAGGTCTTCGGATGCCGATCCGCAGTCGTGGGATGTTTGCCGCTCTTGTCCTCGTGTTCGCCGCCGTCCCCGCCATGGCACAGACCCGCCCCGGCGTGGGTTACGACCCGCAGGCGAGGGGCCTCAGGACCTCGCGCTACCAGCTCGACACCCTGACGAGCCCCTTCGTCTCCTACCAGGTCGACTTCTCCGCCCGGCCCGACCTCGTCGGGGCGCATCCGAACGCCTATACCCTGTCCTTCGCCGACCCGGCCGTGCGCGCCGCCTACGAGCTGCGCTGGGGTCCCGGCACCGTCCACCACGCGCCTCAAGCGGTGGGCGGGCCCGGGCAACGAGGTCCGCTTCGTGCTGCACGACTCCCTGGTCTGGGCGTGGACCAAGCACCCGGAGCTGCTGGGCGGCGACACCTCGAACCGCAACGGCGTCCCCACCGAGGTCGAGATCACCGACATGCAGGCGCTCAACGACACCGGCCTCTGGGTGGCCTATTTCGAGTCCGAGCTCCCCGGCTTCTCCCCGGACCACAGGGTGGTGATCTGCGATCCCGCCAAGCCCGCCGGCGACGGCCAGGAGACCGAGCCCTTCTGGGGGATTCCGTACTACTTCCACAACCGGTTCCAGCCTTCCTTCGTCTCCCCGCAGCTCCCCGCCGCCCTGGCCTGCGCGGGGAATTGACCGGGCTGCCAATCTAGTCGGGTTTCAGACCGGCTTGTTCAGAGTCCTTTTCGGTCTCGACCAGCCGGTCTTTGCGTTGCTTCTGGATCTCCATGTAATGAGCCACCAGCTTTGAAGGGTTGTGATCGAACTGGGCTGAAATGCGGCGTCGAACCTCCCGGATCTCGTCGATCACAGGGTCACTTTCAATCTCTTTCATTGCTGTCTCCAGTTCACGTACACCCGCAGTTTAGAGCGCCTAACAAAACTTGTTTCTCTACGCGGTGCCTTCCCACTGTAGAGACGCCCCTGTGTGGCATCTCCGGGGGCAGGATCTCGGCTGCGTGTTGCCCTTGATGTTGCCCTTGAAGCGCCGTGGGAACAACATAGTAAGACAAACCGTCCTTCCCGATTCGGAGACGCCCCACGGGGCGTCTCTACAGTAAGATCGCGACCGGCTCTCGGTCCGGAGCACCGGCCAGCCCCTATGGGTTCCTGTTGCCACTCCGCCCTGCGGTAAACTCCCCCGCCATGAGAATCCGTGCCGCCGCCGTCTTCACTCTCGGCCTCTGGGCCGCATGCGCAGGAGCTTTCGCCGTGGAAGGAAAGTGGACCCCCGAGCAGGTGCTGCAGCACGACCCGAAGTGGCTTCGCGAGCTGGGCCTCGAGATCCCGCCGCAGAAGCTGTGGACCGCGGAGGGCGCCGGCCTGCTCGACGCGGCCGTGAAGATCGAGGGGTGCACGGCCGGCTTCATCTCCCCTCAGGGGCTGATGATCACCAACCACCACTGCGCCTTCTCGATCCTGCAGCAGCATTCGACCCCGGAGCGGGACCTGATCACCCACGGCTTCCTCGCCCGCACGCCGGCCGAGGAGCTGCCGGGGTCCGGCGTCCGCGCCACGATCCCCCATCGCATGACCGACGTCACCCGCGAGGTCGAGGCCGCGGTGCCCGCCGGCGCGGACGACCTCGCGCGCTTCCGGGCGATCGAGCGCAAGCAGAAGGAGATGGTGGCCGCGTGCGAGAAGGCCGAGCACCACCGCTGCCAGGTGGCGGCGTTCGACGGCGGCCTGCGCTACGTGCTGATCGACAGCCTGGAGTTCCCGGACGTGCGGCTGGTCTACGCCCCGCCCGGAGCCGTGGGCGACTACGGCGGCGAGATCGACAACTGGAGCTGGCCCCGCCACGTCGGCGACTTCGCCCTGCTGCGCGTCTATGCCGGCCCCGGCGGCCAGCCGGCGCCGAAGGCGGAGGCCAACGTCGCCTACAAGCCCCGGCACTTCTTCCCCGTCTCGCCGCGCGGCGTCGAGCCGGACAGCTTCGTGATGGTCGCCGGCTATCCCGGCCTGACCTTCCGCTCCTATACCGAGGCCGAGATGCGCGAGCGGGCGGAGCTCTTCTACCCGCGCCGCGCCGAGCTCTACCGCGCCTGGATCGACCGGATGGAGGCCGCTTCGAAGACGGATGAAGCGGTGCGCATCGCTCTCGCCGACCGCATCAAGGGGCTCGCGAACCAGGAGAAGAACTCGCGCGGTCAGGTGGCCGGCATCCGCCGCGGGCGGATCCTGGAGAAGAAGACGGCCGCGGAGAAGGAGATCCTCGCCTGGGCGGCGAAGCGTCCGGAGCAGCGGGAGGCGGTGGCGGCGCACGACGAGCTGGCGCGGATGATCGCCGAGCGCCGGCGGACGTGGGACCGCGATTTCCTGCTGACCCTGATGAAGAACGGTCCCAAGCCGCTCGACCTGGCGCTCACCCTGGCCCGCTGGGCGGGCGAGAAGGCGAAGCCGGACCTGGAGCGCGAGCCGGACTACCAGGAGCGCAACCGCGAGCGGCTCGGCGAGCGGCTGGAGCGCGAGCAGAAGCGCCTCGACGGGCCGACGGACGCCGCCCTGCTCGCGGATGTCTTCACCCGCTTCGCCGCGATGCCGGAGGGGAATCGCGTGCCGGCCGTGGAGAGCTTTCTCGCCGGCGGCCACGCGAAGCGATCCGCGCCCGGGTGGACGACCTGCTCGCCCGCACGAAGGTCACCGATCTCGCGGAGCGCAAACGGATGTTCGACGAGAGCGAGGAGCAGCTCCGCGGCCGCCACGATCCGCTGCTCGACCTCGCCTTCGCGCTCGACCGCGAGCTGCGCGCTCTCAAGGAGCAGGACGACCGTTTCCAGGGCGCCGTGTCGCGCCTGCGCCCCCGCTGGCAGCGCGCCGTGATCGCCCACGCCGGCCGCCCCGTGGCCCCGGACGCCAACGGCACGCTGCGCGTCGCCTTCGCCCACGTGAAGGGGTACAGCCCGCGCGACGGCGTCTGGATGCGCCCGCAGACGACGGTCGGCGGCGTGGTCGAGAAGAACACCGGCGCGCCCCCTTTCAACGCTCCCGCCGAGCTGCTGGCGGCGGCGCCCAAGGCCCCGGCGAGCCGCTGGGCGGACCCCAGGCTGAAGGACGTGCCGGTCGACTTTCTCGCCGACGCCGACACCACCGGCGGCAACTCGGGGAGCCCGGTGGTCAACGGCCGCGGCGAGCTGGTGGGGGTCAATTTCGATCGCGTCTGGGAGAACGTGGCCAACGACTTCGGCTACAACCCGGACGTGGCGCGCAACATCAGCGTCGACGTGCGCTACATGCTCTGGCTGATGCAGGCCCTCCACGGCGACGCGGCCGGGCCGTTGCTGGAGGAGATGGGGGTGGGAGCGAAGAAGAGATGACTCTCCTGGTGTCCCTATGTCCCTGTTTTTTCGGCCGCCAGCGCCAGCCGCTTGAAGCCGCGGGTCTCGGCCTCCTTGCGGACCGCCGCCAGGGTGGCGCCGGCCGCCGGATCGCCGGCCCCGCGCTGGACTTCGCCGAGGGCGAGCCGGGCTTCGAGGCCGGCGGCGGCGAACCCGAAGCTCGCGGCGTCGTCGACCGCCCGCCGGAGCTGCCGGAGCGCCTCGGCGGCATTCCCAGTCGCCCGCTTCGATCCTCCCCAACCGGACGCCGACGGTGACGCGGAGCTCGCGGTCCTCGCTGGCGTCGAGCCGGACGCGCGCCTGCGCCGCCGTCGCCCGCGCCTCCCCGCGCAGACCCTGGCGCAGCTGGGACTCGGCGAGCATCGAGAGAGCCTGGGACTCGCCGCCCGGGATGCCGCGCTGCCGGTACCAGGCCGCGGCCTGACGCGCGAGGACCGCGGCCTCGCCGGCCTGGTTCCCGGCGAGCGCGAGCGCGGCCAGATCGAGGCGGATCTCCATCGCCCGCAGCTCCTCGCCCAGCGACGAGCTCACCCGCAGGGCCTCCGTGAGCTCCGAGCGCGCGACGGCGAGGTTCCCGGCCGCGTACTCGGCCCGGCCGCGGTTCTGAAGGGCCAGGGCGGTGAGCGAGCGCGCGCCGGTCTGGCGGGCGATCTGGAGCTGCTCGTCGGCGAGGGCGCGGGAGGCGGCGAGGTCGCCGAGCTGGTAGGCGAGCCGGGAGCGCAGGCCGAAGATCCGGCCGGCGCCGATCCGGTCGCCCGCCTGCTGCTTGGCGGCCAGCGCCTGCGCCGAGCGCTGCCAGGCGGTGCGCAGGTCTCCGAGCTGCGCGGAGACGCCGGCCGAGGCGCGCCATCGCCTCGGCGGCGGAGCTCGCTTCGCCCGCCTTGTGGAACGCGGCGAAAGCCTCCTCATAACGGCGGCGGGCCGCCGTCAGCTCCCCCTGCACGGCGAGGACCTGCCCGAGATTTTTGACCGCGAAGGCCGTCTGGACGGGGTTGCCGAGCGCCTGGCTGAGGGCGAGCTCGCGCTCGAAGTGCTGGCGCGCGCCGTCGAGGTCCCCCTGGGAGATGAGCACGGCACCGCCGGCGTCGAGCACCTGGGCCTCATACAGGCGTTCGCCGATCTTCACATACCAGTCGCGGGACTGGTCGAGGAATTTCCGCGCCTCGCTCAGCTCCCCCCGGTCGCGGTGCAGCGTGCCCAGTTGCTGGAGCTGTGCCGCGGTGGCCGCGGCGCTGCCGATCTTCTGGGCGATGGCGAGCGCCTCTATATTGGCCTTCTCCGAGCCGTCGAGGTCCCCCTGGACCTGCAAGGCCGACCCGATGTTGGCCGCGGCCATGCCGATCCCCCACTGATAGCCGGCCTTCCTGGCCAACTCCGCGGATTCCCGGAACAGACGGATGGCATCCTGGGGTTTGCCCTGCGTCAGCAGCGCGTCCCCCTGATAGATGAGGGCCTGGGCGACCACCAGGCTCTGACCGGACTGGCGCCCCTTCGCGATGGCTCTCTCGGCGGCGCGCTGCGCGCCGGTGACATCGGCGAGCCGCCGCGCGTTCCTCGCCTCCGCCACGTCGATGCGCGGGTCCTCGCCCGCGGGCGGCGGCAGCTTGTGCAGCGAGGCGAACGTCGCGGCCGCCTCGGCACCCCGGCCTCCCAGCATCAGGCTCTCGCCGAGTTGCAGCCCATACTCGACGTCGTCCGGGAAAAAGGTCCAGAGCGACCGGTAGGCCTCGCTCGCCTTGCTCCACTGCTTGCTCGCCCTGTAGAGGCGCCCCTCGATGGCGAGGCGCTCCTCGCGCGGCAGCGAACGGCCGAGGTCGAGCGCCTTGCGGGCCTCGTCGATCGCGTTCGCGTCATAGCCCAGCTCGGACCAGGCCCGCGACAGGGCGGAGTGGATCACCGCCGAGCCTGGATCCGCCTTCACGGCCTGCTGCAGGGACCCAGCGCGCCCGGGGAATCGAAGGCGCGCAGCCGCGCGAGCCCCTCGGTATAGAGCCGGGACGAATCCGGGCTCGACGGCCGCAGGGCCTGGGCCTCCTGGACCTGCTTCGGCGACAGCGCGGCGACGCCCAGCGAATCCCGCAGCTTCTCCCCCGTCCGCGAAACCAGGTCGAACAGACCCTGCTGGGTGCCGCGCTCGGCCAGCGAGAGCACGGTCTCGCCGGCGGGGAGCTGGATCACCCGCAGATCGAGGCGGATCTGCCCCTGGATGGGCAGGAAGGAGCCGACGACGACCAGGTCGGTGCCGAGGGTGTCGTGCAGCCGCTGGAGATCGGCGGCGCCGAGGCTGCCGGGATCCTGCAGGGCGAGCGAGCGCACCGCCTGCGCGACCCGCTCGCCGCGGATCACCCGCATCTTGCCGCCGGCCGCCAGCTCGGTGGTCAGCATCTCGGAGAAGGCGGTCTGCAGCCAGCGCGTATCCGCGTTGGGCGACAGGCTCTTGAAGTCGAGCACGGCGATCGCCTGGCGGACACTGTCCGCCCCCGCCGCGGGGCCGGACGGAGGTTTCGGCGCCGCGGGGCCGAGATGCTGGACGATGTGAACCGCGGTGACGGTCACCAGCAGCGCCACCACCCCCACGCCGGCCCCGATGAGCAGCCGCCGCAGACGCCGGGCCGGCGTCCGCGTGGGCGCCGGAACCGCGGCCGGGGGCGCTGCCGGCTCGAGCGTGGGAGAACGGCTCAGGGGTCGGCGAAACAAGGGCGGACAGGGGATCGGCCGGCGTCGGGACCGGCGCCTGCGCCAGCGCCGCCTCCTGGGCGGCCGTCACGATCGGGATCTCGGAGGTGGCGGAGCGCTCGATCCGCCGCAGCTCGCCGGCGAACGAGTACCCCTGGCCGGGGACGGTGACGATGTAGCGGTTGTCGTTCGCCCGCTCGCCCAGGCACTTGCGCAGGGAGAAGATGTTCTGCGTCAGGTTCGCCTCGGTGACGAAGACGCCCGGCCAGACCCGCTCGATCAGCTCCGCCTTCTCCACCACCTCGCCCGGATGCTCCAGCAGGGCGAGCAGGATCGAAAGGGCCTTGGGCGTGATCGCGACCGGCTCTTCGGCGCGCAACAGGAGCCGGCGGACGGGATCGACGCGGAACACGTCGAACTCGTACAGCACCCTCTCCTTTTCTTCGGGACGGGCAATCATCGTCACATGTCAGCTCGCTAATTACTTCGAATTCTAGCGCAACGCGGCGCTTCCTGCCGCGGGAGGAAGGGAATCTGGCATCGAAGTCCGTCTAGATCGGTGTGGGGGGAGACGCAATCACAATCCGCGGAATCTGCGCTCTCCCCCTGGAGCGTTCTACGCCTGCCCCAGCGCCTCCATGAACCGGTCCTTGAGCCGCGGATACCGCTCCTCGTAGTCCGCGCGGCTGCGCTCGATCACCTCGTGGGCCACGGCGGAGCCGTAGACGCTGTTGATGTGGATGGCTTCGAGCTCCGCTCCGGGCGGGCGCTTGTAGGTGAGGAAGTAGTGCTGGAGCCGCTCGATCAGCGCTGCGGGCAGGTCGCCGATCTCCCGGCAGTGCCCGAACGCCGCATCCCCCTTCAGCACGGCGACGATCTTGTCGTCCGCCTGGTTGCGGTCGATCAGGCGCAGCCCGCCGACCGGCACCGCCTGCAGGAGGGTGTCGCCGTGCGAGAAGGTCCGCTCCGAAAGGATGCAGATGTCCAGCGGATCGGCATCCCCCTCGATCACGTGGTCGACCATGGGCGGCGTCGCCCGTGAAAGGCCGAAAGCGGCCACCTGCTCGCCGCAGAAGGTCTGGGGGATGAAGCCGTAGAGCGTCGGGCAGACGTTCGAGAACTGCTGCGGCCGGTCCACCTTGAGGTGGCCGCTCGGCTTGTCGATCTCGTACTTGACGGTATCGGTGGGGACGATCTCGATGTAGGCCGTCACCACCCGGGGCGCCTCGGGGCCGATCGATACCCCGTGCCAGGGGTGGGCCTGGAAGAGGAGCCCGAACAGCTCCCAGGCGCGCTCGCGGTCTTGGTCGTTCATGGGTGAATCCTAATACACATGTGAACAGGGACGATCAGGGACGAACAGGGACGGCACGGACGGTCTGACGCCTAGCTCTCCCCCGCCGGCTCCTGGAAGATCCGCCAGTCGTCGAGCCGCAGGGCGGTGAGCTCGCGCCCCCAGGCGCAGCCGGTGTCGAGACAGGCGACGCCGTCTCCGACCTTGAGCCCCAGCGCCGCCCAGTGGCCGAAGATCACCGTCGCGCCGGCGCTCTGGCGGCCGGGGGCGGCGTACCAGGGGTGGCACCCTTTGGGAGCGAGCGCCGGCGGGCCGCTGAAGTCGGCGCACATCCGCGCCTCGGCGTCGAGAGTGCGCAGCCGCGCGAAGCCGGCCAGGGCCACGCGCGCCCGCTCGTGGCCGGAGAGGCTCTCCTTCCAGCGCTCCGCCACCCTCTGATCGACCGCCGCCAGGAGCTTCGCCGCCTTCTCCCCGCGCAACCGCTCCTCCACCTCGCGCGCCAGGCGTTCCGCCTCGGCCGGGGTCCAGCCGGGGAACAGCCCGGCGTGGACGAGCAGCATTTCCCCCTCGCGGTGGATCAGCGGCCGCCCCCGCAGCCAGGCGAGGAGGTCGTCGCGGTCCGGCGCCGCCAGCACGGCCTCCAGGCTGTCGCGCTTCTTCACCTCGGAAACCCCGGCGGCGCGGGCCAGGAGGTGGAGATCATGATTGCCCAGCACGGCGACGATCCGGTCGTCCCGCTCCGCCGCCCAGCGCAGCACCTCGAGCGAGCGCGGGCCGCGGTTGACCAGGTCGCCCACGAACCAGAGACGGTCCTGCCGGGGATCGTAGGCGACCTTCCGCAACAGCCGCTGAAGCGCCTGGAAGCAGCCGTGGACGTCGCCGATCGCATAAGTGGCCATATGGGGCGTAAAGATCTCCCGGCGGACGGCAAGGATGCAACCGCGCCGCCAGCGCCGGCCCCTTTTCGTCAGACCCCGCTCAGATCCCGCCCAGCCAGGGGTACCCCTGGTCCTCCCAGTAGCCGCCGGGCTTCTCGGTGGTGAAGGTCACCTTGGTCAGATATTTGGTCAGCTTGTAGCCCAGCTTGACCGGCGAGTAGAGCCGCAGCGGCGCGCCGTGCGCGGGCTCGAGCGGCCGGTCGTTGAAGGCGTAGGCGAGGATCGTCTGCGGGTGCAGGGCGCTCTCGCGGTCCCAGCCGTTGTAGTAATTGGCGTCGAAGGTGTCGAAGCGGAGGTAGCGCGCGTCCTCCGTGGGCTCGACCAGGGCCACCACCGACGCCAGCGGCACGCCGGTCCAGGTGGCGATCGCCGACCACCCCTCCACGCAGTGGTGCTTGATGGTGTAGCGGACTCGCGGCATGGCCCGCAGCATCTCCAGGGTGAGCCGCGCCGGCTTGCGCACCTTCCCTCCCACCTCCAGCGCCCAGGCCGCGGGGTCCGCCACCCGCGGCAGCGGCCGGGCGATCGAGTACGCCGGGAAGTTGCGGCTCCGGCGTCCGCGCCGAGACGGGGTACTGGTGCGCCAGGTGGCGATGGGAGAGGAAGAGCTTCTCCCCCACCCAGTCGTTCAGGCGGGAGGCGCCCCGCAGCGCCGGGATCAGGGGGCCCCCCTGCCAGCCGCAGGCGGTGGCGAGCGAGGCGGCGCCGGCGGTCAGCCCCAGGCGGAGGAGATCGCGGCGGCTCAAGGGACGGCATCGGGCTGATCAGTCATGGCTCGGGAACCTCCCCCGGTACCAGCCGGTGATCATCGCCCGCAGCGAGGCGGGGTCCACCAGGAAGACCAGGGCGACGTGGACGAAGAGTGAAGGCGACGAAGATCCAGACCGCCCAGAAGTGCCAGTAGCGGGCGAGCTCGTAGCCGCCGAACAGCGCCGTCAGCCAGGAGAGCTGGACCGGCTTGTAGACGGCGAAGCCGGTCAGCACCGACAGCGCGCCGAGCAGAATGATGACGTGTAGGCGAGCTTCTGGAGGGCGTTGTGCTTCCCCTGCGGCGGGTGCTCCTTGCGCAGGCGCAGGTAGTAGAGCTGCATCTGCCAGGCGCGGGGGACGTCGCTCGGCCGGAACAGGATCGAGCGCCACTCCCCCGAGACCGCGAGATAGACGACGTAGACCAGCCCGGTGAGCACGAACGGCCAGGCGAGGGCGAAATGCCAGGAGAGGCCGCCGGCCAGCCAGCCGCCGAGGCGGGACCAGGCGGGGAACGGTTTGCCGTCCCACGGGTTCGGGTAGTAGGGGCCGCCGCGGAGCCCGAAGTGCGTGAAGGCCATGTAGATCTGCAGCCCGCTGGCGATCATCCCCAGCAGCAGCACCGTATTGGCCCAGTGGGCCAGCCGCACGATCCCGTGATGGCGCTTGACCAGCGGCCGGCGGGACGGCGCGGGCGGCGCCACCGCGACCGGCTCAGGCGCGGCGGGTGCTTCTGCCTCGATGGGTATTCTGCCATGATCGGCTCCCCTCCTCCTCAACAATACGCCCAGCGGCACCCTTCTGGACTCTTCGATGCCGCCGGGGCGAAAAGGGTTCGCGGAAACCGGGGAGCCGTGGAGTCCGTAGGGCGGAGCAGGAAACTTCAAGGAGACCTCATGAGAACGCTTCCCTCGCTGCTGATCGGCCTCGGCCTGCTGGCCCCCGCGCTCGCCGGAGCTCAAGCCGGCCCCGCGCACCGTCCTTCAGAAGCTCAAGCCCTGCCCGGTCGAGGGCCTCAAGGAGCCGGCCCTCTGCGGCGCCCTGGCCGTCTGGGAGAACCGCGCCACCCGCCAGGGGCGCAAGATCGATCTCAACGTCGTCGTCCTCCCCGCCCTCAGCCCGAATCCGGCGCCGGACCCGGTCATCTACATCAACGGCGGCCCCGGCTACGGCTCGACCGGCGCGGCCGGGGGATTCGCCCAGATCCTCGCCGACCTGCGCAAGCAGCGGGACCTCCTCTTCGTCGACCAGCGGGGCACGGGCAAGTCCAACCCCCTGCATTGCGTCCTCCCCGGGAGCGACGACGATCTCCAGGGGTACGTGCGGACCCTGTTCCCCCAGGAGACCCTCAAGGCCTGCGGGCCCAGGCTCGCCGCCCAGGCCGACCTCACGCAGTACACCACGCCGATCGCCTCGGACGACCTCGACGACGTGCGCGCCTGGCTCGGCTACGACCGCGTCAACGTCTTCGGCGGCTCCTACGGCACGCGGGCGGCCCAGGATTACATGCGGCGGCACCCGGAGCACGTGCGTAGCGTCGTGCTCGCCGGGGCGATGATCATGGACGCGAAGATGCCCTTCTACCACGCCCGCAAGGCCCAGGACGCCATCGAGAAGCTGTTCGACGACTGCGCCAAGGACGAGAGCTGCCGCGCCGCGTTCCCCGATCTCCGCGGGGATCTCGCCAAGGTGGTGGCCAGGCTCGATCAGGGGCCGGTCAAGCAGGCGATCAAGCACCCGAAGACGGGCAAGCCGGTCACGCTATCGATCTCCAAGGGGGCTTTCACCACCACGCTGCGCGCGATGCAGTACTCCCCCTTCCTCTCGGTCCGCATCCCGCTCTACATCCATAGGGCGGCCCAGGGGGATTACGGCCCGATGGTCCTGATGACCGTGCTCGACCGCACGGATCCGGACTGGGACATCGGCCTCTACCTCGCCATCACCTGCGCCGAGGACGTGGCGCGCATCGATCCCAGGGCGGTCGCGGCGGCGGTCGCCAACACCTACCAGGGGGACGACCGTATCCGCGACCAGATCGCCGCGTGCGCCTCCTGGCCGCGCGCCCAGGTGCCGGAGTCGTTCTTCCAGCCGGTGGAGTCGACCGCGCCGACGCTGATCCTGACCGGCTGGCTCGATCCCGCGACGCCGCCGGAGTGGGCGGCCGAGGTCGCGCGCCACCTGCCGAGCAGCCTGAACGTGGTGGTCCGCGACCACGCCCACAGCCCGGGCGGGCTGGCCCACATCGAATGCTACGGCAAGCTGATCACCGACTTCGTCGTCAACGGCACCCCGATCGGCCTCGACACCTCGTGCACCAAAGAGATGAAGCGGTCGGCCTTCCTCACCAGGGACGAGCCGCTGCCGACAGGAGGGGATTAGGCGAGGTCGATGAATCCTGCGAAACTCCTCCCGCTCATGCTCCTCCTCTCCTCCCCCGCCCTCGCCGACCGGGTGCGCATCCTCGCAACCGACCGGCAGGCGGCGGAGGCGCGGGTGGAGATGGTGCTCGCGGCGCGCGAGGAGATTCTCGCCTCGGCGTTCATCGTCGGCGACGACCCGTTCACCCTGACCAGCCTCGGATTGCTGCGCGACGCCTCCCGCCGGGGCATCCGCGTGCAGTTGCTCGTCGACGCCCAGTGGAACCGGATTCCGCGCGCCGTCCAGGCCCATCTGCTGGCCGAGGGAGTCGCGATCCGCGAGTACCACCCTTTCCGGCTCGACAAGCCGCTCTGGATCGTCCGCCGGATGCACGACAAGCTGGTGGTCGCCGACGGCCGCGTCCTGCTCGCCGGCGGGCGCAACATCCAGAGCACCTACTTCGGCTACGGCCGCCAGATCCGCTCGCACAACTACGTCGACTGCGATCTCCAGGTGGAAGGGAATGCCGCCGCCGAGGCCCGCCGCTACTTCCTCGCCCTCTGGGCGAGCCGCGAGGTGCGGCCCTCCCGGGCACGGGCGACGCCGGAGGAGACCGGCGAGGCGGCGCGGCTCCTCGACGGCCACAAGACTTGGCTCGACGCGAGGATCGAGGAGGCGCGGAACGATCCGGAGCGCACACCCGCGACCCTCGCCGAGGCCGGTCCCGTCCGCTTCCTCCACGATCCCGTGGATTCCCGGGACCGGACGCGCAAGGTGGGCTCCGAGTTGCGCGACCTGCTCGACTCCGCCCGGGAGTCCGCCGTCGTCGAATCCCCCTACCTCGTCCCCTCCCGCGCCTTCCGCGCGGCATTGCGGCAGGCGCTCGACCGCGGAGTCCACGTCCGCATCCTGACCAATTCGCTGGCCGCCACCGATAACCTCTGGCCGCAGGCGGGCTACGCCGGCCACAAGACCGATCTCGTGCGGAGCGGCGTCGAGCTCTGGGAGTACCAGGGGCCGGAGTGCCTCCACTCCAAGGCGGCGGTGATCGACGGCGAGACGGTGATCGTGGGCTCCTACAATCTCGATCCCCGCTCCGAGACGCTGAACACCGAACTCGCCCTGGTGGTCCGCAACGGTCCGCTCGCCACCGAGATGCGGAGCCTGATGGACAGCCACCTCGAAAAATCGGCGCGGATCGACGACCGTGGATTTCCGGAGGGATCCACGGAGCGCTACCCCGGCGTGCCGCGCTGGAAGATCTGGAAGCTGCGCCTTCTACGGCTGCTGGCGCCGCTGATCCGCGGCCAGCTCTGAAACGCGCTACTCCCCCCGGATCGCGTCCAGCGGATTGACGTCCAGGGCTCGGCGGGCGGGCATGTAGCTCGCGAGGGCGGCGATGGCGGCGAGGATGGCGGAGATCAGCCCGAAGCTCACCGGATCGTTGGAGCTGACGTTGTAGAGTATGCCCTTCACCACCTGCGAGGCGCCGAACGCCAGCGGCAACCCGAAGACAATGCCGAAGAGCGCCAGCAGCAATCCCTGGCGCAGCACCAGCCGCATCACGTCCCCATCCTGGGCTCCCAGGGCGACCCGCACGCCGATCTCCCGTACCCGCTGGCTCACCGAATAGGAGAGCACGCCGTAGACGCCGATCGCGGCGAGGAACAGGGCGATGACGCCGAACACGATGAACATGCCGCCCAGAAAACGGTACTCCCAGACCCCATTCTGTCGCACCTGCTCCAGGGTGTAGACGTCGAAGACGGGCAGGTCGGGGTCCGAGGCCCGGATCTCCCGCCGCGCGCCGGCCACGATCTGCACCGGATCGAAGCGGGTGCGGATCGTCAACCCCGTGTTGCGCGACGGCTGGTAGGGGTACGGCAGATAGGCGGCCGGCTGCATCTTGTCGTCGATGTCCTCATTCTTGAAATCGGCGACCACGCCGATCACCGAGATCCATTCCGTGTTGTCACCGTCGAGCAGCCGGAAACGCTGTCCCACGGGGTCCTTCCCCGGCCAGTGCTTGGCGGCGAACATCTGGTTGACCAGGGCGACGTGGGAGAGCGAGAAGCCCTCCGCGTCGGTAAAGCCGCGGCCGCCGACCGGCTTGAGGCCGAGCGTTTTCAGGAGGTGGGGGCTGACGCCCGCCCAGAAAACGTTGGGCTCCTCGCCGCGCAGGAAATCCTTGCCGTCGATGGCGATCCGCCCGTAGCCGCCGCCGTCCCCCAGCGGGATGTTGTTCGACGCCGAGACCGCCTCGACGCCGGGCAGGGTTTCGAGCCGCCGCACCACGTCTTCCACGCGGCGGCTCATGTCCTCGTCCTTCTCGTAGCGCCCCGCTGGCAGGTAGATCCGCATCGACATCAGGTGAGAGGTCTCCAGGCCCCCCCGCTCGTCCTGAAGATTGAGGAAACTGCGCACGAAGAGCGAGGCGCTGACCAGCAGCACGAGCGACAGCGCCACCTGCGCCACCACCAGCCCACTGCGCAGCCGGTTGCGCCGGAGGCTCCCGCCGGCGCCACGCCCCCCTTCCTTCAGGGTCTCATGCAGATCGGTCTTGAGCGCCTGGAGGGCGGGAGCGATCCCGAAAAGGAGCCCGGTCAGCACGGCGATCCCCAGGGTGTAGAGGAGAACCGGGCCGTCGATCGTGAAGCGCATCCAGTAGGGGGGCGGATTGTCGGCCGGAATCGAGGCCTCGATCCAGCGGATCCCCCAGTATGCGAAGGCGACGCCCAGCGCGCCTCCCAGCAAGCCGATCACCACGCTCTCGGTGAGGAACTGGCGGACGATCCGCACCCTGCTGGCGCCGAAGGCGGCGCGCACCGCCACCTCCCGCTGCCGCACCGTGGCCCGCGCCAGCAGGAGGTTGGCCACGTTCGAGCAGGCGATCAACAGGACGCAGATCACCGCTCCCAGCATGGTCAGCACGATCAGGCGCGTCTCCTTGCCGGTGAACTCCTCGCGGAGGGGGCGGGCGTTGCCGCTCCACCCGGTGTGCGAGTCCGGATATTGCTTCGCGATCCGCTCGACTACCGTCTTCACTTCCGCCCGCGCCTGTTCGAGGCCCGACCCGGGCTTCAGCCGGCCGAGGACCGAGAGGTTGCGCTCGGAGCGCGGGCTGTCCTTGACGAACGGCGCGAGCGGCACCCAGGCGAGCTGTCTTTCAGGAAACGAGAAGTGCGGCGGCATCACGCCAACGACCGTATGCGCCGCCGCGTTGACCAGGATCGTCTTGTTGACGACGTTCGGATCGCCGTTGAAGCGGCGCATCCAGAGCTCGTGGCTGAGCAGCACGGCGCCGGGAGCGCCGGAGCGGTCTTCGTCCTCGTGGAAGGTGCGGCCGAGGGCCGGCTTGACGCCGAGGAACGGGAACAGGTTCCAGGCGATCGACGCCCCCTCCACCCGTTCGGGCTCGCCGTCCCCCGAGAAGGTGAGGCTCCGCTGCGTATAGGCCGTGATCGCGGAGAACCCGGTCGCCTGCGCGCGCAGGTCCTGATAGTCGAGATTGGAGAGCCCGTCGGAGTCGATGTCGTTCTTCGGCTGGATCTCGTGCAGGGCCACGATGCGGTCGGGATCCGCGTAGGGGAACGGGCGGAGCAGGATGGCGTTGACGACGCTGAAGATCGACGTGTTGGCGCCGATGCCGATCGCGATGCAGAGCACGGCGATGAGAGCGAAACCCGGGCTCTTGAGGAGCGTCCGGACGGAGTAGCGAAGATCCTGCATCAGGGTTTCCACGGCGGTGCTCCCCTCGGGTAAGTGCTGCCGTGAACCCCTACGCTCGGGAAGGGGAAAGTGTTTCAGCCCAGCTTCCGCAACCCCGCGTCCCCCGGGAACCGCGTCCGCGCGTAGCTCAGCAGCTTCTGGGCGGAGCCGGGGTCGTTCAGGATGCGCAGCGTCCTCACCGCCTCGGCATAGGCGATCGGCGAGGGGTTCTTGTCGACCATCGTCCGCAGCGTCGGGGCCACCTCGGCGGGGCGGCCGGAAAGGGCGTAGAGGATCGCCAGGTTCGAGTAGGCGCGGATGCTCTCCGGAAACATGCCGATCTCTTTCTTGAAGGCGCTCTCGGCGCCCGGCGCGTCCCCCTGGTCGGCGAGGATCCTGCCGTGGATCAGGGCGAGGCCGCGGATCAGCTCCGGGTCCTTCGCTTCGCGCCGGTCGTAGATCTCCGCCGCCTTGCGGGTGAGGTCGAGGGCGCCGGCGTCGTCCTTGCGGGCGTGGAGCACCTCGGCCAGGGTGATCATCGGCCCCAGGCGCAGGCTCTTCTCGTCCATCGCCGCCCGCGCCTCCTTCTCCGCCCGGTCGAGGTCGTCACGCTGGAGGGCGATCTGGGCGAGCAGGCCATGGGCGAAGGAGCCATGGGTGGCGAGCGCCATCCTGGCGTGCGTCTCCGCCTCGTCCAGGCGGCCGAGCTCGAAGTAGAAGGACGCCGCGGCGACGGCGATCTGCGGCGAGCCGTTGGACACCTTGAGCGCCTGCTGGTAGGCGGCGAGCGCCTCGTCGGTCCTGCCGCTGCGCTGCAAGGCGCGGGCGAGGAACTCCCAGGCGTCCACCATCTTCGGGTTCTCGGCGATCACCTTGCGGAAGGCCGCGACCGCCTCCGGATAGGATTTGGCGGCGATCAGCCGGAACCCCTCCTTGAGGTCGCCGAGCGAGCCGATCTTGCTCTTCGGGTCCGGCAGCGGCCCGTCGGCGGCGCTGCCGGCGGAGCCGATGTAGCCGAGCGCCATCATCGCCTGCCGTGACTCCTCGTCCACCGCGGCGGGCGGAGCGAGCCGGCGGTCGTACCCCGCGAGATCCTGGCGCATCGCGGCGTAGATGCGCCGCTCGTCGCGCAGGACGTTGTTCTTCTCCCGCGGGTCCTTCCCGCGGTCGTAGAGCTCGGGGTCCGGCCCCTCGATCAGATGGTTCTTCTCGTCGATCAGCGAGAACAGCTCGTTCCAGCCGAAATGCAGGCGCGGATAGAAGGTCTCGGAGTAGATCCGCCGCGGCGGCACGTTGGCCGCGAGCAGCGAGATGCCGGGCATCGCCTTCGGCACCGCCATCCCGAGCAGGCCGAGCACCGTGGGGGTGACGTCGAGGAGCTCGACCGGCCGCGCCGTGGTCCGTCCCGCGTCCTGCGACTTCGGCAGCTTGACGATCAGCGGCACGTGGATCGCCTCGTTGTAGAGCAGCACGCCGTGCTCCTCCTCGCCATGGTCGTTCAAGCCCTCGCCGTGGTCCGAGAGGAGGACGACGAGCGCCCGGTCGTAGACCCCCTGCGCCTTCAGCTCGGCGATCAGCTCGCCCACGATGTGGTCGGCGGCGGCGATCTCGCCGTCGTACTTGAGCGGGTAGCGCGAGGCGTACGGCTCGGGCGGCGCGTACGGGGTGTGCGGCTCGTAGATGTGGAAGAAGAAGAAGAACGGCTTGTCCTCGACCGAGCGCAGCCAGTTCCGCGACAGCTCGAGCGTCTCGCCCCCCGGCCGCTGGAGGCCGCCGAGGCCGGTGCCGGAACGGAACTCGATGCCATCCTCGTAGAAGTCGAAGCCGGTCGAGAGGCCGGTCTTCCCCTGCAGCACGTAGGCCGAGACGGCGCCGCCGGTGGCATACCCCGCCTTCTTCAGGATCTCCGGCAGGAACGGCAGCTCGCCGCGCTCCACCCTGGCCGCGTCGAGCTTGTAGCCGACGTTGTCGCGCACGCCGTGCACCGCCGGCAGCAGCCCTGTCAGCAGCGTCGTGTGCGAGGGGAAGGTGAGCGGCGTCGTCGAGTAGGCGCGCTCGTAGAGGACGCCGTCCCGCCGCATGGCGTCGATCGCCGGCGTCTCCACCCCCTTGTAGCCGTAGGCCGGCAGGTGGTCCGCCCGCAGGGTGTCGATCGAGATCAGGATCACCGGCGTCCCCTTCGGGATGTCCGGGGCTCCCCCGCCGCCTCCGCGCGAGCAGGCCGCCGTCAGAATCGAGACCGCCAGCAGAATCCAGGAATGCTTCATGGCTTGACCTGTCTCAGATTGATCCCCTTCAGAAACGCCTTCGCTTTCTCGATATCCGGCCCGTAGCGGGCGGGCGGCGCGCCGGCGGCGAAGCGCTCCAGGGCTTTGCGGGCCTGCTCGGCGCGGCCCAGCTCGGCCGCCTGGGTGCCGAGGTTCCAGAGGGCGTCCCAGAGGTCGGGCTGGAGATCGACCGCCTTCTGCCAGGCGTCGATCCCCTCCCCCTTGGCGCCGAGCTGGAAGAGGGCGACCCCGAGATCGTTCCACGCCAGCGGCAGCTTCGGATTGAGCTTCAGGGCCTGGCGGGAGCGGTCGCGGGCCTGGATCCAGTGCCCCTGGCGCAACTCGACCAGGCCGAGCTGCTCGTAGGCCTTGGGATTGTCGGGATCGTTCGCGAGCACCCGTTGCAGCACGCCGGAGGCCTCCTTCTGCCGGCCGGCCTCGGAGAGCGCCAGGGCGTAGGCGTTGAGCGACTGCGGATCGCCCAGCTTCTCGGCCAGCGGCGCGAGGATGCCGACCGCCTCCGCCGCCCGCCCCATCTCGGCGAGGGTGAGGCCGAGCTGCCGCAGCAGCGCGTCCGAGACCGCTCCCTGGCCGCGGGCCTTGAGCATGACGTCGAGCGCTTCCTGGTTCCGTCCGGCCTGGAGCAACCCCTGAGAGAGCAGCGAGTAGCCGAGCGACATCGTGGGGCGCTCCTGCACGATCTGGCGCGCCAGGCGGACCGAGTCCTCCACCTTGCCGCGCATGTAGAGATCGATCACGTCGTGGATCTTCCGATCGAGTCCGATCAGCCGCTTGGGATCGTCCTCCGGCCCGTAGCTCTCGCGCACGGCGGCGGAGCCCGAGATGTAGCCGAGGCTGGCCAGGCGCGCCGCGTCGTCGGGGCTCAGGGTCTCCCGCCGCGGCGGCCAGGCCGACTCCCTGGGCAGCGCGGCGAAGACGTTCTTCGCCGCCTGGCGCTCCGCCTCGAAACGGTTGTCCTTCTCGCCCGGGTCCTTCGGCAGATCGTAGACCTCCGGCAGCGGCAGGGCGATGAACTTGGTGCCGCCGCGCAGCAGGCCGCGCAGGGGGGCCCAGCCGCGGTTCAGCGTGGTCGACAGGGACTCGAAGTAGGAGTCCCCCGCGTCGGGAGCGCCGAGGAGCGAGCGCCCGGGCCGGCGCGGCCCCGCCGGGGCCTGCACTCCGGCCGCCTGGAGCACGGTCGGGAAGATGTCCACGTGCCGCGCCGACCGCCCGTCGCGCCCCGGCGCGACGCCGCGCCCCCAGATCACCAGCGGCACCTTGAGCGTCGCCTCGTAGGCGAACAGGCCGTGGGTCGCCTCGCCATGCTCGCCGAGCGCCTCGCCGTGATCGCCGGTGACCACCACCAGGGCCGGCTTCTCCCGGCCGTCGAGGAACGGCCCGAGCAGCGGCGCGAGGAACGAGTCGGCGGCGGCCACCTCGCCCAGGTAGGGATTGTCCTTGAACCGGGAGGCGAACGGCTCCGGCGGCTCATAGGGGGCGTGCGGATCGTAGAGATGGACCCAGAGGAAGCGCGGCTTCCCCTTCTGCGCCCGCCACCAGGCGAGCGCCAGGCGCACCACCTCGTCCCCCCGCCGCTCGGGGAGGACGAACCCGGTCTCGTTCGAGCCCTTGGGGTAGCGGTCGTCGTAGACGTCGAAGCCGCGGTCGAGCCCGTACTGGGAGTCGAGCGGAAAGGCGCCCACGAAGGCGCCGGTCGCGTAGCCGGCGCCGTGCAGCACGGTCGCCAGGGTCGGGAACTTCGCGGCCAGCCGGAAGCCGGTGTTGTCGCGCACCCCGTGCTGGAACGGGTAGAGGCCGGTGAGGATGTTGGTGTGCGAGGGGAGGGTCACCACGTTGTGCGCGTGAGCGTTGGCGAACACCCGCCCCTGGGCGGCCAGGCGGTCGAGCACGGGGGTCTGGGACTGCTTGTTCCCGCGAAGCCCGGAGCGTCTGCCCGCAGGGTGTCGATGGTGATGAGGACGATGTCCCGGGAGGGCGCGGGGGCCGGCGGCGCCGCGGCGAGCAGCAGACCCGCCAGAGCGGCGATCGCCGCGAAACTCCACTTCGACATAGCGAGCGGATTGTAGCAGGGGGGCGGTTACCGGGATTCCACCCTGTCCTTGAGAGTCCGTGTTCGTCCGTGCAAGTCCGTGTTCTACCTCCCCCCGCAACCGCTGCACCACCGGCTCCAGCGCCTCCAGCAGCTCCGGCAGGTCCAGCAGCTCCAGCCCCATGCCGGAGAGCAGGTTGGGACCGGAGTCGGCGTGCGGCTCGAAGCGCTGGACGACCCGCGCGCGCACCAGGAACGGCTGCGCCACGAGTCCCGGCGGGAACATCTCGACGCTCACCGTCTCCTGGAGCCGCGCGGGGTAGAGCGTCGAAACGAAGAGCCCCCCTGCAGGATGTCCCGCCGGTAGACCTCCAGGAACTCCTCGACCCCGGAGAAGCGCACGGTGTAAGACCCTCCCGACGTCGCGACCGGGACCGCGGGCCGGTCCGGCCGGGGCCGCGGGAGTGGGCGGCGGAGGCGGAGGGGGGGCGGCGGAATCAGCGGCTCCGGCATGGGCTCTGTCGGGGCGTCGTCGCGCGGAATCTCCTCGGTTTCGCCGAGGCCGGAGGGGATCAGCTCCCGCACCAGCTCTTCCACCGTCAGAAAGCGCACCCCCATCCCCGACTGGTTGAGGCGCGCGAGCACCGGCGACATCTTCCGCGCGTGCGCGACGACCCCCTCCATCATGAAACCCCGCTCGCGGTCGACCAGCTCGACCCGGATCCGGCAGCCGGACGACAGCGGGGTGTTGGTGACGATGAACATCCCGGTGAGCGAGATATTCGCGGTATAACCGATGTGAGGAGCCGGATCTCCCTGTCTCCAGAAGTGGACCTGGACCCGGCGAGGGCGGCGAACGGCGCGGCGACCTGAAGACATGGACACCGATTCTATCCTGCAACTACGATTCATCCCGAACATGAGCCCGGAGATCCAGACCACCGCGCCCCTCGAGGCCGCCGCGATGACCGTCGCCGCCTGCACCGGCGAGGGGACGGTGAGGATCGAGAGCCGTCCGCGCCCCACACCCGGGCCGGGCGAGATGCTCCTGCGCCTGCGCTGCGCCGGCCTCTGCGGCACCGATCTCTTCAAGCTGGGCAACGGCACGGCCGCCGCCGGCGCGGTGCTCGGGCACGAGATCGTCGGCACGGTGGCCGCCCTGGGCGCGGGGGTCCAGGGGTTCGCGCCGGGGGACCGCGTCGCCGTGCCCCACCACGCGGCGTGCGGCGAGTGCGCGCTCTGCCGGCGCGGCAACGAGCCGCTCTGCCCCGCCTTCCGCGAGAACCTGCTGGTGCCGGGCGGCTTCTCCGAATGGGTGCTGGTGCGCGAGCGCGCCGTCCGCCGGACCGCTTTCGGCCTCCCCCCTCATCTTGCGGACGAAGCCGCCGTTTTCCTGGAGCCCGCCGCCTGCGTGCTGCGCGGCGTCCGCCACGCGCGCCTGACCGAGGGCTGCGCCGCGATCCTCGGCGGCGGCGGCATGGGGCTGCTCCATCTGCTGGTGCTCAAGGCGGTCCATCCGGACCTGCGGGTCGCCGTCTCCGATCCCCTGGAGGAGCGCCTGGCGCTCGCCCGGCGGCTGGGCGCCGACGCGGCGGCGGCGCCGGGCGAGGCGACCCGGAACGCGGTGGCGGAGCTCTCCGGAAACCTGGGGGCGGACGCCGTCTTCGACACGGTCGGCGGCGCGGGGCCTCTGGAGGCGGCGCTGGCGGTCTCCCGCCCCGGCGGCGCCGTGGTGCTCTTCGCCCATGGCGGAGGCCGGCGAGACGCGCCGGCTTCGACCTCAACGCCTTCTTCAAGGCCGAGCGCCGGCTGCTCGCCAGCTACTCGAGCTCGCTCGCCGATCAGCGCGAGGCCTACCGCCTGCTGGTGTCCCGGCGGCTCGATCCCTCCCCCCTCGTCACCCACCGGCTGCCGCTCTCCCGGTTCCAGGAGGCGGTCGCCCTCGCCCGCGAGCGGCGGGCGCTCAAGGTGCTGCTGGTGCCGGATCGGGCCCGACGGGGAGGCCGGATGAGCGGCTCCCCCCTGCTCTCCTCGTCGCGCTCCGACCGCTCCCCGGTCGACCGGCCGGTCACCCAGACCACCGCGTTCCTGATCGGCCCGGAGCGGCTGGAGATGCGCGAGGTGCCGGTGCCGGTGCCGGGCGAGGGGGAGCTGCTGCTGCGCGTCGGCGCCGCCACCACCTGCGGCACCGATCTCAAGGTGTTCCAGCGCGGCGGCCACCCCCGCATGCTCAAGGCGCCGACGCCGTTCGGGCACGAGATGGCCGGCACCATCACTGCCGTAGGGGACGGAGGTCGAGAGTTGGCGGCCGGGCGACCGCGTGGTGGTGGCCAACTCCGCGCCGTGCGGCGACTGCGAGTGGTGCTCGCGCGGGCGGGAGAACCTCTGCTCGCGGCTCCAGTACCTGAA
This sequence comes from uncultured Acidobacteriota bacterium, assembly GCA_963761645.1. GTDB lineage: Bacteria > Acidobacteriota > Thermoanaerobaculia > Multivoradales > UBA5704 > DATARR01. The sequence continues at coordinate 33,315 of CAVXIG010000037.1, forward strand.
CGGCGCCTTCTCCGAGTACCTGCTGATCCCCCGCCGCTTCGCCGAGGTGAGCACCTACCGGCTGCCCGCCAGCCTGCCGTTCGAGATCGCCGCCCTCGCCGAGCCGCTCGCCTGCGTGCTGCACGGCCTCGAGATCTCGGGGCTGGAGCGGGCCTCGGAGGTGGTGATCTACGGCGGCGGCCCGATCGGCCTGCTGTTCGTGGACGTGCTCGCCAACTCCCCCGCCGACTTCCCGGCCGCCGGCGAGCACCACATCGTGCTGGCGGACCCCAACCCCTGGCGCCTGGAGGTCGGCCGCGGGATCGGCGCGAACGCCACCGTCCAGGTCGGCCGCGACGGCGGCGAGGCGGCCCGCCTCTGCCGCCGCTCGCGCACCGGCGACGGCTTCGACGTCGCCATCGAGGCGACCGGCTCCCCCGCCGCCTGGCAGGACGCGCTCGCCTCGGTCCGCCCCGGCGGCCTGGTCCAGCTCTTCGGCGGCTGCCCCCCCGGCACCACCGTGCCGCTGGACGCCCACCGCCTCCACTACTCGGAGATCACGGTGAAGAGCGCCTACCACCACCGGCCGTCGACCTTCCGGCGCGCGCTCGACCTGCTGGCGAGCGGCAAGCTCCACCCGGAGGCCCTGCTGTCCGCCGAGCGCCCCCTGGCCGAGCTCGAAGCCGCCCTGCGCAGCATGCGGCGGCGGGAGGCGCTCAAGGTCGTGATCCGCCCTTAGGCCCGCCCTGTGCCGCATCGCGGCTTGAAGAAGAGCAAGTACATAGCCATAATAGAATTAGACAACTTATTTCAAGGAGCTTTCCATGGCTTTTAGTTTTTCTTTGCGCAGATTGGCTCCGTGGTTGTGCGTTCTTTCCCTCTTCGCCTCGGCTGCAACCGGCAGAGCCCGACCGAGCCCGCCAGCTCCCCCAAGGTCGCGGCGGCCGCGACCGACGGCGCGAACGTCTCCGCGCCCGGTGGGACTCGGCCGAGAAGGCCCGCGGGGGCAACGGCGGCGGTCATGGCAATGGCGGCAACGGCAATGGCGGCAACGGCAACGGCGGCAATGGCAACGGGGGCGGCGGCAACGGCCATCGCGGGGATCTGGCGTTCCAGATCGAGCCCGCGACCTGGAACACCAACTGGGTGAACGCCTCGGGCAACGTCCAGGCCTTCCTCCGCGGCGGCGACGCGGGCAAGGTCGACCTCGGCTCGATCCTGCTGGCCGGCGACGGCGGCCAGACCCTCTCCCCGCGCTCGACCCGCTACGCCGGCGGGCAGGTGGTCGCGACCTTCTCCAAGGCCGACGCCTTCGCGCTGCTCGACAACCCCAAGCGCGGGGACAACAAGACCGTCACCCTGCGGTTCAGCGTCGCCGGCGCGCAGAAGGAGCTCACCGACTCGGTGCGGATCGTCGGCGACGGCGGAGGGGCGGGGTGGCGGCGGCGAGGAGGAGGGGGAAACCCGCCTCAGCCTCGATCCGGACGACTGGAACACCAACTGGCAGCGCAGCGCCGGCACCCTCCACGCCTTCCTCCGCGGCGGCGCCCTGGCCAAGGTCGATCTGAGCACCGTCCGGCTGGTGGGTGACAAGGCGGGCGCCGAGCCCCTCGAGCCCACCGACGTGCGCCGCGTCGGCAAGCAGATCGCGGCCCGCTTCTCGAAGAGCGCCGCCTACGCGACCCTGGACGATCCGCACTCCGGGCAGCACCACATGGTGAAGATCACGTTCACGGCGGATGGCAAGAACGTCGAGCTGACCGCCGACGTCCGCATCGTCGGCCCGTAGCCTCGCTCAGGAATCCACGGGCTCGGGATCGATCCCGAGCCCGTCGGCGAGACGGTTGTAATACGAGAAGAAGCCGGTGACCTGGACGATGTCGTGGATCGCCGTGTCGTCGAAGCCGGCGGCGCGCAGGGCCTCGACGTCGCCGCGAGTGATCGCGCGGGGCTCGCGGGCGAGCTTGACGGCGAAGTCGAGCATGGCCCGGTCGGCCACGGTCAGCTCCGCCTGAAGATAGTCCTCGCGCACCGCCGCCACCAGCGCCGCCCCTTTCTCACCTTCCTCTGCGACCTCGGCCCGGAGGTCGTCCGCGTGGACGTCGGTTCAGTAGTGGCAGCCATTGGCGCGAGAGACGGCGACCGCGATCATCTCCCGCCGCGCCCGGCTCAGCGGACTGCGCGGCGAGAGCATGATCTCCTGGTAGAGGGCGGTGCCGGCCCGCAGGACCTCCGGCCGGAGGCTCTGGATCCGCAGGACGTTGAACACCTTCCCCGCCCGCGCGACGGCCTCCTCATAGAGGCGCTTCAGGAGGCCGGTGGCTTCTCCCGGCGGGACGGTGCGGATCCAGGCCATGGCGGGAGATGATAGCCGGTTGACGATGAATCCAGAAGCTGAGGATACCCGTAACTAACACTGACAAGCCTTTTCCATATTTTGCCGGGAGCTGATGTTCCCGGCCCTTTTTTCTCCCCCCTCAGAGCTGGCCGCTGAGCAGGTAGCAGGCGCGGTCGATCGCCCGGTGCCAGAGGTGGTATTGGCTGTCCCAGGACTCGGCCTTCATCTCCTCGCAGGCCTTGAGGTCGTCCTCGAAAGCCGCCTTCAGCTCGGCGGCGATCCCCTCGTCGATGATGCCGACGCCGGCCTCCTCGTTGATGTCGAAGGAGCGCGAGTCGAGGTTGGTCGAGCCGACGTGCGACCACATGCCGTCGATGATCAGGATCTTCTGGTGGATCAGCGTCCGCTCGAAGCAGAAGATCTTGACGCCGGCGTTCAGCATCTCGCTGAAGTGGCGGTGGCCGGCGTGGTTGACGATCGGGCTGTCGGTGACCTTGCCGGGCACCATGATCTTGACGTCGACCCCGCGCTTCACGGCCCGCTTGAGCAGGGAGGTCGTCTCATCGTCGGCGATGAAGTAGGGGTTCTGGATCAGCAGCTCCTTCTGGGCGGCGGCGATCGCCATCTTGAACATCAGCTCGAGGTCCGAGACGCCGCCGAGGGGGGCGCCGGCGAGCACGTGCATCCGCAGCTCGCCGGCGGGTTCGAGGTGCGGGAAGTGCTGCTCCCCCACCAGCACCTCGCCGGTCTCCTCGATCCAGTGCTGGGCGAAGACCGACTGCACGGCGTTGACCACCGGCCCGTGGAGCCGGACGCCGGTGTCGCGCCAGTGCTCCTCGTCCTGGCCGTGCCCCGTCCACTTGCGCGAGATGCCGTGGCCGAAGATGTAGGCCTCCCTGCCGTCGAAGATCGCGAGCTTGCGGTGGGTGCGCTTGTTGAGCTGCCCGATGTCGATGATCCGGATCGGATGGTAGAGGCTCAGCTTGACCCCCGCGTCCTTCATCAGGTCGCGCAGGCGGGATTTCATCTTCATCGCGCCGATGGCGTCGACGGTGACCCGCACCTCGATCCCCTCGCGCGCCCGCTTGGCGAACGCCTCGGCGACCTCGTCGCAGATGCCGCCGGTCCACCAGACGTAGGTCTCGAAGTTGATGGTCTGCCTTGGCGCCGGCGATCGACTCCAGGAGCGCCGGGAAGAACTCGTCGCCGTTCTGCAGGATCTCGGCGCGGTTCCCCTCCAGGATGATCGCCTTGGTCATGCCGGCGATCGAGGGGAGACCCTCCTCGAAGCTGTCGAGGTCGGGCACGCGGACGTGGAACTTCCGCTCGCGCAGGTTGGTCCACAGCATCATCCCGAGCAGGACGATGGCCGCGATCATCGAGATGAACAGCCAGAGGTGGATGTGGATCATGGTCCCCTCAGAGTTGCTCGTTGAGCAGATAGGAGGCGCTGTCCTCGAACTTGTGCCAGAGGGAGCGCTGGCTCCAGGTGCGGGCGTCCAGCCGCTTGCAGCGCTTGAGGTCGGCCTCGAAGGCCGCCTTGAGCTCGCCGGCGACCTGGCGGTCGATCAGGCCGACGCTCGCCTCGCTGTTGGTGTCGAGCGAGCGGTCGTCGAAGTTGGTCGAGCCGACGAACGACCAGAGGCCGTCGATGATCATGATCTTCTGATGGCTGAGGGTGGGCTCGAACTCGTAGATCTCCACCCCCTTCTCGAGCAGGGCCTGGAACTGCTTGTGGCCGGCGTGGCGGACGATCGAGCTGTCGGTGATCTGCCCCGGGATCATCAGGCGCACGCGCACGCCGCGCTTGACGGCGTTGTCGATCAGATCCACCAGCTCCTCGTCGGGGATGAAGTAGGGGTTCTGGATGATCAGCTCCTTCTGCGCCGTGGCGATCGCCATCTTGTCCAGCAGCTCCATCTCGGAGACGCCGCCGCGCGGCGAGCTCGCCGTCATGTGCGCCCGCACCGATCCCTTCTCCGCCAGGCGCGGGAAGAACTTCTCCCCCACCAGCACCTCGGAGGTCTGGTCGACCCAGTTCTGCGCGAAGACCGCCTGGACGCTGTTGACGATCGGCCCCTCGAGGCGCACGCCGGTGTCGCGCCAGTGCTCGGCGTCCTGGCCGTTGCCCCGTCCACTCCTGGGCGATGCCGTGGCCGAAGACGTAGGCCACCGTGCCGTCGAAGATGGCGATCTTCCGGTGGGTGCGGTTGTTGAGCAGCGCGAGGTCCCCCAGGCGGAAGGGGTGGTAGAGGGAGATCTTCACCCCCGCCTCCTTCATCATGTCGAAGAGCTCGTCGTCCCCCCTGTGGGAGCCGGTGGCGTCGAGGGTGATGCGCACCTCGACCCCCTGGCGGGCCTTGCCGGCGAGGGCCTCCGCGACCTGCTTGCAGATCTCCCCCTTCCACCAGACGTAGGTCTCGAAGTTGATGTTCTGCCGCGCCCGCGCGATGTCCTCGAACAGCGGCGGGAAGAACCCGTCGCCGTTCTGCAGCACCTGGACGGAGTTGCCCGCCAGGATCGGGGAGCCGGTGAGGTTGGCGATCGACGGCAGCGCCTCCTCGAACCTGCCGACGTCCGGCACCCGGACGTGCGACTCGCGCTCGTGCAGGACCGACCAGATCATCACGAACAGGAAGACCACCAGGAAGACCAAAAAGATCACCCCCCCATACGGGATCTCGGCGGTTTGCGCCAGCCACCGGCCCAGGCGGGTCTTCGGGGGTTTGCGGGGCTTCTCCGTCTTCTCTTTGCGCAGAACACTCATGGACTCGACCTCCCGGCCAGCGCGCCCTCGGTTTCGCCCTCCACCTCCCGGCGCAGCTCGACCAGAACCGGCCAGTGATCCGACGGTCCGGTCCGGATCACCTGGTACGACGTGGTCGTCCAGCCCGGGTCGGCGAAGACGTAATCGATGCGCTGCCGCATGAAGCGGTGGGTAAAGGTGACGTCGTCACCGCACATCCGGAACAGCTCGGCGGCCATCAGGGTCCCGATCTCCGGGGCGTTCGGCGGGGCATTCAGGTCTCCCACCAGGACAAAGGGCCCTTCAGACTGCTTGAGCTGCTCGACGAGACCTCCAATTTGCACACTCCGTGCCGTCCTCCCCCACCGCCCCCAGGCGGCGAGGTGGGTGACGTAGAAGTGGAGCTCGGACTCGTCGAGGGTGAGGCGGGTGTGCAGGAGGGTCCGCGGCTCGCCCGGCCCGGGCAGCATGTGGATGGACGCGGAGCGCAGCTCGCCGCGGGTGAGCACGGCGTTGCCGAACTCGCCGCGCTCCATGTCGAAGCTCTTGCCGAAGTGGACGGCCATCCCGGTCAGCCGCGCGAGCTCCTCGGCCTGATCCTCCAGCCGGGAGTGTTTGGTGCCGCGATGGACCTCCTGGAGCCCGACGACGTCGGGCGCCGCCGAGGAGATCGCTCCCGCCAGGCGCTCCACATGCCGGCGCGACCACCGCGCGCCATGCCCCCCCACGTTGTAGGACATCACCCGCAGGCGTTGCTCGGCCATGCGGGAACCTGTTGCGAAAGGTGTGCCGGGCTTTGTTCCTCCACCCGGAACGGGGGGAGGTCAGGAGGGGGCGCTCCAACAAAGGAGACACCCTGGACTCCGGAACGCCCCCTCCTGGCCTCCCCCTGAAGGGGGAGGAAAAAGCCCGCTTCAGCCGTCGAAACGAGCGAACGAGAAGTCGCGGACGATGTTGAAGCCGAGGCGGACGTCCCGCTTCTCGAAGCCCGCCGCGGAGTCGCCGCCCAGCATCTGGTCCACCGTGGAGGCGCGCGAGTTGCCGAGGACGATCTCGAAGATGTGCCCCCCCACGGCCTTGGAGAGGGCGACGTGCCAGGCGTCGCGGCTGCCGTCCGGATCCCGGTTGGCCGGGATGTACTCGATCTCGATCAGTTGCTCGCCCGGCAGCGGGAAGGTCAGCCCGATCGGGACGTTGAAGGCGTTCCTGAGGCGCGGCGTGGCCCGCACCCAGGAGGGGGAGACCAGGAGGTTGACGCCGGGAGCCAGCCTGCGCGCCAGCAGGAGCTGGACGAAGGGGCGGTCGCGGTCCTCGACGCCGGGGCGCCGGAGCAGGTCGGCGCCCGCGCGCACGGCCACCGTCAGCGGCCGCCGCGGAGCCTGTTCGAAGACGAGGAGCTTCCCCGCCAGCTCGAAGTCCTCCTGGAAGGAGGCGCGGTAGAGGGAGAGGTCGAGGCGGTCGGTCGTTCCCCAGGCGAGACCGATTCCGACGTCGGCGCCGCTGTCCAGCCCCCAGAGGTTGTGGGAGTCGCCGTCGTTGACCGGCTGCTGGAAGCGGTGGGAGAAGAGCACCTCGAGCCGGCGCGAACCGAGCGTGTAGGGGGTGGCGCCGTTGATCAGGATCGTGCCCAGCGGATCGCGGCGGACGGGACGGTCCTGAGCGGCCGCAATACCGGCGAATACGGCGGGCAGCAGGAAGGCCAGAAGGGCCGCGGGAACGAGCGTTCGCACTTTCCTATCCATCATTCGGGGCTCCGGCGCGGATCCAGGCCGCGATCCCCGCGATCTGGTCGGACGTGAGATAGGGACCGCCGAGCGGCATCCGCTCCCCTGTGATGCTGGGATCGCCGCGCAGCTTCAGGATCAGGTAGCTCTGGTCGGGGTTCCCGGGCGAGACGCGGTCGAGCGAGCCGTTCTCGGTCGACCGGTGCCCCACCAGCAGGCCGTAGCTCTGGCCGGCCTCCAGCACCAGCCCGGCCGAGGCCGCCGAGGCGGCATGGCACCCGGCGCGGGCGCAGACCGGCGTCAGGATCTGCCCCTGGATCTGCGTGAAGGTCAAGGCCGACCCGCCCCCGCTCGGAGGCGGCTCGGTGGGGCTCTTCACCGTGCCGCAGCCGGCGAGCAGGAGCAGGAACAGGCCGGCGATGCATGGGCGGTACGGCATCCGGGGTCTCTCCTCTGAAGAAGCCAGGGTCGCTGGCTGCGGGGAGTTGGTTCCCGGAGGGTAGGGAAAAGGTTCTTGGCGATCCGTTGAACCTTTTCCCCCATCTGGGAACATACTCCTCGCATGTCGTCCACCGACGAGCTCACGCTGCTCCGCAAGGTGGCCGCGAAGGACCGCAAGGCTTTCGAGGCGCTCTACCATCTGTATTACCGGCGCCTGTTCGGTTACCTGCTGAAGATGACCCGCCGGGCGGAGTTGGTGGAAGAGGTGCTCAACGACGTCATGCTCGCCATCTGGAAGGGGGCCGCGAGCTTCGACGGCCGCTCGCGCCCCTCGACCTGGATCTTCGGCATCGCCTATCACAAGGCGCTCAAGGCGCTCGCCCGGCGGACCGAGGAGCAGGACAGCGACCCGGACCGCCCCGATCCCGTGGACCACGACGAGCCGGAGAGCCTGGCGTCGCGGCGGGAGCTCGCAGGTGTGCTGGGCCGGGCGCTCGGCTCGCTGTCGGCCGAGCAGCGGGCGGTCGTCGAGCTGACGTATTACTACGGGCTCGCCTACTCCGAGATCGCGGAGATCGTGGGCTGCCCGGTGAACACGGTGAAAACGCGGATGTTCCACGCCCGCCGCCGCCTCAAGGAGCTGCTGCCGGGGCTGGGCATCTCGGGAACCGCGGGTTAGGAGACCCAAAACCATGCGAGAGCGGGAAGATCACGGAGAGCGCAGCCACCAGCGGGTCTGGGAGCTGCTCCCCTGGTACATCAACGGCAGCTTGGCCCAGCCGGAGCGGGAGCGGGTCGAAGCCCATCTCGCGGCCTGCCGCCGCTGCCAGGAGGACGAGCGGGCCTGCCGGCGGACGGCGGCGGAGATCGCCGGCGCCGGCGAGGTGGCCCCCTCCCCCCACCCCATCCAGTTCCAGCGCGTGCTCGCCCGCATCGAGGAGAGCGAGCGCGAGGAGCGGCGGCACGGCGGCGGCTGGCGGCTCCTCGCCCCCTTCCGCTCGCTGGTGCGGGCGACCCCGCGCCCGCTGCGCGGAGCCCTGGTGGCGCAGGCGGCCGTGATCTTCCTGCTGGTGGGATTCCTGGCCTGGGGCTCGTTGCGCCCGGGCTCTCCAGCTCCCCGACCCTTCGCCAACGGTCTACCGCACCCTCTCCGATCCGGCCCCGGCGCCCGTCCCGACCGTCCGGCTGCGGGTGATGTTCTCGCCCAAGGCGACGGAGCGGGAGATCCGCGGGCTTCTCCTCGGCATCCGGGGGGAGATCACCGCCGGACCCTCGCCGCTCGGCCTCTACACCGTCGAGGTCCCGGCCGCCGGCGATCCGGCCGCCGGCGTGCTGGCGCGCCTGCGCTCGGAGCCCCAGGTGACCTTCGCCGAGCCCGTCGCGGGGGAGCCGGGGAAGGCCGGACGATGACGGCGACTACCCGGTGACCCGGCCGGGCCGCGCTGGCCGGCGCGCTGATCCTCGCCCTCGGCTGCGCGGGGGCCCCCGCCGGCGCTCCCGCGGACGCCGAGCGCCCCGCCGGAACGGGACCGCGCCGGCGGCGACCGATCAGCAGGTGATGGTCACCTACGCGGCGGCTCCCCCCGCGATCTGGGCGCAGAACACCGCCGAGATCGCCCAGCAGTACCGGCTCAGCTTCGTCCTCGCCTGGACGCTCGCCTCCCTCGGCGAGCAGTGCGTCATCTTCGAGGTCCCCAGGGGGCGGTCGGCGCGCGAGGTCATCCGCCGCCTCTCCTCCGATCCCCGGGTGAGCCTCGCGCAGGCGATCGAGACCTTCACGACGCAGGGCACCGGCGGCGACCCCTACGCCCATCTGCAGCACGGCTCGCAGACCCTCCGTCTCGACCTGGCGCACCGCTGGGCGACGGGCAAGGGGGTGCGCATCGCCGTGGTGGACACCGGAGTCGACTTCGACCACCCCGATCTGCGCGGCCGGGTGGTCAAGGCGCAGAGCTTCGTCGACCGCGGCGAGAAGAGCTTCACCAGCGACATCCACGGCACCGCCGTCACCGGGCTGATCGCCGCCACGGCCAACAACGACATCGGAATCGTCGGCGTCGCCCCGGGAGCGGAGATCTACGCCCTCAAGGCCTGCTGGCAGCAGCCGCCGGGCGCGCGCGAAGCGGTGTGCAACAGCTACACACTGGCCAAGGCGGTGGACTTCGCGATCCTCCAGGGGGTGCAGGTGCTCAACTTCAGCCTCGCCGGCCCGGCGGACCCGCTGCTCGGCCGGCTGATCGGCCAGGCCCTCTCGCGCGGCATCGTGGTGGTGGCGGCCGACGGCGGCACCACCGCGCGGGGCTTCCCCGCCAGCTACAAGGGGGTGATCGGCATCCTGGGGAGCGACGACCTCAGCGGCGGTCCCACCGTGACGGCCGGCCACGGCTCCCTCGCGACGCTGGCCGCGCCCGGGGTGGAGATCCTGACCACCGTCCCCCACGGCGCCTACGACTTCTTCTCCGGCAGCTCGGTGGCGGCGGCCCAGGTCTCCGGCATCGCCGCCCTGCTGCTCGAAAGAAACCCCAAGCTCACCCCGCCCCAGCTCGCGGCGATCATCCACAAGACCGCCCGCCCCCTCTCGCCCGCCACCATCGGCGAGGTGGACGCCTGCGCCGCGGTGGCGAGCCTGTCCGGCGGCGGTTGCCCGTAAGACAACCTAGGGACAAAGGGACACCTGCGACATAATCCCCCTTTGCGTCCCCCTTCGGCGCGACCAAGGAGGAGCTATGGCCCTCGCGGGCAGGCGGATGAAGATCGGCAAACGCTACCACCCTCCGGGGACGGCGCCGGGGACGCTGCGCGCGCCCAACCCCTCGGCGACGGGCCCCATCCGCGTCACCGTCATCGATTACGGGCCCGACCACCTCGACGAGAAGGAGATCAAGAAGGTCGAGGAGCTGGAGCCTTATCGCGACACCTCGACCGTCACCTGGATCAACGTCGAGGGGCTGAATGACATCCCCTTCCTCGAGGGGCTTGGGAAGCTGTTCGATTTCCATCCGCTGGCGCTGGAGGACGTCCTCAACTGCGGGCAGCGGCCGAAGCTCGAGGACTATGGCGACTACCACTTCCTGGTCATGAAGTCGCTGCTGCTGAAGGAGGACGAGCTCCAGCTCGAGCAGATCAGCTTCTTCCTCTCGGGCAACTACATCATCACCCTGCAGGAGCTGCCGGGAGACTCCTTCGAGAAGGTCCGCGAGCGCATCCGGCAGAACCGGAGCGGGAAGATCCGCAGCCAGGGGCCCGATTACCTGCTCTATGCCCTGACCGACGCCCTGATCGACGAGTTCTTCCCCGTCCTGGAGAGCTACGGCGAACACATCGAAGAGCTGGAGGACGAGGTGGTCCTCGAACCGGAGCCCGAGACCCTCCAGGAGATCCACCGCATCAAGCGCGATCTCCTCGACCTGCGGCGCACCGCCTGGCCCGAGCGGGATGTGATCAACAGCCTGCAGCGGGAGGACGCGCACCTGATCCGCCCCGAGACGCGGGTCTACCTGCGCGACTGCTACGATCACATGGTCCAGGTGATCGACATGATCGAGACCTACCGCGACCTCTCCGGCGGCCTGCTCGAGGTCTATCTCTCCAGCGCCAGCAACCGCCTCAACGAGGTGATGAAGGTGCTGACCATCATCTCGACCATCTTCATCCCCCTGAACTTCATCGCCGGCGTCTACGGCATGAACTTCGACCGCCATGCGAGCCCGCTCAACATGCCCGAGCTCCACTGGTACTTCGGCTACCCCGCCGTGCTGGCGGTGATGGGGGTCACCGGCGCCGGGCTGCTCGTGTATTTCAAGCGGAAGGGCTGGTTCTGATTTGAAGTGGAAGGCGATCCAGCTCTCGAAGCTCACCTCGCTCCTCAGTCTGCTCTTCTTCGCGCTGTCCCTCTGGCTGCTCCGCCGCGAGCTGGCCGATTTCCGCTACAGGGACATCATCCTCTTCTTCCACAACCTGCCGGCGCACCGGGTGATCATGGCGCTCGCCTTCACCGCCCTGAGCTATCTCGCCCTCACCTGCTACGACGCGCTCGCCCTGCGCTATATCGGCAAGCGCATCGCCTACTGGAAAGTCGCGCTCGCCTCCTTCACCGGCTACGCCTTCAGCAACACGCTCGGGCTCCCGCTGTTCACCGGCACCCCCATGCGCGCCCGCCTCTACTCGGGGTGGGGGATGACCGCGATCGACATCACGCGCGTCGTGCTGTTCAGCTACATCACCTTCTGGCTGGGGTTCATCGGGCTCTCCGGCACCGCCTTCCTGCTCGATCCGATCGCCGTGCCGGCGCTGCTGCATCTGCCGGTGGCGACCGCGCGGCCGGTTGGCGTGCTGTTCCTCGGGCTGATCGCCGCCTTTCTCGCCGCCTCGTTCGTGCGCAAGCGGCCGTTCACCTTCAAGGGGCTGGAGCTCGCCGTCCCCCGGCCGCCGATGGCGGCGGCGCAGATCGCCATCGCCGCGCTCGACTGGACGTTCGCCGGCACGGTGCTCTACGCCCTCCTCCCCTCCGAATGGAACATCACCTTCCTCCACTTCCTCGGCATCTTCCTGTTCGCCCAGGTGGCCGGGCTGCTGAGCCACGTGCCGGGGGGGCTCGGAGTGTTCGAGACCATGATGGTGCTGCTCTCCCCCCCCGAGCTGCCGCACGCCGACCTGCTGGCGGCGATGGTCGCCTTCCGCGGCGTCTACTACTTCCTGCCGCTGCTGATCGCCGCCGTCTCGCTCGGCGCGCACGAGGTGGTGCGGAGGCGCGAGCAGGTGGGCAAGATCGCCCGCGCCTTCGGCGGCCGGGCGCCGGACGTGGTGCCGCACATCCTCGCCGTCACCACCTTCCTCGGCGGCGCCATCCTGCTCGTCTCCGGGGCGACGCCGGAGGTGCACTCGCGCCTCTCCTGGCTCGACGACATCCTGCCGCTGCCGGTGATCGAGTTCTCCCACTTCCTCGGCAGCCTGGCGGGAGTCGCGCTCCTCTTCCTCGCCATCGGCCTGCAGCGGCGGCTCGACGCGGCCTACCAGCTCACTCTGCTGATGCTCGGCGGCGGCATCGTCTTCTCCCTCGCCAAGGGGCTCGACTGGGAGGAGGCGCTGATCCTGGCGCTGATGCTGGCCGCGCTCGCCCCCTGCCACCGCCACTTCTACCGCAAGACCTCGCTCACCGCCGAGCCGTTCACGCCCGGCTGGAGCGTCGCCATCGCGATCGTCCTCCTGGGCTCCCTCTGGCTGGGATTCTTCGCCTACAAGCACGTCGACTACTCGCGCGACCTCTGGTGGCGCTTCACCCTGTTCGGCAACGCGCCGCGCTTCCTGCGCGCCTCGATCGCGGTGACGGCGGTGGCGCTCGGCATCGCCATCCGGCATCTGATGCGCCCGGCAGGGCCCGAACCGTCGCCGCCCACCGAAGAGCAGCTCGACCACGCCGCCACGGTCGCCGCCGCGGCGCCGCGCGCCTACTCCTACCTCGCCCTGCTCGGCGACAAGGAGCTGCTGTTCAACGACGCGGGCAGCGCCTTCGTGATGTACGGCGTCGAGCGGCGGAGCTGGGTGGCGATGGGCGAGCCGGTGGGGCCCGAGAGGACCGCGCCGAGCTGGCCTGGCGTTTCCGCGAGCTGTCGACCCGCACCACGGCTGGACCTGCTTCTACCAGGTGGCGCGCGGACGCTCCCCCGCTACGTGGACCTGGGCCTGGCGCTGCTCAAGCTGGGCGAGGAGGCGCGGTGCCGCTCGGCGACTTCCGCCTCGAGGGGCCGAGCGCAGGGGCTGCGCCACGCCTGGCGCCTGCGCCGAGGAGGGGTTCACCTTCGAGGTGGTGCCGCCGGAGGGGGTCCCGGCGCTGCTGCCCGAGTCGCGCGGATCTCCGACGCCTGGCTCGCGCAGAAGAACACGCGGGAGAAGGGCTTCTCGCTCGGCTTCTTCGACGAGGGCTACCTGCGGCGCCTGCCGCTGGCCGTGGTGCGCAAGGGGGGCGCGCTCGTGGCCTTCGCCAACCTCTGGCCGCGGCGGGCGAAAGGAGGAGCTCTCGGTCGACCTGATGCGCTACACCGCCGGCGCGCCGCGGGGGGTGATGGACTACCTCTTCGTCGAGCTGATGCTCTGGGGCACAAGCCAGGGCTACCGCTGGTTCAACCTCGGCATGGCGCCGTTCGCCGGCCTCGAGGCGCGAGCCTCGCGCCGCTCTGGAGCCGCCTGGGCGCGCTGGTCTACCGCTACGGCGAGCACTTCTACAACTTCCAGGGGCTGCGGGAGTACAAGGAGAAGTTCGACCCCGTGTGGGCGCCGCGCTACCTCGCCTGCCCCGGCGGGCTCGCCTTCCCGCTCGTCCTGGCGGACATCGCGGCGCTGATCGGGAGGGGTTTCCGCGGCGTGGTGGCGAAGTAG
>CAVXIG010000038.1:0-78755 GCA_963761645.1 uncultured Acidobacteriota bacterium
TATTTGACTCTGTAGCCTACGCGCTCAGTACCCGTAGGCTACAGAGTCTTATAGAAGACTTATCTCAATTCCGCTCGGCAGCAGCAGTGGGGTGTCCCAAAGAGGCTCTATCGGATAGATCGCAGACATCAGAGCGAGCCCTGTACCCGCAGCCCCGACGAGAAAGCCCCGCTCGGCGTGCCACTCTTCAACCTCCGGCCACCAGTTCAAGTAACCGCCGATTCCCTCGCCGGACCGACGCATTGCGAGGGTTTTCTCGAACCACTGCTTTGCCGCGCTTGCCAGGATGCTTTCGCCTGTCCCCTGAAAGATCCGGTTATTGATGTGACCCAGGCCGGCCGCTCCATGGCAAAGCGAGGCATCATCCACGCCCGTTTGCTCAACCGGGCGGCCCGCGGCGCGGCAAGCGGCCGAAACGGCCAAGTCGCGACACGCGGCTCTGCCCGGCAACTTTCCGACCCGCAGTAGGACAGCCGATACCCCTGGGTCACCATAACACCAGGCTGAACGAGCATCGGACATCTCCGGTGGGAAGTACGTAAAGGTGGAACCACCATCGCGGTCCCTCAGATTGGCATACAGCCAATCCAGGGAGCGGCCGAGAAGCTCCTGGGCTTTCGCCAGGGCAATTCCCCTTTCGCAGGCAGCTCCAAGAAAGCCGATGACACCAGGCACACCGTGCGCCACACCCTGATCGAAGCGGCCATTTGGGTACTTTCCCGCATTGACGGGCGTCATGAACTCAGGCTGGGTTCTCCAGGCGATCCCTTGCGGACAATCGATCGCCAGCTCCGACAGCCTGTCGACGATATGCGTTACGACTTCGCGCGCGAAACTGCGCTCAGGATGTTCCAAGGCGTACATCCCGATGCCGGCCAAGCCGTACACCAGGTCCCATTCCCATTGCCAGGGTGCGGCGCGGACCGCCTCCAGGAGGAGCTCATCGAGCTCTTCCGTATCAGCCGCAGAGGTTTCCCCATACAGGAGCCGCCCAAGGTGATGCCACGTCCAGGCGGGTCCACACACTCCCGAGAACAAACCGAGCGCCGGTGAATCCGCCGTCGCGACGCTGTCAAACGCTTGTGACAGGTATTTCGAGGCCAGGTCTGCCAGCCCCTGGTCCGAACGAGATCTGGAGAGATAACCAAAGAAGAGAGCTATGCCCGCACAGCCCGAGCTCAGAGAGTAATCGCGGACATCTGGAGGTGTCTCTTGGAGTTCCTCCGAAATCGCAGTGACAGCCTCTTCGGCCTGCTCGGCCAGGCTACCGACAAGAACGGGCTTCCAATCCATAAGCTCCACCGTGGCGCTCAGCTACGAGCGTAAACCTTCCTGGTTATCCTGATAAGGAGACTATATGAAAGAGACCAGGAAGGGTACGTCCAGGAGGATCAACGGCTCACAGAGGAGCAACGGGTGGGATACCGCCTCCCAACGAAAAAGGGGGAGCTTTCGCTCCCCCTTGGACGGCACCGATCGAGCTTCGTTTAGAAGTCGTACCGGAGGCCGAGCTGGATCGTGCGCGGGGTGCCCACGCCGTCCTCGATGCCGAAGTTGGCGTTCCGCGTCGGGTTGACGCCCAGGGCGGGGTTGGCGCCGTAGATCTGGTTGGCGTTGCTGACGAAGCGGTTCGCCGCGTTCGTGCAGTTGAAGCACTCGGCGAACACCTGGAGGTTGCCCTCCCAGACCTTGAAGCCCTTCGAGAGCCGCAGCGAGAGATCGTAGAAGCTCGGCTGGCGGAAGCTGTTGCGGTCGAAGTGCTCGCCGTTGACCGTCGGCCGGTCGGTGCCGCTGATCGCGTCGTTGTTGAGGTCGCGGCCGGCGAGCGCGGTGTACGGCGAGCCGGTGGAGTAGCGGAACGAGCCGGAGAGGCCGAGGCCCCAGTACGGGCTCTGCCAGACGCCGTTGACCACGCCCTTCCACCGCTGGTCGCGGTTGGAGTAGCCGTAGTTGAGGTCGAGGTTGTTGAAGTCCTCGGGCTGGATGCCCGAGAAGTTGCGCTCGTTGGCGTCGTTGTCCTTGTCCTTGGAGTAGGTCACCGCCGCGTAGAAGCTGAAGCTGTCGGCGAAACGCCGGTTGAGCGTGGCGGTGACCGCCTCGTACTTCGACCGCCCGTCGGAGACGAGGGTGGTGATGCGGTCGTAGTAGGGGTTCGGCCGGGTCGAGCTGTAGGCCGGCAGGCCGTTCGGTCCGAGCGTGCCGGAGTAGACGCGGTTGGTGTCCGTCAGGCGCTCGAGCTGCTTGGCCTCGGCATAGGTGAAGTCGAGGGCCAGGGAGGTGCGGTTGAAGACCTCCCGCTCGGCGCCGATCGTGAAGCGGTCGGTGTAGGGGTTGTCGAAGTCGGGATCGACGGTGGTGACGCCCGGCTTGGCGATGGTCGTGAGACGGCTGAAGTCGATCGGCGCGACACCCGTGGGGTTGAACGCGGTCCCCCAGCCCGGAGACAGCGGATCGGTCGGCGGACCCGTCACGACGCCGCCCGTCTGGGGCGCCTGGATGTTGTACTGCGTGCCCCGGATGCCGTTCGAGGTGAAGAGCTGGGCGAAGAGAATGGCCGGGGTGCGGCTCCAGTAGCGGCCGCCCGAGAAGCGCAGGGCGGTCTTCTCATCCGGCGCCCAGGAGAGGCTCAGGCGCGGCGAGAGCTGGTTCTTGGCGTCGGGGACGTGGGCCGTCAGGTTGAACGAGCCGTTGGCGTTCCGGTCGTTGGGGTTGAGGATCGCGGCGTTCGGGTTGTCCAGCCGCTCCCAGCGCACGCCCGCGGAGAGCGTGAGGTTCGGCAGCAGGAACCACTGGTCCTGCAGGAAGGCCGCCTGCTCCTTCTGCCGGAACTTCGCCTGGCCCGCCTGGTCGGCGGTCAGGCCATTGAGACCGCCGAACTGCCGGTACTCGCGCCAGCGGCCGGCGAGGAGGTCGGCCTTGTTGGCGAAGATGTAGACGCCGCGCCAGTTGCCCTTGAAGACCTGGTCGATGCCGGTGTCGTTGTAGTCGACGCCACCCTTGAGGACGTGCTTGTCGAGCAGGTAGCTCAGGGTGTCGGCGAACTCCTTGCGGTCGTTGGTCGAGATGATCGGCAGGAAGCTCACCTCGCCATAGTTGACGCTCGGCGAAGCGAGCTGGACCTCGGCGAGGTTCAGACCCTTGTCCTCGCGCGGGGTGTCTTCGGTGACGTAGTTGACGTTGAGGTCGTTCAGCAGGTTGGCGCCGAACTGCCCGGAGTACTGGCCGACGTACGACCGCGAATCCAGCCCCTCGATGCCGTTGTAGGACGCGGCGCGGTTGGTGGCGCTCGAGGTGCCGTTCTCGCCGTCGTACTTGGTGAAGTTGCCGCGCACCATCACGCGGTTGGCGTCGTTGATCTGGTAGTCGAGCCGTCCGAAGGTGACGTGGCCGTTGCGGCTCTGCGCGTAGCTGTTCGGGGTGGCCAGCACCGGATAGCGGGTGAAGATGTCCTGGTCGAGCACCGATCTGCGCGATCGGGATCGTGATGTCCTGCTTCTGGTTGTCGTAGGAAAGGAAGTAGAAGAGCCTGTCCCTGACGATCGCGCCGCCCAGCGAGGCGCCGAACTGGTCCTTGCTCTGGTCGGCCGGATCGGTGGTGCCGGTGAACCGCACGCCGGGCGCCGTCCGCGGGGTGGCGAAGTCGGAGATCAGGCTCTGCGGCTGGTTGTAGTAGAAGGCGGAGCCGTGCAGGTTGTTGGTGCCGCTCTTGGTGATGACGTTGACGAAGCCGCCGCCCGAGCGTCCGAACTCGGCCGAGGCGCCGTTGGTGATCACCGAGAACTCCTTGATCGACTCCTGGGAGATCGACAGCGGCGCGCGCCCCTCGGCGGCGCCGGTGGTGCCGCCGAAGAAGGCGTTGTTGAAGTCCACGCCGTCCACCGTGATGTTGGTGTTGATGCCGCGCTGGCCGGAGATGGAGAGGTTGCCGCGCTCGGAGTCGGTCCGCGTCTCCGGGGTCAGCAGCACCAGCTGCTTGAAGTCGGTGCCCGGGGTCGGCAGGTTCTTGATCTGCTCGGACTGGATGGTGGTGCCGATCTGGGTGTTGGTCACCTCGACCGTCGGCGCCTCGGCGGTGACGGTGATCGTCTCCGACACCCGGCCGCTCTGGAGGGTGAAGTTGACGCTCGGGGTCGAGCCGATGAGCAGGCGGACGCTCTCGGCGGTCGCGGTGGCGAAGCCGTCGAGGGTCGCCGTGACCTTGTAGGTGCCGGTCGGCAGGTTGAGGATGCGGTAGGAGCCGTCCGCATCGGTGACCGCCACCTGCTGGAGGCCGGTCTCGAGGTTGGTGGCCTCGACGGTCACCCCCGGCAGGGGGGACTTGGAGGAGTCCTCCACGGTGCCGGAGATCCGGCTCGTGGTGACGTCGGTCTGGGCGAAGGCCGAGCCGGCCAGCCCGCAGAAGACGAACAGGGCCGCCAGGACACACACCCAGCGGGATCTAGAGAAACGCACCATGAATGAAGCCCTCCTTTGAAGTGCGTAAAGTTTCGAGCAGATTCTACGCGGGGGGATGACGATACCCGTGAGCCGCCTGCGACCTTCCTGTGACAGGCCGATGGCGGCAGGTGCCCCTCTCCCCCTGTGCTAAGCTTTCGCCCGCGATTGCGGTTGCGTGAACGGCGAGGATTATAGCCCGGGAACCCGCAACCTGGGAACCGATTCCGCGAACCCTCTTTTCCCGAGACCTGAAATGCGCCCTGACGATCCGCCCCTGGTGAGCGTCATCATGGGGAGCAAGTCCGACTGGGAGACGCTCCGCCACGCGGACGAGATGCTCACCCGGTTCGGCGTTCCCCACGAGTGCCACGTCGTCTCCGCCCATCGCACCCCCGACTGGATGGCCGAATTCGCCCACGGCGCCCTCGACCGCGGGATCGCGGTGATCATCGCCGGCGCCGGCGGCGCCGCCCACCTGCCGGGCATGGTGGCGGCCCAGACCCTGCTCCCGGTGCTCGGCGTGCCGGTCCAGAGCCACGCGCTCAACGGCCTCGACTCGCTGCTGTCGATCGTCCAGATGCCCTCCGGAGTGCCGGTGGGGACGCTGGCCATCGGCAAGGCCGGGGCGGCCAACGCCGCCCTGCTCGCCATCCGGATCCTGGCGACCACCCGGCCGGAGCTGCGGGAGAAGCTGGCCGAGTTCGTCGCCGAGCAGACCCGGCGGGTGCGCGAAGAGACCCTGCCTTGAAGGACACCCTATGAAGGTCATTTCCCCGGGCTCCACGATCGGCGTCCTCGGCAGCGGCCAGCTCGGCCGCATGTTCGCCATCGCCGCCCGGCGGATGGGCTACCGGGTGCACACCCTCTCCCCGGACTACGACACCCCCACCGGCCAGGTCGCCGACCGCGAGGTCCAGGCCGCCTACGACGACCTCGACGCGGTCCGCGACTTCGCCCGCGGTGTCGACGTCGTCACCTTCGAGTTCGAGAACGTCTCGGCCGACGCCACCGAGGCCGCCGCCGCGCACGCGCCCGTGCGGCCGGCGGGAGCGGTCCTCCACACCACCCAGAACCGGCTGCGGGAGAAGGGGTTCCTCGCCGGCGCCGGCATCCCGGTCGCCCCCTTCGCGCCGGTCCGCTCGCTCGCGGAGCTGGACGCGGCCCTCGCCGCCCTGGGCACTCCGGCGGTGCTCAAGACGGCCGGCTGGGGCTACGACGGCAAGGGGCAGGTGAAGATCGCCGATCCACGGGAAGCCGCCGCCGCCTGGCAGGCGATCGGCGGCCAGGAGGCGATCCTGGAGGCGTTCGTGGACTTCGACCGCGAGGTCTCGGTGGTGGCCGCCCGCGGCCTCGACGGCTCCTTCGCCCACTTCGGGGTGATCGAGAACCGCCACCACCGGCACATCCTGGACGTCTCGATCGCGCCGGCCGCCGTGCCGCCCGGGGTGGAGAGGGAGGCGGTCGAGATCGCCCGCGGCATCCTGGAGGGCCTGGACGTGGTCGGGGTGCTCTGCGTCGAGATGTTCCTGACGCGGGACGGGCGCCTGCTCGTCAACGAGCTGGCGCCGCGCCCGCACAACTCCGGCCACCTCACCTTCGACGCCTGCGTCACCAGCCAGTTCGAGCAGCAACTGCGGGCCATCTGCGGCCTGCCTCTCGGCTCGACGGAGCTCCTCCGCCCCGCCGCGATGGCCAACCTCCTCGGCGATCTCTGGACGGATGGCGTTCCCGACTGGGCCGCCGCCTGTGCCTTTCCCGACGTCAAGCTCCACCTCTACGGCAAGGCCACCGCCCGGCCCGGAAGGAAGATGGGGCACCTGACGGCGCTGGCGGGAACGGGGGAGGAGGCGGTGGAGAAGGTGGTCGCGGCGCGGTCGGCGCTCACCGGCTCGGCCTCCTTCACCCTTCGGGCACCAGCCATTCGTCGTTGACGTTGTCGTAGGCGAGGCTGCCGACGAAGCGGGCGACCTCGATCACCACCGCTTCGATTTCGGGCAGGCTGGGATCGAGCCGGGTCTCCGCGGTCAGTATGGCGAGGCCGTCCTCGTTGAGCTCCGGCTCGGGAGCGTCGGCCTCCATCACCTCCAGCTTCGCCGCGCACCGGCGCAGGGCACCCATCCATTCCGCGGACAGCAGGCCCTGGGCACGGTCGACCAGGTCGGCGATGTCGTCCGGCACGTAGTCGGGATCGTCCTCGATCTGGATCGTCAGCGGGACGCCGGTCGCCACCCGCACCTGCGGGATGGTGGTGGCGAACCCCTGCCATTCGGTCAGCGTGCACTCGACGGAGAGGCTGGCGGACAGGTGCTCCTGGAGCTCCTCGAGAGTGAAGTCCTGCTCCTCGGGGTCATAGGGGATGGTCGCGGCGGAAAACATGCAGGGAATCTTCTCATGGACGCCCTTGGAAGATCTTACGGAGAAACTTCGTTTTGTAATGTGCGTAGAAAGGTTGGAGATCCATCCTGCCTTATGTCCGAGATCCCGATTCAGAGAGGATTGAGAGGAAAAATCATGGAGCAGCATCTCACCCCCCAGAACCTCCAGGCCTTTGCCAGCGGCGAGCTGTCGCGAGAGGGGGCGCGAGCCGTCGTCGCCCACCTGCTGAGCGGCTGCCAGGCCTGCCGGAGCGAATCGGCGGGCGTCTGGCTGCTTGAAAAGCCTCAGGAGGCCTTGCCCGCGGACGCTTACGACACCGCCTTCGATCGCGTCCTCGCGGTCTTCCAGGGCGGCAGCGGAGCGGTCGAGACCGCGCCCTCCCCCGCCGCGGGGTGGCTCCAGGAGTGCGCCGGGGTCGCCGCGGACGTCCAGGGCCCCGCGCTCGTGGAGGCCCTGCTCCAGCGTGCCTGGGACCTGCGCCACGAGAGCCCGGAAGAGACGCGGCGGATCTCCCGAACGGCCGTGCTCACCGCCGGCGCGCTCTCCCCTGAGATCCACGGCGCTCCCAGGGTGGCGGATCTGCTGAGCCGCGCCTCGGCCAATTACGGCAACGCCTGCCGCATCGCCGGCGATCTGGACGAGGCGCAGGAGGCCCTGGACCGGGCGGCCGAGCTCCTGGCCCGGGGTACCGGCGATCTCGCGGACCGGGCCCGGATCTACGAGTTCAAGGCCTCCCTGGAGGCCGCCCGGGGGAACTACGACTCCGCCATGGCCGCCCTCGACGCCGCCTACGCCCTCCACATCGAGCGGGACGACACCCACATGGCCGGACGGGACCTCATCACCAAGGGCCTCTACCTTGGCCACACGGGCAGGTCGCGGGACGCCTTCCGCCTCACCCAGAGAGGGCTCGGCATGGTGGACGAGACCCGGGAGCCGGGGCTCGTGCTCTCCGCCATCCACAACCAGCTCTGGTTCCTGGTGGAGAGCGGACGTCTGCGGGAGGCCCGGAGCCTGCTCGGAGCCCATCGCGACCGCCTCGCGACCGGCGAGACCCAGCGCCTCGACCTCCTCTGGCTCGAGGGGCGGATCAGCGCCGGCCTGCGGAACGAGGAAGCGGGCCTCCGGGATCTCGAAGCGGCCGAGCAGGGCTTCATCGCCACCGGCCGGCGCGCCCAGGCCGCCAACGTGCAACTGGACCAGGCCGCCGTCCATCTCCGCCAGGGGGACTCCGCGCGGGCGCTGGCACTGATCCGCGCCGCCGAGGAGGCCTTCCTCCAGATGGACACCCCGCAGAGCACCCGCATGGGGCTCGCCTTCGTGCGGCGCTCCCTCGCCGAGCGGCAGATTCCCGCGCAGTTCGTCCTGCGCCTCGCCGATATCGTGCGGCGCGGCCAGCGCGAAGCGGCGCGGGGGTAGGAGAAAATAAGGCGTAAAGGCCGGCAAGGACAACAAGGACGGAGCTCTGTTCTTGTCCTCGAGGTCCTTTGCGTCCTTTACGTCCTTCTGCGGGCGTATAGTTCCCTCGGGGGGACGCGCGCATGAGCTGGATGATCTATGGTGCGAACGGCTATACGGGTGAGCTGGCAGCGCGCGAGGCGGTGCGGAAGGGGCTGACGCCCATCCTCGCCGGGCGCAACCCTGAGTCGGTGAGGACGGCTGGCGCGCGAGCTCGGGCTCCAGAGCCGCTCCTTCTCCCTCGACGATCCGCAAGGCACCGCGGCAGAGCTGTACGGAATCAAGGCGGTCCTCCATTGCGCGGGGCCGTTCGTCCACACCAGCGCCCCGATGGTCGCGGCCTGCCTCGCGACCGGCGCCCACTACCTGGACATCACGGGCGAGATCCCGGTCTTCGAGGCGGTGCTCGCCCAGAGCGGAGCGGCGCGCAAGGCGGGCGTCGCCCTGATCCCCGGCGTCGGCTTCGACGTGGTGCCGAGCGACTGCCTCGCCGCCCGGCTGGCCCGGGCCCTCCCCGAGGCGACCTCGCTCGTGCTCGCCTTCTACGCCCAGCGCGGGAGCACCAGCCGGGGGACGATGAAGACGATGATCGAGAGCCTCCCCCACGCCGGGGCGATCCGCAGGGATGGCCGCATCGTGCCCGTTCCCATCGCCTGGGACGCCCGCAAGATCGATTTCGGAGGCCAGGCCGGCGAGCTCTGGGCGATGACCATCCCCTGGGGGGACGTCTCGACGGCCTACCACTCGACGGGCATCCCGAACATCCGCGTCTACTCGGGCACGCCGCCGAAAATGATCCGGCAACTGAAGCGGTTCGCCCCGCTCCTCCCTCTGGCCGGCTGGGCGCCGGTCAAGCGCCTCGCCCGCGCCTGGGTCGACCGGCGGGAGGCCGGCCCTTCGGAGGAGCTGCGGGAGACCGGCCGGGTCTTCCTCTGGGGCGAAGCGAAAGATGCCGCCGGCCACGCGGTCACCTCGACCATCGAGACGCCGGAGGGCTACCGGTTCACCGCGGTCTCGGCGGTGACCAGCGTCGAGCGGGTCCTCGCGGGGAAAGTCCAGCCCGGCGCCTGGACGCCCTCGAAAGCGTTCGGGGCGGACTTCGTCGGCGAGCTGCCCGGCGTCTTCGTCGGCGAGATCCGTCCGGCGGGCGTTATTTCTTAAGCCCCGATCCGGCTCACCCGCACCATCGGCCCGTCGGCCTCGTCGGGATTGCGGAGGTCGATCGTGCCCTGGATGGCCCAGAGGTTGTCCCCCTGGGGGTCGAGGAGGGTGTGGGTGACCTCCCACTCGCGCTCGCCGGTCTTCTTGATCTGCGTCCACTGATGGCGGCGGGCTTCGGGGGTGAAGGGGAGCTCGCCGTACTCCGCGAAGAAGGGGGCCATGGCGGCCTCGAAGCGCTCGGGGTCCCAGACCGTCTGGGGATCGTCCGCGTCCTGCTTGACCAGGTTGGGCGCCTCCTCCCACTCCTTGAGCGAGAGGGCGCGCACCAGCAGGTGCATCTCGGCGCGCACGCGGGCCATGAAGGTCTTGGGATCGGCCAGCAGCTCCTCGAGCCAGAGGATCTCGCGGGCGGTCTTGCGCTCCTTCGCCCGCACCAGGACCTCGGGATGGAGCAGCCCCTGCCACTCTTCCAGCAGGCTGGAGTCGGTCTGCTCGACCAGGGCGCGGAAGAAGCCGAGGGCATCCCACACCCCCTCGGTCTTCGAGAACTCGGGGACGGTCTGGTCGAGCGTCTTGTAGAGCTGCGAGAGGTAGCGCAGGAGCACCCCCTCGCTGCGCTGCAGGCCGTAGCGCTTCACGTAGTCCGCGAAGCTCATGTACCCCTCGAACATCTCGCGGCCGATCGACTTCGGCTTGATGTCCTCCCCGCCCACCCACGGATGCTTGCCGCGGAAGCGGTTGAAGGTGCCGTAGATGAAGTCCGAGAGCGGCTTCGGATGGGTGACCTCCTCCAGCTTCTCCATCCGCGCCTCGTACTCCACCCCCTCCGCCTTGAGCTGCGCCACCAGCTCCCCCTTGAGCTTGTCGACCTGCTTGCGGAGCACGATCTCCGGGTTCTCCAGGATCGACTCGACCAGGGTGATGAGGTCGGGCACGTAGGTCTCCGACTCCGGCTCGAGCTCGGTGATCGTCTCGACCAGGTAGAGCGAGAGCGCCTGGTGGAGGGAGAAGTCCCACTGGAGGTCCTCGGCCACCACCGCCCAGAGATAGTTGGTGGCCGCGTCGCGCCTCATCCGGATGATCCCCGAGCGGTAGAGCGAGCGCACGAGCACGGCCGCCTGGGTGAGCAGACGGGCCTTGGACCCCTCCTCCTCGTGGCTGCGGCGGATGAGGTCGCGCAGCGAGTCGAAGTTGCGGAGGTTGGGGTCGTCCAGCTCCGCGTCGCGCTGGAGGAGGTTGAGCACCATGCCGTGGGTGATGCGGAAGCGCGACTTGAGCGTCTCCGGCGGGCGCTCGATCAGCTTCTCGAAGGTCTCCTTGTTCCAGGAGACCTCCCCCTTGGCGGGCCCCTTGACCACCTTCTTGTTGCCGCTGCGCTCGTTCTTGCGCTTCTCGATGATGTGCTCGGGCGCCTGGGCGACCACGCTCCCCTGGGTGTCGAACCCCTTGCGGCCGGCGCGGCCGGCGATCTGCTTGAAGTCGCGCACCGAGAGGATCGAGGTCTTCACGCCGCCGAACTTCGCGAGCTTGGTGAAGAGGACGGTGCGGATCGGGATGTTGACCCCGACGCCCAGGGTGTCCGTGCCGGTGATGACGCGCAGCAGCGCCTGCTGCGAGAGCTGCTCGACCAGCAGCCGGTACTTCGGCAGCAGCCCGGCGTGGTGGACGCCGATGCCGAAGGAGATGAAGCGCTTGCACTCCTTGCCGTAGGGGGTGTCGAAGCGGAAGTCCCCCACGGCGTCGCGGATCTTCTCCCGCTCCTGGCGGTTGGAGACCTGCGCGCTGGTGAGCGCCTGGGCGAGCTCGGCGCACTCGCGCTGGGTGAAGTTGACGATGTAGATCGGCGCCTTGCCGGCGGCGATGAGCTCCTCGATGGTCTCGTGGAGCGGGGTCTCGCGATATTCGAAGTCGAGCGGGACGGGGCGCTGCTCGGAGCTGACCAGCGCCACCTCGATGCCGGTGCGGTCCTGGATGTGCTCGCCGATCGAGGAGACGTCGCCCAGCGTGGCGGACATCAGGAGGAACCGCGTGTGCGGCAGCGTGATCAGCGGGATCTGCCAGGCGACGCCGCGCTCGGGGTCCGAGTAGTAGTGGAACTCGTCCATGATCACATACGGGGCGTCGAGCCGGTCCCCCTCGCGCAGGGCGCGGTTGGAGAGCACCTCGGCGGTGCAGCAGATCACCGGCGCGTCCGGGTTGATCGAGGCGTCGCCGGTCAGCATGCCGACGTTCTCGGGGCCGAGGTCGTCGCAGAGCGCGAAGAACTTCTCCGAGGCCAGCGCCTTGATCGGGCTGGTGTAGAACGAGGTCTTCCCCTCGCAGAGCGCCTTGAAGTGGAGCCCGAGGGCGACCAGCGACTTGCCGGAGCCGGTCGGCGTGTTGAGGATGACGTGCTTGCCGGCCATGATCTCCAGCAGCGCCTCCTCCTGCGCCGGATAGAGCTCGAACCCCGCCTCCGCCGCCCAGTCGACGAAGCGGTCGAGGATCTCGTCCGGATCGGCGGCGCCCCCCGGCGGGACGCGGGAGATCAGGGAGGGGCGGGCGCGGGAGGGCTCGGTGATCGGAGAGCGGGTTCGGCCATGGCAGGGGGATTGTGGCACGGGTTGCGGGGTGTCCTGCTATCATCGCGAACCGATGAATCCCCAAGCGGCGACGGCGGGCGGCTTCCGGCTGCTCGACATGAACGGCTATCAGTGGACGGTGCTGTTCGCCGCCTGGCTGGGGTGGGGCTTCGACGTCTTCGACGGCCTGCTGTTCAACTTCGTCGCCCCCAACTGCGTGCCGACGCTGCTCGGCCTCACCATCGGCTCGCCGGAGGCCAAGGCGGCGACGCTGCAGTGGACGGGCATCCTCACCTCGGTCCTGCTGGTGGGCTGGGCGGTCGGCGGCATCCTCTTCGGCCAGGTGGCGGACCGCATCGGGCGCACCCGCACCCTGATGCTGACCATGCTGCTCTACGCGCTGGGCACCGCCGCCTGCGCCTTCGCCCCCAACCTCTGGGTGCTGGGGCTCTTCCGCATCATCGCCAGCCTGGGGATCGGCGGCGAGTGGGCGGCCGGGGCCTCGATGGTGGCGGAGGTGGTGCCGGAGCACCGGCGGGTGGAGGCGGGGGCCCTGCTCTACACCTCGGCGCCGATGGGGCTGTTCCTCGCCACCTTCGTCAACTTCCAGATCGCCGGCAACTTCTGGAAGGGCTCCCCCGAGATCTCCTGGCGCTACGTCTTCCTCGCCGGGCTGATCCCGGCGGCGGCGGCCTTCCTGGTGCGCCTCTTCGTGCGCGAGCCCGAGCGCTGGAAGTCGGCCGCCTCCTCCGCGCCGCCGCCGCGCCTGGCCGAGCTCTTCACCCCGCGGTACCGCGCCATCACCCTCTCCGGGTTCTGCATGGCGGTGGTCGCCCTGATCATGTGGTGGAGCTGCAACGCCTTCATCCCCGTGGTCTCGACCGGCCTGGCCCAGGCCACCGCCAAGCTGCGGAGCCTGGACCGCGCCGCCACCCTCGCCCTCGTCGAGGGGTGGAAGCGGATCGCCACCAACTACTTCAACCTCGGGCGGGCTGATCGGCACGCTGCTCACCATCCCCGCCGCCAAGTACCTGGGCCGGAAGACGATGTTCTTCCTCTACTTCGCCGGCTCGGCCGCGGCGATCCTCTGCACGTTCGGCCTCGACCTGCCGCCGGAGACGCGGCTCGCGATGTACTTCCTGATCGGCCTCACCGTCTTCGGGGTGTTCGGCAGCTTCACCTACTACCTGCCGGAGCTCTTCCCCACCCGCCTGCGGGCCACCGGCGCCGGCTTCTGCTACAACATCGGCCGGGTGATCGCGGCGGCCGGCCCGATCCTGGTGGGGAGCATCGCGGCCCAGGGGGCGAACTCGCTCACCAGCGCCCTCAAGGCCCTCTTCTACGTCGGCTTCGTGCCGCTCGCCGGCCTCTTCCTCCTCCCCTGGGCGATCGAGACCAAGGGGCGGACGCTGGAAGACTGACCTTCAAAGACGGATTTGACCTCGCGGGCCGGGGACGGATAACCTCCCGGCGGCCTCGAACGGCCCTTCCGGAGGGAAAAACCCGTGCAACTCGGCATCCTCGGTCTCCCGAAGTCGGGAAAGACGACGCTGTTCAATACCCTGACCGCCTCCCACCAGTCGACGGACAAGTACGCGACCTCCAGCCAGACCAACATGGGGATGGCGCAGGTCCGCGACACCCGCCTGGAGGCGCTCCGCGACCTGTTCAAACCCAAGCGCTACGTGCCGGCCACGGTGCAGTACGTGGACATCCCCGGCATGACCAAGGGGGAGAGCGCCGAGAGCCTCGACCTCGCGAAGCTCAAGATGGTCGACGCCCTGGTCCACGTGGTGCGGGCCTTCGACGACCCCGAGATCCTGCATCCGGAGGGGAGCATCGACCCGCCCGCGACGTGGCGACGATGGACCTCGAGCTGATCCTGGCCGACCACGACATCGTGGAGCGGCGGCTCGAGCGGCTGGAGAAGGCCACCAAGCGGGGGCTGAACCCGGAAGAGCTGCGCGAGCGGCAGATCCTCTCCGAGATCGTGATGCCGGCGCTGGAGGCCGAGAAGCCGCTGCGGGAGGTCGAGCTCGATCCCGAGGACGAGAAGCGCCTGCGCGGCTTCCAGCTCCTCTCGGCCAAGCCGATGCTGATCGTGATCAACGCCGACGAGTCCCGGGCCGCCGACGCGCCCGAGGCGTTCGGCATCGAGCCCCGGCCGGCGGTGCGGGCGGTGACGGTGAGCGCGCCGATCGAGCAGGAGATCAGCACCCTCTCGCCCGAGGAGCAGAAGGACTTCCTGGCCGATCTCGGCCTTTCCGAGCCGAGCATCGACCGGGTGACCCGGGCGAGCTACGACCTGCTGGGGGTGATCTCCTTCTTCACCGTCGGGGAGGACGAGGTGCGGGCCTGGACGATCCGCCGCGGCTCCAAGGCCCGCGAGGCCGCCGGCTCCATCCACTCCGACATCGAGCGCGGCTTCATCCGCGCCGAGGTCGTCCACTGCGACGACCTGATCCGCCTGAAGACCTTCGCCGCCTGCCGCGACGCCGGCCTGCTCCGCCTGGAAGGGAAGGAGTACCTGATGAAGGACGGCGACGTGACCCACTTCCGCTTCAACGTCTAGCAGAAAAAACAAGGGACGAAAGAGACTCCAGGGACACCAGGGTTCCTGCCGTCCCTGACGTCCCTGCTGTCCCTTACGTCCCTTGTTTTCTTCGGCCTACCGCCGGGCCGCCGGATCCGGAGCGATCCGCAGGTTCAGCCGGCCGGTGCTCTGGATCCCCGGGCGGTAGTAGACGCCGCCGGGCGAAGGGGTGATGACCTGCGCGGCTGGTCGCCATCCTCGTCGTCGCCTCCGGGCACCTCCTGGATCGTCGGCTCCGGACGGTTCCACTCGCGCAGCCCGCGCTGCCCCTGGACGCCGGGCGCCGGGCGCACGCCGCCGCGAGCCGCACCGGCCTGGCCGGTGGGGTTGCGGCGGTCGAGATCCCCCTCGCGCAGCACGGTGCTCCCGGCTCCCGTCGTCGCCGGTGGAGCCGCCGGCGTTGCCCGCGGCCCGCCACGGGCTGGCGGGAAGCCGGCTGGCGCTGCTGGTTCGGGGCCGCGGCGGTCTCATCCACGGGCGGGGCGGGCTTCGGCACCAGCAGGGCGGCGATCCGCGCCGCGTCGTCGTACATCTTGGGCACCTGCGGGTTGCCGGCGAAGTCGTTCTTGTAGGCGCGCAGCATCGCCTGGGTCACCAGCTTGTTGTCGACGATGTGGGGATTGACCTCGGGGAAGGCGAGCTGCGGATCGAGCGCGAACGCCCGCGCGTAGGAGTCGACCGCCTTCGACTTCTGGCCGCGGACCTCCTCGATGGTGCCGAGCTGGTAGTGGGCCCAGGCGTGGTTGGGATCCGCCTTCACCGCGCGCTGGTAGAGATCATAGGCCTCGCGCCGCTCGCCGCGCTGCTGCAACAGCAGCCCGAGGTTGAACAGGGCCGAGGCCTTGTCGGGGTCGAGCTCGATGGCCTTGCGGTAGGCCGCCTCGGCCTCCGGAGCTTGCGGGACGAGCATCAGGAGGTTGCCGAAGTCGTTGAACACCGCGGGGTCCTGGGGGCGCTCGACGGTGAGGCGGCGCTGCGCCTCGATCGCCTTGGCGAGATTCGGCGGCACCGCCGCCAGGGCCGCGATCGCCACGGCCGCGGTCAGGGCGGCGAGGGAAGAGACGAGGATCCACGAACTCCTTCTACGCACGGATATTCTCCTTCTAGGAGCCCTCGCGGGCTGCGACCGGGCGGGCCTTGAGCTTGACTTTGCCATCCTCGGAGGCCAGCCGGAACTGCACTTCCGCGCAGCCCGTCTTCTCCCGGATGGCGGCCACCTGCCGCTTGATATAGGTCTGGAAGCTGTCGAGATCGAAACGGGGGGTATCCCCCGGAGCGGAGACGAGACCCTGGTAGAGCGCCGCGGCCGCCTCGGGGTCGACGCGGTCGCCGAAGACGATCCCCTGCGCCGGATCGTGACGCCGGGGGGCCGGGGGTGGCGCGTGGCGAGCGGCGGGGTGACGCCCCTCCTCGGTGTCGCGCAGGCGGCGGTTGAACAGTTCGTTGTAGCTGTTGAAGCGGGCTTCGAGGTCGCTCAGCCGGAAGTTGTCGACGGCGGTCGCGCCGTTGCTCGAGCCCCGGAGAGTGCGGATCTGCGCCAGGACGCGCCCGCGCAGCTCCTCCGGCGGGAAGGGGAGCGCGCCGTTGAAGAAGCGCTCGAAGTCGACGCGGAGCTGCTGGACGTCCCGGTTGAGCACATCGAGAGCCTCGCTCAAGCCCGGAGCCTGGCGCCGCGCCGCCGCCTGCGGAGCATTCGCGGCAGCCCCCGGCCTGGGGGACTGGAGCGGTGAGCCGGCTCGCGGATTTCGCTTGGCGTCCACGGATCTCCTAGAATGCTCGGGGCTTGACCATGAATAACTCCAATTCCTTCGACGCCCGGCGCGGTCTGCCGTCGCTCGACCGGCTGCTGAGCCATCCGGCGCTGGCAACTCTCATCCCATTATACGGGCGTGGCTCCGGTAAGGGTCCAAGCCCAGCGTGCGGTCGACGAATTGCGGAGCCGGCTGGCCGCCGAGCCGCCGCTTTCCGAGGCCGAGCGGGAGAGCGCGGTCGCCACGCTGCCGGAGCGCGTCGCCGCCCGCGTCGAGGCGCTCCTCGGCAACCCCCTGCGCCGGGTGCTCAACGCCACCGGCATCTTCCTCCACACCAACCTCGGCCGGGCGCCGCTGCCGGAGACGGTGGCGCGCGGCCTGCCCGCGCTGCTCGACGCCTACTGCGACCTGGAGATCGACCTCGCCACCGGCAAGCGCGGGCAGCGCAACCGCCGCGCCGAGCGGCTGCTCACCGCGCTCACCGGCGGCGAGGCCGGCCTGGTGGTCAACAACAACGCGGCGGCGCTGGTGATCGCGCTGGCGGCGCTGGCCAAGGAGCGCGAGGTGGTGGTGTCGCGCGGCGAGCTGGTCGAGATCGGCGGCTCGTTCCGCATCCCGGAGATCATGGCGGCCGCCGGCGCCCGCCTGGTCGAGGTGGGGGCGACCAACCGTACCCGGCTGGCGGATTACGAGGCGGCGATCGGGCCGGAGACGGCGCTGCTGCTCAAGGTCTTCCCCAGCAACTTCCGGCAGATCGGGTTCGTCGCCGCGGTCGCGCCCCGGCAGCTCGCGGAGCTCGGGGCGCGCGCGGGAATCCCGGTGCTGGTGGACGAGGGGAGCGGCCTGCTGCGCCCGCACCCGGCGCCGCAGCTCGCCGGCCACCCGAGCCTCGCCGAGCTCATCGCGCAAGGGTGCGACCTCGTCACCGGCAGCGGCGACAAGCTGCTCGGCGGCCCCCAGGCCGGTCTCCTCGTGGGCCGCGCGGCGCTCGTCGAGCGCTGCCGGCGCCACCCGCTCTATCGCGCCCTGCGCCCCGACCGCATGGCGATCGCGGCGCTCGAAGGGGTGCTCCGCCTCCATCTGGCCGAAGCCCCGCTGCCGCTCGACCGCCTCTGGCCGGCCACAGAGGCCCACCGCACCCGCCTGGAGAGGGCCGCCGCGGCGCTGGGAGCCGGGATCGTCCCCGCCGAGGCGTTCCTCGGCGGCGGCTCGGCCCCGGAGGCCCCCATCCCCGGCGAGGCGCTGGCCCTGCCCGGAGACGACGCCCTCCTCGCCCGCCTGCGCCTGGGCGATCCGCCGGTCGTCGGCTATCTCCGCCAGGATCGCCTGCACCTCGACCTGCGGACCGTCGCCCCCGAGGACGACGACCTCCTGATCGCCGCCGTCCAGGCCGCCCTTCGCAATCCAAAATCCAAAATCCAAAATCTGAAATCGAAATGGCCACCGCCCGCATCCTGATCGTCGAGGACCGCGACTCCCTGCGCCGCATGCTGGAGCGGGCGCTCGGCCAGGAGGGGTACGAGGTGTCGGCGGCGGCGGACGGCCGCTCCGGCATCCGGCTGCTCGCCGAGCGCCCCTTCGACTTCGTGCTGACCGATCTCAAGCTCCCCGACGTCTCGGGGATCGAGGTGCTGGAGGCCAGCCGGGCGGCGCAGCCGCGGGTCCCGGTCGTGGTGCTCACCGGCTACGGCACGGTGGGCACGGCGGTCGAGGCGATGAAGCTCGGCGCCTACGACTTCCTGGAGAAGCCGCTGGAGATCGACGACCTCGCGCGGCTGATCGAGCGGGCGCTCGGCCAGCGCGACGAGGCGGCCGTCTTCCGGGCCCCCGGGGCGCCGCCGATCGTCGGCGCCCATCCGCGGCTGCGCGCCGCGATCCGCCTGCTGCAGCGGGTCGGGCCCACGGAGAGCACGGTGCTGCTCACCGGCGAGAGCGGCACCGGCAAGGAGCTCTTCGCCCGCGCGATCCACGCGCTGTCGCCGCGCAAGCCGGGCCCCTGCGTCGCCCTGAACTGCGCCGCGATCCCGGAGGCGCTGATCGAGAACGAGCTCTTCGGCCACGAGAAGGGGGCCTTCACCGGCGCCGATCGCCGCCAGCCCGGGCGCCTCGAGCAGGCCGAGGGGGGGACGCTGTTCCTCGACGAGATCGGCGAGCTGCCGCTCGGCGTGCAGGGCAAGGTGCTGCGGGCGCTCGAGGAGCGGACCTTCGAGCGCGTGGGCGGCGGCCGGACGCTGCGCGCCGACATCCGGCTGGTCGCGGCCACCAACCGCGACCTCGCGGCGATGGTGGACGACGGCGGGTTCCGGGCCGACCTCTTCTTCCGGCTGAACGTCTTCCCGATCGAGCTGCCGCCGTTGCGCGAGCGGGCGAGCGACGTGCC
Source organism: uncultured Acidobacteriota bacterium (assembly GCA_963761645.1). GTDB lineage: Bacteria > Acidobacteriota > Thermoanaerobaculia > Multivoradales > UBA5704 > DATARR01. The sequence goes on from CAVXIG010000038.1 coordinate 18,718, forward strand.
GCTCCTCGCCCGCCACCTGCTCGTCGAGATCGCCCGCCGGCACCGGGTCGAGCCGCCGCCGCGGCTCGAGGAGGACGCGGCCGAGCTGCTCGCGAGCCAGCCCTGGCCGGGCAACGTCCGCGAGCTGGCGAACGTCCTCGAGCGGGCGGTGATCCTGGCGGAGGGGCCGGCGATCCGCGCCGCCGACCTGCGGTCCCTGCTGCGCCCCCTCGCCGGCTCGGGCGAGCGGGAGCGGATCCGGCAGGCGCTGACCGAGGCCGATGGGCGACAAGCGGCAGGCGGCGGAGATCCTGGGGATGAGCTACCGCACCGTGCTCCGCAAGGTGCGGGAGCACGATCTCGAGGGCGTGCCGAAGTATCGGTAGTAAGGGAGCAGGGCGCCTTGTCGCCCGCCCCTGCATTTCGCGCTTCGGCAGCCGGATCCTACGGCTTCTCGTCCGCCGAGGCGACGTTGATCGGGAAGCCGTGTGACCTCGAACTTCGCGCTGGCGAAGGTGAAGACCCCCGGGAAGTTGGCCCGGAACTGGACCGTGCCGTCCGCCTTGATGGACGTCGCGGCCAGCAGGCCGGAGGCCGTCCCGACCCGGTCCCCCACCTCGTTATAGAGCTGGACCTCGACCGACGCGTTGATCATCACCTCGCCGGTCGTGTTGTGGATGCTCCCCTCGACCCAGAGGCCCTCCCCGTCGGGGTTGTCCACCCGCTTCCAGTCGCTGACGACGAGAGGTCCGGCGTGGGCGGCCGCCGGCGCGCCGTCCGTCGCGCCGTCGGCGCCGGCGGGCGTGGGCTTGCGGAAATCCTTGTCGGTCAGCACGGCGAGCTTCTTCTGCGGGACCACCGGCGGCGGCGCCGCCGTCGCCTGGACCTTGGCCTCGGCGGTGGCCTTCGCGCTGGCGTCGAGGTCCACCTCCGAGGCGCGCAGGGAGGCGAGAGCGCCGTCGTCGGCCCGGGTGAAGACGACCAGCTTGCCCTTCATCTGCCAGGGACCCTTGGTCTCCACCCGGCCCCCCTCGTGCGTCACCAGCCAGTCGGCGTGAGCCGTGAGGGGCGCCAGGGCCAGCAGGCCGAGGGCGATCCCATGGACGATAGAAAGCCGCTTGCTCATCAGATCACCACTCCTTGAAGTTCTGCTCGATGACACAGATCGGGACGCTCCCATACCGCTGCTGAATGGTGTCGGAGCCGCTGCCGTTGATGCTGATCCACTGATTGCCGAACTTGCACCGGGAAGGCATGAGCTGCTTGACCTGGTCGATGATCTGCTGCTGCGTGAGATCGAGAGTCCCGGAGCCGCCGGAGCCACCCGTGCCGCCGGTGCCGCCCGTGCCGCCAGAGCCGCTGGTCGGCGGGTTCTTGGTCGCGCCCTGCTCGACGTACGGGCTGGTCACGAACGTGGAGACCACGCGGTAGCGGGTCGACGTGCTGCCCGTCTGCACGACTCCGTTGCCGTTGTTGGTGTAGACCACGTAGATGTGGCTGCTGCCGCCGCGGGCGCAGACCGCGGCCGGATCGGTCCCGATCTCCTGCGGCTGGAAGCCGGAGAAGATGATGATTCCGGAGAGGCCGAAGGTCGAGGTGATCACCCTCTCGTCCGCCTGCAGCTTCAGGAACCACCCCTTGCTCTTGCCCAGGTTGGGGTTCAGCAGGAAGTTGGTCGAGGAGCTGACGTTGGCCGCGGTGACGTTGATGGCCTCGTAGTTCGCCTCCGTCTTCGGCAGGCCGCCGGAGGTGAAGTTGTCGTCGAGGATCAGGTAGTACCTGCCGACCTGGCCGTCCAGGTTCCAGAGGTTCTCACGGTCGCCGGTGCCGAAGGCGAGGGCGAAGCGCCCCAGCTTGGAGACGTAAAGGATCGACGGCGCCAGGTAGATCGGCCGGCCCAGCGTGTCGAAGATCGCGAAGGGATCCCACGACGTGTCGGTGATCCGCTGCACCGTCGTGGCGGCGACGAGGGGCGGCACCGCCTGGATGGTGAGCAGCGAGACGTTCTGCAGCGTCCCGGGAGAGCTGATGTCGATCTTGTACAGGAAACCGGCGGTGGTGCCCATATAGATCGTGTCCAGGTAGCCGTCGAGGTCGGTGTCGAGCACGGCGGGGTCCGCGGCCGCGGCGCCGACGACCTTGCGCTTGTAGATCGTCTTGCCGGTCTCGACGTCCACCATGTAGACCCAGTTGCCGCGCTTCGGGCTCAGCTTGTTGTCGGCATCCATGCCGCCGCCGAAGATGGCGACGAACTTGTCGACCACCGTGCCCCCCTCGATCACCTTGATCCGCCCGATGATCGGCACCGACCAGGTCTGCCCGAGGTCGGCCAGGCCGTTCTTGTCCTCGTCCAGTTGGGAGGAGGCGATCGAATCGGTGTACTCCCAGAGGACGGCCGGGAACGGCAGCGTGCCGCAGCCGGAGGTGGTGCCGTTGGTGGTCGACAGGCAGCTCGGAACCGTCTGCTGGGTCGGGTTGTTGGCGCTGTCGAGCTGGTCGGGGCGCGTCAGGTCCAGGGCGTAGTAGCCGCTGATGAAATCGCCCACCCGGCCGCCGCCGTCGATGGCGCCCCCCTCCCGGAAGCCGCCGATGGCGACCGTGCGCCATTCGCGTTCGCCCGCGTTCGGAGTGCCGTTGTGGCTGGGATCGAGGAAGACGTCCTGGACCCTGGGCGTGCCGTCGACGCCGAAGATCTCGCGGCCGCCCTCGACCTGGCTGCGCACGAGCGGCAGGGCGAGCCGGGGGATGTAGGAGAAGATCTCCTTGCCGGTGCCGTCCGTGAAGGACTTCGCGCTCTTGTCCCAGACGCCGGCGTCGAAGGCGTGGAGCTGACCGTCATTGGCCGCGGCGAGCAGCATCTTGCGGCGCCGGCGCTGCTGCTGCGCGTAGCACTGGTAGCCGGGGTTGCTGCTGCAGCCGGTGGACGTATTGGCGTAGAGGTTCGCGGTGTAGAAGCCGAAGTTGTTGGGGCGGTCGATGAGCACCGGATCGGCGTGGAAGATGTCGCCGAGGACGTACTTGATGTTCCGGTCCGGCAGCCCGGTCACCTGAGATGGTGGAGCTCTTGACCACCAGCGTTTCCCTGATGATGTCGGTGACGCGCTGCTTGACGAGGGTGGAGTCCGCGGCGGTGGCCGGGAGGGTCAGCTTGAACCCCTTGAGGAGATCGTTCCAGTCGGGGGTGGGATTGGTCTTCGGGTCGCCGCTCGGCGGCACGAACAGGCGCAGGGTGGAGGGCACGGTGCCGCTCGCCACCTCCCGGGTGTAGAAGACCCGGCGCTGGTTCGCGCTCGTGCCGAGGCGGAGCGTGTTCACGTCGACGGTCGAGGCGACATCGGCCGGTTCCGGAGCCTGGGTCAGGATCGACTCGCCGGCGTCCCAAAGATGGCAGGTCGACCGCCCCGCCGATCCCAGCGCCGGGCAGGCCCGGGTACGGTCCGGCTTGCCGTCCTTGAGGGGGAGCGGCTTGAGGTAGCCGTCGAGATGGCCGTCCCAGACGGCGGCGTCGTTGAGCGGCGTGAAGTTCGAGAGATAGATGCGGTCGGCGATCTCCGCCTGCACCGACGGCACGGCGGCGGAGGCGAAGGTACTCGCCTGCTCCTTGATCTTGCCGAGGGCGGTCTTGAGGTCCGCGACCAGCTCGTCCTTGGTCTGCGGATAGAAGGTGTGGGCCGCGTCCGCCATGCAGCTCAGCGCGTTGCCCGCGGTGGCGGTGACGCCGAAGGCGACCACGAAGGTCGTCACGCCGTACTGGTCCTTGAGCAGCCGGGTGTACTTGCAGGGGTCGCCGCCGCAGGTCTCGTCGCCGTCGGTGAGGATGAGCAGGAACTTCTGGCGGCACTGGAACGAGGTGTCCTGCGCGCCCGCGATGGCGGCCCAGCCGCCCAGCGTGCCGCAGGTATCGGCCGAGCAGCCGCTGTACCAGGCGCGGAACTGCTGGACCGAGGCGCCGAGCGGCGTCGAGCCGCCGGCGATCAGCGGGCGCTGGTTCTCGCTCTTGAGCCGCAGGAAGGTCTCGGCGCCGAGCGGTCGTTCGCCAGATAGGGCGCGATGCGGAAGTCGGGGACCGTCGAGCTGTCGACGTAGTTCGGCGCCAGCCGCTTCAGGATGTCGATCTTGTGGTCCGTCTTCCAGTCCAGGGGGATGACGTCGCCGAGGGTGAACGAGGTCCCCCGGGGGTCCGAGCTGTCGGTCGGCCAGCGCAGGCTGTAACCGCTCGCGTTCTTGTCGCTGGCGGTGTCGGTGTTCGGGTCCCAGCCGCCGCAGGAGGGGTTGTTGTTGACCGGGGTCGACGGCGACGCTGGTGTAGTAGCTGATGGTCGGATTGGTGCGGTCCGGGTTGGCGGTGGGCGCGTTGTCCCAGGAGACGAAGTCGCCGACCAGCGTGAAGTTGACCGTCGGCGTGCCGACCGACGTGGTGTTCGAGCACGAGGCGTTGTTGCACTTGAGGACGGTGACCTTGACGTTGATGGTGCCGCCGTAGTTCCCCCCGTGACCGGCGTGTAGGTCACCTTGTAGGTGATGCCGGCGGTCCGGATGTAGAAGGTCTGGACGTTGGCCGCGGCGAAGACCCGGCCCCCCTTGGGGAGGCGCCGCACGCGGGTCAGCTCCCAGATGTCGTCGAGATCGGCCGGCGTCGCGGCGGCGCAGCCGATCTCGTGGTGCCGTCGCTGCCGGTGTCGCAGATCCAGGGGGTGCCGTTGCCGAAGACCTCGCGCGCCCCGGCGGCCGGGAAGTAGGTGGTGCCGGTGAGCAGCACGCCGTTCGCCCGACGCCTCGTAGAGCCAGTGCTTCTGGGTCACGGCGAGCTGGTCCTGGTTGTAGGTCGCGAAGCCCAGCGCCACCTTGGGCAGGCCGGGGTCGGTCAGCACTTCGTAGAGCGCCTCCTTGGCCTGGTAGAACTTGGAGGTCGGGTCGTCGGCCTGCATGGGCACGAAACAGTCGCCGGTCGGGCAGGCGGCCGACTTCGGGCTCCAGTTCATCGAGCCGGAGGTATCGAGCAGGATGAACAGGTAGGGATCGGCGATCGTGGTGCGCAACAGGTCGCGGTCGTCGCCGCGCGCGGCGGCGGGGCCGAGCAGCGCCAGCAGCGCGAGCGCGGCGGCGGCGCGGACGAAGATCCGGACGATCGCGGTCCGGCCGATACACCAATCTCTGGGCGACATAGGAGCCTCTCCTCGAAAGAGCTGCGTCTAGAACTTGATCTGCGCCAGCACCGCGGGGTCCTCAGGGACCTGACTGGGGTCCAGCGGCCAGGGCTCGAATTGAAACATCCCGCTCAGGGTCTTCTGCCCGAGCAGCGTCGCGGTCGCCGGGGGAGCGCCGCTGCCGGACCAGGCGATCCGCTCCGCGGTGGCGCTGACGGCGTGATTGACCCGCCAGAACTTCTGCTTGCCTTCCTCGGACTGGCACAGGTCGCACCGCACGTACTGGATGGGCACGAACGCCGAGATGGTGACGCGGTCGGCGACGTTGGTGGACAGGTTGCTCCCCGCCCCCACCGAGACCTTGTTCAACAGCACGGTCCTGGAGCCGGGCAGCGTCGGGTTGTCGGGGTTGTTGTTGACCAGCAGGGCTTCCGCCACCGAGATCCCGAGGCCGGAATCGGCGGAGTAGAACATCCGGCTGACCGTCCTCTCGTTGGAGCCGACCTGCACCTCGGTCTGGGTGACCAGGGCGAGCGACAGCGCCAGGATGGTGAGGACCACGAGGGCGAGCAGCGTGATGACGTAGGCGCTGCCCGCTTCGGAACGAATCTGCGTCTTCATCCAAGATTCCTCATGTCGATCACGGTGCGCAGGATGCGGCGGCGGTACATGCGCTCCTCGTCGGAGTTGAAGACCGTCGTCTGGGGCGTGTTGTACTTGTTGTCCTCCACCCGCACCAGCGTCGGAGCTTCATAGTCCTTGTCGCGGCGATCGGCCCGGGCGAGCGTGGAGAGCCGGATGTAGTAGAGGTTGGAGCCGGCGAACAGCGCCGCGTTGGTGTTCGCCTCGCCGTTGTACATCCAGTCGTCCGTCTCGCCGTCCGCCGATTCGTAGATGCCGCAATGCCGGTCGTCGGACCGGATCGTGCCGGCGGCGCAGGCGCCGACGGCGGGATCCTTGGCCGGGGTGTCGAGGCCGAGCGCGACCTGGAAGTCGAAGATGTTGTCGGCGATGTCCGACTGCCAGTTTGTCGTCTTTGCCGTCCCAGGCGACCTGGGTGCCGGGATAGACACGGGCGCGCGACAGCTTCGGAGCCAGGTCGGTGGTCTTGTCGCCGGGGACCGCGTACTCCCGGCGGACGTAGAACCGGTACTCCTCGAGCAGGCCGACGAAGCTGGCGGCCTTCAACTCGGGCGGGAAAACGCCCGCGCCCGCGGAGGAGAACTTCGCGTAGTCGGTGGTGTGCGCCCCCCCCGACACCTTGAAGGCGATGGTGAACTGGTTCGGGTTCGAGACGTTGGAGTTCGCCGGGTCCAGCTCGACCACGGTCCAGACGTCGGAACCCTGGCTGCCGACCAGCAGCAGGGCCTCCGGCCGCTGCTTGTCGACCGCCTCCTTGAGCGCCGCTCAGATCCTGCGGGATGCCGGTGGGCGTCTTGATCTCGATCCGGACCGTGCCCTTCGTCGGCGTGACCGCGGGGCTGAGGGTGAACGCCGTATTGTCGGCCGTCTTGACCTGATAGGTCGGCGCCTCGAAGACCCCCCGGACGGTCAGCACGTCCGAGCCGGGGACGACCTCGGGAGTGGCGGCGGTGCCGCCGATGTGGGTGTTGTCGGCCACGTTGTTGGCGATCGCCACCGCCGTGCCCGTCGGCAGGCTGCCCAGCGGCAGGCCGCCGCGGCCGGCCATGCGGATCAGCCGCACGGCGTCGTTCTGGGCCACGCGCAGGGACTGCTGCATGTCCGAGATGTTGGTCTGCACGCGCGTCAGCCGGTTGCTGAAGTCGAACAGCGCCAGCACGCCGAGCAGGACGATGATGGTGACGATCAGCGAGACCGAGACCTCGATGAGGGTGAAGCCGCGCTGCCGCGATCCGGGCTGTCAGAATTGAATTTCGATCATGGTCGCTCCGCCTCAGAAGGGCTTGACCACCCTCAGGGTGATCCCCTGGCCGCCGCCGAACAGGTTCTTCTTCGGGTTGTCCACGGTCACCGTGACCTCCTTGAAATGTACGAAGGTGGCCTCGGTCCCACCCGGCTTGGGGTTGTCGAGAGAGCCGTCGTCCAGGTCGCTGACGGTGTACTGGCGGACCTCGGACGTGCGGGTCCAGAGCACCGAGCCGTGGCCGGCGGGATTGGTCCACCACCCCTCGTCCGCATCGCCGGTCTTGTTGAGGGCGCCCGCCGTATAGGAAGTCTTGGCCTCGGCGAAGGTCGGCGCCGGCCGGGATCGTCATCCGGTCGTTGCTGAACGGCACCAGCAGCATCTCCTCGATCTGGGTCCGGCTGCCGTTGGTCGCCTGGGTGGCGTCGTTGCCGCTGACGTTGTCGCTGATCGAGCGGGAGAACAGCGGCAGCAGCCCGAGCGCGATGATGAGCAGGATGGCGGAGGCGATCAGCGCCTCGATGATCGAGAAGCCCGCCGCGCCATGGCGCTCCGCCGGGAGATGCTTCAGGGTGTGCATCCTCTCTCTCCTCAGTTCCATGTCCAGGCGTTGCCTTTGTCGCCGTTGGGGACGTAGGCGCCGTTCTCGAGCTTGCGCACCTCGATCCGCGCCGTGGCCGCGGTCTCGACGCGGACCTCCATGTGGTTCCCGTAGGGGTCGGAGATGCGGAACCCGCCGACCTGTTGTCGTCGATCGAGCCGTCGCTCCGGAAGATCGCCATGTTCGGTCCGCCCGCGGGGTCGGTGCTGAAACCTTCGACCGAGTCGAAGCTCACCCCGGTCGGCAGGACGAAGCTCGCCAGCACCTTCTCGTTGGCGCCCAGCCTGCCGTCGGAGTCGCGGTCCGAGAACGCCCGCACGAGGGCGGGTTTGTCGGGGGCGGCCGACGGGACGATCTGCACGATCCCCCGGGACGACGTCTTGATCGCGTCGATGCGCGCCAGCCGCATCGCGACGGTGATCTCCTGGACCATCCCCCGCATCTTGGACTGATGGAGCGCGTTCAGGAGGGACGGAATGCCGAGCGTCACCAGGATGAGCATCAGGGCCATCACCACGAGCATCTCGATCAGCGAGAAGCCGCGCTGGCCACGGCCGGGCATTGGTTTTTTCATGGCGAGCCCCTAAGGAGCAAGGGTGGTGCCACTCTCCGAAAAGAGTCGGGAAGGGCTTCGCAAGTCTATGAATACAGGATATTTACGCCGCGGATCAGGACCCCGGCGGCGCTTCGTGGGCAGGGAGCGTTTCGTTACTCATCGTAACGATCGTGTCGCGCGGGAAGGAGAGCAGCGCCCGCGTCCCCCCTCCCGGCCGGTCGTCGAGACGGATCCGCCCGCCGTGCAGCACGACGATGCGGTGGGCGAGCGCGAGCCCCAGCCCGACGCCGCCGCGCCGGCCGGTGGCGAAGGGGTGGAACAGGCGCGCCCGGATCTCGTCCGGCAGCCCGGGGCCGCGGTCCTCGATCGCGATCTCGACCCCCTCCGGCTCCAGCGCGATCGCGACCTCGATCGGCCCCCGCCGCCCCACCTCGCGCTCGGCCTCGACGGCGTTGTGCAGCAGGTTGCGCACGGCGCGCTCGAGCAGTTGCGGGTCGCCGCGCAGGACGACGTCCTCCCCCTGGACGCGCACCTCGACGCCGTCGAGGGCCGGATCGGCGGCGGCGCGCCGCAGCAGGCGGTCGAGCGAGAGCTCCCGCACGCGGGCGGTGCCCGGCCGCGCGAACGAGAGGAAGTCCTGGAGCACCCGCTCGAGGTGGTCGGCCTCGCCGCGGATCTCGGAGAGGAAGTCGGCGATCGAGTCCTCGTCCGGCCGCCGCTCGATCAGGGTCAGATAGCCGCGCAGGGTGGCGAGGCCGTTGCGCAGCTCGTGGGCGACGCCGCCGGCCATCTCGCCGAGCTGCGCCAGGCTCTCGGCGAGCCGCCCCTCCTCGGCCCGGCGCTGCGCCTCGGTGAGGTCGGCGAAGAGGACGAGCAGGCCGCGCACCTCGCCGTCGTCGCGGCGCAGCGGGTGGACGGTGAGCCCGACGGTGAGGGCTTCCGCGCCGTCCTGGCCAGGGCGCACGGCGCACTCCTGGCGCTGGGGGGCGGTCCCCTCCGCCACCGCCACCTCCAGGATCTCGCGCAGCTCGGGCTGGCCGGCGAGCACCTGGGCGAGCGGCGCTCCCGGCTCGGGGAGCTCGGCGCCGAGGAGAGCCGCGCCGACGGCGTTGAGCGCCAGCACCCGCCCCTCGCGGTCGATCAGCAGCAGGCCGCTCCGCAGGCTCGCCGAGAGCGTCCGCTCGAGGGCGGCGATGTCGTCCTCCGGCGAGCGCCCCTGCCGGCCGGCGAGGGAGGTCAGGGCGCGGTCGAAGGTGGAGAGCAGGAAGTCGATCTCGTCCTCCCCCGCCGCGCCGGCGCCCCCCACCTGGCGGGCCCGCGCCAGCAGCGTCTCCCAGGGGCTCAGCAGGTGGCGGAGGAAGAACAGCAGCAGCACCGCCAGCGCGGCGTTGATCGACATCACGGCGACGGTGAGCACGGCGAGCGAGCGGCGCTGCCGCGCCAGCACCCGGGCCGGCAGGTCCACCCGCACGTAGCGCCGGTCCGCGCCGCGCCCGAGCGGGGCGAAGCCGATCACCGTGTCGGGCGACGAGTCGTCCGGCCCGAAGCCGGCCGGCTGGTCGATCGGCCGGCCGCCAGCCGGGTCGAGCAGGCCGCCGGCGGGGAGCTCGCCGAGGATCGCGATCGCAGCCCCGCGGGCGTCGACGAGGGCGACGCCGCGCGCCGACGGCGCCGGCTGGCGCAGGTCGAGCGGGCTCGGCACCGCCGGCCCGGCGGACGCGGCCAGGCGGTCGGCCACCGCCCGCGCCACCCGCGCCGCCTCCTGCTGGCGCTCGCCGGCGAGCAGCGCGATGGCATTGCGGTAGGAAAAAAGGGTGAAGGTCGACAGCACCACCAGCAGCAGCAGGGCGACCGGGAGCAGGATCAGCACCTCGCGCCGCAACCCCAGCCGCCGCGGCGGCCGCGCCGGGCCCCGCCAGGATGGTCATGAGAGCTGCGCGTACGCGGCGTACGCCCGCACCAGCGGCTCGCCGGCGAAGAGGGCGATCAGGCCGCCCAGGGCGAGGAAGACGCCGAACGGCAGCTTGGCCTTGAAGTCGAGCCCGCGGACCCCCATCAGCGTCAGGCCCACGGCCGCGCCCGAGAGAGCGCCGAAGAAGAGGGCCACCAGCACCCCCTTCCAGCCCAGGAAGGCGCCGATCAGGGCGAGCATCTTGACGTCCCCCAGGCCCATCCCCTCCTCGTGGCGCCAGAGGTACCAGGCGATCCAGACCGCGAGCAGCACGCCGGCGCCGAGAGCGGCGCCGAGGGCCGCGCCCGCGACCGCCCCCCAGGGGCCCTCCCCCAGCCGGGCCCAGGAGACCAGCGGCTGCAGGAGCAGCCCGAGGGCGATCCCCGGGTACGTCAGCTTGTCGGGGAGGATCATGTGGTCGTAGTCGATCATCGCCAGCGCCAGCATCAGGGCGGCGAACAGGGCGGCGACCGGCGCCTCGAGCGAGATGCCGAAGCGCAGGTAGCAGGCGAGGAAGAGCGCCGCCGTGGCCCCCTCGACCGCCGGGTAGCGCCAGGAGATCCCCGCCCCGCACTGGCGGCAGCGCCCGCGCAGCAGCAGGAAGGAGAGCACGGGCACGTTGTCGAAGGCGCGGATGGCGATGCCGCAACCCGGGCAGCGCGAGCGCGGGAAGACCGTGGAGATCCCCAGCGGCAGCCGGTAGATGACCACGTTGAGATAGCTGCCGACGATCAGGCCGAGGACCGCGGCGTAGATGCCGAGGAGGATCTGGAGCTGCACGGTTCGAGGATTCTACGCCAGATGGCGCCGCCGGCCGGTGAGCCGACCGGAGAAGAAGAAGATCGCCGCCCCGGCCGCCAGCGCCAGCAGGGTGACGAGAGCGCCGGGGCCGAGGAGCCGTTCGTGGTAGCGGAGCTCGAGGCGGTGCTCGCCGGCCGGGATCCGCAGCCCGAGCTGGCAGGCCGCGGTCGGATAGATGGCGAGCGGCGCGCCGTCGAGCAGCGCCCGCCACCCCGGGTCGAAGGTCATCGCGGCGACGAACAGGCCACCGCCCTCCTCCGCGCGATAGCGCAGGGCGATCCGCCCCCCCTCGTCGGTGAAGGAGAGCAGGACCGGCGGGCGGCGGAAGGAGATCGTCTCCGCCGGCCCTCCCGGCCGGATCAACTGCTCGTGGCGGGAGACCTGCCAGGCGAGGATGTGGGCGGACGACAGCGCGCCGGCGGTGTCGGCATGGAAGCTCACCCGCGGCACGAAACGGAAGCGGGGGAGCAGATAGGTGTTCGTCACCTTCGTCAGCGTCGCGGTGGGGTCGCTCGCCAGCCGTGACGAGCTGGGGGAGCGGGGGAGCCGGGCGTGATCGGCGCCTGTAGCAGCATGGTGCCGACGTTCCAGACCCCGAGATAGCGGTAGGCCATCTGCGGCTGCGCCCACTCGGCGTCGAGAATGCGCTGCGCCTGCCGCCCCCAGCCGGTGAGCATCAGGTCGAAATCGTTGTTGAAGGCGTAGGGGAGATGCCAGAGCAGCCCCGAGTAGGGCTCCAGCCGGGCGATGTAGGTGCGGGCGAGCAGCGTCCGCGGGTCTCCCCCCCAGGCGCGCGGCACGATCTCGGGGGTGCCGGCGGGCGGCGGCTGCACGAAGATCCGGTCCTCGGCGGGGAGGATCGACGCCGCCAGCGGCGGCGGCACCGTGTAAGCGGCGGCCGGCAGGGTGCGGACCAGCCCGTGGCCGTAGTGCCAGAGGTCGATCGCCAGCAGGGCGACCGCCAGACCCTCCAGCAGGCGCCGGGAGGGGCGCCGCCAGCGGCAGAGCGCGAGCAGGGCGGTGACGGCGGCGGCCGTGGCCACGGCGGCCCAGCTCTCCGCCCGCAGATAGGCCAGGGCGGTGGCCGTGCCCCGCGCACCCAGGTCGGGAGCGCCGTGGACGGCGATCCGCCAGAAGGCGGCCCGGGGCGCCCACAGCAGCAGCAACGCGGAGACCAGGGCGGTGGCGAGCGCCACCCCCGCCAGCGCCACCGGCAGATCGGCCGCCTCCGCGCGCCCCGCCTCCCGCTCGTCGAGCAGCCGCTGCCAGCCGAGGACGCCGGCGAAGGCGAGGGCGAGGACGGCGAGGACCGCGAACTTCTCCGGGAAGCGGAGCACCGCCAGCACCGGCACCGCCTCGCGGAGCGCCTCGTAGAGAGGGTTGTGCCGCCCGAGGGCGAGGAAGATGCCGGCCAGGAAGGCGAGCCCCCAAGCCGCCCGCCGGGGGATTCGCCAGCGGATCAGGGCCGCCGCTCCCAGCACGGCGAGCAGGAGCCCCGGGTAGATCGACTCGACATAGGGGTAGTCGCGGTCCTCGAGCTTCCAGCCGAAATAGACCCCCTCGAGGTTGCGCGCCGGATCGCCGAGGAAGCGCGGGAAGACGATCTCGGCCAGCCGCTCGGGGGGCATCGACCAGAGCGTCGCGTGCGAAGCGGGGAGCCCCTTGCGCGGCGAGTCGGCGAGCCGCCCCAGGGTCGGCAGGAGCTGCACGGCGGCCAGCGCCACGGCGAACAGGACCGGCACCGCGGCCCGCAGGAGGGCCCGTAACGCCATTCCCGGGCGCCGGCCGGCCGCCGAGGCGGCCAGGGCCAGGATGCCGAGGCCGCTCATCACCACCGTCGACGGCTCGCCGTTGAGGAGCTGGAGCCCGAGCGCGCCGCCGGCGAGGAGCGCCGGCCGCCACCAGCTCCGATCCCCGGCCCGCAGGGCCTGATCCGCCCAGGCGAGCACCCAGGGGAACCAGGCCATGCTGCAGAACAGGGTGTAGGCGCTGAGCAGCGAGAGATACGCGCCGCAGCCGGCGTACCCCACCGCCGCGAGCGCCGCCGCGCCGCGGCCGCAGCCGAGGTGCCGCGCCAGCCGCCAGGCGCCCGCGAAGGCGATCGCGGCGTGCAGGAAGGCGAGCAGGCCGAGCGCGTAGTGCGGGGGGGCCGCGAAGATCAGCCAGCTCGGCGGATAGAACGCCGCGTAGCTGGGGTTCGAGAGCAGGGGCTGGCCGCCGTGCAGCCACGGGTTCCAGGTCGGCAGCCCGTGAGCCGCCAGCTCCCGGAACGCCATGCGCAGAGGGAGATGAAAGAGGGGGACGTCGCGGTTCGCGAGCACCCGGCCGGGGGACAGCAAGGCACCGAGCAGGCTGAGGAGCCAGCCCGCCGCGAGCACGGCTGGTGGGATCGCGGCGGACCGGCGGTGCATCCGGGAAGAATATCTACTTCTGGGGCCAGCGCACGAAGAAGCCGTCCGCCCAGATGATGTCCTGGTCGTAGTCGGTCGGATCGAATCCCGCCACGCTGTACTGGCCGCTGACCGTGCTGCGGTCCCGCCCGCCGCTGCCGATCGCCATCACCTGCTGATTGAGCGGATTGGTCGGATCGAGGAAGTACTGGTAATCGATCTTCCAGCCGTCGAGCGCCTGGACCGTCTCGATGTACTGCGGGGTCAGCAGGTCCCGCAGAGTCGGAGCAGATCGATCGCCTTGTACTGGCTGATATCGACGCTGGTGATCGCCGCCCCGGCCGCCGCCGCCCCGACCTCGTCCGACAGCCAGGAGAACATCGCGGTGCCGGTGATCCGCATGTCCGCCACCGTCCGCTTCTGCTTCGCCTTCTCCATCGCGTCGAGCAGATTGGGGATCAGAATGGCGGCGAGAATGCCGATGATCGCGATCACGATCAGGAGCTCGATCAGCGTAAAGCCCGTCTGTTTTCCCGCGAGTCTACGCTTCATAACAAATCCCTCCAAGTTGTCGGAGAGGTACTTTTACAAGCCGCATGCCAGAATTGTCGCGCGCGCAAGATGCTGGAAAATCAGTGACTTGCGGTTATAGCCAAGCGTCTTTCAGACAAAAATCGTCAACGTTCGGGGCACGGGATGTCACCCCGCGGCCGGTCCCGCTCAGCGGCCCTGGGGCGCGGCGTAGGCGGTCAGGATCCGGCGCATCCGCTCGACGCCGCGGTCGATCTCGGCGAGCGGGATCCGCTCGTCGGTGCTGTGGATCCCCTTCGAGTCCTCGGGGCCGAGCTTGAACGGCGAGAGGCCGTAGGCGGGGATCCCCCGCTCGCGGAAGAAGCGCGAGTCGGTGAAGCCGGCGATGAAGGTGGGGACCACCGGCCCCTCGGGCCCCAGCACGCGCTGCCATCGCCTGGTAGAGGCGGCCGGAGGCCGGCGACGCCGCCGCCGGCGGGGAGGTCACCAGCACCTTCACCTCGAACCCCGGGCCCAGCCGGCGCTTGACCGCGGCGAGGAAGGCGGCGGCGTCGGTGTCGGGCAGCAGCCGGACGTCGAGCAGCGCCGCCGACCGCTCGGGGACGACGTTGATCCGCTCGCCGCCGCGCAGCACCGTCACCTGCACCGTGTCGAGGAAGAGGTTGCCCATGCCGGGCATCAGGAACTCCTTCGGGCCGCTCTCCGCGATCACGCCGTCGATGTTCGAGAACACCCGGCGCCAGCGGGCGTTCTGCAGCGGCGCGATGGCATGGGAGTAGTCGCGCACCGGCGCCGTGACCCGCCAGCGGGCGGGCTCGGCGAGCAGCCGGGCCAATCCCTCGACGAGCTGATGGTTGGCGCTCGCGGGGTTGAGGCCGGCGCCGTGCCCGCCGCGGCCCGAGGTCGAGACCTCCAGCCAGAGCGGCCGCTTCTGGGACACCTCGATCCCCCACCAGAGGAGCTTGCCGCCGGCCCCGGTCTGGCTGCGCCCGCCTTCGCCGATCACCGCCTCGACCCCCTGGAAGAGCTCCGGATGGTTGGCGAGCAGCCAGCCCGTGCCCCGCACGCCGCCGTTCTCCTCGTCGGCCACGGCGAGGAAGACGATGTCCCGCTCCAGGGGCACCCGCCGGCGCTGGAGATCGATCATCGCGGCGAGCTGGGCGATGCCCAGGCTCTTGTCGTCGATCGCGCCGCGCCCCCAGAGCTGCCCCTCCTTGACCAGGCCGGCGAACGGCGGCACCGTCCACCCCGGGCCGGGGGGGACCACGTCCATGTGGTGGAGCAGGAGGATCGCCCGCCCGCCGCTCTTCGGCGACGACAGCCGGGCGTACAGGTTCGCCCGCCCCTCCGGGTTGGCGACCACCCGCGAGGGGATCCCCGCCCGCTGGAGGATGCCGGCCAGGAAGGCCGCCCCGCGCCCCTCGTTGCCGGGCGGGTTCGAGGTGTCGATCCGCAGGTATTGCTGCAGCCATCCCGCCGGCTCCGAAAGCGCCGCGGGCCGCAGGCGGTGGCGGACGGCGCGGTCAGCGACGGCGACAGGAGCAGAACGGCGGCGAGGAACGGCGGGAGCAGGCGGCTTGGCGGCATATTCGGGAAAGTCTTGGAGAAGAATAGTCCAGAAAAACAAAAGGGGGGTCTCCGTATCGAGACCCCCGTGGGAAGAAGAGCTTGAATCGCTTTGGGTTCGTGAGGGCCTGTCAGGCCCGTACCGTCTGCTGCTTAGTTGGTCTTCTGCGGCCAGCGGACGAAGAAGCCGTCGGCCCAGATGATGTCCTGGTCGTAGTCGGTCGGATCGAAACCGGCGACCGTGTAGGAGCCGCTCGGCGTGCTGGCGTCACGACCGCCGGAACCGATGGCCATGACCTGCGCCTTCAGCACCTCGGTGGTCTCCAGCCAGTAGGAGAAGTCCTTCTTCCAGCCGTCCTTGGCCGGAACCGACTGCAGGTACTGCGGAACCAGGACCGAGGCCACCGTGGCGGCGTCGGAGGTGGTGTACTTGCTGAGGTCGACGTCCGTGGCGGCGGCGCCGGCGGCGGCCGCGCCGACCTGGTCGGTCAGCCAGGAGAACATCGCGGTGCCGGCGTTACGCATGTCGGCAACGGTCCGCTTCTGCTTCGCCTTCTGCAGAGCGTCGAGGAAGTTCGGAATCAACAGGGCCGCGATGATGCCGATGATCGCGACGACGATCAGCAGCTCGATGAGCGTGAAGCCCTTCTGCCGGTTACGGATCTTGCTAATCATGTTTGGGTCTCCTCCCCCTGGGGTTTTGAAGCTATCCTCCGGATCATCCGCGAGGCGTGTCGGTGGGGAGATATAGCAGGGTCGATGCCAGGGGTTCACCGAGCCTAACTCATTGATTTCATTAAGGTTCAATTTCCGTCAAGACAAAATTTGCCACTGTGCGCTAGCACTAAGTGTCAGAAACCAGCCGGCGGACCAGCCGCGTGTAGATCTCGACGCCGTCCGCGAAGGCGGGCACCGCGAAACGTTCGTTGGCGCGGTCGACCTGCAGGGTGTCGGTGTTCATGATCAGGAACGGCGAGAAGCCGTAGGTCGGCACGCCGAGGGTCCGGAAGAAACGGGCGTCGGTCGCCGTCCACGCCAGGAAATAGGGCCCGACCGGCGCGTCGGGATAGGAGTCACGCAGGGTCTCGACGATCGCCTCGTAGACCGGGTTGTCGAGCGGGCTGCCGCCGCGGGCGGTCTGCGGCTCGTCGATCATCGTGGTCAGGCCGAAGGTCAGCCAGGACGGCACCAGCTTCTCCCGCACCGCCTCCAGATCCTCGCCGGGCAGGAGCTGGAACTTGATCTCCAGCTCCCAGCCGCCGCCGGGCGCCTCCTTGACCTTGAACGGCACCGCCTCGTTGCGCAGCATCGACTGAATATAGGGGGGGAGCTTGCGGAAGGCCTTGATGTCCCCCATCGCGGTTTCGATGTCGGTCATCATCTCCCGCAGGTCCTTGCGGTCGCGGGTCGGGCCGTAGGTCGCGAACACGGCGCGGGCCTCCGGCGTCAGGCGCAGGTCGGTCACCGTCGGGCCGATCTCCTTGATCGTCTTGCGCAGGTCCTCCAGGCGCTGGCGGTCGTCGCCGCAGACGATCAGGTCGGCGTAGCGCTTCTGGGCGAACTCGGTCCCCCAGAACTTGATCTCGTCGCGCGCCCGCGCCTCCACCACCCCGCCCTCGGTGAGCACCGCCCAGAAATTGCGGACCATCTCCGGGTGGAGCTGGATGATCCGCCGGATCCCCAGACGGCTGCCGCGCTCCTCGCTGCTGGTGCCGAGGAAGAGCACCGAGTGGGTCAGCGGCACGCCGCTCTTCTTGAGGTCGATCATCGCCAGCATCTGGGCGATGGCGACGCTCTTCATGTCGAAGACGCCGCGGCCGTAGATCCAGGGGAGCTCGATGCGCGCCTCGAACGGCGGCGAGAACCACTCCTTGGGATCGGCCGCCGAGACGTCGATGTGGTTGTGCAGCACCAGCGGCCGGGAATCCTTGCCCACCAGCCAGGCGTAGAGGTTGGCCTTGCGCGGGCCCACCTTCTCGATGCGGTAGGGGATGCCGGCCGCCTGGAACTGGCGGGCGAGGAACTCGGCGCCCTTGATCTCGTCGCCCGTCGTCTCGCTGGTGTCGATCTGGGCATACTTCTGGAGCAGCTTCACTTCCGGCAGGTTCGCGTAAGTCGCGGTGCATCCACGCTTCGGTCTTCCGGGCCTTCAGGGGGGCGTCGAGGAACTTGACGACACCCCAGGTGAGCCCCCCCACCAGGATGAGGCTGCCGTAGAGGGCGATCCGCGCCGCCTGCCGGCGCCGGGCTTCGAGTCTTTGCAGGATCATGAGGCCCGCGATGATAAACCGGACTTCGACAGTTGTGTATGCTTCGCTCGACTCATGAGGATTCCACTACGGCTCCTGCTGCTCCTGGCCGGCCTGGTCGCCTGCCTGCGCTACCTGTTCGCGGAGATCGCCCGCCTCAAGGGGGGGATGGGCTTTCCGCTCGACGACAGTTGGATTCATCTGCAATTTGCTCGCAACCTCGCGCACGGCGCCGGGCTCTCCTACAACCCCGGCGAGATGGTGACCGGCTCGACGGCGCCGCTCTGGACCGCCATTCTCTCGCTCCTCTTCCTCCTGCCGGGGAGCGTCGTGGTCTGGACCCAGATCCTCGGCATCGCGCTCTACCTCGCCGGGATCGACGCCACCTGGCGCCTCGCCCGCGAGCTGGGCCTCGGGAAGGGGCTCTCCGCCCTCGCCGGCGGGCTCACCCTGGCGACGAGCTGGCTCGTCTGGTCGGCCCTGTCGGGGATGGAGATCCCGCTCTTCGTCCTGCTCTCGCTCTGGGGGGTGATCCTCCATGTGCGCGAGCGGGCCGATCCTGAACGCCCGCCGCTCTCGCTCGCCGTCCTCGCCGTCGCCGTGCTCGCCCGGCCGGAAGGGCTGCTCCTGCTGCTCCTCGCCTTCCTCGACCGCGTCCTCGTCTTCACGGAAGGCCCGGAGGGAGTCCGCTGGCGCCGTCCCAGCCTCCGGACCCTGCTCGCCGGGGCCGGCCTCGCCGCCTGCGCCCTGGCCGGCTCCTTCCTCTTTTACGGATGGGCGGGCGGTTCCGTACTGCCCACGACCTACGCGGCCAAGGGGGGCGGCGAGGTGCGGCACCTGCTGCCCGACCTGCGGTACCTCGCCAACGTGCTCACCCTCTTCTTCCGGCCGCAGCCGTGGGCGACGCTGCTCGCCGCCGGCGGCGCGGCCGTCCTCGCCGGCCGGCTCGGCACCGCGCGCGACCGCGGGCTCCTCCCCGCCCTCTGGCTGTTCGGCATGCCGCTCGCCTACTCCCTGCTGACCCCCGGGCCCAACCGGATGCTGGGGAACTTCGGCCGCTACTACTTCCCGCTCTTCCCGGTGCTGGCCATCCTCGCCGCGCTGGCGCTCGAGCCGGTGCTGGAGGCGATCGTCCGCCTCCGCCTGCCGGCGCCACTCCGCGCGGCCCTGGGTGGGATCGGAACCGCCGCGATCCTCGCCCCGACGGTCGGCATCCTGGTCCAGGGGGAGGCCTTCTACGCCCAGAACGTCGCCAACGTCGAGGAGAGCGACGTGGCGGTCGCCCGCTGGCTCGCCGCCCGCGTCCCCCCAGGCGCCGTGCTGGCCGTCAACGACATCGGCGCGATCAAATATTTCCTCCCCAACCCGATCGTCGACCTGGCGAGCATCGCCACCCCGGAGATCGGCCGCGAGGTGTCGCGGGCCGTCGCCGCCGGCACCCCCTGGGACAACGCCATGCTCGCCGCCCTGGAGCGGCGCCATCCCGACTACGTGGTGATCTTCCCGAGCTGGTTCCCCAACCTCGCCGCCGACCCCCGCTTCCAGGCGGTCTACACCCTGCCGATCCAGGGCAACATCACGATGGGCGGAAACGAGATCGTGGTCTACGCGACGCCCTGGACGCGGATGCCGCTGCGGAGCGGGATCTGAAGGGCTCCAGCTCTAGGAACCTAAGCATCCCACGCCGAGTCTTACGACCGCCCGGAAAGTCATCCGGCGGTGAGAATCCCATGAGACGAGGCGCTTCCTTCAGGGGTGGTAGGTCACCTGCAATTTCGGGGCGAAAGACGATTCCCGGCTGTAGCACCCCAGGTTCGTGCCAGTATCCGCCGAGGCCAAGCCGACAGCATAGATCCCATCGCTCGTGACGTAGCTCGTGATATCGAAGTCGTACCACGTCTCCCCAGCGAGGTTGAACAAGTGGGTGAGCTCCACCGCCGAGCTGAAGGGCATGTTGTTCCAGGTGATCGCCGCCTCCGTCCATGAGGGGAGTCTTGGTCCGCAGCAGGAGCTTTGCCGAGGCCACAGTCCCACTGATTCCCGTCACGTTGAACTTGAGGAAGGAGTACTGCCCGTCACCGGTGCTGATCGCATAGCGAACCCCCAGGAGAGACCCGGTGCCGTAGTTGTTGTTCGGAAACGCCTGCCGCACCGACGCGTCGCCGGTCGGTGCAAATGTAGCCTGACCGAGCCGCACAAGTGTTGTTGACGAAGATCTGGCGCTCGAAGGTCGAGGGCAAGCCGCTGCTTCCCTGGGCTACGACCTGAAGGGTAGGGTTCGATCATGGTCCAAACCCAAGGCATGGCCGATCTCATGCGCGAGGGCGGTCTGAGCCATTGGGGTTCCCCAATTGACCAGAGTTGTCCTTCCGTTGCAGCCATAATCCGGAAAGGTCAGGCCACCAGCGGGACACTTCCGAAATGCCCGAATCTCGTTGCTCCCGAAACCTCCGACCCATTCTGCGAACCCATACCCCCTTTCATTAGGTTGTGGAGCAGCATCCACAATGTCACCAGTATGGACCGGCGGGCTTGCTCGTCAGGATTTGAGAAGCTTGGGCGATTGGCTTTCCAGTCGACAGAAAAAGTTGGTATATGGCCATTTCTACTCTGGTCTTTCGGGCAGGATTGATTCCACTTTGATGCGCCGGCCTGCACGGATGATTGCAAGGCGCTGCTGCCTTGCGCTGCCTGATCCCCATAAATGGTCACCGAGGTAATATTATGCCTTGTCGACACATTATCCAAAAAAGGCAGGCCTTCCCTTCGAGCATGATGACAAGGCTCCCCTGCCGAAGCGGGCTGCCGGGACGCTCCGACCAGAAGCGCGAGGAAGGCTAACGCAAGAAATGTATTATTTTGGCCCACTGGTGCTCTTCATTTCGCGGATGAGGTCATCTACCGCAACAGGCGCAAAGTCCTGCACCATAGAGTAAGGCTGAGGAAGAATCTTGCCCCTGCTGATCGGAAACTCGGAAACACCTCCCAATACTCGCGGATTGAGCGGATTAAGAATACCGCTCACCAGTATCTCATCCCCTTTTCGAGCACGGTAGAATTCCTCAGGCGGCGTCCTGTAACAGACCTGGACGCCATTGACCGTTATGGATGCCCACCTCTCGGGATAAATCAGGACACGGTCATCCGTCGGGAGTTTTCCATGCAGAATCAAGACTGGCTTCACGTAGACCATATTGACAGGCTGTCCCGCCCAGAAACTCCACCCTGGTACCACATCTTCGACGGCTGCGACAAAGGCCAGATCTTTTATCTTCAAATAGCCAGAAAGAGCGAGCGCCCCAGACGATCGGTCATCTCGTGACGCCGGAGGGCACGGTAAAAACGTACGCCCTAACTGCTTGTACAACTCCTCACGCTCGGGATTACCCCTGGCGGCCGTTTCAAGCCTCGATTTGAGCGACGAGCGATCATTCTCGACGAGCGGCAGATCCTCCAGCGCGTGCTCGTTCAGGAGGCGCTCCGGGACAAACATCGCGGCAGCGCGCTCCTTCGCGTCCATCCAGATGATCTGCTGGTCATACGGCTCGGCGGCCGACGCGCAAGCGACGGGTGCGCTCAGGGCGACGAGAACCAGGAGAATGCACCGAATGAGGAAATGGTCTTGGAGCCGAGTCATTGAAGTATCTCCTTTGTGTTCCACAGATCTCAGGGTGTCAGTCGACATCCTTGACGACCGTAACGACCCTCACTTGATGAAGAACGTCTTGTCTCGGGTTATCTGGAAGATTGTTTTGCCCCTCTAGAAGTCTAAGAGTGCCCATCAAAACCGGTCCAACGGGCCGGGAGAGCATAGCCCAGGGCTGAGGCCGAAGGCCGATGCCCTGGGGAAAAGGGTCCCCATTATAGCGGCCTGAAGGGCCGCGAGAGTCGGTGCTTTTCCTGGATCTGAGGCTCTCGCAGCCCTTCAGGCCGCATGAGATTGGGCCTGTGCCGTTATCCCAGGACATCGGCCTTCGGCCTCAGCCCTGGGCTATATTCTCCCGGCCCGTTGGGCCGGTTTTGATAGACGCTCTAAACGCCTGCCATGAGACTATAACAAGGACGGATCTCCTCCTCGGCGATTTGCGCGCTCAGCGCCAGGTCGGGGCTTGCATGCATCTGTGCGGTACGGATGATCAACTGTCGCGTTCCGGCGGCTCGTAGCCGGCCACGCTGATCAAATCCCCGATCAGCGGATCGAGGCGATCGCGCACGGCGTTGCCGAGAATGGCGCGGGTTTCAGTGGCCGCGTCGGGCTCGCCCTCCAGATCCTCGGCGGAGGTTTCCTGGCTCGTCGGCGGAATGCTCTCCTGAAGATCCATCAATCGATGCCGGATCGCCCGCAGGCTTTCGATCACCGGTCCGAGTTGCTTCCTCGCCAGCTCCACCGCGGTCATTCTTGATCCCTCCCATGAAAGGAGCGTCCTGGGGGAGCTCCGGGGCTCTCCAGGCCAGGCTCGTTACGGCGCGGCACTCCGGGCAGCCGGCGAGGAGATGGCGGACGACCTCGCGGGTCTCGGCCCGGGTGGTCTCCCCGCGCATGAACCGCAGCAGCAGCTCCTCGGACGGGTGGTGCCTCACGCCGGGGATTCTGGCCGCGGACTCCAGGCTTCAGGGCGCTACTGCCGGACCTCGCGAAAATTCCTGTTCCGGCAACACGGGTTCCGGCAAAAGGCATTCGCGTCACCTCGCGGCGTGTCACGATCGGGGCTTCCGACGCACTCGATCCTTTCAGGAGGTGGTAAATTCTTGCTGGGAGGAATTTCATGCCGCGATCGCTCCGTCCGTTGACCCTCGCTGTCCTCGCCCTCTGGAAGGACATCTCCCAGAAGGAGATCGGGGCGGGTGCCGGGATTCCCCAGAAGCAGGTCTCGTACTACCTCAAGAAAGAGGAGCTCGACGATTCCGTCTACGCGCGCCTGCTCCAGGGGGTCCGCGCGCGGCCCGCGGAGGTCGACGTCGTGACCGCCTGCCTGGAAGCCCTGGAGGCTCTGCGCCAGGATCAGGAGATGACCCTCGAGGAGCGCGACGAGGTCGAGGCGGGGGTCCTGGAGGGCACGCGGCTCCTGCGGAAGGCGTTCTCCGAGGCCGTCCGCCGCTCGCGCGCTCTCCCGCCGTGGGATGGCTATCCCCGGCCCGCCGATCTCGAAGCGGCCCGTTGGCAGGCCCGGGAGCAGTGGTCGCGGCTGGAGCCGCTCTCCGAAGGCCAGCGGCTCGCCGTGGCGCGGGTGGCCACGGAGTTCCAGACCTGGGCGCTGGTCAAGCGCGTCTGCGAGGAGTCGGTCGTCCAAGCCTCCCGCAACGTCGAACGCTCGGCCTCCCTGGCTCGGCTTGGGCAGGAGATCGCCGAGCGGGTCCAGGGGCCGGAAGGGTGGCGGAATAGCATCCGGGGCTTCGCTTTGGCTCATGTGGCGAACGCCTTACGGGTGGCGGGCGAGTTGAAAGAGTCGGATGTGACCCTTGAGCGGGCTAAAGACCTTTGGTACTGCGGCTCTGATCCAGCCAGCGTACTTGATCCCGGCAGGCTTCTAAATCTGGAAGGAGCCTTGCGAAGAGGTCAGCGCCGGTTTGATGAAGCCCTTTTGCTTCTTAGTGATGCCGCAGTCTTAGGTCGGTCTCCGGAGCTGGCCTTGATCCAGAAGGGCTTCACATTGGAGGTTATGGGTGAATACGACCGCGCCATAGAGATTCTTATCGAGGCTGAACCCTTAATCGAGCGCCAAGGCGACAGACGCCAGTTGTACAAACTTCGCTTCAATCTGGCAGTAAATCTCTGCCGCCTAGGCCGCTATTCCGAAGCATCTGAACTGGCCCAGCAGGTGAGAAACCTGGTCATTGAGAGAGGCGATGAAACCGAACTCATCCGCGTGACATGGCTGGAAGGGCGTATCATCGCTGGATTGGGGCAACGCGAAGAGGGCCGCCAGCGGGTGGAGTGGGCGCGGCGGGAGTTCATTGCCCGCAAGATGGGTTATGACGCGGCCCTTGCTCTCTTGGAAGAAGCTGTTCTCCTGTTAGAGGAGGGTCGTGTGATTGAAGTTCGAGCCCTCACACCAAGTCTTGTAGAGATCTTCGAGGCCAAAGGGGTGCACCGGGAGGCTCTTGCCGCACTGCGGCTGTTCCAAGAGGCGGCTGAGCGTGATCAGGCCACCACCGAGTTAGCTCGCCAGGTCTTAGGCTATCTATGCCGGGCTCGCTACGACCAGGGCCTCCGGTTCACTGCCACATGAAATCTCGGAGTCAGCCGTTGGGGTCCGCCCCGCCCCCCGCATCCATTAAAGGCTGCGCTTTAGGGGTGCACCTGCCAAAGGGATCCATCCCACAACCTTCCTCAGTTTTGGGCTGTACGGCTGGAGTGCACCAGCCATCGGGGTCCGCCCCGCAGCCCGCCTTTTCGGTCACTCCGTTCCAGAGCGAGGAGAAAAAGGCCCAGAGCGGATCGAGCACACTGGCATGGCTGGCCCTGGGAACCAGAAGGAAGGCTGAAAGAGTCGCGGCGACGAGAGATCTGCGCATGGGATTCGTCTCCCGCGCGGCGCCGGCGCGAGCCTTCATGGTCCGCGCGGGCCGCGCCTGTCGCTAATCATGGTGCTTTTTCGGGTGAATACGCGCGAAATTTCCTCAATCCATGCCAGTAGGAGGATCGAATGAGACCCAGGAACCGGCTGGCGCGGCTGTTCCGTGCCCTTTCCGGAGAGACGCAGAAGAACTTCGCCGAGAGGACCGGCGTGGACCTCTCCCTGCTGGCCCGCTATGAGCTGGATCAGGTGGAGCCCGGCCTCGACCATCTGGCGAGGCTGGCGGTGGGCGCCGGGCTCACGCTGGCGGCGGGTGAACAGGTCTTGCGGCTGGCCGATACGTTGAGCGACCCGCGGAGGCGGACGGGAGCCGGAATCGAGGATCTCGGCACCGAGCTGTCCGCCCTGCTCGCCGGCACCTATCAGCGCCTGCTCCGTCTGGCGCCCCCCGCCGATCCTCCACGGGCCGAGGACCGCGAGCGCGCCAGCGATCTCTGGGCGCGGCTGGAGCCGCTTCCGGAGGACGAGCGGCTGGCGGTGGTGCGGGTGGCCCGGGAGTTCCAGAATTGGGCTCTACTCGAGCGCGTCTGCCAGGAATCCCTCGCCGAGGCATCCCGCGAGGCCAGACGGGCCGCCTCCCTGGCGCGGCTCGCCCAGGAGATCGCCGCCCGGGTTCGGGGTCCGGAGGAGACGAGTCCTCGATCCGGATAACGGTCTGTAGATCCAAGAAGCGTCGCGCTCCTCGTTACGGCGGTCCGTCGTACCCTTACGACGCCCTGTCTCCGCGTACGACGGTTTATCTCCGGCTACGGCGGTCCGTCATATCGGTACAGCGGTTCTGCGCACGGTACGACGGTCTGCCTCCGGCTGCGACGGATCGTCGTACCCTTACGACGGTCTGCCTCCACGTACGACGGTTTATCTCCAGCTACGGCGGTCCGTCGTATCGGTACGACGGTTTTGCGCACGGTACGACGATCTGTCTCCGGCTACGACGGTCCGTCGTAGCCTTACGACGGTCTGCCTCCACGTACGGCGGTTGATCTCCAGCTACGGCGGTCCGCCGTATCGTTGCAGCGGTTCTGCGCACGGTACGACGATCTGCCTCCGGCTACGACGGTCCGTCGTACCCTTACGACGGTCTGCCTCCACGTGCGACGGTCTATCTCCAGCTACGGCGAGCCGCCGTATCGTTACGACGGTCCGTATCTCCAGGGAGCGTCGCGTTCCCTGTCGACGACAGTCTATAGATCCGGGGAGCGTCACGTTCCCTTGGGCGGCAGGACGTTGTAGCGGGAAATCAGTCCGTCCTGGGATCGCCGCGGCTCGTTCGAGCGCCAGCGATCCGGCGGCTTCGGGAGGTGGCCCGTCGTCCCGGCATCGCGATACTCTCGCCCCGTGCCGACACCGCGATCCGACAACCTGCTCTCCCCTTGCGTCCTGGTGGTCAAGATACCGGTGGCCTCCCGCGAGCGCGTGGCCGAGCGGCTGGGCAGCACCGGGCGGCGGCTCGCGGGGCAAGTGGAGAGCGCGGCGCGGGAGCAGGAGCGCACTCTCGACACCCTGCGAGAGGCCCTCGCTCGTCTGGATGTCACGCCAGTCACGGTCTCGGTCGATGCCATCGATGCCCGGGCCCGCCGCGCGCTCGCCGCGCGCTCGTCTGGTGATCTCGGTGGGCGGCGACGGCACCCTGCTCACCGCCTCGCACTGGATCACCGGCGCCGCCCTGCTCGGCGTGAACTCCGCGCCGCGGTCGAGCGTGGGGTATCTGACTCTCACCCGGCGGGCGATCCTGGCGCGGGACCTGGCGCGGATCGCGCGGGGGACCCTGCTGCCCCAGGTGGTCGACCGCATCGAGGTCGAGATCGAGGGACGGCGGCTGCCTCCGGCGCTCAACGACGTCCTGATCGCGCACGAGCAGCCGGCGGCGACCAGCCGCTATCACCTGCGCCTCGGCCGCCGCGGAGAGGACCAGCGCAGCTCCGGGCTCTGGGTGGCGACGGGGGCGGGCTCGACGGCCGGCATCCGCTCCGCGGGTGGCGAGCCGATGCCGCTCGTCACGCGGCGGCTCCAGTTCCGGGCCCGCGAGCTCTACCGCCCGCGAGGGCGCCGCGCCGCCGTCCTGGAATCCGGCTTCGTGGAGGACGGGCAGGAGCTGGTCGTCGAGTCGGCCATGGAGGCCGGCTGGCTCTTCGTGGACGGCGCGCGGGAGGCGACCCGGTTTCCCTTCGGCACCCGCGCGACCTTCCGCGTCGCCGAGCAGCCGCTCCTCCTCTTCGCGGACCCCGCGCGATGGACGCCGTCTTAGCCGGCCTCGCTCTTCACGATCCCACCGGCTTCAACGGCACGCCGGTCTCCCCAGCCTGGCGCACCTGCGGGTCCGGGACCAGCCCGAAGCCGTCCGCCATGCGGGGGAAGTAGTTGAAGATGGCGATCACGTGCGCGGCTTCCAGCAGCCCTTGATCGTCGAAGCCGAGGTCGCGCAGGGGCTGCCAGTCGGCGGCTGTCATGCGGGTGGGCTCCAGGGTCATCTTCTCGGCGAGGGTGCAGAGGGCGCGCTGGCGCGGCGTCAGGTCCGGCAGATCCCGCCAGCGCCGCTGCTTGATGGCGTCGACCAGCGCGGCATCGTTGTGCTCGACACGCAGAAACTCTGCGTGAGACTGCGTTCAGTATTGGCAGTCCTGGGCCGCGGAGGCGACCGCCGCCAGCATCTCCCGCTCGGCGCGGTCAAGCGCTCCCGGCGCGAACATGATCTCGTGGAAGACGGCCTGCATGGCGCGGCCGATGCGCTCGTGCGCGGCGAGCAGGCGCCCCATTCCGGAGGCATACCCGAAGTTGTAGGAAGAGGGCTTCGGCCCGGCCGGCCGGGCCCGCAGCTCCTCCGGCGTGGGCAGTCGGATGAACGCGTTCTGAGGGTCCTCGAACATGGAGATCCTCCCTGGATCGTCCCGCGGCGCGGCGCGCGTCCGCGGGAGAGAAAGGATAACCGAGCCCGGCGCGAGTCAGGCTGTCCCGGGCTCCAGCAGCCAGCGCCAGGCGGGCACGATGCGGACCGAACGGCCAGAGACCACGACGGAGCCCTCTTCCCGCAGCGTCACCAGGGTGGCCCTCTCGCAGGCAGTCTCCGTCATACCTTCCTTCAGGGCTCTGAGCTCGCGTTGGCGTGTCAGAGGGTCCTCGAGGTCGGCACAGACCTGGATCAGTTCCCTGTCTCCTCTCGGGTCTTCCGCCAGGAAATCGACTTCATAGCCGGAGCGGGTCACGGCGTACGCCACGGAGCGTCTCCGGCGCCTCAATTCCAGATAAACGGCAGTCTCAAGCAGGTGGCCGATATCCCCGGAGGCCCGGAAGGAGAGAGCCGCCGAGAGGGCAGGATCGATTGGATAGCACTTGCGCGGGTTGACCTGACGGGCTCGGAGCGAAGCGGAAGCAATCGCCACCGTGGAGAGGAGGAAGCTGTCCTCCAGATGGGTAAGGTACTCGTACAACGTATCCTTACCCACCCGCATCCCTTGCGACTTGAGGTCGTTGAACATCTTGCTGACGCTGAACTTGCCAGCCGGACTCGACAGGAGCCGCCGTTCCAGATAGCGCAGAGCGGGCAGGTTGTCCACCCCGTGACGCTCGACGACATCGCGAAAAATCACTACGTCGATGTACTCCTGGAGCACGCGCACCCGGAGATCCTGTGGGATGGTTTGGACCTCGGGAAATCCCCCGCTCTCCAGGTACCGCTCGAAACGATGCTCCAGCAACGAGCGCACCTTCGCACCCGGCGGCCAGTCCTGAGGCAGGTCCATTCCCTCGTGCCGCAGCGATTCCGCAAAGCTGAAGGGCAGGATCTCGGTCGACAGGCTCCGCCCCCGAAGGCTGGTGGCGATCTCCCGGCTGAGGAGGCGGGCGGAGGAGCCGGTCAAAACCAGAGCTACTTTCTCGGTATCGAGGAGCCGGCGGACGAAGGTCTCCCATCCCGGGACGTTTTGGATCTCGTCGAAGTAGAACCAGCAGAGATGCTCCCGATTGGTCGGGGTCCGGCGGTAGAACGCCTCCGGAATGCGCGACAGGTCCGCCGCGGAGAGCGGAAGGAGCCGCTCGTCCTCGAAATTGAGGTAAAGGAGCCGCTTGCGGTCAATCCCGCTCGCGATCCGATCCCCGATCTGCTGATAGAGGAAGTAGGTCTTGCCCGACCGCCGCATTCCCACAACGACATCGGCTTTGCCGGAGAGCCCCGGGAGAGAAACATCCCGCGGGGTCACCCGGGGCAAATCCCTCTCCTGGAAATCCGCGATCAGACGGTCGACGAGCTCCTCGAGCCTTGATTGTCCTTCCACGAAGGACAGATTAGCCGATATTTCTCCTGAGAGAAAGGATAAATGAAGCGCCGACCCTTATGCCTCAGGTTGGAACGGCTCTCGGCACTGAAATCTATAGGAAGGGTACCATGGAGCCCGTTTACGGCGTCTTGCCCGGCGCCCGCAAACCCTGCCCCAGCCGGATCAGCCGGTCGGTGGGGGCGAAGTCGTCGGTCAGGATGGGGATTTTCGAGGTGTCGAGGGCGACCTCGCCGCGCCAGGTGGCGAGGGTCGCGAGCGGGGGCGCGAAGCGCATCGTGCGGTCGAGCTCCCGGCCGCGCTGGACGAGCTCCGCGCTCGACAGGACCTCGGGGTTCAGGGTCGCCACCACCAATGCGTTGAAGGAGCCCTGGACGCGGAAGAGGTAGACCGAATCGAAGCGCTCCCGCATGGTGCGGTAGATCGCCTGCGAGAACGGATCGGAGAGCCCCCCCGCCAGGTTGAGCCCGAAGGCCCCGCCCGGCGTGAGATGGCGCTTGACCTCGTCCAGGAACTGCACCGTGGTCAGGTGGAACGGCACGCTCTGGCCGATGTAGGCGTCGCCGTAGATCAGGTCCCACTTCTCGGTGGAGTTGTGGAGGAACTGGCGCCCGTCCTCGACCGTCACCCGCATCCGCGGTCCCGGCTGGAAGAAGAAGAACCGCTGGGCGATCTCGGGGATCGCGGGGTCGATGTCCACGTAGTGGATGTCGAGCTCCGGGTCCCGCGCCTGGAGGTAGCGGCCGATCGTGCCGCCGCCGAGGCCGATGATCAGCGCCCGCCGCGGGTGGGGACGGATCAGCAGGACCGCCGGGGCGGCGCGGTTGTAGGGCAGCGTCGACTCGTGGTCGGCGAGGCTCACCGCCGCCTGCGGGACGCGGTCGCTGCGCAGGGTGCGCACGCCGTCGCGCTCGTACACCTGGAGGGTCTGATAGGGGGTCACCCGCTCGTAGATCAGGTCCGAGGCGCCGCGGGTGGCGATCGACGCGGCGGGAATCGAAAAGACGAGGAGCAGGACGGCCAGCGCCGCCGCCGGGGCCTCGGAGCGGAAGGAGCCCGCGAAGGCCACGCAGGCGGTGAGCGCGGTCGCCGCCGTGAGCAGCCCGAGGGTCTGCCGCAGCTCCAGGAACGGGATGAGGAGGAAGGTGCAGGCGAGCGTCCCGCCGAGGCTGCCCAGGGTGGAGAGGGCGAACAGGCGCCCGGCGGTGTTGCCCAGATGCCCGAGGTCGCGGGCCGCCAGCCGCACCGCCCAGGGGGAGACGGTGGCGAGCAGCACGCTCGCCGGCCCGAACAGCACGGCGGTGGCGAGCAGGGTCCCCGCCGGGTTCCCCCCGGTGAAGGCGGCGAGCGCGGCGGCGAGCCGGGGCCCGAAGAGCAGGAGGATCGCCTCGCACGCGGCCGCCAGCGCCACCATCCGCCCGAGCGCCGCCATCGACGGCTGCCGGTCCGCCAGCCGCCCGCCCAGCAGGTAGCCGAGCGACAGCGCCGCCAGGAAGACGCTGATGATCGATCCCCAGACGTAGACGCTGTTGCCGTAGTGGGGCGCGAGCACCCGGCTCGACAGGATCTCCAGAGCCATGAGGACGGCGCCGCAGACCGCGACCACCCAGTAGAAACGCAAGCGGGGAAACATTGGCGGGGGAGTATGGCACAGGCGGGGTGGGTGGAACGGCGGGCAACCGGATACAATCCCGCCCCGTGAACGTTCCCATCCTCGACCTCGGCCGTGTCCGCCAGCGCATCGCCACCCAGCTCGACGAGCGGTGGCGGCGCATCCTCGACCAGACGTCCTTCGTCCTCGGTCCCGAGGTGAAGGAGTTCGAATCCGCCTTCGCCTCCTATCTGGGCGTCGAGGCGTGCGTCGGTCTCGCCAACGGCACCGACGCCCTGATCATCGGCCTGCGCGCCCTCGGCCTCAAGCCGGGGGACGAGGTGATCGTCCCCGCGTTCAGCTTCTTCGCCACCGCCGAGGCGGTCGCGTGGCTCGGCGGCAAGGTCGTCTTCTGCGACGTCGATCCCGAGAGCCTGAATCTGTCGCCGGCGGACGTCGAGGCGCGGGTGACGGAGCGCACGGTGGGGATCATCGGCGTCCATCTCTATGGCCGGCCGTTCGACGTCGACGCCCTCCTCGATCTCTGCCGGCGGCGCGGCCTCTGGCTGCTGGAGGACGCGGCGCAGGCGCACGGGGCCGAATGGAAGGGGAAGCGGGTGGGGGGCTTCGGCCAGCTCGCGGCGTGGAGCTTCTATCCGACCAAGAACCTCGGCTGCTTCGGCGACGGCGGCGCCGTGACCGGCAACGACCGCGCCCTGGTGCAGCGCGTCTTCAGCCTCGCCAATCATGGCCAGACGGTGCGCTACACCCACCACGAGATCGGCACCAACAGCCGGCTGGACAGCCTGCAGGCGGCGGTCCTCAACTGCCGGCTGGAGCTGCTCGACGCGGACAACGCCCGCCGCGGCGAGATCGCCTGCAAGTATCACGGCGCCTTCGCCGGCGTCGGCGATCTGCGGCTGATCCCCGATCCGCCGGGGGTGCGCACGGTCTATCACCAGTTCACCGTCCGCACGTCGCGGCGGGACGAGTTGATGGCCCATCTCAAGGAGCGCGGCATCGCCGCCGCCGTCCACTACCCCTCGCCGCTCCACCATCAGCCCGCGATGAAGGGGCTGGTGGAGGTGCGCGACGGGGATCTCCCGGTCTCCACCGCCGCCGCGCTGGAGGTGCTCTGCCTTCCCGTCTTCCCCGAGCTGACGAACGCCGAGGTCGAGGCGGTCGCCGGGGCGGTGCGGGAGTTCTTCGGAGCCTGACCATGGCCACGGTCCACCTGGTGGACGCGAGCCCGTACATCTTCCGGGCCCACTTCTCGCTGCCGTCGAGCATCAAGACGCCGGACGGCCGCCCGGCCGCGGCCTCCTACGGCTTCGCCTCGTTCCTGCTCAAGCTGATCGCGGACGAGAAGCCGACCCATCTCGGGGTGGCCTTCGACCGCCACCTGAACAGCAGCTTCCGCAACGAGATCTATCCGGCCTACAAGGAGCAGCGGGAGGTGCCGCCCCCCGAGCTGGAGGCGCAGATCGACACCTGCCTGGAGATCGCGGCGGCGATCGGCGCGGCCACCTTCATCGACGAGCGCCATGAGGCGGACGACCTGATCGGCGCCCTCTGCGAGGGGCTGGAAGAGGGCGGCCACGGCGCCGTGATCGTCACCTCGGACAAGGACCTCGCCCAGCTCGTGGACGAGCGGATCACCCTCCTCGACTTCGGCAAGGGGCTCCGCCTGGACGCCGCGGCCGTGCTCGAGAAGTTCGGCGTGCGGCCGGACCAGATCACCGACTATCTCGGCCTCGCCGGGGATACGGTGGACAACATCCCCGGCGTCAAGGGGATCGGCCCCAAGTCGGCGGCCGAGCTGCTGGCCCACTTCGGCCATCTGGAGGATCTCTACGAGCGGCTGGACGAGCTCCCCTGGCTGTCGAAGGAGATCCGCGGCGCCAAGTCGCTGCACGCCAAGCTGGCCGCCAGCCGGGAGATCGCCCTCCTCTCGAAGCAGCTCGCGACGGTCACCCCGAAGGTGCCAGGGGTGAAGGCCGACCTGAAGAGCCTGGAGTACAAGGGGGCCGATCCGGCGCGGATCGAGGAGCTCTTCAAGCAGCCTCGGGTTCAACAAGATCCGCGAGCGGGTGCCGTTTACCGGTTGAATCCGTGCTCGAAAAGCTCGGCGAGAGGTAGCTCGAAGCCAGGCAGCAGCGGCGACGCGAGAACATCGCCCGCCGCGGCGGAGAGGAACGGCTTGGGGCGAAGACCTTCGTCCGTCCGTTCCCAGGGCTGAACGCCCCTCTTGAAGAGATCGAACATCCAGTACTCCCGGACTCCGGAGCGCTCGTAGGCTTGCAGTTTGGCTCCCCCGTCCAGCCGGTGGGTGCTCCGGGAAAGGATCTCGATCACCAGGTCTGGCGCTCCCTGGACGTTCTTCAATCCGGCGATCGCGGCCCGCTCGCTGGAGATGAAGAACATGTCCGGCTGGACGACGTCATAGGCTGAAAGGAGGACGTCGGCGGGCGCGAAAAAGAAGAGCCCGAGACGGTTCGTCTCGACGAAGCCGCCGACGCGGAGCGTGAGCAGGAAAGCCAGCCGCTGATGGGACAGGAAGGGCGCTGCTGTCACGTAGTGCTCTCCATTGATGATCTCGTGGCGCTGGCCGTCGTCGGGGATGAGGACGTAATCCTCGTAGGTCAGCTTGCGGGCGAGATCGTGGAGAGCCATGGCGAGATCCTCCTGTCGCGGACCATCGTAACATGGCCGCGGAATGAGATCCGATCGCAGCGTCGCGAGCTGGCGAGGTTCCGTCGCGGCGCACTATATCGCAGGAAGAAGCGTCAAGCCGGCCTGAGCCAGCCGGGGGATCGCCCTCCTCTCGAAGATCCGCGAGCGGGTGCCGTCTACCGGTTGAATCCGTGCTCGAAAAGCTCGGCGAGCGGCAGCTCGAAGCCGGGGAGCAGCGGTGTCGCGAGAACATCCCTCCCCGCGGCGGAGAGGAACGGTTTCGGTCGGAGACCTTCGTCCGTCCGTTCCCAGGGCTGAACGCCTCTCTTGAAGAGATCGAACATCCAGTACTCCCGGACCCCGCAGCGCTCGTAAGCCTGCAGCTTGGCTCCCCCGTCCAGCCGGTGGGTGCTCCGGGAAAGGATCTCGATCACCAGATCCGGCGCTCCCTGGACGTTCTTCAATCCGGCGATCGCGGCCCGCTCGCTGGAGATGAAGAACATGTCCGGCTGGACGACGTCATAGGGCGAGAGGCGGACGTCGGCGGGCGCGAAAAAGAAGAGCCCGAGACGGTTCGTCTCGACGAAGCCGCCGACGCGGAGCGTGAGCAGGAAAGCCAGCCGCTGATGAGACAGGAAGGGCGCTGCCGTCACGTAGTGCTCTCCATCGATGATCTCGTGGCGCTGGCCGTCGTCGGGGATGAGGACGTAATCCTCGTAGGTCAGCTTGCGGGCGAGATCGTGGAGAGCCATGGCGAGATCCTCCTGTCGCGGACCATCGTAACATGGCCGCGGAATGAGATCCGATCGCAGCGTCGCGAGCTGGCGAGGTTCCGTCGCGGCGCAATCTATCATCAGAAAACGTGCCGTACCAGCCTCAGCCTCCCGAGTTGAACAACCCTCCGCCGTCCCCGCACGTCCGCCCCTGCCCCTGGTCGTGCGGCACGCAGACGGCCGCCGTCCCCGTGCAGCTCGCGCCCTGGGGATCGGTCGCGGTGAAGCTCAGCCGGTAGACGCGGCCATCCCCTCCGCCGGTGCGGTCGGCGCGAACCGAGACGCCGTCCGTGCCGATACCGGTCGCGTCGGGCGATCCCGCGCGAGAGAGCGGCTCGTCCTGGCGGACGCCGGTAACCGTCAGGGTCACCGGATCGCCGTCCGGATCAGCAACGCCGCGGACGAAGATCGGAACCAGCCGGCCGTTCGGCGGCCAGATCGAGGCCGGACTGGCGAAGGCGGCCGAGCAGTCGGGGGGACGGTTGAGTTGGAACACGGTGACGAAAGCGTCCCCGCCTCCGGCAGGGGAGGGCTGGGCCGCGTTCACCACCGGCAGCCCGCCGGCCGTGCTGCCGGTGAGGTGGATCTGCTGCGCGGCATCCACCGCCAGGGCATTGACCCCGACCCCGGCCCCGGGCAGGCAGGTGGAGCCGAGGAGCTCGAAGCTCGGGCTCAGCTTGGAGACGATCTGGTTGTAGCAGACGGGCTGCGAGGGGTACTGCAGGGGGGAGCCACCGCCGGTGTCCGTGCTCACCAGGTAGAGAGAGCCCGCGAAGTCCGAGGCGAAGCTCTGGAGATAATCCAAGCTGCTGCCTCCCAGATAGGTCGAGGAGACGATTGCTCCCGCGGGGCTCAGCCGGGTCAGAAACAGATCCTGCACCCCATTTTTCGAGGGCTGGATGGGGTTGCGGGTGGGGAAATCCCCCGATCTCGTGACCCCGCCCACCCAGACCGAGCCGTCCGGGGCCAGAGCGATCGACTGCGCCGTGTCGAAGCCGTGGCCGCCGAAAATGGTGGTGAAGACGATCGAGCCGGAGGGATCGATCCTGGCCAGGAAGGCATCCTGGAAGAAGGAGAAGTTAACCGAGCTGAACGTGTTCCCGGCCACGTAGACGTTGCCCGCGGGATCGACGGCGATCCCCCGTGCCTCCGAAAGCACGGATCCGAAGAGGCTGGCGCGCCAGACAGACGAGCCATGGGGATCGACTTTCTCCACGTAGACCTCAAGGGTAGGAATCCCGTTCGGGTAATAGAAGCCTTGGCCCGTCACGTAGGCGTTGCCGGCGGAGTCGACGGCGACCGCGGAGCCGCGAGCGTAGGCATCTCCCAGGGAGTAGTGATACTCGATCGTCGAGCCGGACGGGCTGATCTTCTCCAGAAAGCCGTGAGCGTTCTCCGACTCGTACAGATCCCGTTGCGAGCCGACAACGTACGCGCTGCCGTCCGGGCCCACCGCGACACCGTTGGTCTCCAGACCGGAGGTTCCATAACTTCCAGGCCCGAGATAGATCGAGGAAAGCACCCTCCCTGAGGCGTTGTAACGGGTCAGAAAAGCGTCCTGCAGGTAGCCGGGGGAAGGCGCGTGGAGTCTGGGATAGGTCGGGAAGTCCAGTGAGTGGGTTTCCCCGGCGACATAGGAATTGCCGAAGGCGTCGGTGGCGATCGCCCGTCCCACGTCGCGCTGGCTCCCGCCGAGGTAGGTGGAGAAGATGTAGGAATTCGTCTGTGCCCCCAGAACCCAGCCACCCATCAGCGCCAGCCCGGTGAGCATGCCAAGGAAACGCGCCGGCCAAGTCGTTCTTCTCAAGGTGATCCTCCTGGTGAGAATGGGCTTCGGCAACCGGGCGGTCTCGGGAGGGAGATCCTTGGCTTTGCGGCCCCGCCTCGCGACGGGTTTGCTTTTTCGTTCCTGCTTGAATTTTGGGCGCCGTTCGGTCGAGGGTCAAGCCTATGAGCGCATCAGGAGGAAGCTATGGAGCGAAGCGGTTATAATGATGGGCCCTGCCGCAAGGCGGCATGCATCTGAATTCGCTTTTACCGGACATCGGAGTACCTCACATATGGCCAAAGCGCGCGTAGCCGTTCTCAAGACCAAGCCCGAGACGATCCTGGAAGACGTCGGGCGGACCATGGAGATGGGGGACGTCCGGAAGTATCTCGCCTCCGGCGCCACCACGATCCTCAAGGACAACATCTCCTGGCACTTCCCCTTCCCCGGGGCGAACACCACCCCCTGGCAGCTCGAGGGGACGATCCAGAAGCTCCGCGCCGACGGCTACACGGACCAGGTCTGCGTGCAGAACAACACGGTGGTCACCGACCCGAAGAAGGGCGAGCGGCTGAACCGCTACCTGCCGGTGCTCGACAAGTACGACGTGCCGGTGCGCTACAACTGCTTCGCCGACGACCTCAAGTGGATCACCTACAAGCCGAAGGGGAAGATGCTGGTGCTGCCGTCGATCTACCCCGACGGGATCACCATCCCCGAGTTCTTCCTCGGCAAGAACATCGTCCACCTGCCGACGGTGAAGTGCCACATCTACACCACCACGACGGGCGCGATGAAGAACGCCTTCGGCGGCCTCCTCAACACCCGCCGGCACTACACCCACTCGCACATCCACGAGACGCTGGTCGACCTGCTGACGATCCAGAAGGAGATCCACTCCGGGCTGTTCGCGGTGATGGACGGCACCACCTGCGGCAACGGCCCGGGCCCGCGGACGATGATCCCGGTCGAGAAGGACTTCATGATGGCCTCGGGCGACCAGGTGGCGATCGACGCCGTGGCGGCCAAGATGATGGGCTTCGACCCGATGTCGATCCCCTACATCCGGCTGGCGCACGACGCCGGCCTGGGGGTCGGCGATCCGCGCGACATCGAGATCGTGGGCGAGGACATCTCGAAGTGGAACTTCCACTTCTCGGTGGGGGACAACACGGTCTCCCGCTTCGGCGACCTCGTCTGGTTCGGGCCGCTGAAGGGGCTCCAGAAGCTGTTCTTCCGGACGCCGCTGGTCTATTTCTTCGTGTTCGGCTCGTACTTCTACCACGACTTCGCGTGGTACCCGACGGTGGGCAAGCGCCGCATCGAGCAGTACGCCAAGACGAGCAAGTGGATGCGCCTCTTCGAGCAGTATCCCGAGGCCGTCCAGGAAGCCGAGAAGGCCGCCTGAGCCCCACCCCACCGCCCTCGAAGAGTCCCCAGCAGACCTGGAGCCCCGTCCCGCCGGATCGCCGGAGGGAGGGGGCACGGGTCTCGAGCGGCTGGGCCGGCGGATGCTGGTGCCGCTGGCCCTGGGGGTGCTCGTGGTCGATGGGGCTCGCCCTGACCGCGAACCCGCGCGAGCTCGCCCGCAGCCTGCGCGTCTTCGACCTCCGCCTGCTCGTCCCCGTGCTGGCGCTCTCGCTCTTCAACTACGGCCTGCGCTGGATCCGCTGGGAGATCTACCACATATGGCCAAAGCGCGCGTAGCCGTTCTCAAGACCAAGCCCGATACCGTTCTGGAGGACGTCGGGCGGACCATGGAGATGGGGGATGTCCGGAAATATCTCGCCTCCGGCTCTACCACGATCCTCAAGGACAACATCTCCTGGCACTTCCCCTTCCCCGGGGCGAACACCACCCCGTGGCAGCTCGAGGGGACGATCCAGAAGCTCCGCGCCGACGGCTACACGGACCAGGTCTGCGTACAGAACAACACGGTCGTCACCGACCCGAAGAAGGGGGAACGGCTGAACCGCTACCTGCCGGTGCTCGACAAGTACGACGTGCCGGTGCGCTACAACTGCTTCGCCGACGACCTCAAGTGGATTACCTACAAGCCGAAGGGGAAGATGCTGGTGCTGCCGTCGATCTACCCCGACGGGATCACCATCCCCGAGTTCTTCCTCGGCAAGAACATCGTCCACCTGCCGACGGTGAAGTGCCACATCTACACCACCACGACCGGCGCGATGAAGAACGCCTTCGGCGGCCTCCTCAACACCCGCCGGCACTACACCCACTCGCACATCCACCAGACGCTGGTCGACCTGCTGACGATCCAGAAGGAGATCCACTCCGGGCTGTTCGCGGTGATGGACGGCACGACCTGCGGCAACGGCCCCGGTCCGCGGACGATGATCCCGGTCGAGAAGGACTTCATGATGGCCTCGGGCGACCAGGTGGCGATCGACGCCGTGGCGGCCAAAATGATGGGCTTCGATCCGATGTCGATCCCCTACATCCGGCTGGCGCACGACGCCGGCCTGGGGGTAGGCGATCCGCGCGACATCGAGATCGTGGGCGAGGACATCTCGAAGTGGAACTTCCACTTCTCGGTGGGGGACAACACGGTCTCCCGCTTCGGCGACCTCGTCTGGTTCGGGCCGCTGAAGGGGCTCCAGAAGCTGTTCTTCCGGACGCCGCTGGTCTATTTCTTCGTGTTCGGCTCGTACTTCTACCACGACTTCGCGTGGTACCCCACGATCGGCAAGCGCCGCATCGAGCAGTACGCCAAGACGAGCAAGTGGATGCGCCTCTTCGAGCAGTATCCCGAGGCTGTCCAGGAAGCCGAGAAGGCCGCCTGAGCCCCGCCCCTTCTAGCGAAGAGTCCCCAGCAGACCTGAAGCCCCGTCCCGCCGGATCGCCGGAGGGAGGGGGTACGGGTCTCGAGCGGCTGGGCCGGCGGATGCTGGTGCCGCTGGCCCTGGGGGTGCTCGTGGTCGTGGGGCTTGCCCTGACCGCGAACCCGCGCGAGCTCGCCCGCAGCCTGCGCGACTTCGACCTCCGCCTGCTGGTCCCCGTCCTGGCGCTCTCGCTCTTCAACTACGCCCTGCGCTACATCCGCTGGGAGATCTATCTCCGGCGGGTGGGCGTGCCCGCTCTCGCAGGGGCGGAGCCTCGCCGTCTTCCTGGTCGGATTCCTGCTCTCGGTGACTCCGGGCAAGGCGGGGGAGCTGGGCAAGGCGTGGCTGGTGCGCGGAGCTGGGAGGCGGGCAGGCGCTGCGGGTGGTCTCGGCGGTGCTGGCCGAGCGGGTGACGGACGTGCTCGGCACCTTCGTGCTCGTCGCCCTGGGGGCCTTCCCCCTGCCTGGGCGGTCCGTGGATCGCCGCCGCGGGGCTCGCCGGGGTGGTCGCCATCGTCGTCCTGCTCAGCTGGCGGCGGGCGGCCGAGTGGGTCTTCGAGATCCTGCGCCGGATGCCGGTGATCGGCCCTCGCGTGCCGCACCTGGCGGAGATGTACGACCGTCTGCGGGAGCTGCTCTCGCCGGGCCTGGCGGTGATGGCGACGGCGGTGGCCACGGTGGCCTGGGCGGCGGAGGGGCTGGGCTTCTGGCTGGTGGTCCGCAACTACGCGCCGAAGGCGGACCTGCTGGTCTCGGTCTTCAACTACACCGCCGCGAACGTCCTCGGCGGCCTCTCGATGCTCCCCGGCGGCCTGGGAGCCGCCGAGGGGTCCCTCGCCGCCCTCCTCCACGGCCAGGGGCTCGACACCGCGGACGCCAGCTCGATCACCCTGGTCATCCGCGGCGCCACGCTCTGGTTCGCGGTCCTCCTCGGCCTCGCCGCGCTCCCTTTCGTGGCCCGCTGGCTGGCGGCGCGGCGCGAGCAGGGATAAACGCCCGGATAGGGCTCAAGCCGTCTTCTGCCCGCACTCCGGGCAGAACCGCGGGCTCCCCTCCATCTCCGCGCCGCAGCCTCCGCAGCTCTTCTTCTGCATCGTCGGGGTGCCGCATTCGGGGCAGAACTTGGCCCCGCCGGTCTTGGCGCCGCAGGACTTGCAGGTGGCACCGGTGACCTGGCCGAGGTTCCGGTTCTTCATCCAGTCGACCTGCTGGGCCTTCTCGAACGCCTGGTTCTTCGCGGCCTCGGCCTGGGCGGAGGCGATCTCCTCGTCGAGGTCCGGCGCGCACCCCTCGCAGAGACCGGCGGCGTTGTTGAAGCAGATCGGCTCGCAGACGTAGCGGCCACAGCGCGTGCACTGCTTGAAGAGGGGGCGGATCTCTTCCGTCGCCTCGCGCAGGGCGGCGTCGTGGGCCGGCCCGCCGACCGCGCGCTGGATTTGATAAGCGGTGTCCGAGACCTTCCCGAAGAGCCCGCCGAAGAGGCTCCCCGCCACCTCGGCGGCCGAGGCGGCCAGGCCGAGCTTCGAGCTCTGGAAGGTCGACATGTAGCCGTTGCCGCACTTCTCGCAATAGAACTTGAACTGGTAGCCGCGATCCGTGGACAGATCCTCATAATTTCCCGTGAAATCGACTTTGCCCATCGTCAGATCCTTCTCCGTGCTTGGTTTTAGAGTGCCGGGAATGGTACCACGGCGGCCGGGGGGCTCTTCAGCCGGCCGAGATCCGCGCGAGCAGGGCGGGGATGTCGTCGTAGTCCTCGACCCAGAGGGTCTTGACGCCCATGGCCTCGAAGAGGTTGCGGTCGTAGGAGTCCGCCTGCTCCAGCACGGAGAGCACGGCCTCCTGGAAGCTCGGGGATCTCCTCGGGAGCGTCGATCTCCATCTCCTTGCGGAACCGCCGCGCCCGGTCCCGGATGTCGCGCAGGACGTTCCGCATCTCGGCCCGCGCGATCTTGTGCCGCCGCTGGATCTGCCAGTGGGCGGGGATGTCGCCGAAGACGTAGCTCGCGTCGAGCAGCCGGCGCAGGTTGGGGTCGAGCATCGACAGGCCGATGAACAGGACCCGGTTGTGGCGGAGGTAGTTGACGATCGCGGTCAGGGCCCAGTGGAAGATCGACGTCGTCAGGCCGTGGTAGTCGTCCTCGGTGAAGACGAGCTGGCAGTCTTTGCCTCGCCGTCCTGCGGCAGGAAGCCGTGCGGATGGAGGATCGGCAGCTTCTTGTCGCGGCTCCGCCGGGAGCTCCAGACGGCGCGGAAGTCGACCTTCCCGGCGAGTTGGCGCTCCAGCAGGTCATCGTAATTGAAGGAGACGACGGCGGCGACCCCGGTGTCGGTGCCGGAGCGCTTGATGAAATCGGCCACGGCGGTGAGCGTGGTCGGCTCATGAGGGGTGGGGGGCTCCTTGGGGTAGAGGTGCTGGCGGACCTTCTCCAGGAACAGGCCGTGGGCGTCCTCCCCCTTCCTGGAGCGGCTCGACCGGCGGCGGGTCTCGTTCTTGACCACGCGGGCGAGGATGATCGGATCGTATTCGTAGTAGTCGACCAGCCAAGCCGCGAGGGAGCGCCGGAACGGCAGGTCGACCGCCCCCAGCCGGCGGGTCACGTCGGTCTGGTCGAAGAGGATCTCCAGCACCAGATCCTTCCAGGTGGGGATGCCGTAGGGCTTCGAGACCCCGGCGCCCAGGAAGAGCACGAGGTCCTTCTCGGCCCAGGCGCGCTGCAGCCCATCGAGGTCGCCCCGGTTGACCTCGCTCCGGCCGATCTTCACCTTCTCGGGTTTCCTGCGCTTCGGCTCCGTCCCGGCTCGCTCGCTCACATCCCGTCTCCGTGCTGAATTTGTGCCAGAGTAACCTATCCATGAGCTCCCCGCGCCGCCGCACCCTGTTCGCCATCCTGGCGCTGGCGCTCGTTCTCCGCCTCGCTCACCTGTGGGCGGTGCGGGACCAGCCCTTCTTCTCCTGGCTGGCGATGGACAGCCAGGAGTACGACCGCTGGGCACAGGGGATCGCGGCCGGCGACTGGCTGGGCTCTCAGGTCTTCTTCCAGGCGCCGCTCTACCCCTATCTGCTGGGAGCCGTCTACACGGTCCTGGGGCACCGCCTGGCGCTCGTCTACCTGCTCCAGATCCTCCTGGCGGTCGCCGGCTGCTGGGCGCTCTACCGCGCCGGCCGGGAGATGGCGGATGAGCGGACGGGGCTCGGGGCGGCGCTGCTCGCGGCCGTCTACGGCCCGTTCCTCTTCTACGACGCGCAGCTCCTCAAGGAGTCGCCGGCGGTGACGGCGACCAGCTTCCTGCTCTGGGCGCTGGCGGCGGCGCGGTCGCGTCCAGGCGTCAAGACCTGGATCGGTGCCGGAGCGCTCCTCGGCGTCCTGGCGCTGCTGCGCGAGAACGCGCTCCTGCTCGTCCCCTTGCTCCTCCCGCTCGCCTGGAGACGGGAGGACCGCTGGCCGGGTCTCGCCCGCCGGGGGGGCGCGCTGGTGGCCGGGCTGGTTCTCGCGCTCCTGCCGGTGGCGCTCCGCAACGGGGTGGTGGGCGGGGACTTCCTGCCGACCACCTCCCAGGGCGGGGTCAACTTCTACATCGGCAACAACGCGCGGGCCGACGGCACCTACCAGCCGATCGTCCCCGGCAAGCAGATCCCGGAGCTGGAGCGCAGGGAGCCGGCGCGGCTCGCCGAGCAGGCCCTCGGGCGGCCGCTCTCCCCCGGCGAGGTCTCCCGCTACTGGCTGGGTCAGGCGCTGGGCTGGGCGCGGCAGCACCCCGGCGATTTCCTGCGGCTGCAGCTCCGCAAGCTGGGCATGTTCTGGAGCTGGTACGAGTGGCCGGACGCGGTGGACTACTACTACGTGAAGACCCTCTCGCCGGCGCTCCGCCTGCCGCTGCTCGAATTCGGCGGCGCCGTGATCCTGGCGCTCGCCGGGCTCTTCCTGGCGCGCCGCCGCCTCGGCGCCTTCGCGCCCGCCCTCCTCTTCGCGCTCGGCTGGATGGCCTCGACGGTGATCTTCTTCCTCTTCTCGCGCTATCGCCTGCCGGCCGTGCCGGCGCTCCTGGTGCTCGGCGGCGCCGCGCTGGCGGAGATCCGGGGCAGGAAGGCGATCGGTCTGGCGGGGATCTGCCTGGCCGCCTTCCTGCTGCCGCGCGTGGCCGGCTTCGCGCCGCGGATGGACCTCGTGCACTACAACCTCGGCCGTCTCTACGAGGAGCAGGGGCGTCCCGGCGAGGCCGGCGAGCACTACCAGGC
The DNA here is from genome assembly GCA_963761645.1 of uncultured Acidobacteriota bacterium. Lineage (GTDB taxonomy): Bacteria > Acidobacteriota > Thermoanaerobaculia > Multivoradales > UBA5704 > DATARR01. The sequence goes on from CAVXIG010000038.1 coordinate 61,111, forward strand.
GGCCCTCGCGCTCAACCCACGGGATTTCCTCGCCTGCCTGAACCTCGGGAACCTCGCCGCCCGCCGGCGGGACTGGCCCGCGGCGCTGCGTTTCTATCAGCAGGCGGCGGCCCTGGAGCCGCGTTCGGACGACGCCCAGAGCAACCTGGGGGGCGCCTGGCTCGCGATCCGCGACTTCGCCCGGGCCGAGGAGCACCTCGACCGCGCCCTCGCCCTCAACTCCCGGAATCTGCCGGCGCTCCAGAACGAGACGCTGCTCCTCGCCCGCCGCGGCGACTTCGCGGCGGCCCGGGAGCTCAACCGCCGCCTGCTGGAGCTCGATCCGGAGAACCCGGCGGGACTGCGGCTGAAGGAGCGGCTGGAGAGGAGCCCGTAGGGGAATTCGGCAGGAACTCGTAGACCCGGTTCGTCGGGTTCTCATAGCGCAGCGTGAAGAGCCGCGGCGACGAGTCCGCCCATTGCCGCTCGATCGAGAAATCGAACTGCGGATAGCGGCTGAGGTGGACCCAGCGGATGCGGTGCTTCGCCAGGTTCGTCACCCAGGCCCGGGGGTCGGGATCGACCCGCGGCTGGCATGGCCGGGTACTCGACCGCGTTCTGGTGATCGGCCGCGTTGATGTTGATGTAGCGGGACTCGCGCTCCAGGCGCGGCCCCATCGCCGGGTACTGGAAGTAGTTGTTAGGCGAGTGGACCGAGGCCACGGCGCCGTCGCCGCCGTAGACGTCGAGCCAGGACCAGCCGCCGGCGAAGAAGCGGGTGGAGGTCATGTGGACCTGGAACTCCTCGGCCAGCGCGCGGCCGCGGTCCCACGACGCGGAACTGGGTCAGGAAGGGCGCGCCGAGGAGCGCGAGGAGCACGGCGGCGACCGCGGTCTCGCGCCAGCGGCGGCGCAGGAGATCCCGCAGGAACGGCGAGAGGGCGAGCGTCACGGCGGCGAGGTCCGCGACGGCGATCGCGACCCGCACGCCATGCGGCATCTCGGCGTGGAGCTGCAGGAGCCCCTGCAGCAGGAAGGCGAGGGTGATCCCCTCCATCCAGCGGTCGCTGATCCGCCGCCTCTCGGCGAGGGCGATGCCGCCGGCGAACGCCAGCCCCATCGCCGGGATCAGATAGCGGACGTTGGCGAACACGTGGTAGTTCTTGGCGAACGGCACCGCCAGCCAGAAGGCGAGCTGGGCCCAGATCTGCGCGCTCGCGATCAGCGACTCCCGCCAGCGCTCGCGGCCGAGGCCGAACGGCAGCAGGAGCGCCGCGAGGAGCATCACGAAGACCTGCGGCCCCACTCCCAGCTCGACCTCCGCCGGCCGCGTGATCCCGAGGAAGGCGTCGACCAGCCAGCCGTTGTGCATCATCGGCCGCCAGAGATCGATCACCGAATTCTGGCGCGGGATGGTCGGCGTATTGCCGTTCACCGGCCCGCTCGCCGTCTTCTCGCAGGTCAGGGCGAGCGGGTCCGCCCCCCAGGCGATGTTGCGGACGTAGAAGAAGCTCCCCAGCAGGGCCGCGAGGGCGAGCGCCGCGATCACCTGCGGCACGCGGCGCCGCCAGTGGCCGCGGGCGAGCGGCACGACGGCGCCGGCGAGGGCGACGGCGTAGAAGACCCCCAGCACCTTGGTGCCCGCCGCGAGCCCCAGGCCCGCGCCGGCGAGGATCACCGCCCCCCAGTCCGCCTCGCGCACCCAGCGCAGGGCGAAGAAGGCCGCCGACAGCAGGACCGCGCCGACGAAGATGTCGACGTACTGGGCGGCGGCGAAGCGCACCACGGTCGGCGTCAGCAGGATCAGGAACGAGGCGAGCGGCCAGTGCCGGCCGGCGCCGAGCCGGCGGGCGATCCCGCCGGTGGCGAGCCCGAGCAGCACCCAGTGGGGGAGCGTCGCCAGATTGACCCAGAACTCGCTGTGCGACGGCGCCATCCACCACCAGAACCAGACGGAGCCGTTGGCCGGCACGTAGCCGTAGTAGTTGTTCGGGATGTTGCCGAAGACGGGGTTGAGGTTCTGGTCGCGCAGCCAGGTCCCGGCGAGCAGCAGGTGGTACATCAGGCTGTCCCACGACAGCGGCGGGCGCAGCAGGCCGCGGAGCGCCTCGCTCCCCACCGCGTGCAGGGTGACCAGCGAGAGCGCGGGGTGCTCGCGCAGGATCGCCCACGAGCGCCGCAGGATCGCCCGCGCCGGCGCGCCGATCCCGCCCGGGGGCGGCGACCTGCGAAAGCCGACCAGCAGGAGCAGCGAGAGCAGCGCCTGGAGCGCCAGGGCGAGGTCGATGCGCAGCAGGCCGGCCGCGCCCAGCAGCAGGCCGATCCCCACCGACTCGGCGGTCGCCATCAGGAGGGTGGCGATGGCGACCGCCAGCGGATCGCGGACGGCCTCCTCGCCCAGCAGGCGCAGGGCCGCCAGGTACCCCCCGAGCAGGAGGAAGCCGATGGCGACGAGCGTCAGGCCCGCGCCCAGAAGATCGACCAGAAACATGGGCGGGATTGTTAGCACAGGCGGCGGGCCGGTGCTAGCATCCGCGCCGATGCACGACTCTTCCTATTTCGAGCGCGAGTACTTCCAGCTCCATCCGGGCAAGGTCAAGTACCTCGACTACCTGGTGGGGCTCCTCCGCGCGCACGGCGTCCCGAACGGCCGGGTGCTCGACGTCGGCGCCGGCTACGGCTTCTTCCTGGAGGCGCTGGAGCGCGGGGGCTACGCGACGGACGGCCTGGAGATCTCCGCCCACGCGGTGGAGCAGGCGCGGCGGCGCTCCCGTGGGCAGGTGATCGAGCAGGGGGCCGAGGCGCCCTTCCCCTTCCCGGACGACCATTTCGACGCCATCACCCTGCTCGACGTCATCGAGCACCTCCAGGACTACGCCCAGACGCTCGCGAGTTGCCGCCGCTGTCTGAAACCGGGGGGAAGCTGTTCGTCATCACCCTCAACGCCCACAGCCTCGCCCGCCCGCTCCTCGGCAAGCGCTGGGCCTGGTACCAGGACCCCACCCACATCCACATGTTCACCCCCCGCATGCTGCGCGAGGGGCTGGCCGGGGCGGGGCTGGAGGTGGAGACGCTGATCACCGAGTCGAACTTCTGCTCGGTCGGCGAGGGGACGAAGTTCCTGAAGCCGCTGCGGGTGATCGGCCGGGTGGTGCACACGCCCGGCCTTCGGGGATTCGCTGCTGGCGGTGGCCGAGCCGAGAAGGCCTGCGTTAGCGTCTCGTCTTCGGCAGCTCCCCCGAGATCAACCCCAGAGTCGCCGCCACCACCGCCGCGAGCGGTCGCTCATCCGCCAGGCCGCGGCCGGCCAGGGCGAAGGCGGTGCCGTGGTCGACCGAGGTGCGCAGGAAGGGGAGGCCGAGGGTCCAGTTGGTGGCCGTGCCGAAGGAGGCGGTCTTGACCGCGATCAGCCCCTGGTCGTGGTAGAGGGCGAGTACCCAGTCGAACTCGCCGCGGCGGGCGCGGGCGAAGAGGGAGTCGGCGCTCTCGGGGCCGTGGACGTCGAGACCGCGATCGCGGGCCGCCTTCACGGCGGGCGCCAGGATCTCGCCGTCCTCGCGGCCCAGGAGCCCGTTTTCGCCGGCGTGCGGGTTGAGGCCGGCGAGGGCGATCTTGCCTCCGGCGTGCCGCCCCAGGCAGTCGAGCGCCTCTGCCACCGCCTCCGCCGTGATCCCGTCCAGGGCCTCGCGCAACGGCAGGTGCACGTTGAGCAGGGCCACCTGCATCTCGGGGGCGAGGAAGGCCATCAGGTAGTCACGGCCGTAGCGCTCCAGGCCGCAGACCTCGGCGAGGTAGTCGGTATGTCCCACGAAGCCGGGGAGATGCTGGCGGGCGATCGACTCCTTGCTGACCGGCGCCGTCACCAGGGCGTCGGCGGCGCCGGAGCGGACCAGGGCGATGCCGGCGTCGAGGGCCGCCATGGCGCCGGCGGCGTCGGCGGGGCCGGAGTGGCCGAGGGAGATCGCGCGGCGGGAGCCGACCGGATCGAGCACGGGGATGCCGCCGGTCTCCAGCTCGCCCCGCTCAGGAGGCGCGGCGAGCCAGGTCAGGCGGTCCCAGGGGAAATCGGGGAGAGCCGGCCGGAGGGCCTCCAGGGCGGCGCGCTCGGCCACCAGCAGCGGCTGCCAGGCGGCGGGCGCGGGGTCGGCCCCGACCAGCTTGAGGAGGATCTCGGGGCCGATGCCGGCGGGATCTCCCTGGGTGAGGGCGAGGATGGGACGCGGGCGCGAGCTCAACGGTCGGGGTCGCTCGCGTCGCGCTTGCCGGGGCCCCGCCGCTGCTTCAGCTCCTCTTCCTTGAACATGTAACGGATCACATGCTTCTGGATCAGGAGGTTGGGACCGCCGTTGCGGTTCAGCTTGATCGCGCCCTTGTCGTACCACTCGATCCACCCGCGCAGCTCTTCGCCGTCGGTAAGGATGACCACCATCGGAGTCTTCTGCCGCCATCTGCTTGAGGAAGTAGAACTCCTCGGCGTTGGTCTGCTCGGGTGGCGTCTGCTTGCGGCGTACGCTGCGCGCGGGGAGCTCCTTCTTGAGCTCGTTCATGTCCGGGCGTATCAGTTTGCGGGTCGCCATTTTGGGTTCCATGGATGCATGAGACTTTTAAGCCGCCGCTGGTACCGCAGACCGATTGTCCGGGTTCCCCTTTTTATAACCCTCGTCCTCGTAGGCCAGGCAGCAGAGCAGGCGGCCGCACTGACCGGAGATCTTCGAGGGGTTGAGGCTGAGATTCTGCCGCTTCGCCATCTGGATGGAGATCGGCCGGAAGTCCTTGAGCCAGGTGGAGCAGCAGAGGGTCCGGCCGCAGATGCCGATGCCGCCGACCAGCCCGGCCTCGTCGCGCGCCCCGACCTGTACCATCTTCACCCGCACCGAGAACCGGCTGGAGAGATCGCGCACCAGTTGCCGGAAGTCCACCCTGCCTTCGGAGGTGAAGTAAAAAGTCGCTTTCTTGCCGCTCAGGGCGAAATCGACCAGCGAGATCTTCATCTCGAGCTTGAGCGCGCGCGCCCGCTCCTGGGCGAAGAGCTTGCCGCTCTGCTCGCTCTGGAGCTGCCGGTCGTAGGCGGCGAGATCCTCCGTGTCGGCCGGGCGCAGGACCGGCCGCGCGCTCGACTTCTGGCACGGCTTGAACACCGGCATCGGGGACTGCTCCACATGGCCGAACGCCGGCCCCGCCTCGAGATCCACCACCACCTTCTCCCCCCGGGCGTAGATCCGCCCCCCCGTACCGCACAGTGTCAGATTGGTCTCTTCACGAAAACGTACACCGACGAAAGTATCTTCGACGGCTGTTGACATGCCTTTGAAACTGCAACCGTTGCATCCCATTTTGATTCCTATCTGCCTACGACAGCGACCTGACACTCTATGCACGAAAAATACCAGCCACTCCAAGAGTGGGCGAGTCAGGTCGACGGATTATTCCAGAAAGGTATCACGGTCCGCTGATCACGGCCCGGTTATCACGGTCCCGTAAGCCGCCGGCCCCGGCGGGATCGAGCAGGCGCCGGCCGATGTCGTGCCGGTAGAGCTTGCCCGGCCAGTCGACCTCGCCGACGGCCGCGTAGGCGCGCTCGAGGGCTCCCCGGAGGTCGGGCGCCAGGGCGCAGACGGAGAGCACCCGCCCGCCCGCGCTCACCAGCTCGCCGTCCTGGAGGGTGGTGCCGGCGTGGAAGACCTCCACCCCCTCGACCGCCGCGGCGCGGTCGAGGCCGCCGATCGGCTCCCCCTGGAGCGGCCGGCCGGGATAGCCGGGACTGGCCAGGACGACGCACGCCGCGGCCTCGCGGCGGAAGGAGAGGCGGCGGGCGTCAAAATGACCGGCGGCACCGGCGGCGAGCAGCGGCAGGAGATCGTCCTCCATGCGCAGCAGGATCACCTGCGCCTCCGGATCGCCGAAGCGGGCGTTGAACTCGAGCACCCGCGGCCCCTCGGGGGTCAGCATCAGCCCGGCGTAGAGCACGCCGACGAACGGGCGCCCCTCGGCGGCGAGGCCGGCGACCGCCGGCCGCATCACCGTCTCCACGACCTCGGCGGCGGTCTCGGCCGACAGCCCGCCGGAAGGGCTGTGGGCGCCCATGCCGCCGGTGTTCGGGCCGGTGTCGCCGTCGCCGATCCGCTTGTAGTCGCGGGCGGTGGCGAGCGGCAGCACCCGCTCGCCGTCCGAGAGGGCCATGAAGGAGACCTCGTCGCCCGGCAGGAAGGCCTCGACCACCACCCGGTCGCCGCTGGCGCCGAAGCGGCGCTCCTCGAAGAGGGTGCGCACGGCCTCGGCGAGCTCCCCCTCGTCGGCGGCGATCAGCACCCCCTTGCCGGCGGCGAGGCCGTCCGCCTTGAGCACCACGGGGAAGCCGAAGCGCCTGGCCTCGGCGAGCGCCGCCGCGGCGTCGTGGACGACCGCGAACGGCGCCGTCGGAATCTTGTGCCGGTCCATGAACAGCTTGGAGAAGACCTTGCTCCCCTCGATCTCGGCGGCGCGCTGGGTGGGGCCGAAGATGGCGAGGCCGCGGCTGATGAACTCGTCGGCGATGCCGAGGGTCAGCGGCAGCTCGGGGCCGACCACCGTCAGGTCGATCCTCATCTCGGTGGCGAAGTCGGCCAGCCGGTGCACCTCCTCCGGCGCCAGCGGCACCCGGTCGGCCAGCGCGGCGATCCCGGGGTTGCCGGGGGCGCAGTAGAGATCGGTGAGCAGCGGGCTCTGCCGCAGCTTCCAGCACAGGGCGTGCTCGCGGGCACCGTTGCCGATGACCAGTACTTTCATGGTTGATCCCTTCAGGGCCTCCGCCCGGCCGCGTCCAGGGCCGTGACCGCGATCACGTCGACGATGTCCTCGGCGGAGCAGCCGCGCGAGAGGTCGTTGAGCGGCGCCGCGAGCCCCTGCAAGAGGGGACCGACCGCTCGCGCGCCGCCGAGCCGCTCCGTCAGCTTATAGGAGATGTTGCCGGCGTCGAGGTCGGGGAAGATCAGCACGTTCGCCCGGCCGGCCACCGCGCTGCCCGGCGCCTTGCGCCCCGCCACCTCAGGGATCAGGGCGGCGTCCGCCTGCAGCTCGCCGTCCACCGCGAAGCCGACCCCGCGGGCGAGCAGAATCTCGCGCGCCGCCCGCACCTTCTCCACCCGCGGGTGGCGGGCGCTCCCCAGCGTCGAAAAGGAGAGCAGGGCGACCCGCGGCTCCTCCTCCAGCAGCACCCGGCAGCTCGCCGCCGCCGCCTCGGCGATGTCGGCGAGCTGCTCCGGGTCGGGATCGGGAACCACGCCGCAGTCGCTGTAGATCAGGCCGCGGCCGCCGCGATCCTCCGGCAGCACCATCAGAAAGCAGGAGGAGACCACCTTGAGCCCCGGCCGCGGACCGATCGCCCGCAGCGCCGCCCGCAGGGTGTCGGCGGTGGTGGCGAGGGCCCCCATCACCGCCCCGTCCGCCTGGCCGGTGGCGACCCGCAGGGCCGCGTAGTGCAGGGGATCGAAGGCCAGGGTGACGGCGAGCGCGGGATCGAGCCCGCGCGCCGCCAGGCGCTCGGCGAGAAAGGCGGCGAGCCGCGGCAGATCGGGGTCGGCGGCGGGATCGAAGGTCGGCACGGTCAGCGTGACCCCGGCCGCCGCCGCCGCGCTCTCGACCGCCGCGCGCGCGCCCACCAGCGAGGCCCGGCAGAGGCCGAGGGCGGTGGCGCGCTCCGCCGCGGCGACGACCCGGGGGTCCTGCCCTTCGGCGAGCACGATCGCGGCGGGGCTCGCCGCGGCCTGAGCTCGCGAGAGCAGGCGCTCCAGAATGTTCTGCGTCTCGGGCACGAGCGGGTCTAAGCCCCCTTGAGGACCATCGCCCCGGACGGCTGGGGCAGGCCGCCGCGGGGCTCGACCGTCACCGCCCAGGCCTGGATTTTTCCGACGTCGGCCACCTGCTGGACCCGCAGGGAGGCGGTGCCGCGCGGATCGACCGCGAAGACGCCGGCCGAGACCGGCTTGCCGTCGGCGATGAACCAGAGCTGGTACGTCTTGTCCTCCGGCAGGGCCGGGAAGGTCGAAGGCGTAGAAGAGCGCGTCGTGAGTGCTCGGGTTCACGTAGGTGCGCCCCTTGGCGTCCGGGGTCGGTCCCAGGCCGGCGAGGGTCACCGCCTGGACTCCCGGCCCGGCGAGCACCTGGAGGTCCTGCTTCGCCTGCAGCACCTCAGTGCGCATGGTGCCTACCTGGCGGCTCAGCACCTCCACTTGCCGCCGAAGGCGTTCGCGATCGCTCTCCAGGCGCTGCACCTCGCGCTCCATCCGCACTTGGCCGAGGAGCCCCCAGAGGGCGAGGGCGAGCAGGGCGGACGCCGCGGCCGCCATCCTCCAGAAGGAGGTCCGGCGCGGCGCCACGGCCGGTGCCGGCGTGGCCGGCGACGAGCTCCCGCCAGGCGCAGCACCCGTGCCCGGGTGATCTCCGACGGCTCGACCGGCGGCACCGCGGCGGCGAGCTCCTCCAGGTCCCCCTGCCAGAGGGCGAGCTGGCGGCCGCACTCCTCGCAGCCGCCGGCCAGATGCTCCTCCAGCTCGCGCAGCTCCTCGCCTTCCAGCGCGCCCAGCGCGTAGGCGGGGAGGAGCTCCTCGATGCGGGGTGTATGGATGTCGCTCATGATTGCGCGCTCAGTGCCTGCCGTAGCTTGTTCATCCCCAGCAGGATGCGGGACTTGACCGTGCCCAGCGGCGCCTCCAGCCGTTCGGCGATCTGCGTGTGGGTGAGCCCCTCATAGAAGGCGAGCTCGATGCAGCGCCGCTGGTCCGGCGACAGAACTCCGAGAGCGGAGGTGACCTGGCGTTTCCGCTCGAGCGTCTCCAGACGCTCCGTGCCCACCGGCGGGATCGCCTCTCCCGCCTCCTCGCCTGCCGCCTCTTCCCGGCGCCGCGTCGAGTCCCGCCGCCGCAGCCGGTCGAGGGCGCGGGAGCGGGCGAGCATCAGGATCCAGCCACGCGGCGTGGAGCGGACCTGGTCGTAGCGATCGGCCTGCATCCAGACCTGGAGGAAGACCTCCTGCAGCACCTCCTCGGCCTCGCTCCGCCGGCCGAGGATGCGGAGGAGCAATCCCAGCGCCAGGGACCCATGGACCTCGAAGAGGCGGGCGAACGCCGTCCCATCCCGGGCTGCCACCCGGCTCATGAGATCGCGATCCTCCGTCTCCCTCTCGTCCATCACTCCGGGAAAGCTACCTCCGTTGTCGAAGAAAGCTATCGCGAGGGGAGGGCAAACGTCAAAGAGGACCAGAAGCTCTCCCAGTCCGCGCCCGCGTCCGCGGGGGCGGGAATCATGTGGACCGCCTTGATCAGCCAGAAGCCCGGGCGGTCGAGCTTCAGGGTGGCGCGCCCCCTGGCGTCCGAGCGGGCCGTGACCTTGTCCGGGCCGGCCACGCTGGAGCGCCATCACCAGCGCGCCGGCGAGCGGCTTTCCCTCGTAGAGCAGCCGCACGGGCAGCTCCCCTCCCCCGGCGAGCGTATAAGGGTTCTTCTCCGCCACCAGCTCGATCCGCTGGCCGAGCACGCGGTCGAACCCGGGTCCGGCGCCACCGCCTCCCACCGCGATCAGCGACTTGGCGCAGCGCGAGAAGACCTCCTTCGCCCCGGCGGCGCTCTTGCCCGGCGGGCGCGCGCGGTGCCGATCGCCTCCAGCCCCTCCTCTTTCAGATAGGCCTCGAATTTCGCGGCGTCGATCTCGACCGGCGACCGGCCGCTGTCGTAGACGATCGTGTACAGCCCCGGAGCGGCGAACGCCTCGAAGCCGGCCGGCTCGGTGTTCGGCACCCCCGGGACCGGCGCCTCGCCGGACGGGCCCACCGCCACGAACCGCTTGATCAGCTTCGGATCGCGGGGGACGGGATCGCCCTGGAGCTCAACCCCGACCCGCAGCCGCACGGCCAGACGCTGGCCCGGGGCCGGCGTGAACGTCGTGGGCTCGATCCAGAAATTGTGCGCCCGGCAGCGCCGGAGCCAGAGGGCGCAGAAGGCCCAGAGCAGCACCCCCGGCTGACACGATTTGCTGATACCGATCGCATTCGTTTCTCCTAGAAAAGCAAAACCGGCGAGCGGCGGGACACCGCTCGCCGGCAGGCAAAGCCAAGGTGCGCGATCTGCTACGGCAGCGCGGTCACCCCGTTGGGGCCGTTCGGCGAGCCCGGAAGCGGCGCCCGCAGATAGGGGAAGGTGCTGTCGAACTGGCTGGCGTCCTGGAGCACCTGGTCGGTGTAGGGAAGCGTGCCCGAGGGAGCGTCCGCGGGGTTGCAGTAGACACCCGGGAAGGCATGGCAGAGCACGCCCATCGCCACCCGCAGCTCGATGTCCGTGACGTCGTCCCCGGGCCGGCGGCCGTTGGGGAAGCCGGCGGTGTCGCCGGCGAGCACGCCGAGGTTGTTCTGCTGCGCGGCGGGCTTGGCCGCGATCGACGGTGTTGAGGCGCATCATCTCGTGCGGCTGGCCGTCCGAGAGGAGGTTCAGCCCCTGGATGCCGGTGGCGAACGTGGCCACCAGGTCGCGGCGCGGGAAGTTGGTCGGCGCCAGGACGCCGGCCGAGCCGAACAGGACCTGGATGATCGCCGGCAGGGTCGGGTTGGTGATGTAGGTGGCGAGCGCCGCGTCACCCTTGGGGGAGGCGGCGTTGAACAGGTCCTTGTCCTTGAGGCCGATCACCACCTCGTTGACGAGGGGCATGCCGAGCCGGGAGACCTGGACGAAGTCGCCGTTGCTGTTGGTCGGATTGTTGAAGGTAGGGGTCTGCGTCAGCGAGCGGTTGCGCGGCAGCGAAGCCGTCTGCCAGCCGCCGATGACCGGGTTGCTGGCGTTCTGCGTCAGGCAACTCGTGGGAACCTCGAGCGCGATCGTGGTGACGTTGTAGCGGTCGAGCGGGTTGGGCTCGCCGTTGCGCGAACCGATCGGATTGAGATTGATCAGGTCGAAGATCTCGCCGACGTTGACCGCGAAGGGCTCCTTGCGCTGGCCGAGGAAGACCCGGCCGATGGCGTTGCCGCCCTGGCAGCCGGGGAACTTGAACTCCTGGATGAAGTTGGCGGCGTAAGCCTCATAGTCGGGGACCGACTTCTGGCCCACGTTGTCCGCCGGCTTGCCGAAGCGGGCGCTGCCGGTGGCGGGGTTGGTGGCGAACGAGCTGTTGTTGCCGGCGTTGCCGGCGTTGACGGCACCCCGGATCACCCACATCGTGAAGCTCTCGACGATGTTCAGGTTCGGCGACCGGGCGCCCGGCGCGCCGTCCTGGAACGGACCGACGTTGTAGAGCGGCACCGAGACGTTCTGGCCGCCCACCGGCAGCTTGATGTCCACCAGCCGCGGCGCCACGCGGAACTGGAAGGTGATGTCCTCGACGCCGTCGCCGGTGTTGTCGATGTGGATGCGGTAGAGCGCGTCCGGATCCAGGAAGAAGTAGTTGGGGCCGCCCCAGGGGGGCTGGAAGGGCTGGTAGTCGGCGATCAGGGTCGTATAGCCCGAACGCCCCGGCTCATAGCTGTTGAACATGTAGAGATCGGTGCTGTCCACCTTGGGGCTTTTGGTGATCCCCGGCGCCTCGCGATGGCTGGACGCCTGGGCCGGGACCATGCTCACGGCCGCCGACAGGATCAAAAGGGCAAAAATAAGACGAATCCTCACATCCTCCTCCTCTCTATAAAGGAGCTTTGTTGATAATCCGCCCGGCGGCGGCGATCTCTCAGCGGGGAATCCGACGACCTAGCGCCGCACCCGACCGGGCCTTCTGTCAGTGGTTACGCAACGGGGTTACCGGACGGATGACCGCGCCACCAGAATTCCGCATGAGCCGGATACAATGCGCGCCATGAGCTCCATAGCCCCCTCTCCCCGTCCCGACGGCCGCCCCCTCGACTCCCTCCGCCCGGTCCGCATCGAGACCGGCGTCCTCAAATTCGCCGAAGGCTCGGCACTGATCTCGGTCGGCGACACCCGCGTGCTGGTCGCGGCGAGCGTCGAGAACCGGGTCCCCCCCTTCAAGAAGGACAGCGGCGAGGGGTGGCTGACCGCCGAGTACTCGATGCTGCCGCGCTCCACCCACACCCGCAACCAGCGCGAGGCCGCGCAGGGGAAGGTCTCCGGCCGCACCGCCGAAATCCAGCGCCTGATCGGCCGCAGCCTGCGCGCCGCCATCGACTTGACGGCGCTCCCCGACCGCACCCTCACCCTCGACTGCGACGTGCTCCAGGCCGACGGCGGCACCCGCACCGCGGCGGTCACCGGCGCCTACGTGGCCGCCGTCCTCGCCCTCGGCAAGCTGGCGCTCCAGCGCGATCTCGTGTCCTGGCCGATCCGCGACCAGATCGCCGCCGTCTCGGTCGGCATCGTCGGCGGCATCCCCCGGCTCGACCTCGAGTACGTCGAGGACCAGGTGGCGGAGGTCGACATGAACGTCGTCGCCACCGCCAGCGGCGCGATCGTCGAGATTCAGGGGACAGGGGAAAAGCGGAGCTTCCGCCGCGAGGAGATGGACGCCCTGGTGGACCTCGCCCTGAAGGGGATCGGCGAGCTCGCCGCGGCGCAGAACGCCGTCCTCGCCACGACGCTGGAAGAGGTCACCCAGGCCCTCTCCCGGGACCGCCGCAAGCCGGCGGCGCCGAAGTCGGAGAGGAACCTGTACGGGCGGCCGTAGGACAAGGGACGCAAGGGACATCAGGGACAGGAGGATCTCCTGTCCCTGCGTCCCTTACGTCCCTTGTTTTTCCTGAACTCGTACCGGTCGCGCACCCGCCGGGAGACGAAGCTCCCCTTCGAGGGCGCCTTCAGGAGAGCGCGGTAGACCTTCTTGGGGACCTGGAGGTAGTCGTAGACGGCGCCGCTGCTGAACTCCACTTCGAGGACCGCGGAGCGCTCGTCATATCCGACCGAGGAGATCGCTGAAGAGGAGACGGTCTGTCTGTGCATCGCAGGTTCCTTCCAGAAGAGAACCCCGGACCCGCCGGAGTTCTCTCCCGAAGGAACCTGCTGCAAGGAAGATACCGTCAAGAGACGACTAGCCCACGATCCCCTTGACCTCGACCTCGAGAGTCGGAACTTTCGGGCTGTCGGTGTGGATGACCAGCTTGCCGAGGAACGGTCCCTTGGCGAGCTCGGGGTTGAGGATGATCCGCACCTGGTACTCGCGCCCCTCTTCCAGCGTCTCGAGCTTGGTCTCGATCCCCTTCGGCAGGCTGGGATCGACGCTCGTCACCTTGATCGGCTCGGTCGCGAAGTTGCGGATGTTGAGCGCCTTCTTCAGGGGCTCCTTGAGCTCGATCTTGCCGAAGTCGGCGTTCGGCGGCGTGGTGGCGACCACCGGCCGCACGAACCCGGAGACCGGGATCTGCACGATCTTCTGCTTCGGGTGGTTGGTGTGGACGGTCACGTAGTCCGACAGCGGTCCCACCTTGGCCTGGTTCGAGAGCTTCATCTCGACCTTCCACTGCTTCCCCTTGGCGTCGGGGAGCCGCTCCTCGGGCTTGGCCTCGTGAAAGGTGACCGCCAGGAACGGGAACGGCGAGTCGACCCCGGTGATGTCCCAGGGGGTGCCGTCCGGCGCCCACAGCGTCTGGGCGATGTTCCCCTCCAGCGGCTCGCCCTGCACCGTGATGTAGCGCGCGTAGCCGGGCTTGATCGAGATGTAGGGCTCGACCTTGGCGTGGATCGTCAGCTCGATCTGCGGATGCTCGGGATCGTTGGTGAAGACGCTGACCCCCTTGGAGATCGGGCCGCTGAAGGTCGACGAGTCGACCACCGCGTGCACCTTGCCGGTCTGCCCCGGCTTGATCACCTTGTCGAAATCCGCCACCGTGCAGCCGCAGGCCGGCTGGACGTTGGTGATCTGGAGGTCGGCATCCCCTTCGTTCTTGATCACGAAGTCGTGGACGATCTTGTCGCCCTTCGACACCGTGCCGACGTCCTTCAGCGGCTCGGCGATCGTGGCCTTCGGTTTACCCGCGGCCAGAGCGGTTGCCGCAACCAAAAGGGCGGCGCAAAGTGCCAAAATGACGGTCTTCGTGTGACGTTGCATACGTCCTGCTCCTTCTTCGAGATGGATGAAAGCTCCGGGAATGCTACACTCCCGACCCCTGAAACGAGAATACCTACGAGAAACCGCGCCTGTGAATTCTTCCAAGCTAGACATCTACTGCATGGCGATCGGTGGTACGGGAATGGCGCCTCTTGCCTGCCTGCTGCAAGAGCAGGGCCATAGCGTCCGTGGCACCGACGGCCCCCTCTATCCCCCGATGAGCACGCTGCTCGAGCAGGCCGGGATCCAGCCCTCCACAGGCTACGACCCCGTCCACCTGGAGCCACGCCGGACCCCGTGCCCGGACCTGGTCATCATCGGCAACGCCATCCACCGCGACAACCCCGAGGCGGTCGCGGCCGAGCGGCTGGGCCTGCCCATCGTCTCGATGCCGCAGGCGCTCGCCCGCTTCTTCCTCGATCATCACCGCTCGCTGGTGGTCTCCGGCACCCACGGCAAGACGACGACGACCGCGATGGCCGCCTGGGTCTACACCGCCTGCGGCCGCGATCCCGGCTATCTGATCGGCGGCGCCCCCAAGGATCTGCCGGCGAGCTTCCACGACGGCGCCGGCGACCGCTTCATCATCGAGGGGGACGAGTACAACGCCGCCTACTTCGACCGCGGCCCGAAGTTCCTCCACTACCAGCCCGAGACGCTGCTGCTGACCAGCGCCGAGTACGACCACGCCGACCTCTACCCGACTCCGGAGTCGCTCTGGGACGCCTACGCGCGGCTGCTCGCGCTGCTCCCCGCGGACGGCTTCCTGGTCGCCTGCGGCGACACCCCCAAGGTGCGCGAGCTCGCCGCCGGCGCCCGCTGCCGCACCCTGTTCTACGGCCTGGACCCCGGCAACGACCTGCATCCGCTCGGCGAGATCGAGGCGCTGCCCGAGGCGAGCCGGTTCCGCGTCCACGACGAGGAGGCCGGCGAGGTCGAGATCACCCTGCCGCTCGCCGGCGGCCACAACGTCTCGAACGCGCTGGCGGTCTGGGCCGCGGCCCGCCGCGACGGCATCCCCGCCGCGGAGCTCGCCGCCGCCTTCGCCCGCTTCAGCGGCGTCAAGCGGCGCCTCGACGAGCTCGGCACCGCGCGCGGCGTCACCGTGGTCGACGATTTCGCCCACCATCCGACGGCGGTCGAGAAGACCCTGATCGCCCTGCGCCAGCGCTACCCCGGCCAGCGCCTGGTGGCGCTGTTCGAGCCGCGCAGCCTGACCGCCGGCCGCGGCTTCTTCTTCGAGCCCTACCGCCAGGCGTTCGCCGGCGCCGACCGCGTGCTCTTCGCCCCCACCTTCCACAACGGCCGCCTCGCCGCCGAGGAGCGCCTCGACTTCGGCGTCCTGGCGGACGAGCTGACCAAGGGGGGCGTGCCCGCCGACCTCTACCCCGACAACGCCGGGCTGATGCGGCAGGCCCTGGACGAGGCCCGCGACGGCAGCGTCCTGGTGACGATGTCCTCCGGCTCGTTCGAGGGGATGCCCTACAAGTTGATGGCGGCGCTCAAGGGGTGAGGCGGTCCTCGAGGATCGCCGCCGGCCCCGGCAGCTTCAGCGCCTCCCAGGCCACGCCGCGGACCGCCGCCTCCGGCACCAGGCCGACGATCTCGGTCTCCACGACCCGGGTGCCCAGCGCGGCCGCCTCCTCCTCCACCCGCTCCAGCGCCCGCTGGATCGGCGTCCGCCGGTAGTCCACCAGGTTCATGCTCACCTGGGCGAGCCCGCGGCTGGCGAGCTGGACCCCCATCGCCCGCACCGCCGGCAGCCCGCCCCCCGACTCCCGCACCCGGCGGGCGATGGCGCGGGCGGCCGCCACGTCGGCGGTGGCGAGCACGGCGTTGAAGGCGATCAGGAAGAAGCGCGCCCCGATCACCGTCGCGCCGGCCGTGGGGTGGACCCGCGAGGGACCGAAGTCCGGCGCCCAGGCGGGATCGGCCAGCTTCCCGGCCAGCCCCTCGAAGCCGCCGCGGCGGATCTCTGAAAGTGGCCAGTCCGCTCCGGCCGCCGCGCCGCCCGCTCATACAGGTAGACCGGGAGCCCGAAGCGCCGCGCCACCTCCGGCGCGAGCCGCCCGGCCGCCGCCACCGCCGCCGCCATCGGCGTCTCCCCCAGGGGGACGAACGGCACCACGTCCACCGCGCCAACCCGGGGATGAACCCCCTGATGCCGGGTGAGGTCGATCTCGGCGAGCGCGGCCTCGTAGAGCGCCAGGAGCCCCTGGTGGAGCCCTTCCGGCTCGCCGGCCAGGGTCAGCACCGAGCGGTTGTGGTCGGGATCGGACGAGACGTCGAGCAGCCGCACCCCCGGCGGCGAGGACGCCGCGGCGGCCAGCCGCGCCACCACCTCCGGGCGCCGGCCCTCGCTGACGTTGGGGACGCATTCGAGGGGGAGCACGGTTGGGCAGTCTACCGTTGGACGCCGGAAACATCCTCTGCTACGATACGTCTCGATTTTTCAGAATCATCACAACGAACGCCAGAGATGAGCTACTCCGGTAATCCTGCTCTTTCGTCCGACGTCAAGCAGCGGATCCTCAGCACCTTCGACCAGACGCTGGATCTGGCCCGCGAAGGGAATCGCCAAGAGGCTCTCCTCGGCTGTGACTTCGTGTTGCGGATGGACCCACAGTTCCAGCCCGCTCACCTGCTTCAGGAGCGACTCCGCGCCACCACCGGTCCGGTCAGCGTGGACGACCTCGACGGCACGCCGGCCATGCCGGTCCTCGACCCGTTCGCGGACCTCGCGGGCTTGAGCCTCGATCTCCCCGACGCACTGCCCGACCAGGGCGGCGGCGGTGCCGTCTCCCTGCGCGCCGAGTTGCAGGCGCTGTCCGATCAGCGCCGGTTCCCGGAGCTGATGGCCGCCGTGCAGCGCAATCAGGCGGCGGTGACGGGCGACCCGGAGCTCCAGCGCATCCTCGGCGTGGCGCAGGAGCGGATGGAGGCCGAGCCCTTCGTCCTCAAGTTCCTGGCCTCGGCGCGGCAGATGCTGCAGTCGGGCGACGCCGCCGAGACCGCCCGGCTGCTCGACAAGGCCCGCGCCCTCGATCCCGGCCATCCGGGGATCGTCGAGCTCGACCGCCTCCGGGCCTCCGGCGCCGGCGCATCCGCGGCGGCTCCCGCCGCGCTGAAGATCCCCAAACCGATCAAGACCGGAGCGATGCCGGTGAGCCTCGCCTTCGGCGGCGGCGACTCCGAGAGCGACCGCCGCATCCGCGAGCTGCTCGACGAGGGGCAGACCGCCCTCGACGCCGGCGATCCGCAGGGAGCGATCGACTCCTGGTCGCGCATCTTCCTGATCGACATCGACCACCAGGAGGCTTCGCGGCGGATCGAGTCGGCGCGCAAGCTCAAGGCCGAGAGCGAGCGGCAGGCCGAGGAGATCTTCCACGACGGCCTGGCCCAGCTCGAGGCCGGCGACGCCGCCGGCGCCCGGCGGGCGTTCCAGCGCGTGCTCGAGATCCAGCCCGGCTACTTCGCCGCCCGCGAGTACCTGCAGCAGCTCGACGCCGGCACCGTGCCGCCCGCGCGGAGCATGGCGCCGGTGATCGCCGAGCCGGTCATCCCCCTCCCCTCCAGCCGCGAGGTGGCGGGGCACGACTTGCAGCAAGAGATCCTGGTGCCGCCCGAACCCTTCGAATCACCGGCCTTTTCCGAAC
>CAVXIG010000039.1:0-70403 GCA_963761645.1 uncultured Acidobacteriota bacterium
TCCATGGAGGCTTATCCACAGACGTGGCACCTAGTCTCGCGAGCTGCAAACCAGCTACGAACTTCGGGGACGTCGTACTAGTCCTTACACCTAGTCCTCACCGTCCCCTTGCGCTTTGCACCCTTCGCCTGCACACTCTTACTAATACGCCCATTCTCCTGCATGCAGACGCATTCTGTCACGTTGACTTCGTCAGTGCCTGGAGCAGTGGGATGCATAACCGCATATATAGAATCAGATCGATGATGAAGTCCTTGATTGTGCCCAAATTCATGTGCCCAGATGTCACCGAGAGTAGATGGCACCATTATTATATTTTTACCAGGCTCTTCTGCACAACCCGCGAAAGACCCATCTCCCTTGGTCTCGCAAAGGTTATAACCTGAAATGCCACCCACAAGCTTTATTCTTGCATCTGGACGACAGAGAATACGCAGAAGTTGGCTTTCAACCTGAACAAAACTATCACCATCCTTAAATTCCCCAAAGAAATTTATAGGTCCAGCCTTCGCCATAGAGAATTCTACGGGGCAGTCGTAATCATTATTTCTACTCGAAACTTGCAATAAGCCTGACGCTTCCTCGAGAGCCTTATCCAAGTCTTTTCTATTCACGGGCACAGCTATGTGACGCACAATTGTTAGAGGTTGTGTAACTATCTTTCTTACAGGCTCAATGGACGAGCCAGATGAACCACACGCCTTAACCACCTCCCCCGATTCGCCAATAGTGCAAGAGAACCTGCGCTTCGACGACTTATCAACAGACGCCAATCCCTCAGATGCAACTCTTTTATTAAGAATAATATTATCTTCAATACTTTCCTGCAAAATCTTATCGTCCCTCCCACGCAACTCCTCTAAACGTCTCAAGGCCTCTGGCCTTCCTGAAACACCTAGCCCGTTGAGAACAGCCCTTGTAAGGAACACCCCTTGAAGGTCGCCAGCCTCTAGAAACAACCATCTTAGCCCCGACCAATTCTCAACAGAAGAGCGCCTCAAGAGATATTCCAGGGATTCTTTGTCGCCCTGGGCAGCCAGACGACCGAGAGCCAGGGGAGCGCCTAGCATCGCCGTAAATCGCTCAAGAGAAATCGGACCACTCGGAGACTCAATATAGTTAACCAGAGGCGAACGAGCCCGTACATCACCAATTATACCAAGTGCACTAATGATGCGACTATGATATGACTCAAGACTCCTTCTATCGAGGGCTTCAACCAGCTTCACAACAGAAGACTTATCCAACTTCCTCACACTTTCAGGAGAAACCCCTTCAATAAACCGCCCTCCGATGAACTTCTCTACATCGGGCGGGAAAAAACCAGGGGGAACTCCCGGTAGCACCACGCAAAACGCCAAGCCAGGCCATAAAAAAATAGTTAACACCACGATTAGCATCGAACAACCAAACCATTTCATGACATACCTCCTATCCATACTAGCCTAGTCACTGCCGAACTCGACTGGAGGACAAATAATCCTATCACCCGGCTTAGGTCCAAGGTCCGACTTGATCATGCTAACAAAATTCTTATCCAAGGGAGCCACCCCATGTCCACGAACAGCCGAGGCCACCACCATGGAGGAACAATTTAATGTGACTCTATCAGCATCTATAGGATTACCAGTGCGGCGAGGCCTAGGTCGGAACATAGGGTTATCTGCCAATTTATAGTACATATCAAAATGATCATTGACGTTTTTACATGACTTCCCGGGATCATTTGAAAATTCAAGGACTGGGCACTGACCATTAGAACAGTCCAAGTTAACAAGTGTCGTTTTTCCTCCCGCACCCAGTTTGAGCTCCCTCATATTAGAATTAATTTTAGCAGAAAAAATAATGACTTCCGCAACAGCCTGCCTGTGCGTTGAAACGTGCTGTCCATCTACAAACTTCATCGTATAAACTTTTTTATCTCCTCTGTCATCAAAGGCGCAAGTGCGCGCCTTCTCCCAGCCGAAAGAAAACTTCGCATCAGTCATGCCACTTATGTCGGACTTCAGCTTTGCAGCCGTGGACTCAACATTGGCCATACGAACTATCCATTCAGGGCTTCCGCCGTCAGTCTCGCTTTTGTCCTTAGGTTGAGGAGCATGAGGTTTCTTCGGCAATGTTTGGTTATCATGCTCTGTATCAAGCGAAATTTCACCAGCACCTTCTAGATTGCAAACTATTGCCTTAGGTTGTTTCTTACACAACATCCCACTTTTGATTGTGGCATTTCCTCTTATCTTAAGCGTCGGCTTATGGTCACAGACCCCCGACATCCCGTCATTAACAATATAAGCCGTCAGTAATTCTTTCGCCTGTGCATCCTTCTGAGGCATGAAGGCAATAAGTCCCATGAAGACCAAATGAATGTTTGGCATAATATCCTCCCTCTATCAATGAGTTGAAAGGTAGCCCACACTTATGAACCTGAAATTTGAAATGCCGCCCAGATCTCTGGCCTGGCAGTTTTAGATCCCTTTAAGACAAGACTATCTATTTGTATCTGTCGCATCGCTTTAACGGGGTCTTCTCGCTTCAGTAAATTCTGATGAAATTTACGCAAAAACTCGGAAGTCGCTTCATCCTCAATTTTCCAAAGAGAACCGACAACTGCTGGCACTCCGATTGCCAAAAGAGGCCTTGCAAGGCTGGAGAGCCCCTCGCTTTGGCTTGTGCCTTCCCCAAAAGAAGAACATGCTGCCAGAATAACGATGCGAGTCCTGGGCAGACTATAGCCATAAAGATCGCGCGCATAGAGAACACTCTGCCCCCCCAATTTTTGCGGGCTCAAGAGAAGCATTGAAAGAAGCGGCTGGTCACTATCTATTATCGCATGACTTGCAAAGTGGATCACGTCGGAGTGACTTGAAAACTTTTTGACTCTTCCAATAGTCGCCGCATTACCGACCAAGATCTTGCTGTAGTTATAAAGAGAAGCCACTTCGCGAGCCTCACGCCGGGCACCTTTGAGGGAGTCAAGACCTGGCCACAGCCTGCGGTCCAAGGTGGGGTCGCCGACTGCGAGAACGCTCCTCAATTGCAGCCCCAAGACACGACTTCTCCCTAGAGACGCTATGTAAGCCACTGCACTGGACATCGTGGTGACTTGATAGTCCTGAATCAGATAGCGTTGGCGCTCTTCGTTCCACAATGCGGCAAACGGAACAGAATGGAGGGGGCCGTCAGGCACGAATACAATGCGCTCTCCCTCCCCTAGACGGTTCGAGAAGCCACTGAGCAATTGCCTCCAAAGAACACCCATCTGGCCTTGAAAGCCACCCTCTTCGTGGTGCTCCATCCTGCGCTTCAATGCCTTCACTTCGCGATCGACCTCATCTCTTGTAACTGTTAGATCAAAATCCTGAACTTCCGACCGGCGAACGAGCCATACATGCGCCTTCTCCCCAAGGAAGAAGTAGTTCACAACAACCGTATCTTCAGGTATGGCAGCCTGAAATGAGAAATAAGATCTTCCGTAGCACCCCCGTTGAAATTCTGCACAAATGCGGCGTTCGATCTTAAGTACTCGGTATAGCCTAAAGCAGCACGCGAGTTTCCAGATCGCAATTGCAATGTTGTCATTAGATCGAACAAATTCCGCACGCGATCCAGGAATTGTTCTTGGAGACTTGCTTGCCGTATCTCTCTACGCTGCCTCTGAACGAGGCAAATGGCCCCAGTGAGGTCTCGCCGCGCAATGCCTAAGTTGCCTAATCCTGCGTGTGCCTGGGCACGCTGAAAGAGTAGGTCCAGGACCTGATAATCATTATTTGTGCGCCCCCAGAGAGTTGAAGAGCAGAATTCAGCATCTCAATTGCCGCTTTCGGAGCGTGGTCTATAAGAATATTGCTTTCTGTGAGCAAGAGATCACCTGCCAACGATGAACGAGCATCTTGGTCGTTGATGTCAGCCAATTGGCTCCTTGCTTTCCTAGGACACGGTGAGCTTTTTCACTCAATCCCAACTCATTGTAAAGTTCGGATACTTTGCGAAGGCTAGCTACGATAAGAGCAGGCTGACATGCAGCCACACTCTCGGCAGTCATTTCGTCCTGAAACACAAGCGCAGCGTCAATATTGTTGCTCTGCCGCAGCAAAGCACCCGCCTCGTCCAGAATGATAAACCGCCGACGTGGATCATGAACTTGACCCAGCAATCGCAGCGCCTCCACCTCATGGTGCCAAGCCGACTCTCCAAGGTCGCGATACGAGGTCGCCATGAGACTCTCAGCAGCGGCTAAATTCTCAAAATCTCTAAACCCCACAAATAGATCTGCCGAACGACGATAAGCGTCCAATGCCTCGACTGGTCGCACCGATACCCCGTTAATTAGGCCAATGCTCCACCAAACCATTCCTAATAGCGAAGCTGAATCCTTCGGGTCGTAATCAGTAACCAATGACTTCAAGGTAACTAAGGCTGGGCCGTATCCAGAAAACCTGCATGTCACAAATGGCAGCACGCAGTCGCGCCCAACCTCTAAAGGTACTTCCACTGCCCAAAAGCAGGCGATCTGATTCATAAAAAAGGGCACGTGCTTGGCTAAAATTGAGCCCATCCAAAAGTGACTTTCCTTGTTTATAAAGAGCATGTGCCTTAGCCAAACGATCTGTTCGGCCTGGGTAGAGGCTAGCGTTATAAATTGAAGCTACTGCCATTGAAACTGTGGGGTCTCCGCTCCTGAGAGTCAGAGCCTTACCGATTAGTCGTGTAGCATCAAGCAACCGCTCTGCCTCACCACCCCTCCCTAGTGTCCAT
Organism: uncultured Acidobacteriota bacterium; assembly: GCA_963761645.1. Lineage (GTDB taxonomy): Bacteria > Acidobacteriota > Thermoanaerobaculia > Multivoradales > UBA5704 > DATARR01. The sequence goes on from CAVXIG010000039.1 coordinate 4,756, forward strand.
GCATACCCCCAGTCACCTAGCAAGTTTTCACCATACTCGCGTAGGGCTTGCGGATTTTGAGTCATGAGGTCTTTTACAACCTCCTCTTCGATCAACGGCGATTTTTTTAGTATTTTACTAATTTCCTCGCTTTTCAATCCCCCGTCCGGCCACCTAAAGTTCTTCAGGTGAGTCCTAGCCTCGTCTGCCCAAAATGAATCCGAGTCGTACCTTAGATATTTGAGCCAAGCCTTGCGGGCAATCCATACTAACGCTAGCCTTTCAAGACACAAGGCGCGATTAAAAATTGCCTCCGGCGATTCAGCATTCTTTAACGCTTTGGAAGAAGCGCTGAGGGCTCTTATAAGGTCGCCATCTCTGGACCTGGATAGATACAATGCAGACAGATCACTCCACATCCATGGCTTCGCCCCCGTAATTTCTGTCGCTCGGGTGAGGGTTTGAATTGCCAAGTCGAGTTCATTTCCGAAACTGTAGACCAAAGCCTCGTTTGAAAGGCGTTCCGCCCTTGTATCATTTCTGCTGTTCTTTCTGATCAGGGAAAGAGCTCCCTTCAGTCGCCATCGGGGGAGAGGCTTCCGAACTCGCCGCTCGGGATCAAAGCTTGCGTCCAGCCCATTCCGAACGGCCTTTCCCTCCAGCGGGCGACTCGAACCCAGCATCTCAATGAGCTGCGCCCTGGACTCGGATATCCCCGCAAGATTCCTTTCTCGTGCCTTACGAGTGCTTATCACGAGCAAGCTCACTATCGCCCCGACTAGCAGCAGGACAGCCACGAGCAGTTTGATTGAAAACTTGAACCGCAAGGCGGCCACCTCTATTGAATGTATACATCGACTCTAGCACAGAAGTCCTCTGCAAAAATAATGGACAAGTGCGGATATCTTTAGATGTACAGGTGCGAGCTTCGACGGTTCGCCCCTACTCAATAGACAGAACGTCTTCACGCTTTCGCACGCGCCTCGAACGCGGTCGGCTCCTCATCGCTACCTCGATCGGGTTGCTAGCCCATTCAACCGCCGGGGTATCACAAGCCCCCTCGATCGCGTGATGCGCAGTGGCGGCGCGGCGGCTATCCTGAGGACTCGCAGGACAGCCCGGATCGGCCGTCCGAGGATAGAGAGATTCCTATAGAATCCCTCCTTCTGAAGATCCTGAGAGAAGATCCTCCGTACTAGTCTTCCATGACCACCCTCCCTAATCCCCTTGGCGGCCTGCCCCCCGAGCAGTTCTTCCTCGGGCACCTGAAGCTCATCGAGGAGATCGTCTCCTTCTGCTGCCGGCGCTCCCGCTTCAGCCGGGAGGAGGCGGAAGACTTCGGGGGACATGTCAAGGTAAAGCTCATCGAGAACGACTATGCCGTCATCCGGGAATTCCGGGGGAGAAGTAGCCCCAAGACGTACCTTACGACGGTTATCAGGTAATCTCCACAAGGACTATCGGAATCACCTCTGGAGGAAGTGGCGAGCCTCGGCCGAGGGGCTGCGGCTGGGCCCTGTGGCGTTGCGGCTGGAGGAGCTGCTCGTACAAGGAGTGGCTTTCCTTCGACGAGGCTTGCCAGATCCTGTGGACCAACGAAGGAGTAGAGTTGTCCTTGGCGGAGCTCGAGGAGATTCATAGGAAGATCCCACACCGTAGCCCCAGGCACCTCGTCGGAGAGGAGCGGCTGCAGTCCGAGCCCACCCGGGACCTGAGGCCCGATGAGCGACTCCAGGCCAAAGAGAAGCAGGGGGAGCGGCGGCGAATCACCATGGCTCTGCGGCGAGTTCTGGACACCCTGCCAAAAGAGGACCAACTCCTCGTCCGGATGCGGACGGAGTACTCGGTGGCCGATATCGCCCGGATCTGGAAGGTGGAGCAAAAGCCCCTCTACCGGCGACTGACGAAGATTTACGACAAGCTCCGCAAGGAGCTCGAGCGCCAAGGGGTGCGGCGGCAGGACGTGGATGACATCCTCGGGACTCTGGAGCCGGATTACCCCGACTTCTAGGAAACCGGGTAATCTTCCATAGATGTCCGTCTAATTGATCGACGGGACTCGAAGCGGTTCAAGAAATGCAGAAATTTGCACCAGAAGACGCAATGCCAATGACCGGGCACCCATCCGCCGAAGAGTTGGCCGCCTACATCGACGGTAACCTCGGAAAGGAAGAGGCTGCCCGCGTCACCGCACATTTGGCCTCGTGCGAAGACTGCTACGACGTCTACTCCATGACCGCTCAGTTCCTGCTTGCGGACTGAACCCGCTCCGCCGGATGAGAACATCGTTCGGTTCCCTCCGCGCAAGCTGAGCCAGAGGCGCCGGTCCTTCATTGGATACAAGACTGCCACCCTTGCCCGGTGGCTCCCCATCGCCGCGCTTCTCCTGGTCGGCGTTGGAACCGGCTCATTCCAATTCCTGGCCCCTCCTCCAGGGCTGGTGCCGACCAAGCTGGTCCCACCCCTCGCGGATCCGTCGAGCGTGGACGGGCGGTTGTGGCTGGGGCCGACCTACCGTGGAGAGGGGGGCGACGAGGAGGTCAAGCTCGACGAAGCAGCTTTCCGCATGGGGGTTCAGCTCGTGAATCTCCAGGCGAGCCTCAAGGCAGGTAATGCTTCGGCAGCTCAGGACGTGGTGGCGCGCATCCTCGGACTCCTCGAGCCACAGCCTTTCACCGATGATCTTCAGAAGGGCTATAAAGGGATCACGGCTGCCCTGGAGAACCACAAGCCCCCGAGCGAGCTCCTCCCCGAGGCTTCCCGGCTGGCGAAGGAGTCCCGGGAAGTGTTCGACTCCACTCCTCTCGACCTCGGCCAATGGGTGGACGCTGGCCGGCTGGCGGCCCTTCGCGCACGACCCGTCCTTCTTCCAGCGGTCGGACACCCAGAGCTTCCTCCGTCACCTCTACTGGCGCGACAAGCTGGGGCTCGGCGATACCAAGCTCGACCCGGTCTCTCGCGAGAGCCTCGACCAGATCTCCGAGATCGCGTCCAAGGGCGATCTCCAGGCGTCTGATTACGCCGAGTTGCAACGCCAGTTCGACAAAATCCTCGAAATCTACTACCCCGAGACGTAGAAGAGCTTGGACAGGCTCCTCGGAACCCTCGGAGGGCCGGTTGTCGCCGAGACGACGAGCCTGCGTGCCAGGACGCGCCTTCCTGAAGAAAGACGGCGCTGAAAATCGCTGGACGGCCATCTGTCTTGCGGAGACGGCGGCGTGGATGGAAAGACGGAGGCCCCAAACTCCAGGACGGCCGCCGGGGAAGAAAGACGGCCATTCGTCCAGCTAAAAAAGCGTCCGTCCGGCTAAGACGAGACGCCGTCCAACGAAAAACACGGCCGTCCAGCCAAAAATGAAGCCGTCCAGCCCCAAAAACCGTCCGGAAGGCGAAACCGAGGGCCGTCCAGCCAGAAATCGCGGCGGCGAGCCTCCCGTCTCAGCTGTCCTTGGTTCTCTCGGCCAGAGAACAGGTTATCCGGAAAGGAGGAATTCCCGAAAGGCGTCCGTCTAAGTTCACATCGGGGTCAGTCTGGACTCCGTCTGGAGGCTTCTCATCCCACAGGAGGAACGAAGGGTGGCAGCGCCCCGCAGCCTTGAACACTTCTCGGAAGGCTCCAAGTCTTTCTCCCGGAGAGGTTTGCATCCCGAGAGAGGAATCTGCGTACCGGCACCTATGGCGCCTACCCCTCCCCCGTTCGATGGCCGCCCTCCCGAGGAGCTCTTCCTGGAGAACCTGCCCCTCATCGAGCAGATCATCGGCCACTGCTGCCGGCGATCCCGCCTCAGTCCCCAGGAGGGGGAGGACTTCGGGGGGACGGTCAAGCTCAAGCTCATCGAGGAGGATTACGCCGTATTCCGCCTGTACCGGGGGGATAGCGCCATGGGGACGTACCTCTCCATCGTCATCGGCCGGCTACTCCTCGACTACCAGAACCACATCTGGACCAAGTGGCGGGCTTCCGCGAAGGCGAGGCGATCTCGGTCCGGTGGCAGAACGCCTGGAGAGGCTCCTTGGACGGGAAGGCTTCAGCCTCGAGGAGGCCTGCCAGATTCTCCGGGGCGAGGGGTTGAAGATGTCCGAGTCGGAGCTCGCGGACCTTCGGGCCAGGCTCCCCCCCAAGGTCGTACGGCGCTTCGTTGGGGAAGAGATACTCCAGTTCAAGGCCTCGCACGGGTTGCGGCCAGACCAGGAGCTGGAGATGAAAGAGCGAAGCATCATCAAACAGCGGGTCCTGAGGGTCCTCGACCGAGTCCTCAAATCGCTCCCCGTGGAGGACCTGCTCCTCGTCGGGATGCGGACGAAGTTATCGGTAGCGGATATCGCGCGGCTCCGCCGGATGGAACAGAAGCCTCTCTATCCACGACTGAACAAGATCTACAAGAAACTGCGGACGGCGATGGAACGCGAGGGGATCCGGAAACAAGACATCGAAGACATCCTGGGGGGCTCCCTGGGGCCTGGTCTCCTGGACTTCTAGAGATACGGCCGCGCCTTATCCAAGCTTCTGACGGCTCATCCAAGCTTCCGACGGCCCATTTAAAGTTCTGACGGCTCATCCAAGGTTCTGACGGCCCGTTGGAAGCTTCGGACAGCCTGCCAGAGTTTCCGACAGCTCGTCAGAAGTTTCGCTGGGCTGTCGGAAGCTTGGATACGCCGTCAGAAGGTTTGGCAGGCCGAGGCGCTAGCCGGCGGGCTGCCGGTCGGTCTCGTAGAGAGCGGCCAGCTCTTCGACCTGCTTCAGGACCCCTTCCCTTCTCTTCTTGAGCTCTTCGGCCAGGCGTCTCCTCGTCCTCAGAAGCAGGAAGGCCCTGGCTTCGTGCCAGAAGATGGCGCGGCGGTCGTGGAAGAGGAGGGCGATGTAGCCGGTGGGCGGGGCGAGCAGGGTGACGGCCAGGCCGAGCCAGGGATTCAGATAGTGGCCCGCCAGCCAGCCTTCGGCGATCCAGGCGAGGGGCAGGAAGAGGAAGGAGCCGAAGACTTTGTAGGTGGCCTTCTGATCCCGGTCGCGGATGACCCTCTTCACCAGCTCCCCCACCAGACGGTAGGCCGGGTAGTTGAGGACGGTCCCCACCGCCGCCAGGGGGAGGTGCACGAGCAGGCGCAGCCAGGTGTGGCCGATGAATTTCAGGACCGGCGAGGGGGGGTAGGCCGCTCCCACCTGGTCGTCCCGGAGATCGAAGGCGCGGAGGAGCTCGTCGTACTCCTTGACGCACTGGGCGGCGGCGGCCACTTTCTCCGGGTGGCTCTGCCGCATCTCCTGATACCCCTCCAGGAAGGCGCGGCGGAAGGCGTACCCCTCGGCGAGACTCCCCCGCGTCGGCAATTCGGCGGCGCGGTGGCGGTAGAGGTCCGCGGCGCGGGCGATCAGCCGGGCGTCTTCCCAGGTCTCGTAGTTGAGGGTGACCTCTTTCAAGGCGTCGTCGATGCGGGCGGTCAGGGCGCGGGCGGCGGCGACCGGGTCCTGGGCGTCGAGGGCGATCTCCGGCGCCGGGTCGACCGGCTCCCCCACCTGCAGCAGGACGCGGGAGCGGAAGGTGTGCTTGGAGTCGAAGAGGAGGCCGACGGGGACGATCCGGATGCCGGTGCCGGGGAACCTGCGCTCGGTCTCCAGGGTGATGCGCGCGGCGCCGGTCTTCAGCGGCTTGAGCGAGGGCTCGCTGTGGCTCGTCCCCTCGGGGAAGAGGGCGAGCGAGCCCCCCTTGGCCAGCAGCTCGTGGCAGCGGGCGAAGGTGTCGGCGTTCTTGGTGAGGTCGGACCCCTCGTCCTGCCGGCGGTAGACGGGGATCGCCTGCGCCACGTCGAGGAACGGGCGGACGAACGGGTTCTTCCACAGGGTGCTCTTGGCGAGGAACCGCGGCGTCACCGGCAGCGGCCCGTACAGCAGGGCCGGATCGATCAGCCCGTTGCCGTGGTTCGCCACCAGCACCAGCGGCCGGTCCCGCGGGATGCGCTCCGCCCCGGCCACCTCGACCTCGCGGAAGAAGGCCTTGAGGATCAGGCGGACGAAGGCGCGGAGATAGCGGTCGGCGGGACGCATGGGCGCCGGGGAGACGGGCGGGTCGAGAGGCAGCTCGGCGGCCATGATCGGTTTTTGGGCTCTCCGGCACCTGTTCCATTGAAGTGAGGCGCCCGTTGTGGCGTGGAGTCGCCGGGTACGTTGCAAGATCTTGCGCACTCTGTCAATCGGCGCTTCGAGAATTTGGGGCTGTGCTACCCTCCCTTTCAAGCAACTGGCAGCGCCGGCCGGCATGGACGGTCCGGCGACAGGAGACAATCGATGGCCATCAACAACCCTGTACCCGCTAAGAAGAGCACGCTCGATACCGTGGCGAACATCGCCATCATCCTCGTCTGCGCGATCGCGGCGGTGGTGCTGGTCCGCAACCAGTTCTTCCCCAGGACGCAGCAGCCCGGGATGCCGCCGCAGGTCGAGAAGGGGGAACGGTACGACCAGCTCAAGGCGGTGGTGCCCGCCGGCAGCAACCGCGCCCTGGTGGTGGCGGTCCAGCCCGGATGCCACTTCTGCAACGAAAGCATCCCGTTCTACAAGAATCTCATCGACCAGCGGAACCAGAAGAACTCGGACGTCAAGTTCATCGCCGCCGTCCCCGCGAACGAGAAGCCGGAGGAGGCCCAGAAGCTGGTCGCCGATGAGACGCAGAAGTTCACCGCCGGCGGCGCCCAGCCGGACAGCATGGTGAACATCGACTTCGCCTCGATCAAGGTGCCCGGCACCCCGACCCTGCTGCTGGTGGACAACACCGGCAAGGTCCTCGACGTCTGGGTCGGCAAGCTCGATCCCAAGGCCGAGCAGGAAGTCCTGAAGACGCTGTAGGAACGGCGCTCTTCAGGGCTCCTCGAATCCTCACCCCTGGCCCCCTCTCCACGCCGTGGCGAGGGGGATTTCGATTTTTCTGGCACTCCTCTTGCTTCGGCAACGCCCGAGGGCAATGGCGCCTGGATGGAAAAAAGGAGTGCATCATGGAGATCGATTCCCTCAGGAAGCTCTACGTGGACGAGCTCAAGGACCTTTACAGCGCTGAGAAGCAGATCCTTCAGGCCCTTCCGAAGATGATCAAGAAGGCCCAGAACGAGCAGCTCAAGAAGGCCTTCGAGGATCACCGCCAGGTGACCGAGATGCAGGTCGAGCGTCTGGACCGCATCTTCGAGATGCTCGGCAAAGCCGCCCGCGGCAAGAAGTGCAAGGCCATGGAGGGGCTGATCGAGGAAGGCAAGGAGATGATGCAGGAGGACATGGATCCCGAGGTGATGGACGCCGCCCTGATCGGCGCCGCCCAGCGCATCGAGCACTATGAGATGGCGGGCTACGGCACGGTGCGGACCTGGGCCCAGGTCCTCGGCGAGAAGGAGCAGGCCAAGATCCTGCAGCAGACCCTCGACGAGGAGGGGGACGCGGACAAGCTGCTCACCCGGCTCGCCGAGAGCACGATCAACGTCGCGGCCGCCGTCGGGGCTTGACGCTTCTGTAGGGGCCTAAAATCTGTCAGGGGCGCCCCGGCGTGGGCGCCCTGCTGTCTTCCCAGGGTTGTGATAGCTTCACCGCCCGGCAATGGCCCACCTCCCCTCACACAAGCACGGGACTCGCGACCTCCTCGGCCTCTCTCTGGGCGCCCTGGGGATCGTCTATGGCGACATCGGCACGAGCCCCCTCTACTCGATGCGCGAGTGCTTCCACGGCGAGCACTCGGTCGACCCCACCCACGACAACGTGCTCGGGGTGCTGTCGCTGGTCTTCTGGGTGCTCATCGTCACCATCTCGATCAAGTACCTGATCTTCGTCATGCGCGCCGACAACCGGGGCGAGGGGGGGATCCTGGCGCTGATGGCGCTGATCCCGAAGAAGCTCCGGCGGGTCGGTCCGGAGGGGCACTGGGTGCTGGTGGCGCTCGGCATCTTCGGCGCCGCCCTGCTCTATGGCGACGGCATGATCACGCCGGCCATCTCGGTGCTCTCGGCGGTCGAGGGGCTCTCGGTGGCGACGCCGTTCTTCAACCCCTACGTGGTGCCGATCACGATCGTCATCCTGTTCGTCCTGTTCGTGATCCAGCGGCGCGGCACGGCCGGCATCGGCGCTCTCTTCGGCCCGGTGATGATCCTCTGGTTCCTGGTGCTGGCGGTGCTCGGCGTCCTCTGGACCCTGCGCTACCCCGCGGTGCTCGGCGCGGTCAATCCGTGGCACGCGGTGGCGTTCTTCGCGGAGAACCGGTGGCGCGGCTTCCTGGTCCTCGGCTCGGTCTTCCTGGTGGTCACCGGCGGCGAGGCCCTCTACGCGGACATGGGGCACTTCGGGCGGCGGCCGATCCGGCTGGCCTGGTTCACCGTGGTGCTCCCCTGCCTGCTGCTCAACTACTTCGGCCAGGGCGCGATGCTGCTGACCCACCCCGACGCCGCCAAGAACCCGTTCTTCGAGATGCTGGCCCGGCTCGGCCCTTCCTGGCTTCTCTACCCGATGGTCGTGCTGGCGACCGTCGCCACCGTCATCGCCTCGCAGGCGGTGATCTCCGGCGCCTTCTCGCTCACCCGGCAGGCGGTGCAGCTCGGCTACATCCCGCGGATCGCGATCGTCCACACCTCGAAGAAGGAGATCGGCCAGATCTACATCCCGTCGGTCAACTGGCTGCTGATGCTCGCCACCTTCGCCCTGGTGTTCGGGTTCCAGAAGTCGACCAACCTGGCGGCGGCCTACGGCGTGGCGGTCACCGCCACGATGGTGATCACCACCATCCTCGCCTATGTCGTCGAACGCCAGGTCTGGGGGTGGCCGCGGTGGCTGGCCGTTCCCCTGACCGCGTTCTTCCTGCTGATCGACAGCTCGTTCTTCGGCGCCAACATCATCAAGGTGGAGGAAGGCGGCTGGTTCCCGCTGCTGGTCGGTATCGCGGTCTACACGCTGATGGCGACCTGGAAGAAGGGGCGCCAGATCCTCTCCGAGCGGCTGCGCGAGGAATCCCTGCCGATCGAGAGCTTCGTGGCGCAGGTCAAGCCGGACTCGCCGCACCGGGTCCCCGGCACGGCCGTTTTCCTCGCCCGCGATCCCAACGGCACGCCGTCCTCGCTGCTCCACAACCTCAAGCACAACAAGGTGCTGCACTCCAAGGTGGTGATCCTGACCCTGGTCACCGAGGAGGTCCCCGCGGTGGAGCACGAGGAGCAGCTCGAGATCCAGCCGCTGGGCAAGGAGTTCTACCGGGTCCTCGCGCATCACGGTTTCATGCAGACCCCGGAGGTTCCGGACGTCCTGGCCCTGATGCGGGAGAAGGGGCTCGACCTCAACCTGATGTCGACCACGTTCTTCCTCAGCCGCGAGACCCTGATCCCCAGCAAGGCTCCCGGAATGGCCCTCTGGCGTGAGAAACTGTTCACCGTCATGGTCCGCAACGCCCAACGCCCGACCGATTTCTTCCGGATCCCCGCCAACCGCGTGGTCGAGCTGGGGCTGCAGGTGCGGCTGTAAACCCTCCTCTCGCCGGGGGGGACTCCCCGAAGCCGGCTCACCAGGGCCATCACAAGCAGGGCAAGGGTTACCTCTTCGCCCTCTCGCTCGGCGCCCTGGGGGTGGTCTACGGCGACATCGGCACCAGCCCCCTCTACGCGCTGCGCGAGTGCTTCCACGGCGAGCACGGCATCGCTCCCAGCCACGACAACGTGCTGGGCGTGCTGTCGCTGGTGTTCTGGGCGCTGATCATCATCATCTCGATCAAGTACCTGGTCTTCGTCATGCGCGCCGACAACCGGGGCGAGGGGGGGATCCTGGCGCTGACCTCGCTGGTGCCCCACGATCTGCGCGAGCACGGGCTCGAGCGGCGGTGGCTGCTGACGGCGCTGAGCCTGTTCGGCGCCGCCCTGCTCTACGGCGACGGCATGATCACCCCGGCGATCTCGGTGCTCTCGGCGGTCGAGGGCCTGGAGACGGCGACGCCGTTCTTCAACCCCTACGTGGTGCCGATCACGCTGGTCATCCTGTTCGCCCTGTTCCTCATCCAGCAGCGCGGCACGGCGGGGATCGGCAAGCTCTTCGGGCCGGTGATGATCCTCTGGTTCGTCACCATCGGCGTCCTCGGCGTCTTCTGGATTCTCCGCGTCCCCTCCGTCCTCGCGGCGGTCAACCCCTGGCACGCGGTGCGGTTCTTCCTGGTCAACCGGGGGCACGGCTTCCTGGTGCTCGGCTCGGTCTTCCTGGTGGTCACCGGCGGCGAGTCGCTGTACGCGGACATGGGCCATTTCGGCCGCCGCCCGATCCGGATCGCCTGGTTCGCCCTGGTGCTCCCCTCCCTGCTGCTCTGCTACTTCGGCCAGGGCGCCCTGCTGGTGACCCATCAGGACGCCGCCGCGCAGCCGTTCTACGAGATGGTGCGGCGGCTCGCCCCGGTGCTGCTCTACCCGATGGTCGTGCTCAGCACCGCGGCGGCGATCATCGCCTCGCAGGCGGTGATCTCGGGGGCCTTCTCGCTGACCCGCCAGGCGGTGCAGCTCGGCTTCATCCCGCGCATCGCGATCGTCCACACCTCGAACGAGGAGATCGGCCAGATCTACATCCCGTCGATCAACTGGCTGCTCATGCTCGCCACCTTCGGGCTGGTGCTCGGGTTCCAGAAGTCGACCAACCTCGCGGCGGCCTATGGCGTGGCGGTGACCAACGCGATGGTCATCACCACCCTGATCGGCTACGTGGTCGCCCGCCACCGCTGGAAGTGGAGCCGGCTCGCGGTGGCGCCGGTGGCGATCACCTTCCTGCTCATCGACAGCTCGTTCTTCGCCTCGAACATCATCAAGGTCCCCGACGGCGGCTGGTTCCCGCTGCTGGTGGGGGTCTTCGTCTACACCCTGATGTCGACCTGGAAGCGCGGCCGGCAGATCCTGGCGCAGCGGCTGGCCCAGGAGTCCCTGCCGCTCGACAAGTTCGTGGAGAACGTCCGGCCGGACTCGCCGATCCGCGTGCCGGGCACGGCGATCTTCCTCTCCCGCGATCCCGCCGGCGTGCCTACCGCCCTGCTGCACAACCTCAAGCACAACAAGGTTCTGCACTCGCGGGTGATGGTGCTGACGATGGTCACCGAGGAGGTGCCGGCGGTGCCGGCCGAGGAACGGCTCGAGATCCAGCCGCTCGGCAAGGAGTTCTACCGCGTGATCACCCACTACGGGTTCATGCAGAACCCGGGGGTGCCGGAGGTGCTGGAGCTGCTGAAGGAGAAGGGGATCGCGCTCGACGAGATGTCGACCACCTTCTTCCTCAGCCGCGAGACCCTGATCGCCAGCAAGGTGCCGGGCATGGCGATCTGGCGCGAGAAGCTGTTCGCCCTGATGGTCCGCAACGCCCAGCGCCCGACCGACTTCTTCCGCATCCCCGTCAACCGGGTGGTCGAGCTGGGGATGCAGGTGCGGTTGTAAAACCCCTCAGTGCACCTCCCCCATCAGCCGCTTGAGCGGGCGGATCAGGACGACGGCGATCAGGGTGAAGAGCATGCAGACCCCGAAGACGGCGCCGAAGATCTGCGGCAGGGGGAACTTCTCGAACACGCCCGCCACCCGGCCGCCGATGAAGTTGCCGAGAGCCGAGGCGAGGAACCAGACCCCCATCATCTGGCTCACCACCCGGGCCGGCGCCAGCTTGGTCATCGTCGAGAGGCCCACCGGGCTCAGGCAGAGCTCGCCGATGGTGTGCAGCAGGTAGACGGTGAGCAGCCACATCGGCGTCACCTTGCCGCCGGCGGTTCCGGAGGCCAGGGCGGCGCCCACCATCACCAGGAAGCCGGCCCCCACGAAGAACAGGCCGTAGGCGAACTTGGTCGGGCTCGACGGCTCGCGGCGGCGCCGGCCGAGAGCGATCCAGAGCCAGGCGAAAACCGGCGCCAGCATCCAGAGGAAGGCCGAGTTGACCGACTGGAACCAGGCGGGGGGGTACTGGAAGCCGAGGATCGTGTCGCGGGTGAAGCGGTCGGCGAACAGGTTGAGGGTCGATCCCGCCTGCTCGAAGGCGGACCAGAACAGGGAGGCGAAAAGGAAGAACGCCAGGATCGCCCACAGGTGCTTGCGCTCCTCGGGCTCCCACTTCTGATTGAACAGATAGACGAAGTAGAGGATGGGGACGAGCGGCAGCAGGTAGCTCATCACGTCGGTGACGGCGAACGGCTGCACCCAGAGGATGACGGCGAGCAGCGCGACGGCGGCGGCGCCGATCAGGAGGTTGCGGCGGTCGCGGACGCGGGCCGCGGCGTCGGTGGAGGGAGCGAGGCCCGGTGGTGCCCAGACGCCGCCCGCCGAGGACGTACTGGATGACGCCCAGCGTCATGCCCACCGCCGCGGCGCCGAAGCCCCAGTGCCAGCAACTGTTCGGATCGATCCCATGCCCCTGGAGGAAGGCGCGGAACTGGACGCTCTGGGCGAGGAAGCCGCAGACCAGGGGCGCGGCGAAGGCGCCGATGTTGATGCCCATGTAGAAGAGCGAGAAGCCGGCGTCGCGCCGCGTGTCCTCGGGGCTGTAGAGGCCGCCGACCATGGTGCTGATGTTCGGCTTGAGCAGGCCGGTGCCGCAGACGATCAGGAACAGCCCCAGAAAGAAGAAGGGTGTGCCGCGGACGGTCAGGCTCACGTGCCCGAGGGCGATCACGATGCCGCCGATCAGCACGCTGCGCCGCTGGCCGATGAGCCGGTCGGCGATCCAGCCGCCCGGCAGCGCCGTCAGGTAGACCAGCGAGGTGTAGAGGCCGTAGATCGGCCCCGCCTTCGCCGTACCCCACCCCAGCCCGCCCACGGCCGCCGGGGCGGTCATGAAGAGGAGGAGGATGGCGCGCATGCCGTAGAAGCTGAACCGCTCCCACATCTCGGTGAAGAAGAGGGTCGAGAGGCCCCGAGGGTGTCCGAAAAACCCTCCCAGCTCGGGGACGACGTTGCCGGCGTGCGTGCCGGTCGCCGGATTGGCGATTTCCAGATCAGGGGTCTTGACCATGAGCACCACCTAAAAAAGGGTTGATCTTGCCTGTCTTCGATTCGAGAATCGCGAGCTTACCGCACCCGGGCGCAGCAAGCCCAGTGCCACCGGATCCCGCCGGGGCGCTTCCGCCCACCCGTCTTTTTCTGAGGACGAACCCGTACGCGGAACCGTTCACTCCAGAGGTCGATCGCGGGGCGGAAATCCCTGCTCTTCCTATGGAGAGCGGCATGGCACTCCCTTTGCGATATCCCCTTGGCGGTTACGAGCTTTACCCATCTGACCCGCGGCAGCACACCGCCGCGCGGCACCCCGGGGGAAGTCGGGCGCCCCCGCCCGGCTTCCCTCCCCTCCTCTTCTCCATCTAGCGCGGCGTAGAATCGCGGGCCTGTCCGCCGCAGAACTCCGAAGGAGATCGCCATGGCCTCACCCGATCCGCTCTCTCCGCTGCGCGACTCGATCGCCGAAGTGGACCGCGCCCTGCTCGAGCTGCTGCGCCGCCGCATGGACCTCGCCGCCGAGGTGGGCCGCGTCAAGGCCGCCGCCGACCTGCCCGTGGTGGTGCGCGACGTCGAGGACCGGGTGCTCGGCCGCGCCCGCCAGCACGCCGAGGCCTGCGGGGTCTCGGAGGAGGTGATGGCGGAGGTCTTCCAGGGGATCATCCGCGGCTCGGTCGAGCGGCAGTACCGGGTGGGGATCTCGCTGCGCGAGCAGCGCGGCGAGCGGGTGCTGATCGTCGGCGGCGCCGGCGGCATGGGCGGCTGGTTCCGCGGCTTCCTCGAGCTCGCCGGGCACAGCGTGGACCTCACCGACCCCACGCTCGGCACCCTCCCCCGCGCGCCGGGGCGCTTCGCGTCCCTGAGCGAGGTGGCGGACCTCGACGCCTACGCCGCCATCCTGGTCTCGGTGCCGCTCGGCCGCACCGCGCAGGTGCTGGCGGAGGTGGTCGGCGCGGGAGCCGCGCGGGCTGGTGGTGGAGATCGCCTCGATCAAGGACCCGCTCTCGCCGGCCCTGGCGCGGGCCCGCGAGCGCGGGGTGCGGGCGTTCGCCCTCCATCCGATGTTCGGACCCAGCAAGTCGCTCTACGAGCCGCTGACCTTCGTGCTCGCCGCCCAGGGGGACCCGGCCGCCGAGAAGAAGGAGCTGGCGCCGCTGCTGACGCACCCCTACACCAAGCTGGTGGCGGTCCCCTTCCCCCATCACGACCGCCTGATGGGCTGGCTCCTGGGGCTCGCCCACCTCTCGAACATCCTGTTCGGAGCCGCCATCGCCCAATCGGGGGTGGAGGCGGACGAGCTCCACGCCTGCGCCTCGACGACGTTCACCCGGCAGGCGACGACCGCGGGGTTCGTGCTCTCGGAGAATCCGGACCTCTACCTCGACATCCAGAATCTCAACCCGCACCGGCACGAGGTCTACGCCGCGACCCGCGAGGCGCTCGGCCAGATCGAGCGGCAGGTCGAGGAGCGCGACCGCGAGGGGTTCCGGCAGACCTTCGACGCCGCCCTGCGGGCGCTGACGCGGGAGCGGTAGGAGGGGGAGGGGAAAAAAGGCACACGGACGAGCACAGACAAACACGGACGAACACGGACAAACAAAGGTTGAGTGTCCGTGCTCGTCCGTGTTGCCCTTCTAGCCTTTCTTGGCGGCCTTCTTGGCGCTGCTCTTCGCCGGCGCGCTCTTCTTCGCGCTCGCCGCCTTCTTGGCGGGCTTGGCCGGCTTCTTCTCGGCCTTCGCCTCGCCGGAGGCGGCGGTCTTGGCGGCCGGCGCGTTCTTCTTGCGGACCACCGCGGCGAGCCCCGCCGCGGCGGCGGCTACGCCGGCGACCGCGGCCGCGGCCGACGCGAGGACGGTCTTGCGGCTCGCGGCCGGCTTCTTGGCGGCCGGCTTGGCTGCTGCGGGCGGGGCCGGCGGAGCGGTCTTATCGGTCGGCTTCTTGCTTGACGCCATGGAAAGCTCCTTTCTGGAGAGCCAAACGACAACATTTCCTGCTGCCCCCGGCTTACAGCAAGAAACGTGCACACGGGCTTCAGCAGCCGAGCGCCTGGGCGAGATCCTCGATCAGGTCATCCGGGTGCTCGAGGCCGATCGAGACGCGGATCAGCTCCGGCGGCGTGCGCGAGCCGGGCCCCTCGCTGGTGGCGCGGTGCTCGATCAGGCTCTCGACGCCGCCGAGCGAGGTGGCGCGGGTGAACAGGCGGGCGCGGCCCACCGCCGCGAGGGCCGCCTCCCGCCCCCCCGCCACCCGGAAGGAGAGCATGGCGCCGAAGCCCGACATCTGGCGCCGGGCGATCTCGTGCCCGGGATGGGAAGGGAGCCCGGGATAGTGCACGGCGGAGACGGCCGGGAGGGCCTCCAGGGCGCGGGCGACGGCGAGCGCTCCCGCGCTCTGGGCCGCCATCCGGCAGGCGAGGGTGCGCACGCCGCGCAGCACCAGCCAGTCGTTGAACGGCGAGGCGACCGCCCCCAGGATGTGGCGCAGGTGGCCGACCCGCTCCCAGAGCGGATCGCGGCGGGCGAAGACGAGGGCGCCCCCCTGGACGTCGCTGTGGCCGCCGAGGTACTTGGTGGTCGAGTGGAGGACGACGTCGGCCCCGTGCTCGATCGGCCGCTGGAGCACGGGGGTGGCGAAGGTGTTGTCCACCGCCACCAGGGCGCCCGGCCTGGCGGGCGAGGGCGGCGGCGCCCGCCAGATCGACCACGTTGAGCAGGGGGTTGGACGGCGTCTCCAGCCAGACCAGCCGGGTCTCCGGACGGATCGCCGCCGCGAGGGCCGCGAGGTCCCCCATGGCCACGAAGTCCGACCGGATCCCCCAGTTGGGGAGGACCTCCCCGGCGGCGGCGCGGAAGCCGTAGTAGACGTCGTCCGGAAACAGGACGTGGGAGCCCGGCGGCAGGGCCTGGAGCAGGGCGATCCCGGCCGCCATCCCGGAGGCGAAGACGAGCGCCGCCTCCCCCCCCTCGAGAGGGAAGAGGGCCTCCTCGAGCTGCTCCTGGGCGGGGTTCGACTCGCGAATGTAGGTGTGGCCGCCGATCGGGACGCTCTCCGGATCGCGGGCGAAGGTGGTGGAGAGATAGATCGGCGGAGCCACCGAACCGGTCGCGGGATCGATCCGGTGGCCAGCGTGGACCGCGCGGGTCTCGAAGCGCATCAACGGCTCTTCTGCGCGCAGCTCCGGAGGGCGTCTCCCTGGCCGCCCGAAAGGGCACCCGCCTTGCCCAGGCTCTCGGCGAGGCGGCCGACACAGCCCACGAACGCGTCGTGGCCGTTCGCGTCGACCTTGCAGTCGGCGATCCGGTCGGAGATCCGGCAGCCGTCGGAGAACACCGTGTTGTCGACGCCCGAGTCGCAGCCGTCGATGATCACGGTCGGGTTGCTCGACGAGCCGATGCACAGATCGACGCCGTCCGCCACGCCGTCCTTGTCGGAGAACCAGCCGATGTCGGTCAACTGCTGGCGGGTCAGATCGGGGTCGTGCGTGAGGTCGCCGTTGATCGACGGCTCCATCAGCAGGTTGGGGAAGGCGACCGGGTCCCAGTGCGAGTACGACGAGCCGAGGGCGACCGGGTTGGGGGCGTAGAGGAGCACCCGTCCCTGGGCGTCGGCGCCGGCGCGGATGCGCGGGTTGACGCCGATCGTCGCCGTCGCCTTGCCGCGGGTCGCCTTGGCCCGCAGCTTGTTGCCGTCGGCCAGGCTGATCCGGACCGCGGGGATGGTGATGCTCGGATCGGTGCCGGAGATCCCGGGGGGCGGACTGCCGGCCACGTTGTCCGCGATGATCACGCCGATCGCGCCGGCGTCCTGGGCGTTCTTCACCTTGTCCACGAAGTTACAGACGCCGCGGTCGATCAGCGCGATCTTGCCGCGGAGGCTGGAGGAGATCGCCGAGCAGCCATCCGTCGCGGTCGATTCGCCGCCGGGGCCGTCCTCGTCCGCGTCCTTGGCCAGGAGGACGTTGCCCTTGACCCCCGGCGAGGTGAGAGGCGCGCCGAAGGTGGCGGTGCCGACGGCGAAGCTGCCCAGGGAGGCCGGCACGTTGACCGTCACCAGCGGCGTGCCCGACTGCAGCACGTGCGGCGCGGCGGCGCTGACGTTCTTGCCGATCCAGACCACGTGGTTGGTGTCGACGGTGGCGGCCCGCCGCTGCGCGTCGCTCAGCTTGGGCCAGGCCTTCTTGAAGGTGGTGCTGTAGGTATAGGTGCCGTAGATGTCCGGAAAACCCTGGAGCTGGGCGCCGGTCGTCTTGTCATAGTAACCGGCGAAGCCCAGGCCGTGGGCGAACTCGTGGAGCAGCACCGTCACCAGGTCGATGTTGCTGCCGTGGTTGCCGTCCAGGCCGTAATACCAGCCGAGGCTCGGCAGGCAGCTCGCCTTCCCCAGGTCGCTGTTGAACACGGCGACGATGTCGTCCGCGTTGGTGTTGGTGGCGCCGGGGGACAGGTCGTCGCCCGCCATCTTGTTGGCGAGCGCCACCGGATACCAGGTGTTGCGGAGCTCGGCGTGCGGAAAGTTGCCGAAGAGCTGGATCGTCGACGCCGCGCCCAGCGTGCCGCTGGTCGCCGTGCAGGACAGGGACTGGAAGGCCGACTGGATGTTGATCGTCACCGGACTGTCCAGGATGGCTCCCCAGAGGTCGGCGGCATACTGGAAGGCGATGAGCCGCTGCTGGCCGACCGTGGTGCCGGAATTGCCGCCGACCGGCGTCGCCGGCGCGGGATCGTTGAAGCCGACGCCCGCCGCGTTGGTGTTGACGATGACGATCTCGGCGCCGGCGAAGGACGGGCCCGCGAGCAGCAGCGCGGCGAGAGCGAAGAGCTGGACGCTCCGGTACGATCTGGTCATGAACATCCCTCCGTGTTACGGGGTACCTTGAAAAACCATTATAACCGCTGGGGAATGAAAAAAGGGCCGGCGCTCGCGCACCGGCCCTTGGTAGCTACGTTGCTTGCGAGCGGTTGATCAATGGCTCGCGCGCGCGGCGCAGCTCTGGATGGCGCCCTTCTGGTTGCCCGAGATGACGCCCTGCTTCTTGAGCGTGTTGGTGAGGTTCGCGACGCAGCTCACGAACGCGCCATGATTGCCCGCGCCGACCGCGCAGTCGTTGATCTGGTCGGTGATGCGGCAGCCGGTGGCGAACGTGGTGTTGGTCACGCCCGAGTTGCAGCCGTCGATGACCACGGTCGCGCTGCGGGAGGAGCCGATGCACTGGTCGACGCCGTCGGCGACGCCGTCGCCGTCGGAGAACCAGCCGATGTCGATCATCTCCTGCTTGGTCAGGTCGACGCCGTGGGTCAGGTCGCTGTTGATCGAGGGCTCCATCAGCAGGTTGGGGAAGGCGATCGGATCCCAGTGCGAGATCGAGGAGCCGGTGACCACCGGGTTCGGGGCGTTGAGGAGCGCCCGGCCGGCCGGGTTGGCGCCGGCGCGGACGGCGAGGTTGACGCCGAGCGTCACGTTGACCGTGCCGCTGGCGAGCGCCGTCTTGAGGGCATTGCCGTTGGCCAGGCTGATCCGGACCGACGGGATGGTGATGGTCGCATCGACGCCGGACATGCCGGCCGGCGGGCTGCCGGCCACGTTGTCGGCGATCAGCACGGCGATGGCGCCGGCGTTCTGCAGGTTCTTCACCTTGATCGCGAAGCCGCAGGTGCCGCGGTCGACGAGGCCGATTTTGCCGGTGAGGTTGGTGGTGATCGGTCGAGCAGCCGTCCGTGGTCGACGGGCCGGCGGCGTCCGCCGGATCGAGAGCCAGGAGGACGTCGCCGGTCACGCCCGGCGCGGCGAGGAGCGGGCCGAAGGTCGCGGTGCCGACCCGGTAGCTGCCCAGGGCGGCGGGCGCGTTCACCGTCACCAGCGGCGTGCCGAGCTGCAGCACGTTGGGAACCGCGGCGGTGACGTTGATGCCGGTCCAGACCACGTTGTTGGTGTCGATGGTGGCGGTGGCGCGCTGGATGTCCGTCATCTGCGGCCAGGCCTTGTTGAAGGTGGTGCTGAAGGTGTAGGTGCCGTAGACGTCCGGGAAGCCGGCGAGCTGCGCGCCCGTCACCTTGTTATAGAAGCCGGAGAAGCCCAGGCCGTGGCCGAACTCGTGGAGCAGCACGGTCACCAGGTCGATGTTGGTGCCGTGGTTGGCGTCCAGGCCGAGGTACCAGCCGGTCCCGGCCAGGCAGTTGGGCTTGCCGAGATCGCTGTTGAAGCGGGCGATGATGTCGTCCGCGCTGGTGCCGTTGGCGCCCGGAGCGAGGTCGGCGCCGGCCAGCTTGTTGGCCAGGGCGACGTGATACCAGGTGTTCAGGAGCTCGGTGTTCGGGAAGTTGCCGAAGACCTGGATCGCGCCGGCCGAGCCCAGGGTGGCCGCGGTCGCGGTGCAGGCGAGCGGGGTGAAGGACGACTGGATGTAGATCGGAACCGGGCTGTTCAGGATCGAGCCCCAGATGTCGGCGGCGTACTGGAAGGCGTTCAGCCGCTGCTGGCCGATGGTGGTGCCGGTGTTGCCGCCGACGGGAACGGCGGGAGTGGGATCGTTGAAGCCCACGCCGGGAGCGTTGGTGTTGACGATGACGATCTGGGCGGCGCCGAAGACGGGGCCGGTGAGCAGAAGGGCGGCGATGGCGAAGAGGCCGAGGAGTTTGGTGGTCTTCATGGTGTTTTACTTGTCCTCGAAGGCCGGGGCGGCGGTTAGAACGGCATTGGCATCGGCGGCACTGTCGACGCAGACCTCGCGGACGGAGCCATCCGGCTGTACCTGCGCCATGGAGATGTTCAGGAACGAACTGGAGAGGTCGACCGACATCGTGCCGTCCGCGAACTGCTTCAGCTCCGGCTGGACGGCTCGAGGCCTTGGTCATTTCCTGGATGCCGGCGACGAGAGCCTTGCTCTCGGCCGCCGTGGGCTGCCGGATCTTGCCGGTCGCGGGATCGATCGCGACCATCATGCCGGACTGGGCCGCCGGGGCCGGAGCCTTGGCCCGCCGCGCCTTGGCGGCATGAGCCGGAGCCGCGAGGCTCAGCACCGTCGCGGCGGCGAGACCCAGAGCGGCGATACGAACGCCTTTTCCATACGAATTCGTCATAACCATCCTCCCGTTAGGGGTTGCATCGAGGCACGCTCCGGAGAGGGAACCAGCACCATGCCGGCCAGCGCTCGCGGAACGGAAGATCCAGTCTAAGAAGTAACGAGCCAATGTCTCAGTGCACGGATCCCGGGGAGCTCGGGACACAGGGGTTCAGATTCGTCGCTTCCAAAGATATCCAGAGACACTCCTGTCGCCGTCCTACGTCCTTCTTCTTTCGGCAACCCGGCTGTCTCTGTGAGACCCGCGGCTTTGCGTCACCGCCTCGCGGCGGCTTTGCCTTTTCGATGTGTGAGATCTGCGAGTTTGGAGTCGAAGCTGTCTAATGTCAAGGCTGTTTTTGTAATTCGCTCTCCACAATGGCACAACATGCTCCGGGGGACGGCTATTCCCGGAGTCTGAAAAACCAGCAAGAGAATAAGTTCTGAATATCGAGCGTCTCTATGAATTTGTTAATAAGCTTCAAGGCAATGGAAGCTGCTCATCAGCGTTTTATTCCCAAACCGGGCCGCCGGCTCGGAAATCTGGCCGGGTAAAAAATTCAATGCCGTTCACAGCAGCTCGACCTCGTACTGCCTCTCGTGGAGCGCCTGGCGCAGCTCGTCGATATGCCCGGCGTTCCGGGTCTCCAGGGTGACGTCGACCTGGGCCTCCCAGAAGCCGGCGTGCATGAAGACCCGGTCGTGCTGGATGCGCACCACGTTGCCGCCGTGCTGGCCGATCACCTGGAGCAGCTCGGCCAGCGCCCCCGGACGGTCCGGGACATGGGTGCGGACGCGCACCAGGCGCCGGCTCTCGACCAGGTAGCGGTCGATGATGCGCGCGAGCAGGGCGACGTCGACGTTGGCGCCCGAGAGGAGCATGACGACGTGGCGCCCCGCCACGTCGGGGATCCGGTGGGCGGCCATGGCGGCCAGGGTGACGGCGGCGGCCCCCTCGGTGACCGTCTTGCCGGTCTCGACCAGGCGGACCATGGCGGCGCGGATCTCGTCTTCCGAGACGGTGACGACGGCGTCCACAGAGCGGCGGATGTGCTCGAAGGTGCGCTCGCCGGGCGTCTTGACGGCGATGCCGTCGGCGACCGACCGCTCGGCCGGGCAGACGCGGATCCGGCCGGCCTGGAAGCTCTCGGCCATCGCCGGGGCGGCCGCGGTCTGGACGCCGTAGATCCGCACCGACGGCCGCTTCGCCTTGATCGCCGTGGCGATGCCGGAGATCAGCCCGCCGCCGCCGATGGGGACCACCACCACCTCCACCTCCGGCGTCTGCTCGAGGATCTCGAGGCCGATCGTCCCCTGCCCCGCCATCACCTGCTCGTCGTCGAACGGGTGGACGAAGACCAGCCCCCGCTCGCGCTCGAGCCGCCGCGCCTCGTGGTAGGCCTCGTCGAAGATCTCGCCGGCCAGCACGACCTCGCCGCCGAGCCGGCGGGTGTTCTCGATCTTGATCAGGGGAGTGGTCACCGGCATGACGATGATCGACGGCACCCCGGCCTGGGTGGCGCTGAAGGCCACCCCCTGGGCATGGTTGCCGGCCGAGGCGGTGATCACCCCCGCCGGACCTCGTCCGCCGGCAGCCCGGCGATCTTGTTGTAGGCGCCCCGGACCTTGAAGGAGCCGGTGAGCTGGAGGGTCTCGTACTTGAACCAGGCGTGCGCGCCCAGCTCCTCGGAGAAGGCCCACGAGCGCAGGCACGGGGTGGGCTGCACGATCCCGCCGATCCGCGCGCGGGCCTCCTCGACGTCTTTCAGGGTAATCATTGCGGTGGTCAGGACTGGAGCCTCGGAAGGCGGCAGTGTAGCAGGAGGAGCCAACGAAAAACCCCTCTCCGGGAGGAGAGGGGTTCGGGAAATCGCGAGCGGACGAAATTTTTGCTAGTGCGGGGAGCTCAGGGCGCCGGCGAGCGCCACGCCGGCCTCGGCGTCGACCGTCTCGGGGGCCTGTGCGTAGTTCGCGCGCTGGAGCAGAGCCCCGGCCAGGCTGGAGCGGACCTGCCCCTCCATCCGGCCGTCGAGCTGGACCGCCTTGGCGAAAGCCTCGCGGGCGGCGCCGGTCTCCCCCTTGAGGGTCAGGATGGTGCCGAGCTGGTCGTAGGCGCGGGCCTGGTCCTCGGGAGAGGAGTAGAGGGCCAGCGCCATGCGGGTCACCTGCAGGGCGGCGTTGTACTGCCGGGCGCCGCTGTAGGCGCGGCCGACGCCGAGCAGGCAGTCGGGGCAGGGGCCGCCGGCGAGCTCGCTGGCCCGCTCGAACTCGGCCGAGGCCGCCTTGTAATTTCCCTCCTGGACGAGACGCTCGCCTCTCTGCATCGCCCGCGCGGCGTCCTCCTGAAGGGGGGCGGCATCCTGGGCCCGCGCGGCCGGAGCCAGCGTGAACACGGCCAAGGCTCCGAGAAGCGGCAGGAGGGGGAAGCTGCGATATTTTGGCGTCATCGTCGGCACTCCTTGTTGTATCTCTAAAAGCTGGGCGGTACGTCTTCGTTTCGGCTCATTCTCGGGAGCGAGCCCGCCCGCCGGACGCAAGGGTCAAAAGCAAAGAGCGTGCCAGCTAGGGTCAAGAACCTTTCACCGCCCGTCGCCGTTAGCATCCATAGCCGGCAACCCGCCGCGCCCCGTCCGCTTCGACTCAGGAGATCTCGATGGATTCTCAGCCCGCTGCCGTCCTCGCCGCGCCTCGCGGCTCCTCGCCGGGGCCCTGGCGCTCGCGGCGTTAGCCGCTCCGGCGTTTTCGCTCCAGCTCCCGGCGCGCCGCCCGCCTGGGTGGTGAAGAGCGACCAGAACACCCAGCTCCTGCTCGACAGCTCGCCCGCTTCGCCCCGAAGGCGCCGGCGAGCTCGGCGTGCCGGGGCTCGACGAGCAGATCCTCGACCTCAAGCCTGGCTTCGAGGAGCGCGCCGAGGCCGCCTCCCGGAAGGTGCGGGAGGAGCTGAGCCGCCGGCTGGCCGCGGAGACCGACCCCCGCGTCCGCCAGGACCTCGAGATCCTGATCCAGGCCGGTCGACGACGACCTGAAGGGGAGCGAGCTCGGGCGCAAGTACAACCTCCCCTACTCCAACGTCACCCAGACCGTCTTCGGGGGCCTCCGCGCCCTGCTCGACGACCAGGTGGAGCCGGCGCGGCGCCCGGCGGCCCTGGTGCGCCTGCGCAAGTACGCCGGCATGGCGCCCGGCACCACGCCGCTGACCCGGCTGGCCGAGGAGTACACCCGCGCGAAGCTGAAGAACGCCAAGCTGCGCGGCCCGTTCAAGGACCGGATCGAGCGTGATCTCGCCAACAACCAGACGGTGGTCGCCGGCATCGAGCGAGCTGTTCAAGAAGTACGGCATCGCCGGGTACGAGGAGCCCTACGCGAAGCTCAAGGAGCAGCTCGCCGCCTATGACGCGTTCCTGCGCAAGGAGATGCTCCCCCGCGCCGGCGACGACTTCCGCCTGCCGCCGGAGCTCTACGCCTACAGCCTGCAGCAGGTGGGGATCGACATGCCGGTCGAGGAGCTGGTGCGGCGCGCCGAGGTGGCCTTCAAGGAGATCCAGAGCGAGATGGCGACCCTGGCGCCGCTGGTCGCCCGCGAGAAGGGGCTCGGCGTCACCGACTACCGGGGGGTGATCCGCGAGCTGAAGAAGCAGCAGATCACCGGCGACGCCGTCCTCCCCTTTTTCCAGGAGCGGATCAAGGCGCTGGAGGAGATCATCCGGCGCGAGGGGATCGTCAGCCTCCCCGACCGGCCGATGAAGTTCCGGGTGGCCAGCGAGGCCGAGAGCGTGGCGAGCCCCGCGCCGCACATGCAGCCGCCGCGGCTGATCGGCAACACCGGCGAGATGGGCGAGTTCGTGCTGCCGCTGCGCATCCCGGGTGGGCAGGGGGCTGCGAATCTCACCCTCGACGACTTCACCTACGACGCCTTCGCCTGGCCGGTGACCGCCCACGAGGGGCGTCCCGGCCACGAGCTCCAGTTCGCGTCGCTGATCGAGGGCGGGGTCTCGAAGGCGCGGGCGATCTTCGCCATGAACAGCGTCAACGTCGAGGGGTGGGCGCTCTACGCCGAGGCCGAGGTCAAGCCCTACCTGCCGCTCGACGGCCAGCTCGCCGCCCTGCAGAGCCGGCTGACCCGGGCCGCCCGCGCCCTGCTCGACCCCGGCCTGCAGAGCGGCCAGGTCACGCGCGAGGAGGCGACGCGCATCCTGCGCGAGGACGTCGGCCTCTCCGAGGGGATGGCCCTCCAGGAGGTGCAGCGCTACACCTTCCGCAGCCCGGGGCAGGCGACCGCCTACTTCTGCGGCTACACCCGGCTGATGGAGCTGCGGCAGGAGACCGAGCGCGCCCTGGGTCCGAAGTTCGACCGCAGGGCCTACCACGATTTCCTGCTCGCCCAGGGGCTGCTCCCACCCTCCCTGCTGCGCAAGGCGGTGTTCGAGGAATTCGTCCCCCGGCAGCTCAAGAAATAGCGGCCGATTGGCACTGCCCTTGCTTGAATCTTCTTCAGGACGTGCTCTGAACCCCGGTTCAGAGCCGTCTTCTTATGCCCTCTGGCACAGTTCTCATCCTGAAAGGAGAGGAGACATCATGAGTAAGAACAACAAGAGCCTCGCCATGGCAGCCACCCTGACCGGCCTTCTGATTGTGGGCCCTGCCCTTATCGCCCAGAGCACATCCACGAGCAGCAGCATGTCGAAAACCACCACGACTACGACCACGATGTCGAAGCTCAGCGCCAGCGACACCAAGTTCATGAAGGAAGCGGCGATGGGCGGCATGGAGGAGGTCGAGCTCGGGCAGCTCGCGGCTCAGAAGGCTTCCAGCCCGGAGGTCAAGAACTTCGGCCAGCACATGGTCGACGACCATTCCAAGGCCAACGACCAGCTCAAGCAGCTCGCCGCCGCAGAAGGGCGTGACGCTGCCGGCGTCGATGTCCGCCTCGCAGAAGCAGGACATGGACAAGCTCTCCAAGCTCTCGGGCGCCGCGTTCGACAGCGCGTACATCAGCATGATGGTCAAGGACCACAAGAAGGACGTCGCCGAGTTCCAGAAGGAGGCCAAGAGCGGCAAGGACTCGGACGTCAAGAGCTGGGCTTCCACGACCCTGCCCACCCTGGAGGACCATCTGAAGATGGTGCAGGGCATCTCCTCGTCGATGCACCCGATGAAGAGCTCCAAGAAGTAGCAGACCGGCCCAGGTCGTCCCAGGGGCGGCCTCCGGGCCGCCCTCTGTTCCCCTCCACCTCGACTACAATCCCCCGCCATGACCGACGGCTCTCTGGACCGGCTCCCCCGGACGCGGGAGGCGATCGAGGCGGGAATCCGCGACGGGCTCCACCTCGGCGCGCAGATCTACGCCTCGCTGCGGGGCGAGCCGGTGGCCGACGCGGCGCTGGGCGAGGACCGCCCCGGCGCGCCGCTCACCCGCGCTCACCTGATGCTCTGGCTCTCCTCCACCAAGCCGGTGCCGGCGGTGGCCATCGCCCAGCTCTGGGAGCGCGGGCTGCTCGAGCTCGACGATCCGGTGGCGCGGCACATCCCCGAGTTCGCGGCCAACGGCAAGGAGGGGATCACCCTCCGCCATCTCCTCACCCACACCGGCGGCATCCGGCTGCTCGACACCGGCTGGCCCCAGGCCTCCTGGGAGGAGATCGTCGCGAAGATCTGCGCCATGAAGCCGGAGCCCCGGTGGGTCCCCGGGCAGAAGGCCGGCTACCATCAGGCGTCGAGCTGGTTCATCCTCGGCGAGGTGATCCAGCGCGCCGGCGGCCGCCCCTTCTCCGCCTACATCCGCGAGGAGATCTTCCAGCCGCTCGGGATGGCCGACTCCTGGATCGGCATGCCCCCCGAACGCTACCTTTCTTACCAGGAATCCGGCCGGATCGGGGCGATGTGGAACACCGAGGGGGAGCGAGCCGAAGGACCACGGCTGGGATACCGGAGGAGCGCTGCGTCCGTCCCAGCCCGGGCGGCAACGGCTACGGCCCCTTGAGCGAGCTGGGGCGCTTCTACGAGATGCTGCTCGGGCGGGGCTCCTGGAACGCCCGCCGCATCCTGCTGCCGCAGACGGTCGAGGCCTTCACCACCCCGCATCGCATCGGGATGACCGACGTCACCTTCAAGCACGTCCTGGACTGGGGATTGGGTTTCATCGTCAACTCGATCCAGTACGGCGCGGAGACGGTGCCCTACGGCTACGGCCACCACGCCTCCCCCCGCGCCTTCGGCCACAGCGGCTACCGCTCGTCCACCGGCTTCGCGGACCCGGAGCGCGGCCTCGCCGTGGCGCTGGCCTTCAACGGCACGCCGGCGGGCGACGCCCACGAGCGGCGGATCCGCTCGGTGCTCGACGCGCTCTACGAGGATCTGGGGCTGGCCTCTGACCCGTGTGAAGAAGGGGCGGCCCCGCGGGACCGCCCCTGCGGACGTCAGACCTCAAGCCGCCGGCTTGCGCAGGCGCCCTTGCTGGCCTCGCGCACGCCGGCGGTCAGCAGCTCGCACTCGTTCGCGTAGGTCGTGCCGTCGCAGCCGCACACCTTCGCTCCGCCCGTCGGGCAGGGGCTCTTGACCTTCACGCAGGTGCCGGAGAGATCGGCGACGTTGCACATGTTGGCCGGATACCGGCAGGCCTGCCCTTCCGGGCATCTCAGGCCGGCGATGCCGCCGCACATGGCGCCCTTGCGTAGCTCGCCTTCGAGGCTCCATAACCGGCCTTGCCCTCCGGACTGGCCCATCCGGAAGTCGCCGCACTGACCAGAAGGACGAGGACGAGGAGCGTACACAACCTGACGATCGCATTACGAACCATGACTCAAGCCTCCTTTGGGAAACCGCGTCGACGGTTGAACAGCGGGAACGGCGCGGCCGTCTTTAAGAATAGCTCAAAAGACGACCGAGGAGACCCCCTGCCAGATCCACCAGAGCCCGACGAGGCGAAAGATCCAGAGCAGGTTCCGCACGCCGAGCAGAAAGAAGTTGTGGACCGGGAAGGGAACCTCGAGCGGGAGAGTGCTCGCGGGCGAAGAAATATCCGAGGGCGGCCACGTTCACCGTGACGCCGACCACCAGCTTGAACCAGGTGGTGGCGATCGGCACCGGCGCCGGCTGCCCGGCGGCGGAGGCGGCGAGCGCGGTGAGCAGGAAGAGCAGGGGGAGGAAGATCCCCAGGCGCAAGGGCCAGCGCCAGGCGTGCAGGAACGAGAAGAACTTCGCCGCGGGCTGGCGGTGCTCCGCGCAGCAGCGGGCCGCGATCTTGCGGGCGCCGGAGCGCAGCTCGAGCTCCACGGGCGTCCGCGGCGGAACCCGGTTGCACCAGAGGCATTTGACCGCCAGCACCCGCTCCATGTAAGGCCGGGCGAGGAAGCGGTGAGCGACGATCAGCGCCACGCCGCCCGCCAGGCTCAACCCCACCGGCTCCGGGTGGCGCACGAAGAGGAACAGCACCGCCGGGATGAACAGGAAGAGGAGGACGCCGGTCGCGTAGATCGCCAACCGGTTGGGCGCGGATCGAGGGGTGGTCATAGGAGGGGCGGATTATGGCATGGCCCGCGCGGCCCTATCCCCTGCAAACCCCCAGATAACTCCCCCTCACGAACCCCGGAAACACCTGCTCCACCCCGGGGTTGCCCAGCCGGCGCTCCAGGATCTCGCTCGAGCACCGTGCGGTAGTCGGTGGTCACCGCGAGGTCGCCGGGATCGGCCAGGGCCTCGGGGGCGAGGGTGGGCCAGCGGCCGTGGACCTTCCTGCCGTTGATCCCGCCCCCCATCAGGAACATGAAGCTGGCGGTGCCGTGGTCGGTGCCGCCGGAGGCGTTCTCCTCGATGCGGCGGCCGAACTCGGTCATCGTCGCCACCGTGATGTTGCCGATGCGGTCGTGGAGGTCGGCGTAGAAGGCGTGGAGGCCGGCGCCGAGGTCGGCCAGCAGGCCGGGCATCTGGTCCGACTCGGTGTCGTGCATGTCCCAGCCGCCGAGGTCGACGCAGGCCACCTCCAGCCCGAGATCGGCCTTGATGAGCTGGCCGATCTGCTTCAGCGCGTTGCCGAAATCGGTGTCCGGATACTCGGCGCCGTGCTGGGGCTCGTACTGGCCGGGATCGGCGGCGGTCAGCCGCTCGACGGCGCCGAAGGTCTGCAGGGCCTGGACGTCGAGGAAGGTGGTCCCCGAGTAGAGCGCGGCCAGGGTGCCCTGGAAGCGGGAGATCTGGTCCTCGAACCCCTGGAGGTGGAAGTCGGCGATCGAGGCGAGCGAGGTCGCCGGGATCGTCCCGCGCAGCGACGCCGGGACGAAGTCGCCGAAGCCGATCGCCCGGAACGGCGAGGTGTTCGCGGCGTCGACGGCCGCGAGGTGGCGGCCGAGCCAGCCGGAGAGCACCCGCCGCTCGCCGGGCGTGCCGCGCTCCATCCAGTCCATGGAATCGAAATGCGAGTGGTTGTTGACCGGCATCCCGGCGGCGTGGACCACGGCGAGGCCGCCGTCGTCCCAGACCTCCTTCAGCGGCCCGAGCGACGGGTGGAAGCCGAAGAAGCCGTCGAGGTTGACCGCCCGGTCCGGTCCCGCGCCGGGCTCGCGGATGCCGATGGTAGGACGGTTGTCGTGGTAGTGGCGGTCGCCGAAGGGGACGACGACGTTGACGCCGTCGGCGCCGCCGCGCAGGAAGATGCAGACCAGCGTGTCGCACTGGGAGGCGGCGCGCCCCGGGGCGGCGAAAGCCAGCCGGGGGAACCAGCCCGGCAGGGTGGCGGCGGCGCCCAGGGCGCCGAGGAATCCGCGGCGGGTCAGCTTGGACATGGGTCAGGCTCCTCTCGTCAGCGCCACTGGAAGTAGGGGGACCCGAGGATCAGGGCGATCAACCCCGGGGCCTGCCGGTTCAGATACCACCCGGGAACCCGCGCGCCGGCGGGCTTTCCCTGGGCTACGTAGTCGATGAGGCGCGCGCGGTCGGGCTCGTCGAGCCTCCGCTGCAGGAAGAGGGAGGCCATGGCGTCGACGAGCTGGGCCGAGGTCTTGGCTCCCGAGCGGGCGACGATGCCGCGCACGGGCACCAGCACGTCGTCGCCGAACCAGCCGAGCGTCAGCGCCGAGGCGAGGTTCCAGCGGTTCAGCAGGCCGTTGGTGTTGGCCCAGGCGGCGCCGACGTCCGGGTAGCCGTTGGGGGGCTCCCATTCGAAAGGCACTTGGCCGAGCGGATAGAGGGAGTAGATCAGGTTGTCGAGGCCGTCCGGCGTCACCTGGGCGCCGAGGGCGCGCAGGGCGGCGACCAGGAACTCGTAAGGGCGCCGCAGCTTCTGCTCGGCGGCGGCAAAGAATTCGTCGGAGAGCAGGATCGTGCGCAGCACGGCGCGGATGTCGCCGCCGGTCGAGGAGAAGGTCGCCGCCGCCCGGGTCACCAGCGCGGGGGGCGGGACATCGGCGACGAAACGGCGGCAGAGCTTGGTGCTGATGAAGCGGGCGCAGGCGGGGTGGCGCGCCAGGGTCTCCAGCACCCGCCGGCCGTCGAGCGCCCCTGGATCGCCGCCGGCGATGGCGACGCCGAGGACGGTCTTCGGCCCCGGGTCGTGGGCGTCGGCGTTGAACACCCATTCGCCGTCCGTCCCCTCGCCGTTGTAGTCGACCGACCAGCCGGTGAGGCAGCGGGCCACCTCGCGGACGTCGGTCTGGGTATAGCCGGCGTCGGAGCCGATGGTGTGCAGCTCCATCAGCTCGCGAGCGTAGTTCTCGTTGGGGCCGTCGGCGACGTTGCTCTCGTTGTCGAGGTAGACCATCATCGCCGGGCTGTGCGCCGAGGCGAGCAGGAGGTCGCGGAAGCGGCCGAAGGCCAGGAGGCGCGACACCGTGCGGTCGTCCACCGTCTTCAGCACCGCGACGTCGTCCTTGAAGTGATACATGCTGAAGTGGTTGTTCCAGAACTCGACCATCGTCTCGTAGAGCTGCCGCTTGCTGAACAGGGCCCGGTAGAGGGTGGCCCGCTTCAGCTCCATGGCGACCGAGTAGCCGCCGTCGTCAGCCTCCTCGGCGATGTCGTAGAGCTGCCTGGGCCCGCTTGCCTAGCGTGGGGAAGAGAGCGGCCACCTGGGCCTCGGCCGCGGAGTCGTCGATCCGCTCGGGATGGAGCTGCTCGTCGAGCCAGGCCTCGATCCCCATCTGACGGGCGCGCTCCAGCTCCCCCGGCCGCACGCCGAACGTCGTGCGGTGGAGCAGGTGCGCCACGCGGTCGGTCGATTGCGAGAACCGGGCGGTGATCCCCGCCAGCTCCTTGACCGGCAGGAGCCGCGTCGGCTCGCCGGTCGCCAGGCCCTGGGCGGGCCACGGCCGCAGGAACATCGCCGAGGCGATCCCCGCCCCCGCGGTCCCTTTCAACAGCTCTCTTCGGGACAGCACGTCGCTGCTCATCCTGATCCTCTCCTACAGGTTGTTGCCCGTAATTGGAGCACGTCCACGGAAGAAGTCTATGCAGTTGTTTGCATGAGCGCACGACCCAGCCCCAAGACCTCCAAAAGGTACTCAGGATGGCTCGCGGCTTGCATTTACGGAACTTCCAGATGATGGCCGAGCTGAGAGCGATCTTCCGCGGTGGCGTGAGGAAGGGAGGAGCGGACAGGCTGCCCGCCTCCTGGGAAGCGCTCGACGAAGGATTTTCCGGCGGTCGAGCTCCGGTGGCCGCCGGGCGCCGCCAGGCTGGAGATTGCCCAGCCTCCTCCTGCCGGTCGCGGAGTGGGAATCCAATTTTTTCAACTTCTACGAGATGGACGGGCGGCTGGACAGCCTGTCTGAGCGTGGCGGGCCGTTCGCCGTCGAGATCCTGGGCGGCGGCGAGGAGCTGCCGCGGACGGCGCGCAAGGTCCTCACCCGCTGCCAGCGGTGGATGGACCGCCGCAACGGCGCCTCGCGCGGCGAGCTCTTCGACCGCGTGCTGAGCCGGCACCGGCAGGAGCACGATCTTGCGAAGCCGCTGGTGCGGGCCGATTACAACCATGCCCTGGACACCTGGCAGTGGGCGCTCCGGCTCGATCCGGGCGGCGGATCTCGCCGTTCAGCTCGCGGCGCTTCTCCACGACGTCGAGCGCCTGGTCACCGAGGCGGACCGGCGGATCGAGCACCACGCAGACGATTACCAGGCGTTCAAGGACGAGCACGCGGCGCGGGGGGCCGAGATGGCCGGGGCCCTGCTCGAAGAGGCCGGCGTCGACGCCGGGACGCGGCGGCGGACGGTCCGCCTGATCGCGGGGCACGAGCATGCCGCGGCGCCGGGCGATCCGGACGCCGGCGCGATCGCCCTGCTCAACGACGCGGACGCGCTCTCCTTCTTCTCGCTCAACAGCGTGGGATATCTCGACTACTTCGGGCCGGAGGCGACCCGGCGCAAGGTAGCCTACACCCTGCGGCGGCTCCGCCCGGAGGCTCGCCGGCACCTCGACGGCATGCGTCTGCGCCCCGTTGTATCAGAGGAACTGGAGGCCGTCCTGGAGGGGGTGGTGGCATGAAGCTGGTGATCTTCGGGCTGACGATCAGCTCGTCGTGGGGGAACGGCCACGCCACGCTCTGGCGGGGGCTCTGCCGGGCGCTGGCGAAGAGCGGCCACCGGGTCGTCTTCTTCGAGCGGGACGTCCCGTACTACGCCATCCACCGCGACCTGCGCGAGCTCCCCGGCACCGACCTGCGCCTCTATTCGAGCTGGGAGGAGGTGCTCGCCGCGGCCCGCCGGGAGGTGGCGGACGCCGACGCGGCGATGGTGACCTCCTACTGCCCGGACGGCGTCGCGGCCTGCGAGCTCGTGCTCGCGGACGGACGGCCCGGTCTCCGTCTTCTACGATCTCGATACCCCGGTCACGCTCGAGCGGCTCAGCGCCGGCGAGAAGGTGCCCTATCTGCCGGCCGAGGGGCTCGGCGGCTTCGACCTCGTGCTCTCCTACACCGGCGGCCGCGCCCTCGACGAGCTGCGCGAGCGCCTCGGCGCCCGGCGGGTGGCCCCGCTCTACGGCAGCGTCGATCCGGAGACGCACCGGCCGGCCGCTCCCGTCCCGGCCTTCCAGGCGGATTTCTCCTATCTCGGCACCTACGCCGCCGACCGCCAGGAGGCGCTCCAGCGGCTCTTCCTGGAGCCGGCCCGGCGGCTGCCGGAGAAGCGGTTCGTGATCGGCGGCGCCCAGTATCCGGTCGACTTCCCCTGGGGGACCAACGTCTGGTTCGTCCGCCACCTGCCGCCGGCGGACCACCCGGCCTTCTACGCCTCCTCGCCCCTCACCCTCAACGTGACGCGGGCGGCCATGGCTGGAATGGGCTACTGCCCCTCCGGCCGGCTGTTCGAGGCGGCGGCCTGCGGCACGGCCGCGCTCTCCGACCGCTGGGAGGGGCTCGACCGCTTCTTCGAGCCGGGCCGGGAGATCTTCACCGCCGGCGGCACGGAGGAGGTCTTCGAGATCCTCTCCCTCCCGCGCCAGGAGATCGACCGGGTCGCCCGCGCCGCCCGCGAGCGGACGCTCGCCGAGCACACGGCGGAGCGGCGGGCGGCGGAGATGGTGGAGATGCTGCGGGTGGGGGTGCCGGCATGAGCATCTGGGGGATCGTTCCCGCCGCCGGCGTGGGGAGCCGCATCCAGCCGCTCGCCTTCTCCAAGGAGCTGCTGCCGGTGGGCAGCCGCCACGACGGCGAGACGGAGCGGCCCAAGGCGGTCTCGGAGTACCTCGTCGAGCGGATGATCCTCGCCGGCGCCACCCGGATCTGCTTCACGATCTCCGCCGGCAAGTCGGACATCGTCGAGTACTACGGCGGCGGCATCGGCCCGGTCCATATCTGCTACGTCGTGCAGCCGGAGCCGCAGGGGCTCTGCGACGCCCTGTTCCGCGCCCTGCCGCTGATCGGCGCCGGCGACCAGGTGCTGATCGGCCTGCCGGACACCGTCTGGTTCCCGGAGGACGGCCTCTGCCGTCTCGACGCGGACGCGCTCTCCTTCCTCCTCTTCCCCGTCCGCAACCCCGAGCTGTTCGACGCCGTGGTGACCGACGACGACGGCCGGGTGCTCGAGATCCAGGTCAAGCGGACGGACGCGTCCAGCTCCTGGGTCTGGGGAGCGTTCCGCATGCCGGCCAAGGTGTTCCACGATCTCCACGCCCTCTGGCGCGAGCGCGACGGACGGGACGTCTACGTCGGCACCCTGATCAACGAGTGGCTGGCGCGCGGCGGCGTGGCCCGCGGGGTCCGCGCCGGCGAGGCCTATGTAGACGTCGGCACGCTCCACGGCTACCGCGAGGCGATTCAACTTCTGGAGCGGCGCGAGGTGCTGGCGTGATCGAAGCGGTGAAGCTGTGGAACGAGCCGAACAACAAGTCGCACTGGGATTTCGAGATCGATCCCGAATGGAAGCTGTTCGCCCGCATGGCGACGCTGGCGGGCGACGCCGTCCGCGGCGAGAACGGCACGCTGACCCGCGTCCTCGGCGGCATCTCGCCGATCGACGCCAAGTTCGTCCTCAACATGAAGGAGCAGGGCGTGCTCGATCACGTCGACGCCATCGCCGTCCACGGCTTTCCGCTCGACTGGAACCACTGGCAGATCAACGAGTGGCCCGACCGGCTGGCCGAGGTCCAGGCGCTGACCGACCTGCCGGTCTGGGTGACCGAGGTGGGGGTCTCGAGCTTCGGCGCCGAGGAGGTGCAGGAGTTCGGCCTCCGCCGCACCGCCGAGCTGCTCCTCGGCCGCGCGCCGCGCATCCACTGGTACAGCCTCTACGACCTGCCGCGCGCCTGGCCGGCCACCACCCGCCACCGCGAGGCCGAGGGCTCGTCCTACTACCGGCACTTCTACATGGGTATCCTGCGCGAGGACGGCACCCCCAAGCTCTCCCTGAAGCACTTCTCCGATTTCACGCCCGAGCTCGGCATCTGCCAGTGGTTCCACTTCGAGGACCACCGGCTCGACGACGCCATCCGCTGGCTGCGCCAGCTCGGGGTCAAGCGGCTGCGCACCGGCCTCTCCTGGGCGGACAGCTTCCGCCCCGGCGCCGACGCCTGGTTCGACCACCAGATGAAGGCCCTCGACGAGTTCGACGTCACCCTCACCTACTGCTTCACCCCGGAGCACCGCGGCATCCAGCCGCACCACACGAGCCCGCCGCAATGCCTGGAGGAGTACGCGGACTTCTGCGCCCGGATGACGAAGCGGTACGCGTAAGCCCGCGCCGTTTTCCCTTCCGCGGCGAAGGACCGCCTCAGCTCCGCGAGGCCCGGCTCCTGCAGCCACTCGATCAGAGCTGTCAGGATCCGCTGAATGTCCTCCGGACCCCGGCTCTTCTCCAGCCGGAACAACGCCGCGGCCAGATTCCGCAGCGACTCCAACTCGGAGTCGGCGATCTGTGCTTCGTCCAGCAGGCAATACCGCAACCGCGGGCGGTACTGCTCCAGGCCACCCGGAACCTCCTCGATCAGCTCGGCGAGCTCCCGAACGGCGCCCCAGGGCGCAGTCCCATTATAGAGAACCAGCGGCAGAACCGGTGGAAGCTTGCCCGCGGTGGTCAATTGCCGGTGCTGAACGAGGTCCTGATAGAGCAAGCCCACGTAGACCTGCACCCGGAGAGCCATGAATGGATCCACGGTGGACTGGAATTCGATCAGCAGATAGACGTAAAGCCAGCGGTCCTGTCCCCAGCGGACCCGCCAGACGATGTCGCTCTCACGGCTGCGCAGCTCCGGAGTGACGTAGCTCCCGGAGATCCGGTCGCGCGCCGAGAAGTCCCGTCCGAACCCAGTCTCGCGGATGCGGCCGGCGCACGCAGGTCTCATCCGCCATCTCGGGATGCGAAGAGCCGTCTGGTATCCGAATTATCGTGCTCCGCCACCGCGAGAGGCGACTCAGAACTCGCGGGGGGCGGTCCGAAGAAATCGCGAGCAGGCGATCAGGGAATCGGCGAGCAGCGCGAGCCACGAATCGCGCGGCCGGAGAGATCAGTCCGCCTCGTAGTAGTTCAGGCCGAGGTGCGTGATCTGCTCCTCGCCCATCAGGAAGCGCAGCGTGTTCTTCAGCTTCATCCCCTGGATGAACAGGTCGTGCTCCGGGTAGAGCTCGGGCAGCGTCATCGGGCTCTTGAAGTAGAAGGAGAGCCACTCCTGGATGCCGTGCATGCCGGCGCGGCGGGCGAGGTCGAGGAAGAGGGCGAGGTCGAGCACCAGCGGCGCGGCCAGGATGCTGTCGCGGCACATGAAGTCGATCTTGATCTGCATCGGGTAGCCGAGCCAGCCGAAGATGTCGAGGGCGTCCCACCCCTCCTTGTTGTCCCCCCGGGGCGGGTAGTAGTTGATCCGCACCTGGTGGTGGAACCCCTCGTAGAGGTCCGGGTAGAGATGGGGCTGGAGGATGTGCTCCAGCACGGACAGCTTGCTGACCTCCTTGGTCTTGAAGTTGTCGGGATCGTCGAGCACCTCGCCGTCGCGGTTGCCGAGGATGTTGGTCGAGAACCAACCCTGCAGGCCCAGCATGCGCGCCTTGAGGCCGGGTGCGAGGATGGTCTTCATCAGCGTCTGGCCGGTCTTGAAGTCCTTGCCGCAGATCGGCACCCGCTTCCTCGCGGCCAGCTCGCGGAGCGCCGGCACGTCGATCGTCAGGTTGGGCGCGCCGTTGGCGAAGGGGATGCCGAGCGAGAGCGCCGCGTAGGCGTAGATCATGCTCGACGGGATCTCGTCGGAATTCTGCCTCAGCCCCTCCTCGAAGGCGTCGAGCGACTCGTGGACCGCGGAGGCGTCCATGAAGATCTCGGTCGAGCCGCACCAGACCATCACCGAGCGGTCGACGCCGCGCTCGCGCTGGAAGGTCTCGATCTCCTCGACGAGCTGGCGGGCGAGCTCCCACTTGCTCCCTTCCTTGACGTAGGTCCCGTGCAGGCGCTTGACGTAGCGGGGATCGAACACCCCCTTCATCGGCCGGATCGCCTCGAGCTCGGGGCGGAGCTGATCGAGCAGGCTCTTCTCGAGGACATTGGCCTCGAGCGGCGGCGGCGTAGGCGTCGTCGGGGAAGATGTCCCAGGCGCCGAAGACCAGATCCTCGAGCTTCGCCAGGGGGACGAAGTCCTGGAGGCGCGGCACCCGGTTCTCCGTCCGCTTGCCGAGGCGGATCGTGCCCATCTGCGTCAGCGAGCCGACCGGCTTGCCCAGGCCGCGCTTGACCGCCTCGACGCCGGCGATGAACGTGGTGCTCACCGCCCCCAGCCCCACCAGCAGCACGCCCAGTTTCCCGTCCGCCGGCTCGATGTGAACGCCCTTCTGGCTCATGAGGATCTCCCTTCGAAGCACACCAACAGCTTCTATAATTCCGTGCAACGCATGTGCCATGAAGATGTAAGAAAATCGTTCCCATGAGTGATCCCCGCCCTGACGATCCGCCCCATCGTCTGCGTCGACCTGAACGGCGTGCTCGACCGCTACACCGGCTGGAAGCACGAGAAGCACTGGGACCCGCCCCGCCCCGGCTCGGAGGAGTTCCTGCGCCAGCTCAACGAGAGAGGGTTCCGGGTCGTCGTCTTCACCACCCGCTGGGCGGACGACGCCCGCGCCTGGCTTAGCGGACACGGCCTCGACCGCTGGGTCTCCGAGGTGACGGACAGGAAGCCCGCCGCCCACGTCTTCGTCGACGACCGCGCGGTCTGCTTCCGTGGGGACTACGGCGAGACGCTGGAGGAGATCGCCCGTTTCCGGGCGCATTGGGAGGAAGGGGCGTAAAGGACGGCGAGGACTAAAGCGCCTCCCCCACCCCCTGAGTGATCGCGCGGCGCAGCCGCTCGGCGTAGCGCTCCATCTCGGAGCGCATCCCGGCCGACTCGGCGGGGGCCGAAGACTCCAGGGCCTCGGCGGCGAGGGTGTGGCGGCCGGTCTGGAAGGCCAGGTAGGCCAGCCGGTAGAAATCGAGCTGGACCCGCTCGGCGCGCGGCGTGCCGCTCCGGCGGGCCACGGCGTCGGCCAGGAGATCCAGCTCGGCCGGATCGAGATCGAATTCGACGGCGGCGCCGGCGAGGTCCCAGGCGAGGTCCTGGGGACCGACGAGATCGTTCCCGCGGTGGTGATCGAGGGCGTCGGCCTTGAGGATC
The DNA here is from genome assembly GCA_963761645.1 of uncultured Acidobacteriota bacterium. Taxonomy (GTDB): domain Bacteria; phylum Acidobacteriota; class Thermoanaerobaculia; order Multivoradales; family UBA5704; genus DATARR01. The sequence continues at coordinate 41,802 of CAVXIG010000039.1, forward strand.
TTGCCGCCGCGCGTGACCAGCCACTCCCAGGCGTGCATCTTGTTATCGGTGAGGACGAGCCGCTCCAGGCGGGCCACCTCCGGCAGCCGGCCGCGCCAGTCCTTGACGATCCCCGCCAGCATCGGCCCGAGCGCCCGCTGGGTATTGAAGACCATCATCTCGAACAGCTTGACCGGCGTCGCCCCGCGCTCCTCCACCGCCGCCGGCAGATGGACGGCGCGGCAGGCGAGATAGCCCGCGACGGCGTCGAGCAGGCGGAGGCGGTCGACCTCGGGCGCGAGCGGCAGCGGGCGAACCTCCTCCAGCCAGGGGCCGACCAGGAAGCCGTGGCGCAGCCCGGCGATCGGCGGGATCAGCCCGGCCTCGCCGAGGACCCGGGCGACCGCCAGCTTCTCCCGGCCATAGCGGCCGAGCCCGGCGAACTTGAGCAGCCAGCGCCGCCCCCCCGCGGCGAGCAGGTACTTGCGCCGCTCCCCCTGGACGTCCGCCGCCGGCCACAGGGAGCGGTCGGGGAAGAGCTTCTCCCGCCAGCGGCCGGCGCTGAGATCCTCCAGCGCCCCCTCCGGCTCGCCGGTCAGGTCTTTCACCCAGCTCGCCAGCGGCCAGCGCGCCCGAGGGAGAGGCGAAGAGGTCCTCGAACTCGACCACCTGCCGGCGCGCCCGCTCCCAGCGCGCCCGGTGGCGCTCGCTGGAGTAGGGGCCCAGGCCGCCGCGGTGGCTGGGGAAGAAGGAGATCGACTCCGGCGCCACCCCGCGGTCCTCCAGCCAGTCGGCCACGCAGCCGAAGGAGCTGCCGGAGAGCCCCGGCCCCTCGTCCACCACGGCGTAGCGCGGCCGGGCGCCGCCGCCGCTCTCGCCGAGCAGCTCGCGCCCGAGCCACTGGCTGATCCCGACCTTGCGCGAGAAGGGGTGCCCCTCGGGGCGCACGCTGGCGATGGTGGCCTGCTCGCCCGCCACCGCCGCCACCGCGGCGGCAAGCCCGGTGCCGATACTGCGGATGCCGATCACCCGCAGCGGCCCCGCTCTCACCCTCCCCGCGCAACGCGGTCTCGGCGGCGGCAAAAGTAGGTCTCGGGATAGAGGCCGTAGAAGGCGTACCCCTCGGGAACGGAGACCTCGATCGTCTCGGGGAGCGCGGCGGCGAGGAGCTCGTCGAGCGCGCGCTCGATCGGCGCCGTGGCGAAGCGCGCGTCCTCTCCCGCGGGGAGGGAGCCGAAGGTGCGGAACGAGGGGAGCAGCACCGCGGCGACTGCCCGGGTCAGCCGCGAGGCCGCCTCCCCCACCGGGCTCGGCCGCTCGTCGCCGTTCAGCGCGAGCTGCTGGTCGAGCAATCCCTGCTCCAGCTCCCCGGCCTCGACCAGCAGCTCGGCCAGGATGGCGTGGCGCTCGATCCGCGGCGGGTGGTCACCAGCCGTTCCAGGCCGGCACGCATCGCCGCAACCTTCTCCCGGGGGTCTTCGACCCGCTTGGCATCTCCGTAGACGAGCATGAGCGTCCAGTGTGAATGCAAACGGCGGACCGAAACGGCTACTTGCCGAGCGCCGCCTCGGCCGCCGGCAGGGCGAGCCGGGCCCATTCGGCGTACATCGCGCCCGAGGGGTGGAGGCCGTCCCCGGCGACCAGCGAGCGCTCGGCCGCCGCCTTGCGGGAGATCGGGGTGACGTCCACATAGCGGGCGCCCGCGCGCGCCGTCTCCTCGCGGTTGATCTGGTTGAAGCGGTCGATCTCGGCGGCGATCTTCCCCCGGTCGCGGCCGCTCTTTTCCGCGAAGGGGGTGACGCCCCAGTCGGGGATCGAGAGCACGACCACGCGCTCCGCCCGCCCGCCGGCGAACCCGACCGCCCGCCGCAGCATCGCCACGAAATCGGCCCGGTAGGCCTCCGCGTCCCCTCCCCGATACTGGTCGTTGACGCCGATCAGCAGCGTCACCAGCTCGTAAGTAGCCCTGAGGGGCCGCGGCATCGATCCCCTGGGAGAGCTCGCGAACGGTCCAGCCGGTCCGCGCCACGATCTCCGGGTCGGCGACCGCCACTCCCCGCTCCCGCAGCAGCGCCGCCAGCCGGACCGGCCAGCGGTCGGCCGCATCCACGCTCTCCCCGATCGTGTAGGAATCGCCCAGGGCGAGGTAGCGCGGTGGCCTGGGCGCGTCCTGACAAGAGCATGATCCCGGCAATCAACGTGAGCCACGATACTTGACATGTCAACTATGTACCCCTACAATGATTCCTGGATGGAAGACCTGAGCCCATTGCAGCGGGAGATCCGGCAGGGAAAGCCCTTCCGCTCCCGCGGACAGGAGGTGGTCGTGTCGCTGCTTCGCACGGCGGACCTCGTCCGGCGCGTGGTGGGCCGGACGCTGGAGCCGTATGACATCACGGCCCAACAATACAACGTGCTGCGCATCCTGCGCGGCGCGGGCGAGCAGGGGCTGCCGACGCTGGAGATCGCCGATCGGATGATCGAGCAGGCGCCCGGCGTCACCCGGCTCCTCGACCGCCTCGAGGCCAAGGGGTTCGTGCGCCGGCAGCGCTGCGCCCAGGACCGGCGGCAGGTGCTCTGCTGGCTCACCCCCGCCGGTCTCGAGCTGGTGGAGCGGCTGGACGAGCCCGTCGACTCCGCGGATGCCGAGGCCGTCGCCATGCTGAGCCCCGAGGAACAGGACCGTCTGCTCCGGATGCTGGACGCGATCCGCGCCAGCCGCCGGTAAAAAAATTTCGTCGAAAGGTTGAACCGACAACCTTTAACCCGACACTCATCCCCCAGGGGAACTTTAATTCAGGAGGAAACGCCGATGACCAGAAAACTTTTCGCCGCCGCTGTTCTCACCACCCTCGCCGCCCTGCCGCTGCAGGCGGAGAGCTACAAGATCGATCCCAGCCATTCGGAGGTGGGTTTCACCATCCGCCACATGGTCTCCAACGTCCGCGGGCGCTTCAACGACTTCTCGGGCACGGTCGACATGGACCCCAAGGCTCCGCAGAAGGGCTCGGTCGAGTTCAGCGTCAAGACCACGAGCATCGACACCGGCAACGCCGACCGCGACAAGCACCTGCGCACGGCCGACTTCTTCGACGTCGAGAAGTACCCCGAGATCACTTTCAAGAGCGATTCGGTCAAGCCCACCGGCAAGAACACGTACAACGTGACCGGCACCCTGACGATGCACGGCGTCAGCAAGAAGGTCACGCTGCCGGTGACCTTCAACGGCGAGGGCAAGGACCCCTGGGGCAACACCCGGGCCGGCTTCGAGACCGCGACCAAGCTCGACCGCAAGGCAGTACGGCATCGTCTGGAACAAGGCGATCGACAACGGCGGCGTGCTCCTGGGCGACGACGTGAACGTCTCCATCAACCTGGAGACCGTCAAGGCGGCCCCCGCCGCGGCGCGAAGGGCAAGTAAGGCAACGGACGGTCCGGGCGGGCTGGGCAACCAGCCCCCCTTCCTCTATATACAGGGCTCCGTGAAGACCAACGCCGCCCGCCTCCTCGACTCCCTCGGCATCCCCTACGAGCTGCGCGACTACGAGGTCGATCCCGACGACCTCGCGGCCGAGTCCGTGGCCCGCAAGATCGGGCTCCCTCCCGAGCAGGTGTTCAAGACCCTGGTGGCCCGCGGGGACCGCACGGGCGTGCTGCTCGCCGTGGTGCCGGGGGACGCGGAGCTGGACCTGAAGGCGCTCGCCCGCGTCATCCGGCGACCGCAAGGTGGAGGTGGTGCCGCTGCGGGAGGTGACGCCGCTCACCGGCTACGTGCGCGGCGGGGTCACGGCGCTCGCCGGCAAGAAGGACTACCCCGTCTTCGTGGACGAGACGATCGAGCTGTTCGACGAGATCTCGGTCTCGGCGGGCGTCCGCGGCACCCAGCTCCTGCTCGCGCCGGCCGACTACCTGCGCGCCGTCCGCGGCACCGTGGGAGCGATCGCCAAGGACAAGGAGTAGCGCCGTAGTATATTGTCAGGGTTGCATGCGTCGCTCCGATCGGGGCTCCACGGCCATGTCCACTCTCTCTCCCGCTCCTACACTGACCGCCGCCGAGCTGATGCGGCAACTGGGATTCAAGTTCCCAGCCGCCGAGGGCCTGACCGCGTCGCGGGCGGGCGCGCCAGGACGCTCCGCCGGTCCGCGAGATCCGGCCGGCGCCGGCGCGGCGGATGCTCCACGTCACCAACGGCGACAGTCGCGGCCGGGACGATCCGCGTCTCCGGGGTCGTCGGGGAGAGGGGCGAGGTCGCGGTCACCGCCGACCTGCTCCACGAGGGCCCGGCCCCCGGCGGCCTCCCGCCGGAACGATGGCGGAAGGTGCGCGCCCGCTACCTCGCCGAGAGCGGCTACGACGACTACGACTCCTGCCTCGCCCGGCTCACCCGCTGGGACCACACCCTCGAGGACTTCCGCTCCTACGACGAGGTCGTCCTCTGGTTCGAGCACGACCTGTTCGACCAGCTCCTGCTGATCCGCGCCCTCGATTTCTTCGCCGGCCGCAGCCTCGGAGACACGGAGCTGTCGCTGATCTGCATCGGCGAGTTCCCCGGGATCGAACCCTTCCACGGCCTGGGACAGCTCACGCCCCAGCAGATGGCCACCCTGCTGCCGCGGCGCCAGCGGGTCGACGAGGAGCAGAAGCTCCTGGCGCGCGACGCCTGGCGGGCCTTCCGCGCCCCGGACCCCACCGCCCTGGTGGCGATCTTCGGGCGCGACACCTCCCCGCTCCCCTTCCTCGCCGGGGCGCTGCGCCGGCATCTCGAGGAGTTCCCCGCGGTCGCCAACGGCCTCTCGCGCTCCGAGCGGCAGATCCTGAGCGCGGTCAGCGCGGGGGCCGCGACCTTCGAGGAGGTCTTCCGCGCCACGCAGGCCATGGAGGAGCGGGTCTACATGGGGGACAGCTCCTTCGATCGCATCCTGCGCGAGCTCGCCGCGCCCCCCCGCCCCCTCCTCCGCCTGGAGCCGGGCGCCCAGGGCTCCCTGCGCTCGCTGCGGATCGCGCTCACCGCCAGCGGCCGCGGGGTCCTCGAGGGGCGGGACGACTGGGTGCGCAGCCGCGGCATCGACCGCTGGCTCGGCGGCGTTCACCTCCAGGGCGCCGAGGCGGCCTGGCGGTGGGACACTGAAACGAAACGGCTGTTCCGCACGTAGGGGTGCGAGAGGGGGCCTGGAATAGCGGATCGCCCCCGCTCCGTTTTGCTGCTCATACTTCGGAGATCAAACCCCATGCATGCACACCCGGCTCGCGTTTGGATACGACAAGCTGTCATCTATATGGCCCTGTTCCTGGGCATTGCAGTCCTGCCCGCCGCCGCCCGGCCGGCGTCCATCCTCGACGACGAGCAGTTCCGCGCCGACGTCCGGCAGGGGCTCGACCACCTCTACGACATGGACTACGACGGCGCCAACGCCGCTTTCGCCATGATCGAGCAGCACTACCCGGGCCACCCCGTCGGCCCGTTCCTGCGCGCGCTTCACCCCTGGTGGGAGATCCTGGTCGATCCCGACGACAACTCCCAGGACGACGCCTTCTTCCACGCCATGGACGAGGTGATCAAGCGCTGCGACCGGCGGCTCAAGGCCGATCCGCAGGATCTCGACGGCATGTTCTTCAAGGCCGGCGCCCTGGCGTTCCGCGGCCGGCTGAACACCGACCGCAAGAGCTGGCTGCGCGCGGCGCTCGACGGCCGCAAGGCGCTCCAACTGCTCGAGGAGGTCCGCAAGCGCGACCCGGAGAACCCCGATCTGCTGCTGGGGATCGGTCTCTTCGACTACCTGGCGGACGTGGCGCCCAGCCAGTACCCGGTCCTGAAGCCGTTCACCCGCTTCTTCCCCAAGGGGAGCCGCGAGCGGGGGCTGCGGGAGATCGCCGAGGCGGTCGAGAAGGGGCAGTTCGTGCAGGCCGAGGCGGCCTTCTGCCTGGTGCAGATCCACTACATCTTCGAGCACGACTACGCGACCTCGCTGCACTACGCCCGCTGGCTGCGCGACCGCTACCCGAACAACGCCCTCTTCCACGTCTACGAGGGGCGCACCCTCGCCCGCCTGAATCTCTGGCCGGACGAGCACCAGTCCCTGCTCGACGTGCTGGAGCGGCATTCGGAGGGGAAGCCCGGCTATCGCGGCGACGTGATGACGCAGGCCCTCTACGTGCTCGGCCGGGACGATGTGCGGTGGCGGCAGTTCGGCGAGGCGATCCCGGTGCTCTCGCGGCTCGAAGGGCTCCCCGCGGGCACGGCCGGCGACTACAAGGCCTACGGCCGCCTCTACCGGGGGATGGCCCTCGACGCCCTCGGCCGGCGCGAGGAGGCCGTCTACTGGTACAACCGGGCGATGGCGTCGAAGCCCCCCGGCGAGGTCCGCGACAAGGCGCGGACCTACCTCAGGGCTCCCTATCCGGGCTGATGGCCGGGGTAACGGCCGGAGGGGTGGCGGGCCGTCTGCGCAGCATGTAGATCACCCCGCCGACGGCCAGGGCGATGGCGCCGGCGATCAGGTTCTCCTTCTTCGCGCTCGCCGCGAAGACCAGGCAGAGCAGCGCGGCGGCGATCGGGATCAGCGGTCCGCCCGGCAGGCGGACCGCGCCCTGCCGCGGCAGCTTGCGGCGCAGCACCGGCACCGCCAGGGCGGTGCCGAAGTAGGTCGCGAGCCGCGCCACGGCCGACAGGGTGGCGAGCGCCTCGAAGGAGCCGGTGAAGGCGAGCGGCAGGGCGATCGCGGTCTGCACCAGGATCGCCGCCGCCGGCGTGCGGTAGCGCGGATGGAGGGCCGACAGGAAGCGGGGCCCGAAGCCGTCCTGGGCCAGGGCGAAGAGATAGCGCGGCCCGGAGAGCACCGTGTTGCTGTTGGTGCCGAGGATCGAGATCACCCCGCCGATCGTCATCAGCAGGCCCCCCCCGCTGCCCATGAAGCGCGCGGCGGCATCGGCCAGCGGGGTCTGCGAGCCCACCACGCCGGGGAGGGTGCCGAGGGCCACCCACTGCACACCCGAGTAGATCAGGGTGACGATGACGATCTGCACGATGAGGGCGAACGGCACGTCACGGCGCGGGTTCTTGAACTCGCCGGCCGGGGCCGCCGTGTTCTCGAACCCGGCGTAGGCGAAGAGGAGGAGCAGCACGGCGTCCCCCAGGGTTCCGGATCCCGGCTTGGCGGCGACGGAGGTCGCGAGGCTGGTCGAGACGTAGAAGATCCCGACGAAGACGAAGAGCAGGAGCGGCAGGGTCTTGGTGATCGCCAGGAAGACCGCCGTGCGCACGCCCGACTTGACCCCGATGATGTTGATCCCGGTCAGGATGAGCACCGGCAGGACGATCGCGAGCCCCCTCCCCAACCCCACGTTGGCGGCCGGCCAGAGATAGCCGAGCGCCCGCGCGAAGCCCACGGACAGCGAGGAGACCGAGGCGACCCGGGCGAGCCAGGTCATCCACCCCACCTCGAAGCCGATCAGCTCGCCGAACGCCTCGCGGGTGTAGACGTAGGCGCTCCCCGGGCGGTCGAAGTAGCTCCCCGCCTCGGCGAAGCAGAGCACCAGCAGGAGCACGGCGAAGCCGGCGATCACCACCGCCCCCACGCTCGCCGCGCCCAGGATGGCCGCCGCCGCCGCCGGCAGCAGGTAGACGCCGCTGCCGATGACGTCGTTGACCGAGAAGCCGACGATCTCCCAGCGGGAGACCGCGCGGCGCATGCTCACGCCTGGGGTGCGGACGGGGGAGGGCTGGAGTCGATCAAGCCCGGTGATGGTATCCGAAAAAGCCGAACAAGGGACGAAAGGGACAGCAGGGACATCAGGGACGAAGAACGCTACGCTCTTGGCGGTCTGCTTTTGTCTCTGATGTCCCTCCTGTCCCTTCGTCCCTTGTTGTCCTCGTTCGCTAAACCTCGATCCGCGCGCCGACCGTCTCGGGCAGCACCCAGACCCACAGCCCCGCCAGGGCGGCGAAGCCGGCGGCCAGCGCCACCCCTCCCGCCAGACCCCAGCGGCCGGCGACGCCGGCGATGACCAGCGGCGCCACGAACTGCACGCCGCGGGTGACGTTCATGATGATCGACATCGCCGCGCCCCGCACCCGCGTCGGGAAGATCTCCGAGAAGTAGGGCCCGTAGCAGGACCAGGTCCCCGTCCCCACCCCGGCGATGAACATGCAGGCGAGCCCCACGGCCGGGCGCGACGCCAGGACGTCCCAGAACAGGGTCACCATCAGCAGGCCCGCGGCCGTCATCGCGCAGTAGAGCGCGAAGGCGCGCCGCCGGCCGATCGAATCCGAGATCCAGCCGAAGGTGAGGTACCCCAGCAGCGAGCCGGCCACGAAGGTCAGCGTCCACCAGCCGGAGCCGAAGATCGACAGCCCGCGGTCCTTCTGGAGATAGCGCGGCAGCCAGACGATGGCGAACCAGTAGGCCGACATGTTGAGGATGGTCAGGATGAAGGCCCTGGTGAAGAGCCCCGCGAGGTCCGCCCCCACGAGCTGCGCCAGGATCGGGCGCCGGTCGCGGGCGCCGAGCTCGCCCGCGCCCAGCCGCCGGCGGTGCTCGAGCCAGAGGTCGGACTCCGGGAGGCGCTTCCAGGCGAGCAGCACCAGGATCGGCGCCGCCGAGAGCAGGAAGATCGGACGCCATCCCAGGTGGGGCGCCAGGAAGGAGCCGACGATGGTGGCGAGGCCGAGCCCGGCCGGCGCGCCGCTCTGGGCGATGGCGCCATAGCGCCCGCGCAGGGCCGGCGGGAAGGTCTCCCCCAGCATCGCCTGCCCCGCTCCCCAGGTGCCGCCGATGCCGAGGCCGGCGAAGCGCCCGGGCGGCGAGCAGCCAGCCGAAGCCAGGAGCGAAGGCGCAGGCCGCGTTGCCCAGCGAGAAGGCGGCGATCGAGATGGCCATCGAGGCGCGGCGCCCGAGCCGGTCGCTCATCCAGCCGAAGAGGAGCCCGCCGACGCCGGTCATCCCGACGCCGACGGCGGTGAGGGTCGCGAGGTCCGCCTCCGTTGCGCCCGAGCTCCCCCTGGATCTGCGGCAGCAGGAAGGAGAGGAGGGTCAGGGAGTAGAATCCCGTGCACCAGATCCCCCACGCGGCGGCGAGGATCCATCGATGCGCCGCGACCGGGCGGTCGTGGTCGCTGAGGCGCGCTGGAGCGGACTTCGGTGCGGTGAGCAAAGCCCGGACATCGTAACCGAAAATGCCATGAGATCCCCCCTTCTCCTCGCTGCTGCTGCTCCTCCTCGCGATCCCCTCCACGGCTCAAAGCGATGCGCGCGGCGAGCTCCTGCGGCGGATCAACGCCGAGCGGCAGCGGGCGGGCTCGCCGCCGCTCCGCCTCTCCCCCGAGCTCACCCGCGCCGCCCAGGCGCACGCGGCCGAGGTCGCCGCCCGCGGCTCGCTCAAGCTGCGGGCGGGCTCCACCGAGGAGATGCGCGAGCGGCTGAAGCGCGCCGGCTATCAGGCCCACGCCTGGACGGAGAGCCTGGCGGCCACCTCCGGCGGCCTCGAATCGGTGCTGCGCGACTTCCGGAAGGGGGACCCCGAGACCTGGCGCAAGCTCCTGGACCCCGAGTACCGGGACCTCGGGATCGGCCTCGACCGGGTCGGGCGGACGCCGCTCTACACCTTCCTCTTCGCCGTGCCGCAGGCCGACTGGTTCGCGCGCCGGACGGCGGGGCTCCACGACCTCGCCCGGGTGCGCGCCGAAATGCTGGCGAGCGTCAACGCCGAGCGGAAGAAGGCCGGCGCCCGGCCCTTGCGTCCAGAACGCCCGCCTCGACCGGGCGGCCCAGCGCCATGCCGAGGACATGCTGGCCCGCGCCTACTTCGCCCACCGGAGCCCGGAGGGGAAGAGCGTGCGCGAGCGGTCACGCGAGGCGGGCTATGAATGGCGGATGATCGGCGAGAACATCGCCGAGGGTCAGTTCACGGTGGCGGAGGTGATGGACACCTGGATGCACAGCCCCGGCCACCGGCGCAACATCCTCGATCCCGGCTTCCGGGAGCTGGGCGTCGGCCTCGCGATGGGGAAGAGGGGGCGAGGGGCGGGAGGAGTGGCTGGCAGAGTGGAGTGGAGTGGCAGGCCGTACCGCGGACCATCCCGACAGACTAATGCACGTGGCGGGTCCCGGCCTCTTTGATCAGCCCCTCGATCGCCGCGTGGTCCGGCGCCTCGGGCTCGAGGGCGAGATAGCACTCGAGATCCGCGATCCCCCGCGCCGGGTCCCCCCAGCGCAGCGACAGCAGGCCACGGTCGCGCCGCGCCCCCACGTCGTCCGGATCGAGCAGCAGGACGCGGTCGAGGGCGCCGATGGTGCGCAGGAACTCGCCGCGATGGAGATAGACCCGCCGCAGGTTGTTGAGCATGCGGATCAGGATGTGGCGCGGGCTCGCCGGCTTCAGCAGGCGCGGATCGAAAGCCAGCGTGCCGCCGCTCAGCCGGTCGAGCATCGCCCGGCAATCCTCCTCGGTGAGCAGCCGGCCGCCGTCGAAGGGGTCGAAGAGGAGGCGCGGGCAGAGCGAATGGCGCAGCAGGAAGTGGCCGGGGAACCCGACGCCGTCGAGCGGCACCCCGGCCCGCCGGCCGACCTCCATATAGACCAGCGCGAGGGTGATCGGGATCCCCAGCCCGCGGGCGAGCACCTCGTTGAGCAGGCTGTTGCGGGGATCGTAGTAGTCCTCGGCGTTGCCGCGCAGCCCGACCTCGTCGACCAGGAAGCCGGCGAGCCGCTCCACCCGGCCGAGCTCGTCGGGCACCCTCTCCAGACGCGGACGCAGCCGGGCGGCCATCTCGTCCAGCCGGGCGAGCCAGAGGGCCGGATCGAGCCCGGGCTGCTCCTCGGCGGCGATCCAGAGCGCCGCCTCGGCGAGATCGATGTGCTCGTCGGGCAGCTCGGCGATCGCCGCGAAGCGCTCGCGGGGCGAAGAAGAGGAGGGAGGAGGGGTCGTATGCATGGCCATCCCTGAAAAGGATAGCGGATCGCTTCTGATTCCCGTTCACGGGTCCGATGTATCGTTATTGTGAAGATATCGAGGACGTTGCTTGCACCGTAAAGGAGAGGGAGGGAGCCATGGACCGCATCCAGGTGGGCATTCTGATTTTCGACGACGTCGAGGTACTGGACTTCGCGGGACCTTTCGAGGTCTTCTCGCGCACCCGCCTCACCCCAGGGGTCGAGTCCCGCCGCTCCGAGCAGAGCGCGCCGTTCCGCGTGTTCACGATCGCCCGCACCCGGGAGCCGATCACCGCGACCGGCGGCCTCGCCGTCATCCCCCACCACGCCTTCGCCGACAACCCGTGGATCGACCTCCTCCTGGTGCCGGGCGGATTCGGCACCCGCACCCTCCTCCATGACGAGGAGATGCTCGGCTGGATCCGGCGGACGGCCGCGGCGGCGCGCCAGGTCTCCTCGGTCTGCACCGGCGCCCTGCTGCTCGCCCAGGCCGGCCTCCTCAAGGGGCACCGCGCCACCACCCACTGGGCCTCCCTCGACCTCCTCGCCTCCCTCGACGCCGAGATCACGGTCGAGCGCGACGAGCGGGTGGTCGACGACGGCATCATCACCTCGGCCGGCGTCGCCTCCGGGATCGACATGTCCTTCCACATCGTCGAGACCATCTTCGGCCGCGAGGTGGCCGACGAGACGGCGCGGTATATCGAATACAGGCGGTAGTATGAGTCGTCTCGCTGTCAAGATGTGAGCTCACGAGACTCATCCTGAGTGGCCAGCACGCAAGTCTGGAATGGACGCCCCCTCCCCTTGGTTATCCTGATACGAGACCACGACCCCTCTGAGGCGCCGCGGTCGACAAGGAGATCCAGATGAGTGAAAGAATGACCCTTCCCGTTCTGCCGCTGAGGGACTTCGTGCTGCTGCCGGGCGTGACGGCGCCGATCAACGCCGGCAAGCCCGCCACCCTGAAGGCGATTGAAGCCGCTCTGAACACGCCTGAGCGGCTGGTGTTCGCGGTGTCTCAGCGTGAGGACGTTCAGCCGGTCACCCCCGAGGTGCTCCACACCATCGGCACCGTGGCCCGCATCGGCCAGCTCCAGCGGGGGCTCGCCGGCATGCAGCTTCTCCTCCACGGCGAAAACCGCGGAATCGCGATGAAGATCGTCGAGAAGGACGGCCACCTGCAGGCCATCGTCCGCGAGGCGGAGGAGATGCAGCCCCTGAACACGCAGGATCCGGCTTTCGTCGCTCTCTCCCGGGAGCTGCGGGAGCGCGCGGCGGAGCTGGGCACCAAGTCCGGCCTGCCCGAGGAGGTCGTCCAGCAGGTGCTCGAGGGGGTGGACGAGCCGAGCCGGCTCGCCGACCTGGTGGCCGGCTACACCGACCTGAGCAAGACGCAGCGCCAGATGCTGCTCGAGACCCTCTCGGTCGAGGAGCGGATGCGGCGCGTCCTGGTGCACGTCCAGCGGCAGCTCAACGTGCTGGAGGCCCAGGAGGACATCAAGACCAAGGTCCAGGAAGAGCTCGGCGACCGCCAGCGCGAGATGCTCCTGCGCGAGCAGCTCAAGGCGATCCAGAAGGAGCTCGGCGAGGGGGAGGGCGGCAACGACATCGACGAGCTGCGCGAGAAGCTCGCCGGCCTCGAGCTGCCGGCGGACGTCCGCAAGGAGGTCGACCGCGAGCTGGGGCGGCTTGAGCCGCATGGGCCGCGAGGCGATGGAGAGCCAGGTGATCCGCACCTACCTCGAGACCATCGCCGAGCTGCCGTGGAGCACCCGCAGCCCCGAGCATCTGGACATCCCCACGGCGTCCGAGATCCTCGATACGGATCACTACGCCCTGGGCGACGTCAAGGACCGGGTGCTCGAGTTCCTCGCCGTCCGCCAGCTCCGGCAGGCCGAGGAGCAGGCCGCGCAAGGCCGAGGAGGCCGCGCGAGGCGACCGATGAGGTGGACAGTCGGCATCGACGAGGTTCCCGGCTTCGGCAAGGACGAGGTGGTGCCGCCCACGACCGCCGAGGAGAAGCGGAAGTCCAAGGGTCCGATCCTCCTCTTCGTCGGCCCTCCGGGCGTCGGCAAGACCTCGGTCGCCAAGTCGATCGCGCGGTCGATGGGGCGCGAGTACGTGCGCATCTCCCTCGGCGGCGTGCGCGACGAGGCCGACATCCGCGGCCACCGGCGCACCTACGTCGGCGCCATGCCCGGCCGGATCATCCAGGGCATGCGGCAGGCCGGCACCAAGAACCCGGTCTTCCTGCTCGACGAGGTCGACAAGCTCGGCGTCTCCTACCAGGGCGATCCGTCGAGCGCGCTGCTCGAGGTGCTCGATCCGGCACAGAACGACTCGTTCACCGATCACTACCTCGGCGTGCCGTTCGATCTGTCGGAGGTGCTGTTCGTCGCCACGGCGAACTTCATCCAGAACATCCCCGGGCCGCTGCTCGACCGCATGGAGGTGGTGCAGTTCTCCGGCTACACGGAGCGGGAGAAGCTGGCCATCGCCCAGCGCTACCTGGTGCCGCGGCAGCTCAAGGAGAACGGCCTGAAGGCGGAGCAGATCGACATCAGCGACGCCGCCCTGGCCGAGGTGATCACCGGCTACACCCGCGAGTCCGGCGTCCGGCAGCTCGAGCGCGAGCTCGGCAAGCTCGGCCGCAAGGTCGCCCGCAAGGTCGCCGCCCGCGAGGTCGAGCGGGTGGACGTCGACGCCGACAAGGTGCACGAGCTCCTCGGCCGGCCGAAGGTCCACCCCGAGCGGGCCGCCCGCGAGGATCAGGTGGGCGTCGCCACCGGCATGTACTACACGCCGATGGGTGGCGACATCATGTTCGTCGAGGTCTCGACCATGAAGGGCAAGGGCGATCTGGTGCTCACCGGCCAGCTCGGCGACGTGATGAAGGAGTCGGCCCGGGCCGCCTGGAGCTACGCCCGGTCGCACGCCGATTCGCTCGGCATCGCGCCCGAGTGCTTCGACCGCGACCTGCACGTCCACGTGCCGGCGGGCGCCATCCCGAAGGACGGTCCCTCGGCGGGTGTCGCGATGGCGACCGCGATGGTCTCCGCCCTCTCCGGCCGCAAGGCGAAGCACGACTTCGCGATGACCGGCGAGATCACCCTCTCCGGCCGCGTGCTGCCGATCGGCGGCGTCAAGGAGAAGGTCCTCGGCGCCGTGCGGAGCGGAATCAGCGAGATCCTGCTGCCGAAGGACAACGAGGCCGATCTCGACGATCTGCCCCGCGAGGTGCGGGACACCTTGAAGATCCACCTCGCCGAGGATCTGGGCGACGCCCTCGCCCTGACCCTGCGGGGTGCCAGCTACCGCGAGGGGCGCCTCCGCTTCGAGACGCCGCTCGAGGACGGCACCTTCGCCAGCATTCCGCACTGAGCCGTCCCTGATCGTTCGGCTCAGTCTCCACGGCCGCCGCCCCTCCCGGGACGGCGGCATTTTTGTTTTCCGTTCTCAGGCGCCGAACCGCCAGCCGAAGATCAGGCTGGCTTCATAGTCGGTCGCCTCGTAGGAGACCGCGAGATTGTCGTCCCCCGAAAGCGAGGCCTCGTCGTCGAAGTAACGGCGAACCCGGGCCTCCGGACGGACGAAGACCGATCGCTGATCTGCCACTGGTACGCCAGGCCGAGGTGGGCCGTGAGGATGTTCGAGGTGTCGGATTCCGAGAAGGTCTGGCCGAAGATCGGCCCGCGGATCCTGGTATCCAGCCGGGCGACGCCGGGGCCGCCGAAGACCAGGAAATTGCCCCCGTGTGGAAACCATTGCAAGGAGAGGTCGAGGTTGTAGAGGTCGACCTTGAAATCGTCGAATCCGAAGTCAGGGCCTGACACTCCTTCATCCAGGGGGAGGGCATCCGCCAGATCCACCTTGCTCAAGGCAGCTTCGAAACCGAAGCTGGGATGGAAGCGATAGCCGCCCCGGAGACCGTATACCTCGGTCCGGTCCAGGTCGTCCTCGTCGGGCTGATAGATGCCGGCGGAGATGCCGAAGCTGCTCTGAGCCCGGACCGGAGCCAAGCCGCCACCGAAGACGAGGCCCGCGATCAGCAGGGCCCCGGTGCTCCAGATCAACTGTGTGCGCATGAGAGTCTCCTTTTGGGTTGAAACCAACATCAAAAAGCCAACCCTTCCTATTGCAGGACGAGCGCCATGGGCACTTTATTCGTAAATCCTTCTATACATTATAGCTTACAGCCTTCTCCGGCTGACCCGGGCCGTGGCGGCCGGGTCGCGCCGTCCGTGATTCTCGACGGCGCGTCTGCTTTTTCCTACTTACACGACGGACCGCCGCCCCTTGCGGGACGGCGGCATTCTTACTTCAGGCTGTTTTGGGGGATCGGTATCAGCAGGAGAAGCTGGTCGCCGGGGCCGGGCCACAGCTCGAAAAGCAGTCGATCCGGGCGTCGAAGCAGTCGGACAGGCAGGAGTCGCGGACCGTGCAGTGGCTCCTGCAGGTGTTGTACTGCGCCGTGCAGCTGTTCCTGCAGGCAGTGTAGGCGTTGAGGGCGACGCAGTCGTGGGTCTGCCCGCAGCAGGTGACGCTGCCGCTCGAGCTCGAGCAGGTGCCGGTCGCCACGGTACAGGTCAGCGTGCCCCCCGAGCAGGTCGCCGTACAGGTCTGGGTCGCCGAGACCAGCGTCGGCCCGCCCCAGGTGGCCAGGAACACCACGGTCATCAATCCGATCATCACAAAAGCTCTGCGCATGGACTCCTCCTGTCAGTTGGACCCGTTAAAGCCGCGAATCTCTCCTCTCCTTCTCCGGTGCCCGGAGGACCCGGTACCGTGCCGCAGCAGACAGGAAGATGCTATTCTCCCGGCTCCCGGACGCAGGGGGCGGCCGGTCTGGCGGCAGATCGGGGGCGCGCTGAACCGCCCCTCCGGACTTCTGGAACGGTTCCCCCAAGCTCGGAGACGGCCGCCCTTTTCGTTTCGCCGCCTCCCCGGAGCCGTGCGACGGTTCCCCGTAGCGCGGAGACGCCTCCCCAATTTGGACGGCCGTTTCCCCCAAGGCTCTGGACGTCTCCCCCACTGGTGAGACCGCTTCCCCAATTCCGAAAGTCGGTTCCCCCAAGCTTCCGGACGCCTCCCCCACTCTCACCGGCGGCTGCCCTATTTCGACGGCCACCCCCCTTTCGGTTTGACAGCGCTCAAAACGTTTCGTGCACCGCCAGCCGGGTTTCATGACATCCCGGAGCGGCTCCGGTATCTTCCACGCGCCTTCAGCGGTAGCTCGAAGAGCGACAACGTTCTCCGCGAAAGATTCCAGGGCAGGCTCGCGAGGTTTCAGGCTGGCGCGGAGAGCCTGGCGGGTGGCGCAGAAGCTTTCCGGGCCTTGTTCTGCCCTGACGAAGTAATAGATTCGCGCATCGCAAGGTAACCAGAGTCCGCCTACAGCTCCCATTCCGGGACAGCCCGGGTCTTCCTACATGATCGGCCCGTCTTTCCTCGACTCGGCCTGCGGCAGGAGACGGTCGCGGTCGTGGGGCGGGTCTTCGTGGTCGGGGAGAACGTCCTTCGGCCACTCCTTCAGCCAGCTCCGGCGCTCCTGTTCGCTGGCGTAGTACTTCATGTAGAGGAGCGTGTGCTCCTCGCTCCCGCTGCCGACCATGTCGATGTGGCAGGCGTAGGCCGCGTTGTCGGGCATCAGGACCGTCGGCTCCTGGAGCAGATCGCCCCACAGCTCGGCATACAGCTCGCGGTCACTCAGATGGTTGGTGTTGTGCAGGAAGGTCCCCATCAGCGCGAGCATGTTGATGACCTCCCACAGCTTGCCGCCGAGCCGCGCGTCGTCCAGCTCGTCCGGCGGCGGCAGGGCCACGCCGGCCTCGGGCAGCACCTCGGACAAGGGCCTCGGCTCCTGCTGCTCGAAAGCGGCAATGTAGTCCGCGAACTGGTCCTCGAGATCCTCCGGATCATCCTTTGACATACCGTCCCCTCATGTTGCCGGCTTCACGCCGATCTGCTGGTACAGCTTCGCAGGGTCGTATATCACGCCGTCCTTGACGACCAGGGTGACGCGGCGGATGTCACTGATGTTCCGGGTGGGGTCGCCGTCGACCAGGATCAGGTCGGCGAGCTTGCCGGGGGCGATCGTGCCGAGCTCGCGGTCGAGCTTCATCACCCGGGCGGCGCCGAGGGTGGCGATGCGCAGCACCTCGGGCGCCGGGATGCCCGCCTGGACGTAGTTCTCCAGCTCGTGATGCAGGGTGAAGCCCGCCACGGAGTCGGTGCCGGCGACGATCGTGATGCCCTGATCGTGGAGGAGTCGAATCAGGGCGAGGCAGGCGCGGAAGGAGTCGCGGTAGCGCTTCTCCATGTCCGGCGCGATGGGCAGGCTGCCGCCGAACAGTTGCCGCCGGACCTGATAGGGGAGGCGGTCAGCCACCGGGGCCAGGCTGGCGCTCACCGCGCCGGGACGGCTGATGAACCTGTCCTCGAGGCTCGAGACGGTGGGGTCCACCACCGTGTGGCGCTCCTTGAGCAGCCGGAGGAAGGCGCGCACGGGCTCGGAGGCGAGGTCCAGCTCCGCGGCGTGCTCGGCGACGGCGGAGATCCGGGCCAGGGTGCGGGTGTCGACCCCCGGGATGAAGTTGAGGAAGAGGAAATTGACGTGCTGGACCTCGTCGAACCCCGCGCGCACCGCATCGGCGGCCGTCATTCCATAAGGGATGTGGCCGGAGACCCGCAGGGCGTGTTGATGGGCCTTGGCCACGATCGGCGGCACGAGCTTGGGGTCGAGCGAGCTGTAGAGCTTGATCTGCGCGTAGCCGTGCGCGACGTACTCGTCCACCGCGGCGCGCGCCTTCGTCTCGGTGTCCACCAGCACCTTGGTGGGGCTGGCGTAGGGGCCTGGGCCGTCGATGACGCCGGCCAGCACCACGCGCGGCCCCAGGGCCCCGCCGCTATCCCAGTGGCTCTTGAGGTCGAGCAGGTAGTCCATGTCGTTGGCGAGGTCGCGGCCGGTGGTCACGCCGGCGGCCAGATCGAGGATGCCGTCGGCCTCGGTCAAATGCTGGTGCATGTCCCACAGCCCCGGCAGCAGCATCTTCCCCCGGGCCTCCACGACCTCCGCGCCGCCGGGCACCGGGACCTCGCCGTCCCGGCCCACCGCCTGAATGCGGTTGCCGGAGATGACGACGGTGGTGCCGGACCGCACCGTTCCGGTCTCGGGATCGAAAAGACGGGCCCCCTTGACCGCCAACGCCCCCGCCGGCCGGTGGCTGAGCTTCGCCGCCACCGCCTTGTTCCGCGCCGCCACCGCCTGGGACTGGGCCTTGATCAGCGCGGGAGCCGCCTCGTCCCACCCCTCGGGGAAAGCGGTGATGTAGCCGTCGTAGCGGCCGAAGAAGGTCCGCGGATCCTCCATCCAGATGTAGAGCGGGGTGAAGCCGAGGCCGGAGATACCGTAGAGGGTGACGTCCCTCGCCTTCTCCCCGGCCGCGATCCGCGCCGAGCCGATGGTCTCGATCGTGGCCTCCCCCTCGGGGAGCAGCGGCAGCCTCTGGTGCGGGCTGCGGAGCAGAGCGGTCGCCAGCAGGGCGAGAGAGAGGTTGTCGGCGGTACGGGCGATGTAGAAGGCCGGACCGGTGATCTTCTTCTCACCCTTCTCCGGGACGTTGCTCCAGGTGGCGACCCCGTTGGCGAGCTCGAACCGCTCGTCGAGCGGGTTCTTCCAGTAGCCGAAACCGGTGACCTGCTCCCGCACGGGGATCCCCTCGCCGTCGACCCGGATACGGTCGGTGAGGTCTTCGCCGCGCCCACGGTCGCTCACCTTCAGGGTGAGGACGTTCTCGCCATCCGGTTCGATCCGCAGGGTCACGAGACCCGCGGGCCGCAGGTTGCCCAGGCAGACCGTGTAGCGAAACTCCCCCCCGGAGGTCAGCGCGGCCGGCGCGGCAACCGCGGCAGTCGCGGACCCGAGCCGAGCGCACAGGACGAGCACGAGGGTGCAGGAATACACCTTCCCCATCGGATTTTCCCCCAATCCCAGCAAGCCCCTCGAACGAGGGGACAAAAACGGCAATGTGACAGCGATGTTACAACGGATACATCTTCATGAGATAGGTTTCACGCCCAGGGTTTGCCAGATCGCGTTCGAATCGTAGGTAAGTCCGTTCTTTACGGTCAATACGACTCTGCGGATGTCAGAGATACGATTCAGCGGGTCTCCGTCCACCAGGATCATGTCGGCCAGCTTGCCCGGGGCGATCGAGCCGAGCTCCTGATCCCGCTTCATGACCCGCGCCCCGCCGAGGGTGGCGATGCGCAGCGCCTCGGGAGCCGGGATGCCGGAGTCCACGTAGAGCTCGAGCTCGCGGTGGAGAGCGAAGCCGGCCAGGCTGTCGGTGCCGGCGACGATCGTCACGCCGGCATCGTGGAGGGCCTTCACCATGTTCTGCATCGCCCGGTACGAATCGCGGTAGCGCTGCACCTGGTCGGCCGGCGGGTTGAGGCCGCCGCCGTAAAGGCTGCGCCGCACCTGCGGCGGCAGGCGGTCCGCCACCGCGGCGAAGCCGGGATCGACCTCGCCGGGCTGGCCCTTGAACATCCCCTCGAAGGTGGCGAGCGTAGGGTCGGAGACGATGCCGCGCTCCTTGAGCAGAGCGATGAAGCTCTTCACCCGGTCGGAACGGAGGTCGAGCTCGGCCCCATGCTTGGCCACTTCCACGAAGCGGGACGGAGTGCGGGTGTCGATCTTGGGATCGAGGAAGTTGAGCATCAGGAAGTTGACGTGCTGGATCTCGTCGAACCCGGCGCGCACCGCCTGCTCGGCGTTCATACCGTTGGGGATATGGCCGGAGACCCGCAGGCCCAGCTCGTGGGCGCGCTTGACGATCGGCGGCACCAGCTTGGGATCGAGCGAGCTGTAGAGCTTGATCTGCACGTAGCCGAGCTTGGCGTAGCGCTCCACCCAATCCAGCGCCTCCCGCTCGGTCGAGACCAGGACTTTGGTCGGGCCGGCGTAGGGGCCGGGGCCGTCGATGAAGCCGGCCATCAGCACGCGCGGCCCCATCCCCTCACCCGTTTCCCAGCGCCGGCGCATGTCCTGGAGCTCGTCGATGTCGTTGGCGAGATCGCGCACGCTGGTCACGCCCGCCGCCAGATTGAACAGCCCGTCCGACTCGGAGAGGTGGACGTGCATGTCCCAGAGCCCCGGCAGGAGCGTCTTGCCGCGGGCGTCGATCACCTCCACGCCGGGGGGCACCCTGACCTCGCCGTCCTTGCCGACCGCCTGGATACGGTCGCCGGCGACGATCACGGTCATGTCCGGCTGGATCGCCAGGGTCGCCGGATCGAACAGCCGGGCGTGGCGGATGGCGAGCCCGCCCCCCTGGGGGTGATGGGTGAGCCTGGCGGCGAGATCCTTGTAGCGCGCCTTCTCGGCCTCGCCCTGAACACGGGTGAGCTCCGGCACCACGTCCACCCAGCCGTCGCGGAAGAGCGACGCCCACCCTCCGACCGAGGCGAAGAGGTCACGATTCTCGTCGAGCCAGACATAGCCGGGGGTGAAGCCCAGCCCGGAGAGCGCGTAGAGATGGACCTTCCGGGAGGTTCCACCGTTGCGGACCTCGCGGGAGTCGAGCTCCTCGATCCGCGCCTCGCCCGTGGGAAGGAGCGGCAGGCGATGATCCGGGGCCGCCAGCAACGCCTTCGCCAGCAGGGCCGCCTCCTGGGGCGGACCGTTCAGGCTGAGAAAGAAGGCGGGCTCGCGGACCTCGCGCTCCCCCTTCTCCGCCGTGCTCTTCCAGGAGGCCCGGATCCCCTCGCGCTCGAACCGTTCCTCGACCGGGCTCTTCAGGTAGTCGTTGCCGGTGGTCTCGACGAACGTCGGCAGCCCGGCGGCGTCGAGCCGGTACCGGCTGGTGGTGTTCGGTCCGCGCCCGCGGTCGTTGAACTCGAAGGTGTGGACCTGGGTGCCGTCGGCCTCGACGCGGGAAGCCGCGGAGCCGGCCCGGTTGCCGGAGAAGAGGAACCCATAGTGGATCTCCCGCGGCTCAGAGGCCAGGGTTACCGGCATGGCGGCCGGGGCGGCCGGCGTGGAAGCCGGCGGCGGCGCCGTGCGGCAGCCGGCCAGGGACAGGCCGGCGAGGATGGCGAAAACGATGGGCGACCGGGTACTCCGCATAGGGATCTCCTTGACTGAGCTCGGAAATTATATGGGGAGAGGTTCGGAGAACCCGCTCAAATCTACAGCTTTGTTGCTAATTTAGAATTTTTGATGTCCTCGCCCTATCGCCTGATCATTGCCCGATCTGCTGGAGCAGCCGGTCGACCGGCACCTTCCCCGACTGGGTGACCGGCACGGTGACCTCGCCCAGCACCGGAACGGCGAAGCGGAGATCGGCGTCGAGGGTGTACTCGGGGTCCTTGCGCCCCTGGAGGGTGCGGACGACGCGGTAGAGGTCCTCGAACTTGATGGTCACCGGCAGCTCGACGGCGGTGCGGCCGCTGGCGGCGATCGTCACCTGCCGGTCGTGCCGTCCGGTAGAGCAGGGGCTCGCCGTTGAGCCGCAGCCGGTAGCCGATGCCGTCGAGCACGAGGTCCACGGCGTTGGGGTTGTCCACCCGGAACTGCACGAGCACGTCGGCCCCGGTGAGATTCGTCCCCAGCAGCTTGACGCCGGTGACGTCGACCTCGGGCGCGGCCATCTCGGAGAGGGTGGAGAGACCCGCGCAGCCGGCGAAGGTGAGAAGCGCGGCGAAGAGGAGGAGGCGGAGGGGCGGTTCATGGGCGGGCTCCTTTCATCTGATCACCCTACCACTCACTTCATCACCTACCACTCTACGCAGAGCTTGAGCCGGAGGTCCCGCTGCCGGTCGCGGTAGAACAGGCACCCCTCGCGCCGGCCGTGGAGATAGAGGTCGCGCAGGATCTCGACGTCCTTCCGGCAATATTCCTCCACGAGGTCGAGCCGCCCCTGGCGGACCCATTCGAGGGATTGCAGGCCGTCGGCGGATTTCCCGATCCCCAGCGTCTCCTGGGCGAGATGGCCCATCCCCACCCGGAAGCCGAGGCGCGAGGCGACGTCCTCCAGCAGGTCGAGCGTCGGCAGGGTGCGCGAGAAGTCCTCCCCCGTATAGCCGGCGAGGACCAGGTAGTCGAAGCGCTTGATGTTGTAGCCGATCACCAGGGAGGCCCCGCGCAGGGCGTCCACCAGGGCGCGCACCCGGGCTTCGGGGTAGACCTCCAGCCGCCCCTCCTCCAGGAAGCAGACCACCCCGACGGCGACCCCCATGCGGTAGGCCTTGTGCCAGCCGCCTACGTCGGCGGCGGAGCGGAGGGTCTCGAGGTCGAAGAGGACGGTGCGGCGCTGGCCGCCGTTCCCCACCGTCCGCGCGGGGATCAGAACCGGGCGCTGGAGCAGGAAGGGCTCGGCCCGGATCGGCTCGAACGCGGGCGCCGGGCCGGTCCGGAGATGGGCGTGGCGGCCGCCGGGGCGGCATTTTCCCCCTCTCCCGGTGAGGGAGGGAGGGAGGGGACGGGAGAGGGGGCGGGGGTGAGGGTCCGAGAAGGCCGCATCTCCACCACCTCCTCCGCCACCACCAGGGTCACCGTCACCGGCTCCCCCCAGGGCACCGCCGGCTCCTCGCGCCCGAGCAGCAGGCGCAGCACCCGGGCCGCGCCGGGCTTGTCGAGCGGGCGGTTGCCGTTGCCGCACTTGGGGGACTGGACGCACGAGGGGCACCCCTTCTCGCACGGGCACCCCTCGATCAGCAGCAGCACCCGCCCGAGCAGGTCCGACAGGTCCTCGAAACCGCGCGCGGCGATCCCCACTCCCCCCGGGTGGCCGTCGTAGATGAAGACGGCGCCGGTGCCCATCTGCGGGTGCAGGGGGTAGGAGATGCCGCCGATGTCCCCGCGGTCGCAGAGCGCCAGGATCGGAAAGAGCGAGATGCCGGCGTGCTCGGAGGCGTGGAGCGAGCCGAGGAAGTGCTCCCCCCGCTGGCGCAGGGTCTCCTCGGCCGGCCGCGGCGCCGCCCACCAGAGCCCCACCGTCTCGAACTCGACGGGGGGGAGGTCGAGCGGCGTCTGGTCGATCACCTCCTGGCCGTGGATGCGCTTGCGCTCGAAGCCGACCACCCGCTCGGTCACCTTGAGGCGGCCGAGCCAGGCCTGGAGCGGCCCCACGCTCTTCTCCTCCAGCACCTCCAGGATCTCGGTCTCCTTCTCGGTCAGCGGCGTCGTGAAGTAGTCGAGGTCCGCCGCCTCGGCCAGCGCCCGCCGCTCCTCGCGCTCCAGCGCCGAGACCAGGAACTGCCGGCCGGCATGGAGATAGACCGCGCCGGGGTGGCACTCGTGGAGCGCGCGCACGCCGTCGACGGTGCCGATCGTGCGGCCGCCGGCCATGATGGCGAAGGTCTCCCCCGCCCCCCGCAGGTTGACGTGGCGCTGCGGCCGGCGGCGCAGGGAGAAGATCTCGTCCCCCTCGGCGGCGGCGAGCAGGTGCCCCTGGCGCAGCAGCTTCTCCACCCGCGCCTGGTGCGGCGCGAGGTAGTCGCGGTCGTCCCCGCAGAGCGGCATCTCGGAGGCGGCGCAGACCAGGTGCGCCCGCGACACCGGATCGTTGACCGGATCGACGATCAGCCGCTCGCAGGGGCGCTCGAGGAACTGCTCGGGGTGGTCGAGGAAGTACTGGTCGAGCGCGTCGGGCATCGCCACCAGGGCGGTGATCGACTCGCGGCCGGCGCGCCCCACCCGTCCCGAGCGCTGCCAGGTGGCCATCATGCTGCCGGGATAGCCGACGAGGATGCAGGCGTCGAGGCCGCCGACGTCGATCCCCATCTCCAGCGCCGAGGTGGAGATGACGCCGTCGAGCTTCCCCTCGAAGAGCGACTGCTCGATCCGCCGCCGCTCCTCGGCGAGGAAGCCGGCGCGGTAGCTCGCCACCCGCGAGGCGAGCGCCGGCTCCTGCCGCCGCAGCCAGGAGTAGAGGAGCTCGGTGATCCGCCGCGCCTTGGTGAAGACGATCGTCTTCAGCCCGGCGTTGATGAAGCGGATGAAGAGCTGGAGCGCGGTGGTGTACGGGCTCGCCTCCGGCCGGAAGAGCAGCAGGTGGCGGTCCTCCCGCGGCGACCCCGACTCGGTGATCCAGTGGAACTTCCGCCCGGTGAGAGTCTCGGCGAACTCGCCGGCGTTGGCGGCGGTCGCCGAGGAGGCGATCAGCACCGGGTCCGATCCCACCGAGCGGCAGAGGCGGAAGAAGCGCTGGAGGACGTGGTGGAAGTGGCTGCCGAAGATCCCGCGATAGGTGTGCAGCTCGTCGAGCACGATCCAGCGCAGGTCGGCGAGGAACGGCCCCCAGCCGGTCCAGTGGCCGAGGACGCCGAGATGGAGCATGTCCGGGTTGGAGATCACCACCCGCGGGAAGTTCTTGCGGATCGCCGTCCGCTTCGACCCCGGGGTGTCGCCGTCGTAGATCTCGCACCCCGCGACCTCCGGCGGCAGCCCCGCGGCCTCGGCCAGGCGGAGGAACTTCCCCCGCTGATCCTGCCCCAGGGCCTTCAGGGGGAAGAGGAACAGGCCATGCCCGGGTCCCCCCCGCGCCGCCTCCTCCAGGGGAGGAACCTGAAAGACCAGCGATTTGCCCGAGGCCGTGGGAGTGGTGACCAGCACGTTCTCCCCCCGCCGCACGGCCTCGATCCCCGCCGTCTGATGCGTCCAGAGGCGCGGCACGCCCCCTCTCCCCAGCGCCCGGGAGATCGACTCCGGCAGCTCCAGATCGCCATAGCGGGCCTCGCTCCCCGGCAGGTGCGTGGTGTAGAGGAGCTGGGGGCCGAGCTTGGCGTCGCGGCTCAGTTCCTCGATCAGGGGGCCGAGCGCTGGAGCCGGAAGGAAGGACGACGGAGGCGGTCGCGTTACGGGGCATTACCGCCCGATGGTAGCAGAAAGGCGAACCAGGGACGTAAGGCGACAACAGCGGACGGCAGGGACGTCGAATTTCTGTGTCCTGTGGCGCCGCCTGGCTGTCTCCGGCTCAGGAGATCGTCGAGCAGCGGCTGGGCTGATCGGAGCACCAGAGGATGTGGCCGTTGTCGTCCTTGCAGCAGTAGTCGCAACAGACCCAGCCGGGATCGCCCGGGTAGCAGACGTTGTAGCCGCAGGAATTGGCCTCGGCGTTCCGCGCTCCGGTCGTGAGCGCGCCTCCCACGGTCCCCAGGGCCAGAGCCAGGAGCAGCAGCTTCTTCTTCATCGTTCCTCTCCTTGTCGGTCGGTCAGGTTGGATCGATCCAAAAAGAACGGTGCTCGCGGACCGGCCGCGCGGGCCGGTCAGAGCTGCGAGAGGAGCTCGCGCCGCTTGGCCTCGTACTCCTCGCGGGAGATCAGGCCGTCGTCGAGGAGGGCCTTGAGCTGGCGCATCCGCTCGGCGCCGGAGGGGCCGGCGGGCGCCGCGAGGGGCATGCGGCCGACGCCGCGATACTGCTCCGCCGCCGCCAGGATGGCGTTCTTGAACGGCAGCGGATGGGAGATGTTGCGGAACAGGGCCGCCCCGGTCTCGCTGGCGGTGTCGATCTCGACGTCGCCGTAGTTGAGCAGCCGCCCCCAGAGGGTCTGCCGGTGCTCGACGTTGTTGATCTTGTCCAGCCGGGAATCCATCGACCGCCGGGAGAGGACCCCGATCTCCTGGATGATCCGGTGGTTGGTCAGCACGTAGTCGTTGGCGCGGCGGATGAAATCCTTCCAGGCGAAGATCAGCCCGGCGACCACCGCCACGGCGAGGGCGACCAGCGCCCCGGGCAGGTTCTGGAACTGGAACCAGGCGACCGCCGCGACCACCAGGGCAAGGGCCAGCAACCCCAACCATGGCGCCAGGGTCAGGCGCGTGACGTAGGCCCGGTAGAGGATCTCCTCGCCGGGCTGGAGCTGGGATTCGATCCGCATGGTTTGCTCAGGAGGATGCTATCCCACCTCAGCGCTGGAAGGCGTAGGAGATCTTGAAGAACAGCGCGCGGCCCGCCGGCTCCAGCCGGTCGTCCACCGAGAGGGCGCGGTCGTCCGAGTAGCCGAGGAAGAGGACGGTCTGCCAGTTGAGCTTGTAGGCGAAGAGGGCCGAGCCGGTGATCCCCTCGTCGCGGCGGGTGGCGCCGAGCCCGGGAGCGTAGAGGTCCGTATCCCGATCGGTGCGGACGCGCTGGGCGATCAGCCGCAGGAAGGCGCGGGAGGTGAAGGTGTAGGTCGCCTTGACGCGGGCCACGTCGGCGGTGAACAGGCGAGCCTCCCGCGGGCCCGAGCCGGTGGGCGAGACGTCGAGCCAGCGCCGGTTGGCGTTGAGCTGCACGGCCAGATGGTCGGTCGGCCGCACCGTCCCCTGCAGGCTGACCGTGGCGCCCCGGGCCGGCCGCTCGTTGGCGAAATCCACGTCGTCGCCGAAAACGAGGTTGAGCGACACGTCGCCGATCCGCTGCGACGGGCTCATCTGCGCGTAGACCACGTAGTAGGTGGAATCGAAGAGACGGTCGCCGGCCCGCACCTTCTCCGTCCGCTGCTCGACGTTGATGTAGCTGTTCCAGAACCCCTGGAGCTCGACGCCGGGGGCGAAACGGCGCAGGAGGAGGTCCCCCGTTCCGGTCGTCGACGTTGCGCACCCGGAAGGAAGGGGTGATGCGGCGGAACGGCCCCTTTTCGAGATAGAGCGACCGCCCGAGAATGGAGCTGTAGTCCCGCACTCCCACCTGCGGGAGGAAGCCGAGGTCCGCCCGGAACTCGTCGCCGATGTCGGTGTACTGGAGGTTCCAGAACCAGCTCCGGGTCGAGTGGTCCCAGCTCAGGTAGCCGGCGTGCGAGCCGAGATCCTGCCCATTCCATTCCGCGGCGAGGCCGGGACGGTCCGGGGTCTGCGAGTCGCTCACCAGGAGCTGCCCGGTGACCGTGTCGGCGCCGTTCGGGCGCCACTGGAAATCGGGGCCGAGGACCCGGTTGTGCCCGCCCCCCTCGATCTCGCGGTCGGTCAGCAGGAAGCTCGCGAAGGAGTTGCCGAAGTCCTTCCGCCCGCGGCCGATGGCCACCCGCGAGGAGAAGTCCTGGTCGGCCAGGCTCGACCCATTGGGGCCGGGCAGGATGACGCTGCCGCCCCCGCGGTCCTCGGTGACCAGGACGGTGTACAGGGCGTTGCCGGCCTCCCCCGTGGCCCGCAGCCCCCAGCGCGGGGAGGTGATGGTGCGGGTGTAGACCGCCTGCAAGGGGGTCGAGAAGAGCTCCAGCCCCTCCAGGAAGAACGGGCGCTTCTCGGGGAAGAACAGGGCGAAGCGCTCGTTGGCCGTGATCTGCGCCACGTCCGACTCGATCTGCGAGAAGTCCGGGTTGATCGTGGCATCGATCGCCGTGTTGGCGTTCGGCGTCCATTTGGCGTCGAGCCCGGCTTCCCAGTCGGCGGCTCCACGGGCCAGGGGGGTGCCGGCGCCCCCTTCCGGCAGCCACTCCTGGCGCCCCGTGGCGTAGGGGGCCAGCACGACGTGATTGCCGCTCGGCAGCCCGGTGAGGCCGGTCATCTTCTGGGAGTGGCAGATGAAGCAGCTCGAGCCGCGCGGCAGCTTGCTGTTGAACATCTGATACCGGAAGTCGCGCGGCCGGTTGCGGTAGAGCAGGATGCCCCAGGTCTGGACGTCGGCCGAGTTGTAGCGCAGGGAGGAGAAGGGGATCCGGATCTCCAGCGTCCAGCCGGTCGGCGTGATCCGCGCCGACGATTCCCAGTAGAAGTCGGGAGAGTTGTCCTCGCCGCTGGTGTCGTTGCTGATGGCGTCATATTGGATGCCGCGCGGGTTGGCCAGGAACATGAACGCGGTCTTGCCGTCGTTGCGGGTATCCAGGAGAACGCCGCCGTAGTCGGTGTAGCTCGGCACCTCGTCGCGGTCCCCCAGGGGGGCGCGGATGGCCTTCGGATCGGGGTCCGAGAAATCGAAGGCGGCGTAGAAGAAGCGATCGTCATAGGTGAGCCAGGCGACCGTCTTCACCTTCGGCTCCACGCTGTCGCCGGGGTTCGTCTCATAGAAGGTGTCCACCCGGGTCGCGCCACTCCACCCCGGGTCCCCCAACTGGCCATCCACCTCGATCGGCGCGGTCGCCTTCGTGATGTGAAGCGGCTCCTGCGCCGCCGGCTGGGCGCGCAGGAGGGCGGGAACGGCGAGGAGAAGTGCCAGGGCGAGGAAGGGGTTGGAGCGCGTCATGGGGCTGTACTACGACCGGGGTAAGAGGAAAGTTCGGGGGGGGTGGAACGTCGCTGTTCAAGATGCTCTTGCTTCCTGGGGGGTGAGGCCTCGGAGGGCACGCCGCTCCAATCAGCACGAACGTTTGTACCGGCAAGCCTGGAGCTCTGGCTCACGCCTTGCACCACTTCCAACCTGCTTTGAGCCCCTCCACGCATCGCCTGCTCGTCGTCTCCAACCGCCTTCCGATCGTGCTCGAAAAAAAGAGCGACGGCTGGGGTCTGAAGCCCGGGTCCGGCGGTTTGGTGAGCGCGCTGGCTCCGGTGCTCTCCCACCGCGGCGGCCTCTGGGTCGGCTGGCCGGGGATGGCGCTCGAACGGGGGGGCGCCTGGGAGGCCGTGCTCGACGCGGGCTACAAGGAGCGGGGATACGACCTCCTGCCCGTCCTCCTCTCGGAAGAGGAGGTCAAGGATTTCTACGAGGGATTCGCCAACGGCATCCTCTGGCCCCTCTTCCACGACCTGCTGGGGCAGTGCAATTTCGACC
>CAVXIG010000040.1:0-92514 GCA_963761645.1 uncultured Acidobacteriota bacterium
CCATCGAGATCACCCTGAGCCTTGAGAACGCCCGCGAGCGCATGGAGAGAGGCAACGACCTCATGGTGGATGTCGGTGCCAAAAACTTGGGCCTGGATCTGGAGAGCGCGTTCGAGGTTTCGCCTTGCGCCATCGAGATCGCCCTGATCCTTGAGGACGACCGCGAGCGCGTATAGGGACAAGGCGACGTCCTGATGGCTCTCACCCTTCTGGGCGATTTCAACTTGGACGGAGTCTTCGAGATAGCCTGCCGCCTTTTGCAACTCTCCATTTCGAAGAGCCAAATTCCCAAGCTCATCAAGGACGAAAGAGCGCCTAGTTGGTTCCGCCAGTTCGAGCGCTTGGACAAAAGTTCCTCGGCACGCTCGGGGAGGGCATTCGCAAGCCGCCCTATCTGTACCTTTAAAGTAAGTACGTTGCTGAGCCGAGGCCCCGTTGGAGCCGCCGCGAATACCCGCTCAACCCAAGAGAGTGCTTCTCGGTAGCGTCCAGCATTGCGTAGATGGATGGCGAGCCTCTCTGCTACTGGCCAAGCTCCATCCCCTCCCCGGCGTCCGTCAAATGCTGCACCGCCCGCTCCGCCCATACCTGCCCGACTTTTCACTAAGCGCTGCTCGTACCACTCCCCAAGCAGACGGTGCGCCTCCCGCGGCTCTCCCGTCCATCGTCGCTGAGCTTCCTCGGCGACCAGCCGGTGGGCGCCCACCAATCCTCGGTCCCGAGGGGAGGCTGGAACGGGCTCAGCATTCCGGTCTCGACCAGCCGGGCCGCCGTCCCTTCCACCGTTTGAAGCGTGAGCACCGCCTCCCAGGGAGCGGGGGCCGTGATCACCGTGCAGCGGCCCAGGTGGTCCTGCGCCTCCGATGGCAACGCCTCCCAGACTTTGCCGAGCAGCAGGTCGGCGTCGACTTTCTCCTGGGTCTTGGGCAGTACCGGTTCCAGGATTTCTTCTCGCCACTTTTCCCCTCGTAACGTCTACCCGGCGGCACCCGGCTCTCTTCCTGGGCTCGCGCCAGGACCTCCAGATATTCGACCGTACGTGGGTGGCCGTCGATCCTCTCGCGAGCCAAGCGCGATCCTCGGCGGGGAGCCGGCCCAGGGTCGGCATCCAGGAGAGAAGGCGGATCACTTCATAGCGGCGAAGTTGCGGCAGGTGCAATTCCGCGCTCCGGGGGTTCCCCTCGGGCAGGTAACGGGAGGAGACAAGGAGACCGAGCCGGCTTGCCGTAGAGGTTTCCGTCATGAGGATCTCCCAGAAGCGCCGAAGCTCCGGATCAAGGAACTGTCCGATCTCTCCTTCCCCGAGCGGCACCTGGAGGCTCTCGGCGTCGTCGAGATAGACCAGGAGCCCTCCTTGGAGCTTCGGCAAGCTCGACGACGGCTTTGCCGAGCGCTTCGCCCGTGATGCCATCCTCTTGGAGATTCGCCAGAGTCTGGTTCCACTCTTCTCCAGAGCCGGCGGCCTGGACCTCCTGCCAGAGAGCGAGGACCAGGTTCGGCTGCGCGCCGGCATGCCGGCCGTCGAGCGCCAGTACAGGAGCGCCGCCAGCCTTGAGATCGCGGGCGAGGAGCGGCGCCAGCTCCGTGCAGAGGGCGGTCTTGCCGAGGCCGCCGAGACCGAGGACGACGAGCCGGCGCTCCCCGGCGCCAGTGGCTCAGCGCTTCCGCCCGCTCCTTCCTCCGGCCTACGAAGCCGAAGCGCAGCCGCTGCACGCCCTTGATGCCTTCCACCCGTTCGCTACCGCCTTTGCGGTCCAGCCTCTCGAAGATCCGCCGCCGCTCTTCCCCGAGATCGACCGGCGGCTCGCTACCGAGTGGCGGGAGAGATGTGGGCACGTCCTCGCCACGGTGGTAGAGGGCGAGCTGCGCCCAGCCGAGGGGATAGATGTGTGTGAACCGGCCCCGTTCCTGATGTGGCTCGCCGGAGACCCGGCGCGCCCGGCGCAGGGCCTCCCGTGCCTTTTTGCCAGAGGCGAGGGCGGCATAGAAGGCGGCCGCGGCCCGCGTCGCCTGCCGGTCGCCTACCGGACCGAAATAGGCAACGACCTGGGGGAAGCCGGCACGGTGGAGGGAGGCGGCGGTCGAGGGTTGGGTTTCCCTCCCGGGCGAGCGCGGTGTCGACTATCCGGTCCCCGGGCTCTGCATGATCGGCGGTCTCCGCCGTGGCGCCGTGGCAGGCCGAGAGATAGACGAGTCGCGGCAGCGGCCCGGCTTCGCGCAGCCGGCGAACCAGTTCGGCGACCGGTACTTCGTCCGAGAGTGCGGCTTCATCCTCGAAGAGCAGTACGCCGGGCCGGCCGTGGCCGCTGAAGTGGATGGTCGGCGGGTGGAAGCGCTCGACCTCGCGGGCCAACTCGTCCAGGGTCCCGAGGTCGGTTACCAGGAGCCGCCGTTCCTCGGCTTTCTCGGCCGAGGGCGCGCCAGAGGCGGTACATCTCCTCTTCATAGTCGAGAGCAGTGGCGTCGATCGGCGCGGCGATGGTCGCGACCAGGGAGAGCGGCTTGCTGGGAGCGTCCAGGCCCGGCGCGCCGGGCACTACGGCCTCGCGCGCCAGATCGAGCGTTCCCTCCTCGACCGGGAAATGTTCGTCGAGCCGCAGCAACTCCCAGGGAAGGGCGAGGGCACGGTCCGCCCGGCGCTCGGCCGCTTCGCCGCCGTGGGCCGGTCGTACCCGGAGGTGGAGCAGAGGGGGTTCTCCGCCGGGCCGGCCTGGATCGCCACGGTCAGAGCCTGCCGCGCGGCGGGGGAGAGGAGGGCGTCTGTCAGTCGGTCGCCCATCTTGGCTGCCAAGTCGCGCAGGATAGCCGCCGCTCCAGCGGCTTCGGGGGAGAGGCGCCCGCGCTCGTCGGTCGGCAAGGCACGGTGATCGAGCTTGCGAAGCGTTTCTAGATCTTCCAGAAGCCCGGGATCGGCGAGCGGATCGCGCGGCTGCCAGTCCGGACAGCCGGCGAGGCGTGCATGCCAGGGCTCTCCTTCGGCTCCGACGACGATCTCGATCTCCAACTGGCGCAACTCCGGGGAGACCGTGGCCGCCACTTCCGTCCATAGCTCGGCGAGGTGGGCATGATCCCGCAGTTCGAGCGGCCGCACGTTGCCGCGCGCGAGCGCTCCGGAGGCGTGGCCCCCTTCCCAGGTGGCCTCCATGGCTGCCTTCCAGGCCGCCGGCGTCATCAACGCCCGCCAGGGCTTCAAGCCCCGCGCCGCTTCGTCGGTCTGGGCTGCCAGCCAGTCGAGGAGGCGGGGGTCTTGGAGCGAGCAGCCGACGAAGAGCACGGCCCGCTGGCGAAGGAAGACGTCGAGCTGCGCGGAGAGGAAAGGGTAGTTGCGGCCGAACTCCTGGTAGGAGCGGCCGGAGAGCACCACCCTCATCCAGATCCTCCCGCGAGCCGTGGAGCTTCAGGAGGCGGACGGCGCCGTCCCCGGCGACCGGCGCGTTGCCTTCGAGGGCCTGGAGGACGTACGGCATCCGGCGTCGGAAAGGGCGCGCTCCAGGAGATCGTCGTAGTTGGTGGTGGCGATGGCGTGGAAGCGGCCGGCGCCAGCCAAGCGGGCGATGGCGCGGTGAACGGGCGTCGGCTGGCGGTCTTCCCTGGAGATGGGCTCGAAGAGCTTCTGCAGGATGTCGGCGAGCTCGCCGGCGCCGCGGGAGGCCACGAAGGCGTCCACGACCTGGGGGAAGGGGGCGGTTTTATCGATCGGGTCGTCTGCCCGGGCGGCGAGCGCGTCGAGGATCTTGCCGGTGCCGGGATATCCGGCGGCGACCGAGGCGCCGGCGCCTACCCAGAGAAGGGGTTTGCCGTCCAGCTCCTTCTGGAGAACGGCTGCCGTAGCCGGGATCGGCTGTCTGATCCCCGCGGGATTCGCGGCGATGCCGGTGGGAGGCTCCGGCCATCGGCCCGGAGGTGCGGACGAGCTGTCAGGCATGTTCTAAAGGCTACCACGCGGAAAATCCCGCAAGGGAACCTGACAAAGTAGGGAAAGATTAAGCCCCGCTTAGGAAGCCCGGAGTCTCGCTCTATCCGACACTTGCGCGGGTCCGGCCGGCCCCGGGCCGCGCCCTCCTCCGGGGCAGGTAACCTCTGGCCCACGCTTGGGCCAGACGATCCCCGGCCGGGGATGCTCCCGCCCACGCTTGGGGCGCCTCCCCCCACGCCTGGGCGGCTCTCCCCCACGCTAGGGGCGGTCCCGCCCACGCTTGGGCGGCTCTGCCCCATGCCGGGGATGGTCCCGCCCACGTCAGGGGCACTCCCGCCCACGCTTGGGCCAGACCGCCCCTCATCAGGGGCCGACCTGCCCACGCTTGGGCTGGACCGCCCCCGGCCGGGGATCGTCTCGCCCAAGCGTGGGGGAAGGCCGCCCAAGCGTGGGCGAAAGCAGGCACTCCGGATGTCAAAGCAGCGACCCCCTCCGTCAAAGCGCCCTGCTCGGGGAGCGCATCAGCGCTTTCCTGGGCCGTCACGCCGGAGAACTGGAGGATTGCCGCTCAGGCGGGGACGGCGAGTCCCTGTTCCAGCGCCGCCACGGCCGCCAAGGAATCGGCGGCGGCGCCACCTTCCTGGAGGGCGCCGGCGATGGCTTCCAGGGCGCGGCGGAGGTAGTCCGGCTGGGTCGCGGTGTAGCCCATGTGGCCGACGCGAAAGGAGTTGGCCTTCAGCGCCGGATGGAGGCCGCCGGCCACGGCGACCCCGCGGGCGGCGATGCGCGGCAGCAGGGTGGCGTCGATCCCGGCGGGGAAGTAGAGGGCGCTCAGGGTGTCGGCCGTCAGCGCCGGGCCGGGGACGGAGCGGAGGCCGAGCTCGGCCCAGGCGGCCCGCAACGCGGCGGCGGCGCGGGCCTGGGTCTCGATGCGGGCCTCGACGCCGGTCTCCAGGATCTCCCCGAGCCCGGTCTCCAGCGCCATCACCAGCGAGGTGGCCGGGGTGGCGAAGTAGCTGGGCTTGCGCTCCTCGTAGGCGCGGTGGATGGGGAGCCAGGAGTTCCAGTCGAGGAAGAGCGGCGGCGGCGCGGCCTTGCGGGCCTGGCGGGCGGCGAGGGCGCGCTCGTCCGCCACCATCAGCGCCAGGCCGGGCGGCAGGCCGATCGCCTTCTGGGAGCCGGTGAAGTAGAGGTCGGCCCCCCAGGCCGCCATCTCGAAGCGCTCGCCGGCGGTGGCGCAGACGCCGTCGAACACGGAGAGCGCGCCGGCTTCGCGGGCGAGGCGGCAGAGGGGCTCGGGGTCGATCCGCACGCCGGTCGAGGTGTCGACGTGGGTGGCGAACAGGGCCTTGAACGGGCCGTTTTGCGCGAGGGCTTCCCGGACCTGCTCGGGCGATGGCGCCTCGCCCAGCCGGCGCCGCCACCTCGGTCACCTCGGCGCCGTAGCGGCGGAGGATCTCCGCCATCCGCTCCGAGAAGTAGCCGGTGCCGACCACCAGCGCCCGGTCCCCCGGCTCGATCAGGTTGGCCGCCGCGACTTCCATCGCGAGCGTGCCGCTGCCGGCGAGGATGAACGGCTGGCTCGCCGGCCCGGCGCGCCAGACCTCCCGCATCCGCTCGATCGAGCGCCCGAACGCCTCGATCAGGCGCGGGGACGTGTGGCTGGGAGGGGGAGCGGAGGCCGCGGCGAGCACGGCCGGCGAGAGCTCCACGGGGCCGGGGATCATGAGCAGGGGGTTCGGGGTGGCCATGGGCGGTATGGTAGCAGGGGAAGCCCGCCGGAGAATCTGATGCGAATCCCGCGTTGTTTTGCTGCGAACTAGAAGGTAGATGATGCGTCCCTCGTTTGGGTCGGAATCGCCCCCGATTGGGCTGATGCGTCCCTTCTCTTTTCTTGATGCGTCTATCGGGTAATTTGATGCGTAATTCTTCTCGTTCGCCTCCGCCCACTTGGGGGCAGAGGCTCCCCTTGGCTTTTTTGACTGCGAAAACAGCGGTATTTGCTGCGAATTGTCCGGGGGCGGACGGGCCCACGCGGGGAGCGAAGCCCCCATCGAGGGCTGCCAATCCCCGGGCGTTTCCCATCCGGGACTTCTCCGGGAGCTCCGCCCCCAAGGGGGATGGAGCCTCCCGCGGTTTTCGCATCAATCCCGGGCTGATGCGAAAACATGAGGGCGCGGTCTGCGCTATATATAAGGAATGCCCGCCACCCCGAGCCGCCCGGATCCGCATCGGCATCTCCGCCTGCCTGCTCGGCCAGGAGGTGCGCTACAACGGCGGCCACAAGCGGGACGCTTTCCTCACCGACACGTTCGGCCGCTATGTCGAGTGGGTCGCGGTCTGCCCCGAGGTGGAGCTGGGGATGGGCACCCCGCGGCCGCCGATCCGGCTGGAGCGGCGGGGGGAGGAGGTGCGCCTCGTCATGCCCAGCACCGGGGAGGACTACACGGAGCCGATGCGCGCCTGGGCCGAGCGGCGGGCCGAGGCCCTGGCGGGGATGGAGCTCGACGGCTATGTGCTCAAGAAGGACTCGCCGAGCTGCGGCATGGAGCGGGTCAAGGTCTACCCTGGGACGGGCGCGCCATCCAAGGACGGCCGCGGCCTGTTCGCCGAGGCCCTGATCGCGCGCCTGCCGGATCTCCCCGTCGAGGAGGAGGGGCGGCTGAACGATCCGCCGCTGCGCGAGAATTTCATCGCCCGCGTCTTCGTCCACCACCGCTGGCGCGAGGGGGAGCGGGAGGGGTGGACCCGCGCCGGATTGATGCGCTTCCACGAGCGCCACAAGTTCCTGCTCC
The DNA here is from genome assembly GCA_963761645.1 of uncultured Acidobacteriota bacterium. GTDB lineage: Bacteria > Acidobacteriota > Thermoanaerobaculia > Multivoradales > UBA5704 > DATARR01. Next base: position 6,712 of record CAVXIG010000040.1, read on the forward strand.
TGGGGCGCAACCAGGCCGGCATGCGCCGCCTGGGCCGTCTGCTGGGGGAAGCGGGGAAGGATGTGCCGGCGGAAGAGCTCGCCGCCGCCTATCGCGCGGGATTGACGGAGATCCTCCGCCGTCCCGCCACCCGGCGCGGCCATACCAACGTCCTGCATCATCTGGCGGGCTTTGTCTCCGACGCTCTCGACGGCGAGGACCGCGCCGAGCTGGCGGAGACGATCGAGCGCTACCGGCTGGGGCTGGTGCCGCTGATCGTTCCTCTCACCCTGATCCGCCATCACGTCCGGCGGCAGGGGGTGGCGTATCTCCGGGATCAGGTCTATCTGGAGCCGCACCCTCACGAGCTGATGCTGCTCAACCACGTGTAGGGGCGGCCCCATGGAGCCGCCCCCGCGGTGCGAAGCTCAGACGCAGCAGGCGTTCCTGGAGTTGGTGGTCTCCGGGAGAGCTCCTCCCAGAATCGCCTTCATGTCCTGGTCGTTCAGCGTGCCGATCGTCTCGCGGGTGAGGGTCATCTTCTTGGGAGCGGCTTTCTTCACGGGGTCTCCTTTTCGTGGGCCCTGGAGGCCCTGTTGTCTATGGGAGATAACGAAGCGAGCCCTGGAATCCCCTCACCCTGATCCGCCCGCGTCACATGTCAGGGCAGCAGACGTCCCTGGAGGTGGTGCATCGATCGGTGACGGCGCCGCCAAAGACCTTCTGCGTGTCACTGTCGCTCAGCGTGCCGATCGTCTCGCGGGTGAGGGTCATCTTCTTGGGAGCGGTCTTCTTCATGGGGTCTCCTTTGTGGTGAGGCCGCGAACAAAAGCGTTCGCCGTACATGAGGATATACGGATATGCCCGCTGCCGCATCCTCACCTTGGCTCACTGCCCTTTTTTCTTCTGCTCCTCCAGCCGCTTCTGGACCCGCTGGGCGATCTGCATTCCCCACTGCTGGCCCACCTGCATGGACTCCTGGGCGATCTGCGGCATGACGCTGGTCATCTTGCGCCCGAGGGGGCTCTGGTAGAAGGCGATCAGTCCCTTGACGTCGTCGTGGGTCAGCTACCGCCCCGCCAGCTCCTTCAGCGTCGCCACCGCGTGCTCCAGCTCCTCCTCGGTGTTGAAGAAGTGCGGCGAGAGCCGGATTCCCGCGCCGGGGCGGAAGTCGCAGATGATCTCGCGGTCGATCAGCTCGTGGCAGAGGCGGTCGGCTTCCGGGTGGAAAATGGAGACCGTGCCGCCCCGGTGCTTGCGGTCGCGCGGGGTGCGCAGCTCGAAGCCGGCCTCCTCGGCCAGCGCGATCAGGTGGTCGGTGAGGGCCAGCGAGCGCTCGCGGATCTTCTTCGAGCCGACTCCCGCCACGATCCGGTAGCCGGGGCGGCAGGAGTAGAGGGCGGGGATGTTCGGCGTGCCGGTCAGGAAGCGCCAGGCCGGCTCCTCACGGTAGCGGATCGGCCCCGGGATGGAAGGCGAAGGGCTCCGCGTCCGCCTGCCAGCCGGTGAACGCCGGCCGCAGCGAGCCGGCGATCTCCGGGTTCACCCAGAGGTAGCCGGCGCCCGGGCCGCCGCAGAGCCATTTCACCGAGCCCCCCACCGCCGCGTGCACCCCCCACGCCTCCAGCTCCAGGGGCACCGCGCCCGTGGACTGGTAGACGTCGAGCATCATGATCGCCCCCACCTCGCGGCAGCGGCGGGCGATCGCCTCGGCGTCCTGCACGTAGGCGCTGCGGAACAGGGTGTGGGAGACCGGCACCAGCCGCGTCCGCTCGTCGATGGCCGCCAGCAGCCGCTCGGTGGGGATGCCGATGCCGTCGTCCGAGGGGACGGTGACGATCTCGGCCCCCTTCCGCCGTTCCCCCTCCAGCAGGTAGATCACGTTGGGGAAGTTCAGCGCCTCGTAGACGATCTTGTTGCGCTCCGCCGGATAGTCGATGCAGGAGAGGAAGATCGCGGCCGCCACCGACGACGTTCTGGTGCATCGAGACCGCGCCCGGGCGGACGCCGAGCAGCGGGGCCAGGAGATCGCCGGTCTCCGCCGCCATCTCCCACCACCCCTCGCCCCAGGCCCGCACGCCGCGCTCCCCCCAGGATCTTGGTGAAGGCCGCCATCTCGTCCTCGACGGCGCGCGGCATCGCTCCGAGGGAGTTGTTGATCAGGTAGGTCGTGTGCTCCAGGATCGGGAACTCGGAGCGCAGCGACAGCAGGTCGGCGTGCGGGGCGGCCATCGCGGTCAGCGCCCCGTCCACTGGGCCGGCCGCTTCTCCAGGAACGCCTTCACCCCCTCCTCCTTGTCGGCGGAGGAGAAGCAGAGGCAGAAGAGGTCGCGCTCGTAGGTGATGCCGTCGTCGATCGGCAGCCGCTCGCTGGCGCGCAGGGCCTCCTTGGCGACCTTGACGGTGAGCGGGCTCTTGGAGGCGATCTTGTTGGCCAGCTCCAGGGTCTTCGCCCGCAGCTCCTCGGCCGGGACGACGATCTCCACCAGGCCGATCTCCTTGGCCTCGGCGGCGCCGATCATGTCGCCGGTGAGGATCAGCCGCATGGCATGGCCGACGCCCACCAGGCGGGGGAGGCGCTGGGTGCCGCCGCCGCCCGGGATCAGCCCGAGGTTGATCTCCGGCTGGCCGAAGCGCGCCTTCTCCGAGGCGATCCGGATGTCGCACGACATCGCCAGCTCGCAGCCGCCGCCCAGGCAGAAGCCGTTGATCATCGCGATCACCGGCTTGGGGAAGCTCGCCATGACGTCGAAGATGCGCGGGCTGCGCATGGCGTGGCGCTGGTCGAAGGGGGTGCGGCCGGCGAACTCGCCGATGTCCGCCCCGGCGATGAACGACTTCTCGCCGGCGCCGGTGATGACGACCACGCCGACCGCGTCGTCGGTCTGGATCTGGCCGAGGATCTCCAGCATGTCGACGCGCACCTGCTCGTTGAGGGCGTTCAGCTTGTCGGGGCGGTTGATGGTCAGGATGGCGACGCGCCCATCGCGTTCCACCAGAATGGTCTCAGGCATCGCGGTCTCCTCTCCTCCAGGATAGTGCAATCCGAGCGGAGTCCGGGACGGGCCGGCCGGGGCCGGACTCCGAGGCGGGGATCATACCGGAGAGAGCCGGCCGGTGGAGGCGGAGACCGTCACTGCCTTCTACAGCCGGGCAGAACATATGAAAACATGCATACGCTAATGTACAATCAGTCCTAAAGGAGCCTGCCTTGGCCGAGCTCAACCGTTTTTCTCTCTCCAGCTGGTCCAGAGCGCTCACTCTCAGCGAACGGGCCGCCGGTTGGCGGTCGGCCGCTGGTGGTTTCTCGGAGCCGCCGGAGGACGCCGATCGCGCCGCGCGCCGCCTCGCCCGCTGGCAGGCGCAGAACCCCTTCAGCCAGGATGGCATCTTCCAGCGCCGCCTGGCGCAGGAAGGGATCGGGGTGGAGAACAGCCTCCGCGCCCTCTTCGGCGAGTCGGAGGAGACCCTCGCGGCCCGGGTGGAGGCGCGCCCGGCTTGGTTGATCCAACTGGAACGCGCCTGGACGACGCCATCCGCCGTTCCGTTCCCCCTTTCTCCAGAGCTCTTCGAGGTAGCCGCCACGCCGACTTCCTCGAGGCTGTCCGTCCGCTCCTTGATGCTGCCTACTCCGATTGACCGCCGGCGTTCGCGAACTCGTGGAACGTTTTCCCTCTGCGCCTTTCGATCCGGCGACCATCGGCGGTCTACTGGCGGTGAATCTGCCGCTGGCGCTGGTGATCCTGCTCAATCGCACCATGGTCCTAGAGCTCCATCTGGCGGGCCAGGGCGGACGACTGTCCGGAGAGACTGCTGAAGAGCGTTTCCAGAGCTTCATCGATTCGCTTCGGAAGGCGGTCGCCTGGAGCTGTTGAGTCAGTACCCGGTTCTCGCGCGCCAGGTCGTCGAGACCGTCTCCCGCTGGGTGGACTACAGCCTGGAGATCCTAGGCCATCTGGCGGCCGACGCGGACCGGCTGCGCGAGGTCTTCTCGTCCGGATCGCGGGCTCGGCGCTTGACCGAGGCGCATACCGGCCAAGGGGATACCCACCGGGGGTGGCCGGTCGGTGGCGCTCCTGCGCTTCGACTCCGGGCTCGGGCTCGTCTACAAGCCACGATCGTTGACGATGGACGCCGCCTTCCAGGACCTCCTGGAGTGGACCGGAGACCGCGGATTTGTCCGGGATTCCGCCGCCTGCGGGTGCTGGACAGCGGACGGGCACGGCTGGGTGGAACGCGTGGAGGCGGGCCCTTGCGAGAGCGCGGAGGAGGTCGAGCGCTTCTATCTCCGCCAGGGGGGCTACCTCGCTCTCCTGTACGCTCTGTCGGCCATCGACATGCATCACGAGAACCTCATCGCGGTGGGCGAGCACCCGGTGCTGGTCGATCTCGAAGCGCTGTTCCACCCTCTGGACGAGACGATGGGCGGGCGAGGACGAGGAGCTGCTCGCCCCCGACACCGTGCTGCGCATCGGGTTTCTACCGACGGCGGATTGGGGCGGAGGCGCCGGGTGAGGCCGGGCGCCGATCTGTCCGGCCTGGCCGCGGTGGATGGGCAGATCCTACCCCGGCCGATGCTGATGACCGAGAGCGTGGGAACGGATCAGATGCGATTCTCCCGCCAGCGCCGATCACGCATTCCGTGGGAGATCATCGTCCGACCTTGCAGGGTGCAGAGGTCGATCTCGCAGCCTACAGCGAGGTAGATCGTCGAGGGGTTCTGGCGAATGGACTGGCCTGCTGGTCGCCCACCGTGACGAACTGCTCTCCGAAGACCGGCCCACTGGCTCGCTTTGCCGCGACGCCGGTGCGCTTGCTGGTGCGCAAGACGCTCGCCTACTCGAACCTGGCTTTCGAGGGGCAGCACCCCTACCTCTCGGCGATGCCCTGGATCGCGACCGCCACATCGACCATCTGTGGTCGGCGGTGCTGGAGACGCCTGCACCTGGAGCGACTGATCGCCGCCGAGCACCGCGACATGGAGCGTGGGAGACATCCGATGTTCACCGCCTCGCCCGTCTCCATCGGACGTGTGGACGAGCGACGGCGAGAGGATCGAGGAATTCCTGAAAGGCACGCGTTCGAACGCGTCCGGGAGCGCCTGCGCGGGCTGGATGAAGCAGAGGATCGCGCGCCAGGCCTGGATCGTGTAGCAACTCTCTCCGGGCGGTGAGCGGCGGCCGAATTCCGCAGGATCGCCATACTGTGTGTGAGACGGATGCGGCTCCGTCGCGGGACGAACTGGTGAACGCGGCGGTGGAGGTGGGGCTGCGCCTCGAAGCGCTCGCGTTCCGGAGCGGCGAGGCCGCCTTCTGGTTGGTGCAGAAGTTTCAGGAGGGTCCGTACCCTTGCGTGCTGGGCCTGGCCGGTCCCGACTCTACCTGGGCAGCTCGGGAATCGCTCTCTTCCTGGCCCAACTCGGCGCCGTTACGGGCGACCCCCGTTTCACCCGCCTCGCCCGCGCCGCCACCGTCACCTGCGGGTCAGACTGCCCATGGCGACAAGCTGGTGGACGCGGTAGGCGGCTTCGCCGGCTGGGGAGCCATCCTGCATACCCTGACCCATCTTGGAGCCCTCTGGCGGGACGAGTCGCTCCTCGACCTGGCCGAGCGAGTGGCCGCCCCCTGGGGCCGAAGATCGACGCGGACGAGTACTCCGACGTCGTCGGCGGTGCTGCCGGCTGCCTAGTCGCCCTCCTCGGCCTCAGCAGCCTGCGGCCATCCGGGCCGGCCCTGGCTCTCGCCGCGCGCTGCGGCGAGAGCCTCCTCGCGCGCGCCCGCCCGATGGAGCCAGGTCTCGGCTGGATTCTCGAGATGGCGGGTCTGCGCCCCCTGGCCGGCTTCTCTCATGGCGCCGCGGGGATCTCCTGGGCTCTCCTCCAACTGTCCGCGGCGACGGGCGACGGCCGCTTTCACCAGGCGGCCCGGGAGGCTCTGGAGTACGAGCGTTCCCTGTACCGCGCCAGCGGCGGCTGGCCGGACCTGCGCCACGGCGCGCCGACCGAGCAGCATTCGATGTGCGCCTGGTGCCACGGGGCCCCGGGAGTCGCCCTCGGGCGCCTCGACAGCCTGCGCTTCCTGGACGATGCCGCGATGCGGGAAGACATCGCGACGGCGGTCGACGCCACCTCGCTGGCGGCTTCGGCAAGGGGCACTCCTTGTGCCACGGCGATCTCGGCAACCTGGAGATCCTCGCTCTGGCGGCGGAGATCCTGGGCACCCCGGGACTGGCCGACCGCGTCGGCCGTCTCACCGGAGGGGTCCTCGCCAGCATCCATGAGCACGGCTGGCGGTACGGCCTCCTCGGTTTGGGGGAAGTGCCCGGCCTGATGCTGGGGCTCGCCGGCATCGGCTACGGCTTGCTGCGGCTGGGAGCACCGGAGCGAGTGCCCTCCGTGCTCCGCCTGGCCCTGCCAGATCGATAGAGATCGCCCTGCCGGCGCGAGATGACCTCGCGCGAGGCAACAGAGAAGGAGAGACGATGAGAAAGATCGACCTTGCACGCGCTTTCCGAGACGAGGACTACTACCTTGGCCTCTCCGAGGCCGAGCGCGCGAGCCTGCCGGCCCATCCGGCGGCGCTGATCGAGGTGAGAGAGGACGAGCTCAGGGCGGTAGCAGCGGGCGTGTCGACGGAAGCCTGCACCACGAGCGGTTGGTGCAGCCCCTGTCCGAGGCGTCAGTGTTTCTAAGCCCAAGATAGCGTTGGAAGGTACGGGTGGGCGCCCTCCGGCCCACCCGCATTTGGGGCTACGCCGCCGCGGCGGCCAGCTCCGTCACGCCAGGCTGGGATGGGCTCGCCAGTACGCTTTCGCCCCCAGTCGTTCCAGTCTCTTTTGGAGAGGCTCATCGAATGTGGCGACGGCGTCATAGCGGCCATGGATGGCCACGGACGCAAGCATCGCGTCTCCAAACGCCGGGATCGGGTCCGGCCAGTGCTCGATCACCAGGCTCCAGGAGATCGCCGTTTCGGGTGCCACTCCAGGCATGGCAAGCAACTTTTCGAGAGCGCTCGCAACGTCCAGGGCGGGGAAATGGTAGAAGTTGGAGAGGACGTAGACCATCTCCGAGATCGAGACGGTGGGGACGACGAGGAGGTGCTGCTGGTCGGCCGCGGCCTCGAAGAGCATGGCGGCCTTCTCCTGTTGCTCTTCGTTCCGGTCGGTGAGGAAGGAAACCAGGACATTGGTGTCGACCAGGATCTTTTTCAAGCTCCTTCCGTCCCCATCCGTTCGCGAGCCTTTCGGATGTCTTCCACCGGGTCCCCTGGTCCCACCTTGAAGCTGCCCCGGAGGTCGAGGAAGGCCCTGCTCGAAGCGGTCACCCGGACATGGTCTCCGGCGAGGTCCCACTGGAGCATGTCGCTGGGCCCGACGCCAAGCTTCTCGCGGACCTGCTTGGGAACGGTGGTCTGGTACTTCACGGTGATGGTGGATTTTGGCACTGCCTTCTCCTTACCTTTAGTCTAGATTTGGTAAGGAGAGAGGTCAAGAACACGGCGGCCCCGACTCCACGTCCTCCTTTCGCATCGTCTTTCCCGCTACTTGTGGATATAATTTTAAGAGGTCTCTGAGGGCGGCTGTATACACATATTTACTACCCGTGAAAAGGAGGGCCATCCGTGACCGAGATGTTCATGTCACCTCCTGTCCAGACCTCGATGCCGTCCCAGGATGAGCTGGCCGCGTTGTGCTTCCAGAAATACGGAGAGCCGGACGCTCTCGATTGGGGGCCCCGGCAGCGGCTGCGGTACTCCTACTTCCAGCCCATGGACATCTATGAGGCCGTGGTCGGCAAGTTCGTCGCTCCGGGTTGCTCCTGGCTCGACGCCGGCGGCGGACAGAGCCCTTTTCCCGAAAATCCGGATCTCGCCCGGCGGCTCGCGGGCCAATGCTCGCGGCTCGTCGCCGTGGATCCGAGCGAGAACGTACAGCGCAACCGGTTCGCTCACGAGCGCGAGCAGTGCGCTCTCGAGGACTATGAATCGGGTTCACGGTTCGATCTGGCGACGGTGCGGATGGTGGTCGAGCACGTCGGCTCTCCCGAGGCCTTCGTGCAGGCGCTGGCCCGCCTGGTGCGGCCGGGCGGGGTCGCGATCGTCCTCACGGTCAATCTTCATTCCCCGGTCACCCTGATCTCGCGGTTGCTCCCCTACAGCTTTCACCGTCACGCCACACGACTCTTATGGGAATGCGACGGGGAGGACGTCTTCCCGACCACCTACAGGATGAATACCCGCGGCGTGCTGCGCCGGCTCTTCGAGCAGGCCGGTTTCGAGGAGCGGGAATTCATGTGGCTGGACGATCTGTGCATCTTTGCCAGCTTCAGACGGATGAACCAGATCGAGCTCCTCGCCTGGCGGGGGCTGCGCCGGATGGGCCTGCGGTATCCCGAAAATCGCCTTCTCGGGATCTATGCCAGGCGCTGAGGAGCGGGCCACGCTGCGGCCGTCTTGACGGTCGGCAATGGAGGCAATCATACTCATACCCATGAGTATGGCCAAGCGTTTACAGATCCCCGTCAGCGATCAGGAATCCTCCCAGTTTCAGGCTGCCGCACGCCGAGCGGGCCTGCCTCTTGCCGAGTGGGCTCGGCGTCACCTTCGGGAGAAGGCGAACGAAGCGCTGGGCGGCGCGGCCCTCAGCCCCGGGAGGCCTTGGCCCTGCTCAAGTCGCTCGAAGCGCCGGTCGGTCCGTGGAGATCATGATCGAAGAGTCCGTCGCCGGGCGTTACTCGTGATCCTGATTGACGCGAACATCTTCATGTACGCGGCGGGACGGGAGAGTCCCCAGCAATTACCCTGTCAGCGGTTCCTCGACCGGATCGTCTCCAGAGGGGGACCTGCGGCCTGCACGGATAGTGAGGTGCTGCAAGAGATCCTGCATCGCTACCGTTCTCTGCAGATCCCGGAAGTGGGCTTCAACATTTTCGATGCCGTAACTCAGTTGGGGATTCCAATCTTGTCCGTCACGGACCGTGCCATGGTGGAGGCCCGCCGACTCCTTGAGGCTCATCCGAGCCTGTCGACTCGGGATGGCGTTCACATCGGCGTGATGTGGGAGCACGGGATCGAGGAGGTGCTCACTTATGATCGCGGGTTCTCGGAGGTCCCCTGGGTGAAGCGGCTGGCAGGCGTGAGGCTCCGGCCGGCCTTACCGGTGCTTCCAGACCGGCCGCCGCTTCTCCAGGAAGGCGGCGGCCCCTTCCTCCACGTCCTCCAGCGGCAGCAGCTCTTCCTTATAGATACGCTCCGTCTCGGCGAGCGCCTCCGGGAAGGGGAGGTCGCGGCCGGCGCGGACGGCTCTCTTGGTGAGCCGCACGACCGGCGGCGCTCCGGGTGGCGATCCGCTCGGCGATCTCCCGGACCATGGCGTCGAGCCCCCCCGCGGAGATCCACCGGGTGACCAGTCCCAGGCGCACGGCTTCCTCGGCGGTCAAGCTCCTGCCGGTCAGGGCGAGGTCGAGGGTGAGGCCGGCGCCGATCCGGGAAGGGAACATCGCCGTGGCGACCGGCGGGAAAGCAGCCGAGCTCGATCTCGGGGACGGCGAAGCGGGCCTCGTCGCTCGCGATCACCAGGTCGCAGGCCATCGCCAGCTCCATCCCGCCCCCCAGGCAGTGGCCGTGGACGGCGGCGAGGGTGACGGCGTCGAGATCCCGCAGCCGGCGGATCGTGCCGTGGAGGCTGTCGAGCATCGGGCCGACCCGGTCCGGAGTGTGGTCCTGGACGGCCACCCCGGCGGAGAAGGCGCGCTCGCCGGCGCCGCGCAGGATGATCACCAGCAGCTCGGGATCGGCCGCCAGCCCGGCGATCGTCTCGCCCAGCCGGTCGATCGTCGGGATGTCCAGGATGTTGAGCGGCGGGCGGGAGATCGTGATCGTCGCGATGCGGGGCTCGCGGTGGAGGTGGATGGGGGAATCACTCATCGTTATCCGGCTTCGAATCCGGCGGCGCGGGCGAAATCGATCCAGAGGGCGCGCTGCTGGGCGAGGTCGATCAGGTTCTCGGGGTGCCACTGGACGGCGCGCACCCACCAGTCGCCGCGGTCGAGCACGGCCGCCTCGATCAGGCCGTCGGGGGAGAGGGCGACCGGCACGAAGCCCTCCGCCGTCCGCTTGATCGCCTGGTGATGGCGGCTGTTGACCAGCGGGACGTCGCGGGTGAGCAGCTCGCCGAGCGGCGCCTCCGGCTCGATCACCCGCAGGGTGTGGGCGAGGAGGTCCGGGGTCTTCGACTGGCTGTGATCGATCTGGCTGGGGAGTTGCGTCGGCAGATCCTGCCAGAGCGAGCCGCCGAAATAGACGTTGAGCACCTGGAGGCCGCGGCAGATCCCCCAGACGGGGAGCCGGCGCTCCTGGGCGAGGTCGAGGAGGTCCCACTCCATCTCGTCGCGCTCCACGTCCAGCTCGATCCGGGCATGGGGGCGGATCGCCTCGCCGTAGCGCTCGGGGTGGACGTCCAGCCCGCCGCAGAGGACGACCGCCCGGGCGCTGGCGGCGAGGTCGCGCGGCGGGATCTCGGAAAAGGGAGTCACCACCTGCATCGCCTCCTCGGGGACGCCGGCGGCGGCGAGGGCCGCGGTGTAGAGCGCGGCCCGCTTTTCCGTGTCGCTCGCGACCAGGATCCGGCCGCTCGCTCCTGCCGTCATGCCGCCTCGCGCTGGACCAGCGCCGCGATCCCCATGCCGCCGGAGACGCAGAGCGTCGCGATGCCGCGCTCGCCGCCCCGCTTCTCCATGCCGTGGAGGAGGGTGACCAGGATGCGCGTCCCCGAGGCGCCGATCGGATGGCCGAGGGAGATGGCGCCGCCGTCCGGGTTCAGCCGGGCGGCGTCGAAGCCCAGCTCCTGGTTGCAGGCGAGCACCTGGGCCGCGAAGGCCTCGTTGAGCTCGATCTCGTCGATCGCGTCTTTGGCCACGCCGGTCTTCTCCAGCAGCCTGCGGACGGCGGGCACCGGGCCGATCCCCATGATGCGCGGATCGACGCCGACGACCTCCCAGCCGACCAGCCGGGCGACGATGGGCAGGCCCAGCTCGCGGGCCGCGGCGCGCGAGGCGACGAGGATCGCGGCGGCGCCGTCGGTGATCCCCGAGGCGTTGCCGGCGGTGACCACGCCCCCCTTGCGGAAGACGGCGGGCAGCTTGGTCATCGCTTCGAGGGTCATGCCGTCGCGCGGATGCTCGTCGGTCGCGACCGTGACCTCCCCCTTCCGCCCCGCGACTTGGACCGGCACGATCTCGCTCTCGAAGCGGCCGGCGCCGCGGGCCCGCTCGCAGCGGAGCTGGCTCTCCAGGGCGTAGGCGTCGGCGGCGGCGCGGCCGATCCCCATCTCCGCCGCCAGCTCCTCGGCGGTCTCGCCCATCACCAGCTTCGAGAGGGGATCGTTGAAGCCGTCCTGGTACATGCCGTCGACGATCTCGGCGTTGCCCATCCGGTACCCCCAGCGGGCGCGGGGGAGATAGTAGGGGGTGTTCGACATGCTCTCGGTGCCGCCGGCGAGGACGACGTTCGCCTCCCCCAGGAGGATCGCGCGCGCCGCCGAGACCACGGCCTGCAGCCCCGAGGCGCACGCCTGGTTGACCGTGAAGGCCGGCCGCTCGACGGGGACGCCGGCGCGGAAGGCGATCTGCCGCGCCGTGTTCGGGCCGCCGCCGGCCTGGCGGCCATGTCCGAAGATCACCTGATCGACGTGAGCGGGATCGAGCCCCGCCCGTTCGAGAGCCCCGCGGGCCGCCGCCGTGCCGAGGTCGGCCGCCGAGAGGGGGGAGAGAACGCCGCCGAACTTGCCGATCGGGGTGCGGACCGGGGCGGCGAGGACGATGTCGTTGTCGTGCTGGTCTGCCAAGCGAGAGATTCCTTTCTGTATCGAACCCTCACCCCCAGCCCCTCTCCCGTCCCCTCCCGCCCTCCCTCACCGGGAGAGGGGAGAAGCCGCCGCCTGAGGAGGCCCGAAGAGTGCGCTGTGCGCACCTTCAATGTTCACGGTGCGCACAGCGCACCTACGCCTACTCCCTCCTCCCGGTAAGGGAGGGTGGGAGGGGACGGGAGAGGAGGGCTGGGGTAGTGAGGGCCCGCCCCGAAGGGGCGGACTGCTTCCTCAATAACCGCGGAATTCCGGCTTGCGCTTCCCGATGTAGGCGTCCAGGCCCTCGCGGGCGTCCGGGCTCTCGAAGAGCTGCTGCTGGAGCTCGCGCTCGATGGCGAGGCCGCTCTCGAAGGGGACCTCGGCGCCGGACTGCACCGAGCGCTTGATCCGGCCGACCGCCTTGGCCGCCTTGTTCGGCGGGCAGAACTGCTTGGCGTACTCGTGGACCTGGCCGAGGAAGTCGTCGCCTTCGAAGATGTTGTTGACGATGCCGATCCGCTGCGCCTCCTCGAAGTCGATCAGGCGGCCGGTGACCATCAGCTCGATGGACTGGCTCTTGCCGACGCGGCGGGCGAGGCGCTGGGTGCCGCCGGTGCCGGGGAGCACGCCGAGGGTGACCTCGGGGAGGCCGACCTTGCCGGAGCCCTGCTTGGCGATCAGGATGTCCGCCGCCATGGCGATCTCCAGGCCGCCGCCGACGGTGTGCCCCTCGAGCGCCGCGATCACCAGCTTGGGCGTCTGCTCCAGGCGGTTGAGCGTCTCGTTGGCGTGCAGGCAGAAGTAGTACTTGAAGTAGGGGTCCGACGACTTCAGCATGTTGATGTTGGCGCCGGCGCAGAAGAACTTGTCGCCCTCGCCCTTGATGACGATGACGTAGACGTCCTTGTCGAAGCGCGCCTTGAGGACGCAGTCGTCGAGCTGGCGCATCATCTCGTGGGTGTAGGTGTTCGCCGGGGGATCCTCCAGCGTGAGATAAGCCACGCCATCCCGCACCTCGTAGTGGACCAGGGTGCGCTTCTCGGTCGTCGGTTCGGCAACGGTGGACTCAGCCATATTGTCTCCTCTCCTCAGGATGTAAGGGATGGGGCCGGGACGGTGCTGACCCCGGGCAGGGTGCGTATTCTCCCATGAGATCTAAAGAGCGTCCACCGGCGGTCTATTTCCCCTTGGCAGCCTAGGGGAGGCTCGCTATCGTTTCCCCTGGACAGCTTAGGGGAGTGCCCGATGGCCAAGATGGACCTGTTGCAGGGGACGCTCGACGTCCTGATCCTCAAGACCTCTCGTGGGGTCCGCTCCACGGCTACGCGGTGGTGCGGTGGATCGCCCGCCAGACCGAGGACGCGCTGCGCATCGAGGAGGGGGCGCTCTATCCGGCGCTCCACCGCATGGAGCAGCGCGGGTGGATCGAGGCGGAGTGGGGAGTTTCCGAGAACAACCGGCGCGCCAAGTTCTACCGCCTGACCGACGAGGGGCGCCGCCAGCTCCAGGCCGAGGCGGTGTCGTGGCAGCGCTACGCCGAGGCGGTGGGGCGGGTGCTCCACACGGTCCAGGCTTAGGAGGGGATGACGATGGCGAGCTGGCGCCGGGTTTTCCGTCTTCACCTGCGGGGCGGCACGGTCGAGCAGGACGTGGACGACGAGATCGCGTTCCACCTGGAGATGCGCGAGCGCGAGCTGATCGAGGACGGGGTGGAGCCCGCCGCCGCCCGCGAGGAGGCGCGCCGCTACTTCGGCGAGGTCGAGGGGGTGCGCCGCCGCTGCCGGGAGATCGGCCGCCAGACCGCGCGGGGGCGGCGATGGACCGAGGTCTTCGCCGAGCTGCGGCACGACGCCGTCTTCGCCCTGCGCCAGCTCCGCAAGGCCCCGGTCTTCGCGCTGGTCACCATCGTGACGCTGGCTCTGGGGATCGGCGCCACCACGGCGATCTTCAGCCTGCTCCACGCGGTGGTGCTGCGGCCGCTGCCGTTCCCGCATCCGGAGAGGATCGTCCAGCTCTGGCGGACCGACCATGGGGACGACCGCTCGCTCTCCGCCGCCGGCTTCCTGGGATTTCGCGAGGCCGCCTCCTTCACCCGTCTCGCCGCCTCGACGAGCGCGAGCTTCAACCTGACCGGCGACGGCGCGCCGGAGCGGATCATCGGCGACCGCGTCTCGGCGGGTTATTTCGACGTGTTCGGCGTCAAGCCGGAGTTGGGGCGGGTGTTCACCGCCGCCGAGGACCGCCCCGGGCGGGAGCGCGTGGTGGTGCTCTCCGACAGCCTCTGGCGCCAGCGCTTCGCCGCCGACCGCCGAGTGATCGGCCGCACCTTCCGGCTCAACGGTCTCTCCCATGAGGTGATCGGCGTGCTGCCCCCTTCCTTCGAGCTGCGCGCGATGGACGCCCGGCTCTGGGTGCCGATCGCCTTCACGCCGGAGCAGGCGTCCAACTTCGGCAACAGCTACCTCCACGTCCTCGGCCGTCTTCGCCCAGGCGTCTCCGCGTCGCGGCGGAGACGGAGGTGGCGGCGATCGCCCGCCGGCTGGACGCGCTCGACAACCTGTCTCCCAAAGGACGGGGGACGCGTCTCGAGCCCTTCCTCGATCATCTCCTGGGCGGCTACCGGCAGCGGCTGCTGATCCTTCTCGGGGCCGTCGGCTGCGTGCTGCTGATCGCCTGCGTCAACGTGGCCAACCTGCTGCTGGCGCGCGCCGGCACGCGTTCGCGGGAGATCGCGGTGCGCGCCGCCCTGGGGGCGGGGCGCGGGCGGATCGTCCGCCAGCTGCTCACCGAGAGCCTGGTGCTCGGGTTGGCCGGGGGGGTGGCCGGTTTGGGGCTGGCTACGCCGGCATCGGTTTGCTGGTGGCGATCAGCCGGCTGGCGTTCCCCGGCTGGCGACGGCGGGGATCGACGGCATCGCGCTCGCCTTCGCGCTGGCCGTGGCGCTGGCCGCCAGCTTCCTCTTCGGCCTGGTGCCGGCGCTGCGGATCGCCCGGCCGGATCTGCAGAGCATGCTGAAGGAAGGCGGGCGGGCGGTCAGCTCGCCGCGCGACCGCATGCGCACCGGCCTGCTGGTGGCCGAGGTGGCGCTGGCGCTGGTGCTGCTGGTGGGCGCCGGGCTGCTGATCCGCAGCGCCGTCCATCTCCAGGAAGTGGAGGTCGGCTTCGATCTCCGGCGTGCTGACCGGGCAGCTCGCCCTCCCCTTCGTCGACTACCGGGTCGGGACCGTGCCGTGAGGACCGTGCAGGAGGCGGTCGACAGCGTCGGGCGGATTCCGGGAGTGTCGTCGGCCGCCGCGGCCTCGATCCTGCCGCTGTCGCGCAGCAACGTCTCCTCGTCGCTCGACATCGAAGAGCGTCCGGTACCGGAGGGAGAGGAGAGGATGATCGGCAACACGCGGCAGGTGACACCCGGCTACTTCGGCACCCTGCGCATCCCCCTGGTGCGCGGCCGGGACTTCACCGCCCGCGACCGCGCCGGGCTCCGGACGTCGCGATCGTCAACCGCAAGCTGGCCCGCGTGGTCTGGGGGAGCGAGGACGTGCTCGGCAAGCGGCTCGCTTACTGGCGCGATGAGAAGGGGCCGGTCTGGATGGAGGTCGTGGGGGTGGCGGGGGACATCCGGCAGGGTCATCTCGCGGACGACACGAAGCCCGAGGTCTATCTGCCGCTGGAGCAGGCGAACTCCGACGTGCTGGGCGAGCAGGGCTTTCGATGGCGCTGGTGGTACGGGCGGCCGGCGATCCGGCGTCGATCTCCAGGCGGGTCCGCCAGGCGGTCCTCGCCGTCGACTCCCGGCTGCCGGTCTTCGACCTGCTCACCATGGAGGAGATCCGCGCCTCCCTGGCGGCGACCACCCGCTTCAACATGCTGCTGCTGACGGCGCTGGGGGCGATCGGCCTGCTGCTCGCGGCGGTGGGGATCTACGGGGTGATCGCCTACTTCGTCAGCCAGCGCACCCAGGAGATCGGGCTGCGGATGGCGCTGGGGCGACAGAGGGGGGTGTGCTCGCCCTGGTGGTCCGTCAGGCGATGCGCCCGGTGCTGCTGGGAGTCGCCGTGGGCCTCGCGGGAGCCGCGGCGGCCACCCGCGCGATCGCCGGCCTCCTCTTCGAGGTCAGCGCCACCGATCCCGCCACCTTCGCCGGGGTCGTCCTGGTGCTGGCCACGGCGGCCCTGCTGGCGAGCTGGCTGCCGGCGAAGCGGGCAAGCCGGGTCGAGCCCACCCGGGCGCTGGCGCCGTGAGCGGGCCTGAGGGGGTGTCTCGAAAGCCGCCTCCCCCGCCCGGCGATGAATCGCCGGGCTAGGAACAGCGCTCCCTGAAGGGAGCTTGAAGCCGGATTCATCCGGCGCTGTCCTTAGACCGGGCATTCATGCCCGGGCGGAGGGCGTCGCGACTAACTTTCGAAACACCCTTTCAGGCGGGGGGATCGAGAATGTGCCGCCAGAGCCGGGCGCAATCCTTGGGCAATGCGGGAAGCTCCCGCTCCACTCCGGCGATCAACGATTCCCGCTCCGAGCCCGCCAGGATCTGCTGGATGTCCCAGGCGTCCTGAGGACCTCCGGCGTAGAGCTTGAGCAGGATCAGATCGACGCCGGTGAGCACGGGGACCTCCACTCCCGCGAAGATCGCCGTCCGGGCCCGCTCGATCGTCTTTCGCTGCCAGACGTACTTGCCGACGACGACATCGAGCGGCAGCTCCGGGGGGGCCTCGAACCGCGCGACGCCGGCGAGAGGATCGTCCGGATCCCCCCTCCGCACCTCGACGCTGACCCCCTCGGCCGCGAGGAAATCCCAGAAACGGCGGTCCAGGCATGCCGGATCGAGGACGAAGAGGTCCACGTCGATCGTCGAGCGGTTGACGCCGTGGATCGTCATGGCTGAAGCGCCGATCAGGGCGTAGGGGACGCCAGCCGCTCGCAGAGTCTCGCTCACCTGGGCGAGGAGGCTCACCCGATCAGCTCCTCCATGCATTTGGAAGGGCGGCGCCCGGCCTGGCGCTGGCGCTGGAGGAGGCGGATCGCGGTCCTGCGGTCGACCCCCTGGGCCTGGCGGAAAGCCTCCAGGCCGATCTCGCCCATCTCGAAGACACGACGGATACGCTCCTCGACGGGCAGGCTGGCGAAAGCCTCCCGGTCCCGGCGACGGAGATCGTCCGCGACTGAACGCATCTCACCCCCCGATCTGCATGAAGCTCTGCAGGTTGCCGTAATCGCCCTGGGTGAGGTTGTGCTCGGCCGGCTTCTCCTGGAGGACGCGGAGGATCTCGTCCTCCAGGGCGGCGGCCGGATCGGCGGCCGCGAGCAGGGGGCGGAGAGGGTAGGTGCGGTCGGCGAACAGGCAGAGGCGCAGCTCGCCGCGGGAGGTCAGGCGCAGGCGGTTGCAGTCGGCGCAGAAGGTGTGGGAGAGCGGGGTGATGAAGCCGACCGTGCCCACCGCGCCCGCGAAGCGGTACGCCTTCGCCGGGCCGGTGCGCGGCCCGAGCTCGGTGGGGATGAGCGGCCCGAAGCGCTCCTCCAGGCGGGCTTGCGTGTCGTCCGCGGAGACGAACTCCCCCGGCTGGAGGTGGTGGTTGACGCCGGTGGGCATCACCTCGATGAAGCGCGCGTGGAGCGGGCGGTCGAGGGTGAGGGCCGCCAGCCGGTCGACGTCGTCCCGGTTGCTCCGCAGGAGGACGGCGTTGAGCTTGACCGGATCGAGCCCGGCCGCGAGCGCCGCCTCGACGCCGCGCCAGACCTCCGCCAGGTCGCCGCGGCGGGTGATCTCGCGGAAGCGCTCGGGGTCGAGGCTGTCGACGCTGATGTTGACGCGGTCGACGCCCGCTTCCCGGAGGGCCGGGGCGAGGCGGGCGAGCTCGGTGCCGTTGGTCGAGAGGGCCAGGTTCTCGAGCCCGGGAAGGGCCTTCAGCCGCCGCGCGATCTCCAGCAGGTCCTTGCGCACCAGCGGCTCGCCGCCGGTCAGCCGCACCCGCCGGATGCCGAGGCGCACCAGGGCGCCGACCATCGTCTCGATCTCGGCGGGGGAGAGGAAGTCGCGGTCGCCGAAGGGGAAGTCGGCGTCCTCCGGCAGGCAGTAGGTGCAGCGCAGGTTGCAGCGGTCGGTGACCGAGACCCGCAGATAGGTGAGCCGCCGCCCGAAGGCGTCGATCAGCCGGGTGGCCGGGGAGCTTTCCGGGGAAGTTTTCGCGAAGGCCGGCCCCAAAGGCGGGGGGCTCTTGCGGGGCTGGTCTAGGATCGCGAAGCGGCTCATATGGACGAATCCCTGCCCCCGAGCCGCCGGCTCTTCGCCCCGCCTTTCCAAAACACGGGAGGCGGCCCGGTTTCCCGGACCACCCTGTCGGCCTGCTCTCCCGCCATTTGCTGGGGAGGGTCCGGGCAGGCTCGGTGGGCTGATGCCTATTGTAAGCGAGAAAGGAGGGAAAGGACGCAAAGGGCTGCAACGACGACAAGACCAAGGCTTGCCGGCTCCGGGGCCGGAGGGCGGCGGGTCGCTGTATGATCCCGCCGCGCTTGCTTCCCTGGCGTCCTCTTCTTAGAATCCCCTAGCCCGTACTGTAAAGTAGCTGTTCCCCTGGTGCCCTGCGCATGATCACCGGCCAACCATGATACGGATATAACACCGACGTCCGCCACGGCGAGGTGGTCTATCACGTCCAGACGGAGGACAAGGGGATCTCCAATCCCTTCATCGAGAGCCTCGTCTACGTCGGCGGGCAGGTGCTGGCGAGCAAGCGGGCGAGCTACGCCGAGCTGCTCGCCGAAGGGAAGGACGAGAAGGACATCGTCGCCCTGATGGACCACCAGCACCGGACGATGATCGCGGCGATCCGTCACGGCAGGCTCGACGCCAAGTTCGCCGCGCTCGCCGCCAGCCGCCAGACGGGCCAGCATCAGATGGTGGGGGGCGCGTCGCCGACCAGCGGGCAGCCGCTCGTCGGCCGGATGCTGCCGCCGACGGTGGCGATGCCGGTGCCGCCTCCCCCCGTGCCGGTCCGCCTCGACGCCGGCGAGACGGTGGCGCGCGGCGGCGTCTCCAGCGAGACGCTGGCGCGCCCGTCAGGGGCCACGGCGGTCTCGGTGACGCCGAGTACGAGCCGAATGGCGCCGGGCATGACCCGGCTACAGATGGCGCCGATGTGCCGATGGCGCCACCCCCGCCGCGGCCGGCGCGGCCGGCGGGGCCGGAGCGGACGCTCGACCAGGTGATCCTCGAGTATCTGACCAGCGAGGCCGACCAGGAGCAGCTCGTCCTCCTGCTCGAGGAGGAGCGCGACCTGGTGCTCGGGGCTCGCGCGACGCTGGTCCTGCGCGCCAGCTCCAGCAAGAGCGGCCAGGCGGTCGCCGGCACCCAGGTCTCGGTGCGGATGATCTCGACCGTCGTCGAGCCGCGCGTGCTCGCCACCGGCCGCACCGACGACCAGGGGGTGCTGGCGCTCGGCTTCGATATCCCCGAGGTCGGCCGCGGCACCTCGGCGCTGATCATCAACGCGGTGAGCTCGATCGGCCGGGCCGAGCTGAAGCATCTGTTGTAGCGGGCAGGGGCGCCCACCACCCTCCCGACGGACACGGACGCTCAGGGACCAGCACGGACACGGAAGAGGCTCCAGCTTCGGTCGGCCTGTCCGTGCAGGTCCGTGAGAGCCCGTGTTCGTCCGTGTTATAACCTCCCCCATGGAAGCCACCGCCTTCCTCGAAGTCGTCCTCAACGGCGAGCCGCACCAGGTTCCCTCGGGGGCGACGGTGGCGGACCTGGTCGCCGGCCTGGGGCGCGACCCGCGCACGGTGGCGGTGGAGCGCAACGGCGACCTCGTGCCGCGCGCCCGGTTCGCGGAGACGCGTCTGGGGGCGGGGGACCGGCTGGAAGTGGTCCACTTCGTGCAGGGTG
This sequence comes from uncultured Acidobacteriota bacterium, assembly GCA_963761645.1. Lineage (GTDB taxonomy): Bacteria > Acidobacteriota > Thermoanaerobaculia > Multivoradales > UBA5704 > DATARR01. The sequence goes on from CAVXIG010000040.1 coordinate 26,413, forward strand.
GTTGACCCGGGTGCGGGAGAGGAAAGGCGGCCGGGAGCGGATGGGAATGCGCGGCGATTTCCGGGCGTTGAAGCGGAGTACGGGGACGAAACAGCGGGTTTGCGCTCGGGGCGTTGTCACCGCAATCCTCTTTGCAGTAAGATCCAGACCGAACGGGCCGCTAGCTCAATTGGCAGAGCAGCAGACTCTTAATCTGCGGGTTGAAGGTTCGATTCCTTCGCGGCTCACCACCTCCCCCAAACTCCCAATCCTCCTTGTTCCAGGAGGTCTCACTAGCGAAAGTGGCGGAATTGGTATACGCGCTAGACTTAGGATCTAGTCCCGAGAGATCGGGTTGGGGGTTCGAGTCCCCTCTTTCGCACCAGACGATGAGGTCAATCCACTGATGAGCGTCGTGCTTTCTCTCGAGGACGTCGGGCCCTGCCGCAAACAGATCAAGGTGGAGGTGCCCGCGCCCGCCGTCGAGGCGGAGACCCAGCGCGTGGTGCGCGATTACGGCCAGAAGGTCCGCCTTCCCGGCTTCCGTCAGGGCAAAGTTCCCTCCGAGCTGGTCCGCCGCCGGTTCGCCAAGGAGATCGACCAGGAGGTCAAGGAGCGCCTGCTCCCCCGTTACTGGAAGCAGGCACAGGCCGAGAGCTCGCTCGAGCCCCTGCTCCCTCCCGAGGTCGACGAGGTTTCCGAGCTCGCGCCCGGCGAGCCCCTGACCTTCGTGGCCACGGTCGAGACCCGCCCCGAGATCGAGCTGCGCAACATCGACAGCTTCGACCTCCCCGACCCCGAGGTGGAGCCGGGGACGATGGAGATCGAGGAGACGATCGACAACATCCGCAAGCAGATGTCCGAGTGGGTGACGGTCGACCGGCCGGCCTCGCGCGGCGATCAGCTCAGCCTGCAGGTGACCACCGTCGGCTCGCCCGAGCATCCGGAGGAGCGGACCGACCCGGTGACCGTCGAGGTCGGCGATCCCCAGGTCTGGGAGGAGCTCTCGCTCGCCGTCCAGGGGCTGTCGGCCGGCCAGGAGACGACCTTCGAGCGCCGCCACGAGCACCCCGCCGCCGAGGAGGGTGGGGCGCCCGAGGTGCACGAGCAGAAGTTCCGGGTCAAGGTCGACGAGGTCAAGGAGCGCGATCTGCCGCCGCTCGACGACGCTTTCGCCGCCAAGGTGAACCCCGAGTTCGCGACCTTCGAGGCGCTGCGCGAGGCGGTGGTGGTCCGGCTGCGCCAGCAGAAGGACGAGAAGCGCCGCGAGGCGCGCCACCAGGCCCTGCTCGACCAGCTCCGCGACCGCCACCCGATCGACCTCCCCCAGGGGGTCGTGCGCCGGGAGGTCGAGGGGATGGTGCAGGATTACGCCGAGAACCTGTCGCGCCGCGGCGTCGACGTCGAGAAGGCCCACATCGACTGGGGCCGGGTGGGCGAGGAGATGGCGCCGATGGCCGAGAAGCGGGTGCACGCGCGGCTGCTGCTCGACGCCGTCGCCGACCACCGGGAGCTCGCCGTCACCGAAGAGGAATTCGAGCGCACCCTGGCGGTGTTGGCTCGCGCACAGGGGGTCTCGACCCCGGTGCTGCGCCGCAAGCTGGACGAGGACGGCCGTCTGACCTCCCTCCGCTCGCAGCTGCGGCGCGAGAAGACGATCCGTACACTGCTCGGAGAGCCGGACGAGGATGCCCCCGCCGCCTCCGGGCTGACGACCCAAGAAGGTTAAGGAGAGACCCAAAGCATGCTGATTCCGATGGTGGTCGAGCAATCGAACCGGGGCGAGCGCGCCTACGACATCTACTCGCGCCTGCTCAAGGACAACATCATCTTCCTCGGCCGCCCCGTCGACGACGACCAGGCGAGCCTGATCATCGCCCAGATGCTCTTCCTCGAGGCGGAGAACCCGGAGAAGGACATCTCGCTGTACATCAACTCCCCCGGCGGCTCGGTCAGCGCCGGTCTGGCGATCTACGACACCATGCAGTACATCAAGCCGGACGTCTCCACCTACTGCGTGGGGCAGGCGGCGTCGATGGCGGCGGTGCTGTTCGCGTCGGGCACCAAGGGCAAGCGGACGCTGCTGCCCAACAGCCGGGTGCTGATCCACCAGCCGCTGATCTCCGGGCTGCAGGGGCAGCAGACGGACATCGAGATCCACGCCAAGGACATGCTGTCGATGCGCGACCGCCTGGACGAAATCCTGGCGTACCACACCGGCAAGACGAAAGAGGAGATCCATCGCGACACGGAACGCGATAGGATTCTCTCAGCGAAAGAAGCGGTCGAATACGGAATCGCGGACCGGGTGATGATGCGGCGGCGGCCCGAGGCCACGCCGACCCCGATCCGGTGACGCCTTTTTGGTGTCTCGCGACACCTTGAGGTGTAGCAGACCCCAGGTTGAGCCGGTGGACGTGGTGAAGGCGGGACGGAAATAGCCTCTGCCGCGGACCCTGTTCTATCTGGCAAGACGTTGACAGGCGTTGAGGAACGCACCTAGCATCGAGGAAAGCCTGATCAGCGTTCCGCCCACAACGGAGGAGAAATGCCGAAGAAAGACAGCGGCGATGAAGTCCTGAGGTGCTCGTTCTGCAACAAGAGCCAGCGCGAGGTGAAGAAGCTGATCGCCGGCCCCACGGTGTTCATCTGCGATGAGTGCGTCGACATCTGCCTCGACATCATCGCCGAGGACCGGATGCTCGAGCAGCAGCAGGACACGACGCTCCCCAAGCCCAAGGAGATCAAGGCGCTCCTCGACGAGTACGTGATCGGCCAGGAGCAGGCGAAGAAGAAGCTGGCGGTCGCGGTCTACAACCACTACAAGCGCATCGACTTCGCGGAGAAATCGCACGGCGAGGTCGAGCTCCAGAAGTCGAACATCCTCCTGATCGGCCCCACCGGGACCGGCAAGACGCTGCTCGCCCAGACCCTGGCGCGGCTGCTGTCGGTGCCGTTCACGATCGCCGACGCCACCACTCTCACCGAGGCGGGCTACGTCGGCGAGGACGTCGAGAACATCATCCTGAAGCTCTACCAGGCTTCGGGGAACGACAAGGAGAAGACGCAGCGCGGCATCGTCTACATCGACGAGGTCGACAAGATCTGCCGCAAGAGCGACAACCCCTCGATCACCCGCGACGTCTCGGGCGAGGGGGTGCAGCAGGCGCTGCTGAAGATCCTCGAGGGGACCCAGTGCAACGTGCCGCCGCAGGGCGGGCGCAAGCATCCGCACCAGGAGTTCCTGCAGATCGACACCACCAACATCCTGTTCATCTGCGGTGGCGCCTTCGTCGGCCTCGAGGAGGTCATCGAGCGCCGCATGAACCAGAAGTCCCTCGGTTTCGGCGCGGAGATCAAGGGCAAGCGCGATAAGAAGACGGGCCAGTTCCTGGAGAACGTGCTGCCCGAGGACCTGATCAAGTACGGCCTGATCCCCGAGTTCGTGGGGCGTCTGCCGGTGGTCGCGACGCTCGAGGAGCTCGACGAGGAGGCGCTGGTGCGCATCCTTCACGAGCCCAAGAACAGTCTGATCCGGCAGTACCAGACCATCCTGGAGTTCGAAGGGGTGGAGCTGAAGTTCACGGACGAGGCGCTCAAGGCGATCGCCGGCGAGGCGCTCAAGCGCAACGTCGGGGCTCGCGGCCTGCGCATCATCCTCGAGGAGCTGATGCTCGACCTCATGTACACCATTCCCTCGCAACGCGACGTCAAGCAGATCCTCATCAATGAAGAGGTCGTTGCGAGTCGGATCCAGCCGATCATGCTGTACAAGAAGGCCGGCTGAGGAAAGGCGCGAGCACCCGACATGGCTTCATCATTCGTCACCAAGAAGCGCGAGACCCTGCCGCTGGTCCCCCTGCGGGACATGGTGGTCTTCCCTCACATGATGGCCCCGTTCATCGTGGGCCGTGAGAGCTCGGTGCTGGCTCTGGAGCGGGCGCTCTCGGGTTCCACCAAGCGGATCTTCCTGGCCGCCCAGAAGGACCCCCGGATCGACGATCCGCTGCGCGACGACATCTGCGACGTCGGCGTCATCGCGACCGTGATCCAGAACCTCAAGCTGCCCAACGGCAACGTGCGGGTGATGGTCGAGGGGGTCCAGCGCGGCAAGATCGTCAGCGTCGACGATACCGACGGCGCCTTGAGCGTCGAGGTGGAGACCTACGAGGTCAACTACCCGATGGGCGAGGAGCTGCGGACGTACATGAGCAAGGTCCTCGCGGCCTTCGAGCAGTACGCCAAGATGTCGCACCACCTGGCGTTCGAGGGGCTGATGTCGACCCTGAAGCTCGACGACGCCGACCGCGTGGCCGACATCCTCTCGGCCCACCTGATGGTGGCCACCGCCGAGAAGCAGTCGCTGCTCGAGCTGGTCAATCCCTACGAGCGCCTGCAGCGCCTTCACGACCTGCTGGACGTCGAGATCGAGAAGATCAACATCGACAAGCGGATCAACGTGAAGGTCAAGAAGCAGATGGAGAAGGCCCAGAAGGAGTACTACCTCAACGAGAAGATCAAGGCCATCCATCAGGAGCTCGGGCGCAAGGACGACCGCGGCGACGAGCTGACCGAGCTGCGCGAGAAGATCGAGAAGGCGGGCCTCCCCAAGGAGGTCAAGGAGAAGGCCGAGCAGGAGCTCAAGCGCCTGGAGGCGATGCCGCCGGTGTCGGCCGAGGCCACCGTCTCGCGCAACTACATCGACTGGATGGTCGCGGTGCCCTGGCGCAAGCGCAGCAAGGAGCGCAAGGACCTCGACCACGCCGAGCGGGTGCTCAACGAGGACCATTACGGCCTCGAGAAGATCAAGGACCGCATCCTCGAGTTCCTGGCCGTGCGCCAGCTCATCGGCCAGACCAAGAGCTCGATCATCTGCTTCGTCGGCCCTCCGGGCGTCGGCAAGTCGTCGCTCGCCAAGTCGATCGCCCGCGCCACCGGACGCAAGTTCGTCCGCCTGTCGCTCGGCGGCGTGCGCGACGAGGCGGAGATCCGGGGTCACCGCCGGACCTACATCGGCGCCTTCCCCGGCCAGATCATCCAGATGATGCGCAAGGCGGGGACGATCAACCCGGTCTTCCTGCTCGACGAGATCGACAAGATGTCGACCGACTTCCGGGGCGATCCCTCGGCGGCCCTGCTCGAGGTGCTGGATCCGGAGCAGAACGACGCGTTCCTCGACCATTACCTCGACGTCGAGTACGACCTGTCGAAGGTGATGTTCATCGCCACCGCCAACGTGACCCACTCGATCCCGGCGCCGCTCAAGGACCGCATGGAGGTCATCAGCCTCTCGGGCTACACGCTCAACGAGAAGCTGGCGATCGCCCAGCAGTTCCTGGTCCCCCGGCAGCTCCGCGACCACGGCCTCTCGGCGGAGAAGATCAGCGTCGAGGCCGAGGCGGTGCGGGTGATCATCGAGAGCTACACCCGCGAGGCCGGGCGTGCGCAGCGTGGAGCGCGAGATCGCTTCCATCTGCCGCAAGATCGCCCGCCGGGTGGTCCGCGAGGGGCCGTCGCTCACCCTCACGGTCACGCCGGAGATGGTCTTCGAGCTCCTCGGCAAGCCCAGGTTCCGGGCCCGCCGCAAGAACGAGGAGTCCGAGATCGGCGTCGCGACCGGCCTCGCCTGGACCGAGGTGGGCGGCGAGCTGCTGGAGACCGAGGTCGGCCTGATGCCGGGCAAGGGGAAGCTGACGCTGACCGGCAAGCTCGGCGACGTGATGCAGGAGTCGGCCCGCGCCGCGGTGTCCTACCTGCGCAGCCGCGCCGACCTGTTCGGCATCGAGCCGGACTTCAACGAGAGCATCGACGTGCATCTCCACGTCCCCGAGGGAGCGATCCCGAAGGACGGCCCGTCGGCGGGCATCACGATGGCCACGGCGCTGATTTCGGCGCTGACCAAGATCGCGGTCCGCAAGGACGTCGCGATGACCGGGGAGATCACGCTGCGCGGCAAGGTTCTGCCGGTCGGGGGGATCAAGGACAAGGTGCTCGCCGCCTACCGCGGCGGCATCAACGAGATCATCCTCCCCAAGGAGAACGAGAAGGACGTCGAGGAGATCCCGGCCGAGGTCCGCGAGGCCATGGAGTTCCACCTGGTCGAGTCGATGGACGAAGTCCTGCGGCTCGCCCTGGACGGACCTCTCGTCCCGCTGCCGAAGAAGGACGGGAAGTACACCAAGGCGCCCTCCGACTCTCCGGTGGGCTCGGATTCCCTGGCCCATTGAAACCTGATTGACACCTGATTGGCCAGCCCGGACCGCGCCGGCTCCGAAGAGCCGGCGCGGGAACGGGTTTCAGATTGAAAAAGACTGATGAAGCCGCTGCCGCCGGCGAAAGTCGGGCTCACCGACCGCGAACGCCGCGAACGCAGGCGGAGCGCGTGAAAGTCGAGACCGCGGAGTTCATCCGGTCCGCTCACGGGAGCGGGGACTACTTGCGCGACGGGCGTCCCGAAGTTGCTTTCGTCGGACGCTCCAATGTCGGCAAATCGACCCTGCTCAACGGCTTACTGGGAAGAAAGGCCCTCGCCCGCACCAGCTCGACGCCGGGACGGACGCAGGCGGTCAACTACTTCCTGGTGAACCAGCGCTTCTACTTCGTCGACCTGCCGGGTTACGGCTATGCCAAGGCCGGCAAGGACGCGCGGCGGGAGTGGGCGGCGCGGGTCGAGGGGTACTTCCGGGAGACGCCGCCGGATACGGTGGTGCTGCTGGTGGACGGCAAGGTGGGAGCCACCCCCCTCGACGTGCAGGCGTACGAGTATCTGGAAGGACTGGGGCTGGCGGTCATCGTGGCCGCCACCAAGATCGACCAGATCACCCGCGGCCGGTGGACGTTGGCGATCCGCGACATCCGCCAGACGCTGGGCTTGAAAGAGACGATTCCCGTCATCCCTGTTTCCGCTCGCTCGGGAAGTGGGATCAAAGAACTCTGGGGAGCGATTACACCCCACCTCGAGGCGAGTGCAAGATGATCAGCGATACGAAGAGGAACGACATGGCCAAATCTCAACAGAACCAGGCGGAGAAGGTGAATGTGGAGGCGCTCGACATTCGGGCCCTCAAGGAGATGAACATCACCCAACTCACCCAGATCGGCAAGGATCTGGGCGTCGAGGGCGCCACCGGCATGCGCAAGCAGGAGCTGATCTTCAAGATCCTCCAGGCGCAGACCGAGAAGAGCGGCCTGATCTTCGCCGAGGGGGTGCTCGAGTGCCTCCCCGACGGGTTCGGCTTCCTTCGCGCCCCTGAATACAACTACCTGCCGGGGCCGGATGACATCTATGTCTCCCCGAGCCAGATCCGGCGCTTCGATCTGCGCACCGGCGACACCATCTCCGGCCAGGTGCGGCAGCCGAAGGAGGGCGAGCGCTACTTCGCCCTGATCAAGGTCGAGGCGGTCAACTTCGAGCACCCCGAGGTCGCTCGCAACAAGATCTTCTTCGACAACCTGACGCCGCTCTACCCGCAGGAGCGGATCAAGCTCGAGGTCGCCGGCGACATGTCGTCGCGGGTGATGGACCTCTCGACCCCGATGGGCAAGGGGCAGCGCGCGCTGATCGTGGCGCCGCCGCGCACCGGCAAGACCATGCTGCTGCAGTCGATCGCCCACTCGGTCGAGAAGAACCACCCCGAGGCGATGCTGATCGTGCTGCTGATCGACGAGCGGCCGGAAGAGGTCACCGACATGCAGCGCTCGGTGCAGGGCGAGGTCGTCTCCTCGACCTTCGACGAGCCCGCCACCCGCCACGTGCAGGTGGCCGAGATGGTGATCGAGAAGGCCAAGCGCCTGGTCGAGCACAAGAAGGACGTGGTGATCCTGCTCGACTCGATCACCCGCCTGGCGCGCGCCTACAACACCGTCCAGCCCCCCTCGGGCAAGGTGCTCTCCGGCGGTATCGACGCCAACGCGCTGCACCGGCCGAAGCGGTTCTTCGGCGCCGCCCGCAACATCGAGGAGGGCGGCTCGCTGACGATCATCGCCACGGCGCTGGTCGACACCGGCAGCCGCATGGACGACGTCATCTTCGAGGAGTTCAAGGGCACCGGCAACTGCGAGATCCATCTCGACCGCAAGCTGGTCGACAAGCGCGTCTTCCCGGCGATCGACATCAACAAGTCGGGCACCCGCAAGGAAGAGCTGCTGATGCCGGAGAGCGAGCTGCACCGCGTCTGGGTGCTGCGCAAGGTGCTCAACCCGCTGTCGACGGTGGAGAGCATGGAGCTGCTGCACGACAAGCTGTCGAAGACCAAGACCAACCAGGACTTCCTCAACGCGATGTCGAAGTAGGGGAGCCGAGAGCCCTTGCCCAAGCTGCGTGTAGGCATCGTCAACTTCCTGAACAGCAAGCCGCTGGCCTGGGGGTTTCTCAAGGGCCATCACGCGGACCTGTTCGCGCCGAGCTACCACCCGCCGTCGCTGGTGGCGCAGTTGCTCGCGCAGGGGAACCTCGAAATCGGGCTGATCCCGTCGATCGAGGTGCAGCGCATCCCCAACCTGCGGGTGCTCCCCGACATGTGCGTGGCGGCGCATCACGAGGTGCGCAGCGTGCTCCTCGTCTCCCGCGTGCCGATCGAGGAGGTCCGGCGCGTCGCTCTCGACACCAACAGCCGCACCTCGGCGACCCTGATCCGGATCCTGCTGCGCGAGCGCTGGGGGATCAACCCCGAGTACCTGCACGAGCGTCCGGACCCGGAGCGCATGCTGGCCGAGGCCGACGCGGCCCTGGTGATCGGCGATCCCGCCCTGCGGGTCGACCGCGAGCGGTACCTGATCACCGATCTGGCGGCGGAGTGGAAAGCGCTCACCGGCCTGCCCTTCGTCTTCGCCGTCTGGGCGGTGCGGCCGGAGGTGGAGATCCCCGACCTGCCGTTCTACTTCAAGAGCAGTCTGCGCTACGGCCTCTCCTCGCTCGACACCCTGGTGCGCGAATCGGCCGCCGAGATGGGCCTCGACACCACCGAGGTCCGCTCCTACCTCGAAGACAACCTCTCCTTCTTCCTCCGCCAGGAGGAGATCGCAGGCCTCGATGAGTTCTACCGCCGCGCCCACGCCAACGGCCTGATCCTGGAGCCCCGGCCGATCGAGTTCTGGAGCTGATCAGGGCGAGAGGAAGTCGAGGAAGTGAGCGCCCGGGTCGTTCTGCCGCTCCTGCCAGCGCTTCAATGCATGAGCGATCCTCTCCGGGAGATGGTTGGGCAGGCTGCGCGGGACGATAAGGAGCCCGGCATGGGTTTCGCCGGTCTGGAAAAAGGTCAGGTTCAATCGCAGGAAGTCGTCCCTGTTGCGGGTGATGAAGATTCTCTCCACGGAAGTTGAGAACCGGAGCTGGTCCTCGTCCTGAAGGCCACGTCGATCGATCTCATGGACGGAGAGCACGTCCAGGCCCAGCCCTCGGGCGATCTCCGCAATCGCGGGATTGAGATCCTCGTCCAGAAGAAATCGCATGAGGGGCGGCTAGCCGTTGCGCGGCCGCGAGAAAGGGAACTCTCTCCGGACTCTCTCGGGCGTCCACTGTGCCTCGCGTTCGAAGCGCGCGTCGATCTCGGATGGGTAGAGCTCGTAATAGGCAAGCGCTGCCCGGATTTGGGCCTCGCTCAGCCATGGGTAGTTTTGCCGCAGTACCTCATGGTCTTCGCCCTCCTCCTTCCAGGTCGCGATGATCTCCCAGACATCCAGGCCAGTCCCCGCCACGACAGCTCGACGTCCGGTTGGGCCATCGACAAAAGAGATTCCCGGAGCCCGGCGCGTTCGGATCGCCTCCTCCAACAACTCCGCGGTCATGGCCGACCAGGATTTGCCGCGGGTCGCTGACTCATGAGCGATCTCCCGATCGAGTTCTGCCGGGATTCGGATTCCTTTTGCTCTCGTTGCCATGGCATCTCCTGCGACTGTGCACTGTGTGCACAGTCTAGATCTGAAGATGCCCCAAAGCAACGCCAAGGCAGCTTTGGGTAGAAGGGCTTCTAAGGTACACTGAGCAGAAATTCGTAGGATTCTAGATGTACGATCCCGATCCTGGTATCGGGAGGAGGCTCCATGCCCAGGCTTCTCCTGGCTTTATCTGCCGCTCTATCCCTGCTGTGCGCCTGCACTCCCCACGCCCAGCTTCGGGGGACCGGACCCTCGGAGCGCCTGATCGATCTCAAGGCGCTCGCCGGCAGCCGGCCGGGGGACCCGATCCGGGAGGAGGTCGCCCGGCGGTCGATCGAGCGGTATGAGGGGTTCACCCTTGGGATCATCGAGCTGTCCGACGACGGCCACGTCAAGGACGAGGTTCAGAAGGAGCAGGTCTTCGCGATGGTCCGCGAGGTCGCGGAGGAGAAGGGAGCGATCGTCCTCACCTTCGTCCATGGGTGGCACCACGGCGCCAGCGTCTGCGACTCCAACGTCGCCTGCTTCCGCAGCGTGCTGAAGGGGATTAGCGAGGACCCCGACCGGCTCAACAAGGGGCCGGTGATCGGGATCTATCTCGGCTGGCGGGGGGATTCGAGCCGGAAGCTGCAGGGGGCGACGTTCTACAACCGCAAGCGGACGGCCCACCGGATCGGCGAGAACGCCGGCTCCAAGCTCCTCCTGGAGCTCGCCAACCTGACCTACGAGATCAACACCGATCTCGACCAGCGGCGTTCCCCCGGGTTCGTGACCATGGTGACGGCCGGGCACAGCTTCGGCGGCGCCCTGGTCTTCTCGGCCGTCGAGGCCGCGCTGGTCAGCGAGTGGAGCGGGCGGGACGGCGTCGGTCCGCTGGCGGACGCCGCCGGCATCAAGACGAAGCGCCACGAGCTGGGCGATCTGGTCCTGCTGATCAATCCGGCTTTCGAGGCTGACCGGTACCGCCTCTTCGATGGCGATCTGGCCCTGCCCGGCCGCTACGCGCCGCAGTGCCCAGTCTTGGTGACGGTGGCTTCCGAGGGGGACGCCGCCGTGGGCACGGCCTTTCCCATCGGCCGCTTTCTCTGGCTCCTCTGGCACCCGCTGCGCTGGGGCCATTTCGGAGCCGAGCTCACGGGCGCGGGGCATTACGTCCCACAGCAGACCCATGAGCTCCGTTACGACGGCCCGGTCGAGGTCGAGGAGGAGAAACCCGGGACCTGCGGCTGCCCCTTCCCTTCCCCGGCGGAGATGCGGAACCTCCGGCTCAAGTTCGCCGAGTCCCGGAAAGCTGTGCCCTCGTCGCCGGCGGAGCCCTGCGCGGCACTGCGCGCCATGGACGCCAACGGTCTCGCGGGCGTGCTGCCCGACGGCATCCGGCTGACCGAGACCCGGCCGCATTGGGACAAGTCCTCGCCCTACCTCGTCCTGCGCGCGAGCGCCCATCTGATCCCGGGGCACAACGAGATCTACAACAAGAACTTCGTCAAGTTCCTCTCGGCCTACTTGAACCTCTATCTTCAGGAGAAGCCGGACGACACGCCGTGATCTGACTTCATTCAGCCGCCTCCTTGCCGTTGCGGGCGCCGATGGTGACGCGGACGTCGCGGACCTCGCCCCCGGTTCTCGCGAGGGGATCGTCGCTCACCACCAGCACGCGCAGCGTCTCCATTCCAGGGGTACGGTACAATATAGGTTCATGAAACCGAGATGTCAGCACAGCGGTCGCGCGCTGGCGGGTCTCGCCGCCGGCCTCCTGATCCTCCTCTCGCCCCCCCTCCTCGCGGATCCACCTCAGCCTCCGGTCCCCACCGACAAGCTCCTGGAGGGGCGTGGCCTGTACGACGCGGGCAAGTACAAGGAGGCCGTCCGGACCTTCAGGGAGGCCGACAAGCAGGCGAACGGCTCGTGCGCGGAGTGCCGCCTGTGGGTGGCCAAGGCGCTCGACAAGATGGGCGCCTACAAGGACGCCTTGAAGAACGTCGACGCGATCGCGGGGATGACCACCAACCAGACGATCCTCATCGGGGCCGCCAACGAACGTGGGGTCGCCCTCGTCGGACTGGCGGCGGACGATCCGAAGCAGCTCGAGCCGGCGGAGAAGGCTTTCCGCCAGGCTCTCGAGATGAGCGGCGGAAAGATCAACGCCATCCGTTTCAGCCTGGGCTTCACCCTGCTGCGGATGTCGCGCGACACGGAGGGTGTGGCGGTCCTCAAGGAGTATCTGGCGAACGGGCCTGGAGAGCAGAATGCCGAGGTCGCCAGGAAGCTCATCACGAGCCCCGTGCGGGCGAGGAAGCGGATCGTGCCCGATTTCGAGCTCACGACGCTGGCGGGGGAGTATCTGACCGCGGAGGATCTGAGGGGGAAGGTCCTGCTCCTGGACTTTTGGGGCACCTGGTGCCCTCCCTGCGTGGCGTCGGTGCCCAGCCTGCGCTCCCTGAGCCACCGCCTGAAGGACGACCCGTTCCAACTGGTGAGCATCAGCAACGACACCGACGAGAAGGCCCTGCGCGAGTTCATCGCCAAGCACCAGATGGAATGGCCGCAGGTCTGGGACAAGGGGCAGGAGTTCACCCGCCAGTGCGGGATTCACAGCTTCCCCACCTACGTGCTGGTCAGCCCCGAGGGGGAGATCCTGCAAGTCGCCAGCGGCTGGGGGCGGGACACCGAGCGCACCCTCTCCAGCCGGATCCAGGCGGCCCTCCGAGACCTCCGGAAAAGCGCGAAGCCGACACGATAGGGTAGAGTAGACAGGCTATGGACTTACAACCCTCCGGACGCCCCGTCCAACAGATTCTCGACGACGCTCTGGCCGGCCGCCGCATCTCGGCCGGCGATGCCCATACGCTGCTCCTCGACGGCGACCTGCTCGACCTCGGGCTTGCCGCCCACGAGGTGCGGAACCGCTTCAACGACCCCGAGGTCGCCACCTACAACGTCGACCGCAACATCAACTACACCAACATCTGCGTCTACAAGTGCCGCTTCTGCGCCTTCTACCGGGCGCCGGGGGACCCCGAGGGGTACCTGCTGCCGTTCGAGGAGATCGGCCGCAAGGTGGAGGAGACGCTGGCATTGAACGGCACGGGCATCCTCATGCAGGGGGGCGTGCACCCCGACCTGCCGCTCTCCTTTTATGAGGATCTGCTCCATTACCTGCGGTCCAACTACCCGGACTGCCATCTCCACGCCTTCTCGCCGCCGGAGATCAAGTTCATCGCCCGTAAGGAGCGGATGAGCTTCTACGACGTGATCGCGCGGCTCAAGGCGGCGGGGCTGATGTCGATCCCCGGCGGCGGCGCCGAGATCCTCTCGGACGTCACCCGCAAAGAGGTGCTGGCCTATCCCAAGTGCTCGGCCGAGGAGTGGATCGACGTCATGCGGCAGGCGCACCGCAACGGCCTGCGCACCTCGGCGACCATGATGTACGGCATGGGCGAGCCGATCGCCGCCCGCGTCGAGCACTTCCAGCGCGTCCGCGACCTCCAGGACGAGACGGCGGGCTTCACCGCCTTCATCTCCTGGACCTTCCAGCACGACCACACCGACATGCCGGACGTGCCCGAGACCTACGCCGAGGAGTACCTGCGGACGCTCGCGGTGTCGCGGCTCTTCCTCGACAATATCGTCCACTTCCAGACCAGTTGGGTCACCCAGGGGAAGAAGATCGGCCAGGCCTCCCTCGGCTTCGGGGCGGACGACATGGGCTCGATCATGATCGAGGAGAACGTCGTCGCCTCGGCCGGCACGGCCTACCGGATGAGCCAGGACGAGATGGAGCACCTCATCTCCTCGGCCGGCTACATCCCGAAGCAGCGGACCAACCTCTACGAGCGGATCGTCACCCGCGCGGACACCGCCGAGATGGCGAGGAAGTACCGCCACTCGCTGACACCGCAGAACCGGGATCTGGTCTCCTCGGCGCTGCTGCCGGTGCTCGGCTGAAACCGGGAGCGCACCCTTGATGGAAGGTGCGCTCCCGATCGCCCACACCGTTCAGCAGCCGGCGAGACAGACGTTGTAGTCGTACGTGCAGGCGCTACGGCAACTGAGGCCCTGGCCCAGGCACGACTTCATACAGGCCTGGTTCTCCGCGTAGCAGGCATCCTGGCAGGTGCCTGCCTGGGACGGGGTGACGGACGCCAGGGTGGTCAGGACCGCCGCCATCACGACCCAGAGAATTTTTCCCTTCATTCTTGACTCCTTTCGAATCAGTGTTTACCGCGGCCGTCGCGGAATCTCAGGATGGGGCCCGCGGTGGGGCTCCCGCTATCAGGGTTTTGCTTTTGGGGGATGGAGAGGAGAGAAGAGCAAGATTCTGCTAGAGGAAGCCGGCGAGCCGGGTTATCTTGGAATCGTGATCGAGTCGAACGAGCCGGCGATCGACGGCAAGGCGGGGGATCTGCCGGGGCTGGGGCTGGACTGGGCCTACGCGGCCCCCGGATTCGGCATCGTTCGATGGGATTGCTCCGGAGCCCGGCGGGAGCTGTCCGAAGAGAAGCAGCAACTCTGGCACGTCGTCAGCTTCGTGCATCAGGGGGCCTACGTTCTCCACCGGCCGGGGCGGCCGGTCCTGATCGACCCGACGACGGTCGTCTTCTACAACCCCGAGGCCCCCTTCCGGACCGAGCACCCCTTCGGCTGTGGCGATCACGGCAGCGCACTGGTGATCCACCGGGATCTGCGCGGGACATCGTGATCGCTCACGACCCGGGGCGGCAGGATGGCAAGGAGGGGCTTTTCCGCTCGGACGCTCGGGCAGGGTTTCTCGGCGGCCTGCCTGCGGCAGCGGTTGACCGTGCGGCGCCTCGTGGGCCGAGGGCATGGAGCCCCTGGCGGTCGAGGCCGCGGTCCTCCATCTGTTGGGGACTCTGGTCGGAGCCCTCGCCCGCCGCGAGGGGAGCAAGGCGGTCCGGCGCGATCCGGAACGGGCCCGGCGGCGCTACGTGGAGGATGCGAAGGCGATCCTGCAGGTCCGGTTCCGGGAGCGGCTCCGCCTCGACGACGTGGCCCGTGCCCTCCATGTCTCGACGTACCACCTCTGCCGGCTCTTCAAGCGGAGACCGGCATGCCGATCCACCGCTATCTCAACCGGCTGAGACTGATAGAGGCCCTGGAGCCCCTCGCCCAGGGGGACACCGACCTCAGCACGCTGGCGCTCGATCTGGGATTCTCCAGCCACAGCCACTTCACGGCGGCCTTCCGGAAAGAGTTCGCGATGTCCCCCCGGGAGGTCCGGCAGACCGGCAAGGTCTCACTCCCAGGGGATATCCGGCATCCGTAGCCGCTCGACCTCGCGGCCGTCCTCCAGCACGGTGCGCTGGAGGATCTCCTCGACGTCCTCCACGGTCACTCGCGCGTACCAGAGGTTGAACGGCCAGACGGCGACGGTGATCCCCTGGCTGCAGTGCTTGAGGCAGCCGGTGCGGGTGACCATCACGCGGTCGCGGATTTTCAGCTCCTTCACCCGGTCCTTGAAGCGGTGGTAGACCTCGAGCGAGCCCTTGGGGGCGCAGCTCGGCTTGGAGCTGTCCGGCGGGCGCTCGTTCAGGCAGACGAGGATCTGGATCTGCGGATTCGCCATGCGGGCGATCATAGCGGATAGAATCCCCGGGTCCCTCGAGGAGACCGCTTGGCTCGAACGTTCGCCCTCGTCCTGCTGGCGCTCGCGGCGCTGGCTTCGCTCGCCGCCTTCGGCCTCGGCTCCCCGCTGGCGCCGTGGCTGGCGGCGTTCGGCGGCGCGACCTTCCCGGTGGCCCTGATCGCCCTGGGAGCGGTCCGGCGCGGGCGGCTCGGCGGCCTGTGGATTCCGCTTGGAGCGCTGTGGCTGCTGCTGGCCGGCGGCCTCGCGGCGGTCCTGGCCCTGCCCGCGGGCGGTCCGGACGTCGCCGGGCTGCCGCTGGCCACGGCGCTGATGATCTTCGTCCTCGTCCCCATCCCCCTGCTCGGGCTCGGCCTGCTCTACGCCTTCTCCTTCGGCCGGCACGGGCTGCGGGAGGAGGATCTCGAGCGGGTGCGGCGGCTGCGCTCGGGAGGGAGCTGAGGTGCCGATCCTCGATCGCCCCCTGATCGTCGTCTCGACGCTGGTCTACTTCGCGGTCTGCCTGGGGCTCGGGGTCTGGGCGCTGCGCCGCACGCGGAGCGCGCACGACTTCTGGGTGGCGCGGCAGGGGCTGGGGGTGGTGGTGACCGGCCTCGCCACCATGGCGGCGGCGTTCAGCGGCTTCGTCTTCCTGGGCGGCCCGGGGCTGACCTACCGGATCGGCCTGTCGTCGCTGTTCATCAACCTGTCGATCGGGTTCACGCCCACCCTGCTGGCCTGGACGCTGGCCAAGCGGCTGCGCCTGCTCGCCGAGGTGCGGGAGGTCTACACGATCCCGGACGCCATCCTGGCCCGCTACGGCAGCCGGGGGGCCTCCGGAGCGGCGGCGGTGGCGGTCCTGGTCGGCACGATCGGCTATCTCGGGGCGCAGCTCCTGGCGATGGGGACGCTGCTGACGGCGGTGCTGGGCCTGAGCCTGCCGGCCGCGGTGGGCCTCGGCCTCGCCGTCCTCCTCTTCTACAGCGTCGCCGGCGGGATGATGGCGGGCGTCTATACCGACGTCTTCCAGGGCTCCCTGATGATCCTGGCGGCGGTCGCGGTGTTCGCCTGCGCGATGTCGGCGGGGGGCGGCTTCGGCCAGGTGGTGCACAGCATCGCCGCCTCGCCGCGGTTCGGGCGGGCGTTCCTGGAGCCGCTGGGGAGCACTCCGGCGCTGACCGCGCTGGGGTTCTTCTTCGTCTTCGGGATCGGCGTGCTCGGCCAGCCGCACATGCTCAACAAGTTCTACATGATCCGCGACCCCCGCCAGCTCAAGTGGCTGCCGCTGGTGCTGGGCGGCTCGCAGACGCTCTGCCTGCTGATCTGGCTGGGGATCGGCCTCGCGGTGCCGGCGCTGGTGGCGCAGGGGAAGCTGGCGCCGCTCGCCAAGCCGGACGACGCCGCGCCCGCCTTCCTCCTCGGCTTCACGCCGGAGCCGCTGGCCGGGCTGGCGGTGGCGGCGATCCTGGCGGCGATCATGTCGACGGCGGACTCCTTCATGAACCTCGGCGCCGCGGTGCTCGTCCGCGATCTCCCCCGCGCCCTCGGCCGGCGGGTGGACCGCGAGCTCTTCTGGGGGCGGCTCGCGACGGCCGGCGTCGCCGTCGCGGCGGCGGCCCTGGCGCTGGGCTACGACGACCTGATCGCGCTGCTGGGGACCTTCGCCTTCGGCACCTTCGGCGCCGCGCTGGCGCCGGCCCTCGCCGTGGGGCTGAACTGGAAGCGGGTGACGGCGGCGGCGGCCACGGCCTCGATCGTCACCGGCACGGCGCTGAACCTCCTGCTGGAGTTCCTGGCCCGGCAGACGTTCTTCCCCGCGCTCCCCAAGCCGCCGCTGCCGCCCGGGAGCGCTGCCGACGGCGGTCTCGCTCGCGGCGTCGTTCGTCGTTCTGCTGGTGGTGACGGCGTGGACGGGGTGGCGGCAGTCCGCTCTCCCGGAGGACATCTCGGCGGTCATGGAGGCCTGAATGGCGGAGTCCGGCGGCGGCATCCGTTTCCTGGTCAACCCGTCCGCGGGGCGCGGCACCGGCCGGGCGAACCTCGACCGCATCCGCGTGCTGGCCTCGAAGCTGGGCGCGGGGCTGTGCGTCTCGCGCAAGGTCGGAGATCTCGCGGAGCAGGCCCGGCGCGCGGCTGAGGACGGCGTCGAGCGCCTGCTGGTGGCCGGCGGCGACGGCACGATGCACTACGCCGTCCAGGGGCTGGCCGGAACCTCCTGTGCCCTCGGGGTGATCCCGCTCGGCAGCGGCAACGATCTCGCCGGCACCCTGGGGATCCCTCCCGACGTCGACGCGGCGGTGGAGCGGGCGGTGAGCGGCGAGATCCGCCGCATCGACCTCGCCCGCGTCGGGGAGACCTGGTCGGTGAGCTATGCCGGGGTGGGCTTCGACTCCGAGGTCACCCGTTACGCCAACGAGATGAAGATCCTGCGCGGGCCGCTGATCTACTTCTACGCCGTGATCCACACCCTGGTCACCTTCGTGCCGCCGCGCATGCGGATCGTCCACGACGCGGGCGAGTTCGAGGGGAGGGTGATGTTCACCGTGGTCAGCAACCTCCCCCGTTTCGGCGGCGGCATGAAGATCGCCCCCGATGCGCAGATCGACGACGGGCTGCTCGACCTGGTGATCGTCAAGGAGGTGCCGAAGCCGGTGCTGCTGTCGATCTTCCCCAAGGTCTACAACGGCCGGCACGTCGGGCATCCGGCGGTGCGGATCGTCCGCACCCGCCGGGCGGAGATCACGATCGACCGGACGATGACGATGTACGGGGGCGGGGAGCCGCTGCGGGTGGTGGAGGCGGGGGAGCCGGTGGCGGTGGAGGTGGTGCCGGGCGGGCTGGGGGTGGTGGGGTAGGACAGAACAAGGACGACCCGAGACGACTACAGATGACAGCAGGGACATCAAGAGGCTCGCTTCTGCTGTCCCTGTTGTTCCTGCTCGTCCCTTGAGTCCTGTTCCTTCTACGCCCCCACCTTGAACTCCACCCCCTGCGCCAGCGGCAGCTCGGTCCCCCAGTTGATCGTGCAGGTCTGGCGGCGCATGTAGGCCTTCCAGGAGTCGGAGCCGGCCTCGCGGCCGCCGCCGGTCTCCTTCTCGCCGCCGAAGGCGCCGCCGATCTCGGCTCCCGAGGTGCCGATGTTGACGTTGGCGATGCCGCAGTCGCTGCCGCTCGCCGCCAGGAAGCGCTCGGCCGAGCGCATGTTGAGGGTGAAGATGGCCGAGGAGAGCCCCTGCGGCACGTCGTTGTGGATGCGGATCGCCTCGTCGAGGTCGTCGAACTCGATCACGTAGAGGATCGGCGCGAAGGTCTCCTCGCAGGTGATGGCGAGCTGCCGCGGCACCTCGACGATCGTCGGCTCGACGTAGAAGCCCGGGCGGTCGATCCGCTTGCCGCCGTAGAGGATGCGCCCCCCTCGTCCTTCACCCGCTCGAGCGCCGCCATCATGTTGTCGACCGCCGCCTGGTCGATCAGCGGCCCCATCAGGGTGCCCGGCTCCAGCGGATCGCCGATGCGGATCGAGCCGTAGGCCTGGACCAGCCGGCGCTTCATCTCGGCGGCGATGCCGCGCTGCAGGAAGAGGCGGCGGGTGGTGGTGCAGCGCTGGCCGGCGGTGCCGACGGCGCCGAAGAGCACGGCCCGGAAGGCGAGGTCGAGGTCGGCGTCGTCCATCACCAGGATGCCGTTGTTGCCGCCCAGCTCGAGCAGCGCGCGGCCGAAGCGGTCGGCGACCACCTTGCCCACCGCGCGCCCCATGCGGCCGGAGCCGGTGGCGGAGATCAGCGGGAAGCGGCGGTCGGCGACCAGGCGCTCGGAGACGCCGGTGCGGCCGCCGAGGACGAGGTTGAAGATCGGCGGCGCGCCGTTGGCCTTGAGCACGCGGTCGGCGATGCGGGTGACGGCGAGCGCGGTGAGCGGCGTCTGGTGCGAGGGCTTCCAGATCATCGAGTCGCCGCAGACGGCGGCCACCATGGCGTTCCAGGCCCAGACGGCGACCGGGAAGTTGAAGGCGGTGATGATGCCGACCGGCCCCAGCGGATGCCACTGCTCGTACATCCGGTGCTGCGGCCGCTCGGAGTGCATGGTGAGGCCGTAGAGCTGGCGCGACAGGCCGACGGCGAAGTCCGCCATGTCGATCATCTCCTGCACCTCGCCCCGCCCCTCGGAGAGGACCTTGCCCATCTCCAGGGTCACGAGCTGGCCCAGCTCCTCCTTGTGATTGCGGAGCTCCTCGCCGAGCTGGCGCACGATCTCCCCCCGGCGCGGCGCCGGCCAGGTGCGCCACTCGCGGAAGGCCTCGACGGTGACCGCGGCCACCCGCTCGTAGTCCTCGATGGGTGGCCATCCGCACCGCCGCGATCGGCTCGCCGGTCGTCGGGTTGATCGACTCCAGCCGCTCGCCGTGGGTCGGGATCCACTCGCCGTCGAAGGCGCCGTGGTTCTCGGCCTCGATGCCGAGGGAGTCGAGGATTCTGGAAACGCTGCTCAAGGTATCGACAGTCATCGGATTTCTCCTGGAAGGTTCACGCTGGATCGGATCGCCAGATAAGACCGCTGGACAAGACAGGATAACGCATCGCCTACAATGCCGCACGATGTACGGCCTTCTTCCGCCCCTGCTGCTCGCTCTCTTCGGCGCCTGGTGCGGGACGTTCGCCTGGGGGCCCTCCTGGCCGGCGAGCGCCGCCGCCGCGCTCGCGCTCCTCGGCTCGCTGCTCTGGATCGCGCCCCCCTGGCGCGACCCCCTGCGGCTGGGCGCCACCGGGCGCCTGCTCCCGTGGGCGCTCTGGATCGCCATGGCGGCGAGCGGCTGGGCCTCGCCGGTGCCGCGGGCGGGGTGGGTGGCGCTGATCCTCCTGCCGGCCTTCCTGGTGCTGCCCGGCGTGGTCGAGCGCTGCTGGCGGCTGGAGGAGGACCGCCGGCGGGGCCTGCGGGCGCTGGCTCTCGTCGTCGCCGGCGTCGCCCTCTGGTCGCTGATCGACTGGCTGGCCCTGGGCTCACCCCGGCCGGCGATGCCGCTCGGCCACCACAACCTGCTCGCCGCCTGGCTGGTGATCCTGCTGCCGCTGGCGGTGCTGCCGGCGCGCGAGACCGGCCCCTGGCGCTTCGCCGGCCTCGCCGCCGGCGGGCTGGCGGCGGCGGCGATCCTGGCCAGCCGCTCGCTCGCCGGGTGCGCGGCGCTCGCCGCGGCGGCCCTCCTGGCCTTCGGCGCGCGGGCCGGCCGCTCGCGCCGGCGGTGGGGGTGGCTGGCGCTGCTGGCCGCCGCGCTGCTGGTCTCCCTCGTCCAGCTCCCGCGGGCGCTGCGGATCGCCTCCGGGGCGGACCTCTCGGCCCAGGCCCGCGGCGCCTACCTGGCGGCCGGGATCGAGGGGTTCCAGGCCCGCCCGATGCTCGGCTGGGGTCCGGGATCGGTGCCGTGGACGGCGGCGGCCTTCCTCGAGCCGGTCCTGCGGGTGAACCCCTGGGGGGAATCGGTGGGGGATCTCCATTCCCTGCCGGTCCAGCTCGCCTACGAGCTGGGCGTCACCGGCCTGCTGCTGGTGGCGGGCCTGATCGTCCTCTTCTTCGTGCGGCGGATCGCCGAGCGCGAGGAGGGGCGGGACCCCGCGCTGCTGCTGGGCGGCCTGCTCGGCCTCGGCAGCGGCGCCGTGGCCTCGCTCGGCAGCGGCGCGCTGGCGGTGACCGCGCTCCCCCTGGCCGCCGCGGTGGCCGCCGGCGCGGCGCTCGCCGGCAGCGGCCGTGGGAAGGCCCGGAGCTCGCGGCTGCCGGTGCGGATCTATGCGCTGGCCGCGCTGCTCGCCCTGGCTCCCCTGGAGATCGCCCGCTGGCACTACGACCGGGCGCGGCTGGCCGCGGGGGCTCGGGAAGCCGGGGCGGAGCTCGCGGCGGCGGCGCGGCTCGATCCCGCGTTTCCGCTCTATCCCATGCGGCTCGCCCTGCTGCGCGCCGGCACTCCGGAGGGGCGCGGCCCCGCCGCCGGGCTCGCCCTGCGGGCGGCGGAGAAGGGGGTCGCCATCCCTTCCCTCTGGCTGGCCGCCGGCGTCCTCGGACGTTCGGCGAAAGCCCCCTGGGCCGGCAACGCCCTGGAGAGGGCCTGTTTCCTCGACCCGCTCGATCCCTTCCCCCCCTACTACGGCATGCTCGCCAACCTCGCGGACCCGGACGCTCCGGCCCGCGGCGCGCAGGCGCTGCTGAACGAGCCCCGGCTCGCCGCCGCGGTCTTCTGGGAGCGCCACCCCGAGCTGCTCGCCCAGAGCCTCGCCCTGGTGCGCGGTTGGCCGGGAGTTGACGCCGGATGGAAGGAGGCCCTGCTCGCGGCGGTGCCGGTGCCCCCTGCCGGGGGGGGCCGGAGCGGCGCGGTGAAGAAGGTGGAGCTGACGATCGACACCGAGCAGCAGGAGACGCTCTCCCTGACCGCCTTCCGCCGCCGCCCCTGGGCGACCCCCTGGGGGCTCGTCGATGTCCGGCAACCGGTCTGGGAGGGGCTCCGCGTTCCCCCCGCCGCCGCCTCGAAGGGGACGGCGCCCGGTTTCTACCGCGCCGCGCCCTTGCCGCCGCTCACTCGATGAGCAGCATCTGCTCACGCCGTGAGCGCTTTTCGAACCCCTCTCGCCGATCTCCACAAAGGCTGTGGAAAACCTTGTGGGAAAAAGCCGTGTCCGCCGGGGAAAGCCACGGCCTCGTATCGATTTGACTCATTTTGAACAGCTTTTTGTGCAGTTCCGGCAACCCGTTTCACTCTCAACAGGTTGAAAAATCTTTCCAGAGCAGAGAGGGAGTTTTTGTCGAAAGTACTTCCAGGGCGAGAGCAGAAATTTCCACAGCGGCGGAGCGCGTCCGTCCGGGAGGGCACGGAAAGGGGGTTGTCAAGCCCTAATTCGCGCTCCCCGGCACGAAAGAGACGTCGCCTCCGGCGCCGGTCTGGAAGAGGTAGGTCTGCACCGGTCCGCCCCCCAGCACTTCCGTGGTGACCGTCCAGCGACCGTCGCCGGTCTGCGGGAAGATCCCGCTCAGCGCCCGCTCGAAGCTCTGCCTTGGGCGCAGCGTCAGGTCGGCCGAGCGGACGGCCTCTCCGGCGGGGCCGCGCAGGCTCAGCCGCAGGTTCGCGGCGGCGTCGCCGAGGTTGACCGCGCCCCAGCTCGCGCGGGTGAAGGTGGAGGGCGCGGCGCCGAAGTCCACCGATCGAGCCGTCGCGGTCGCCCCGGGCGCCCGGCTGTCCACCAGCGCGGCGAAGCGGCTCCCCGCGCCGCCGCGCGCGGTGGAAACGGTGAGGCTCAGCACCCGCGGCGCCGGCCCCTCGCCGTTCCAGGAGATCCGCAGAGCGCCCAGGGCCTCCTTCAGGCCGAAGAGGTCGTGCAGCACGTCCTCGACGAAGACCGAGCCCTGCGGGGGGATCGTCAGGGTCGCGACGCGGCTCGACGCCCCGCTATCCTGGCCGCGCAGCCAGAGCTCGCAGCGGAGCTCCCGCGCCTGCGCCGAGGGGTTGGCGGCCAGCAGCCGGCTGAACTGGAAGGTGTTGAAGGCGCCGGGGCCGCGCGCGACCCGCGGGATCAGCAGCTCGCTCCCGGCGGCCCCTGCCTGGGCGGGGAGGAAGAGCGGCGCCTGGAGCTCGCCCCCTACCAGGGTGGCGGCGGCGGCGAAGCGGATGCCGCTGCCGGCGATCCGGGCGCTGAACGGGCCGGTGTGGCTGGCGAGATCGAGGAACAGCCGGTCGAGCCGCAGGGAGCGGGAGGCGCGGGGCCCGAGGTCGAGAGCCACGGGGCCCCCCACCGGTTCCCCCGTGCTGTCGAACAGCGCGACCGCGACCTGACCGCCGCTCTCCTCCAGGTTGTCGATCAGCAGGTTGACGATCGAGCCGTCGCCGCCGGGCAGTCCGGCCACCACCTGCTCGCCGGCCGACCAGGCGGTTTCCGGCGCTTCGGCGGTGAGCGGGCCGAGGCTGCCGGCGGCGAGGTCGCCGGAGCGGGCGCGGCTGAAGGCGCGCACCCGCGCCGCGCCGCCGCCGGTCACGGAGGGCAGATAGGAGAGGTCGAGGGAGCCCTGCCCGCCGGCTCCGAACAGCGTCCCCAGCACGTCGGGGACGAACAGGGTGCCCCCGGGCGGCAGGGTCATGTCCCTGGAGACCGGCGCGGCGGCGGCGCGCGGCCGGAAGGTGGCCCGCACCAGGGTGGGGGAGTCGCCTTCGTTGGCCAGCCAGAGATCGCTGCGCAGGACCGCGCCGCCGAGCGGCGCCGAGAGGACGTTGGGGAGGAACGACGCGCCGTCGGCGGCGTCGAGCGCCGGCCCTTCGACATGGATCCGGATCGTCCGCTCGGAGACCTGGCCGAGATCGCCCAGCAGGCGGACCTTGACCGCCGCGTCCCCCGGGGTGGTGAAGATGTGGGAGGCGCAGAAGGACCCCGCCGCGCACGGAGCGTCGCTCAGCTCCAATCCGCCGGGGAACTCCCATCTCGCCTGCCGCGCCGGGCCGGAGAAGGAGACGGCGAAGGCGACCGGCTCGCCGGTGCGGGGGCCTCTGCCGCCCGCCGGCCGCGGCGCCAGCGAGAGCGCCTGCAGCGGCTGCAGCGCCGGGGTGGCGATCGCCGCGCGCGGGCCGCGGCTCTCGCCCCGGACGTTGAAGGCGGCGACCTGGTATTCGTAGCGGGAGCCGGGCTTCAGGCCGGGATCCACGTAGACGGTCGTCCCGGCCGGGAGCTCCGCGATGCGGACGAGTTTGCCGGTGCCGGTCGACCGGTAGACGCGGAACCCCTCCTCGCCGCCGGAGCGGTCCTCCCAGAGGAGGCTGGCGGTGAGCCCCGCCCCCTGGACGACGAGGCTGGTGGGGGGCGCCAGTGGAGCCGTGCTCGAGCCGATGCCGGGCCGGTAGAGCGCCTGGAGGGCGCGCCGGTCGTCGTCGGCGAGCCGAGCGCCGCGGCCGTCGTCGTGGAGATAGGCCCGCATCAGAGCGTCGCCGGCGGGGCCGTTCGGGGCGCAGGCGCCGCTGCCGGCGTCGCCGCAGGAGTGGCTGAGGCCGAGCGTGTGGCCGAGCTCGTGCCCGAAGATCTCCTCGGCGGCCTTGGAGGGGTTGGCGCTGCGGGCGAGGAAGCAGCCGATCCCGGCGTTGGTGACGATGTCCGCGCCGGTGACCGGGATGAAGGACTCGCCGCCCCAGGCGGCGCGCTGCCGGGCGTCGTACCAGGGGCCGCCGACCGCCAGCACGCCCCCCTTGTCGCAGTCGAACGGGTCGGCGACCGGCTCGTCGAAGAGGATCGCGTTGACGCCGTCGAAGACGCCGAGGCCGCCGGTGGCGTCGGTCCGGCCGACGTAGGCGTAGTGGATGGGCGTCGTGGGCTCGGCGTTCCAGGCCGCCAGGGCGCGCTGGAACTCGGCGAAGCCGCCCCCGGCGACCCCCGGCTGGCCGGCGCTGTTGGCGGCCCAGGCCACGCTCCCCCCTCTTCGAAGCCGAACCAGCGCATGCGGGCGCCGCCGGCTTCGAGCAGCGTGTATTTGTCCGGCAGGACCGGCGTTCCTGGCACCAGCCCCTCTTGCACGAGATAATCCGGCGCGCGGCGCACCCCGGCCTTGCGGTCGGCGAGCCAGCCGCGGAAACGGGAGAGATCGCGCGCCGGGTCTTCGCCATCGCCGCTCACCTCTTTCGCTTCCGACAGGTCGCGGACGGCGAGCGTCCGTCCGTCCGTCGCCGTCCGCACGTGGAAGGCGCCCAGCATCAGGTGGAGGACGTGGAACGAGCCGCCGGCGTCGGGGGACAGGAAGAGGAGGACGCGCTCGCCCGGCTGGAAGCGGGGGGCGCCCCAGATCTGGAGCGACATGCCGTCGGCGCGGCGTCCGCCGGGAACGCGGACGGTGAGGGTGTCACCCGCCGCGGCGCCGCGGATCGCCCGCTCGACCGTGATCCGGTAGTCGGTGGCGGGGAGCCGTCCGTCGGCTCTGTTCGTGGACGCGCCGGTGACGGCTTCGACGATGACCGGCGCCTGGTCGACGAGGTCGGCGTCCGCGACCCGCTGGTAGGTGGTGGCCGCCAGCGGAGCGGTGAGCAGACAGACGGCGGACAAGGCGCCAAGGGCGCGCGGAAGCGCTCTCATTGTCGTAGAGACCCCAGCCCCGCGGGCGGGCTAAACCTTGAGGGGCCGGCCGAGGCTGTCAGGGCCGGCCTCTTTTCAATGGTGGTAGATCTCTGCAACAAACGGGCCCGCCATGAACTGGGCGGGATCGATCTGGCTCTGCAGGCAGACCCCCCGCGGGTTCTCGGTGAGCAGCAGGCGGGCCGACTCGGCGAGGCCGGCGGTGGTGGTCGTCTGGATCGCCTTGAGCATCCGGGCGCCGACGCGGCGGGGCCGGATGAGATGCGACTTCTCCAGCCGGCGCCGGGTGCCGTCGGCGCCGCGCCCCTCGACCGCGGCGTAGATCACCACCAGATCATCCTCCATGAAGGGGACGGTCGCTTCCATCCGCCCCTGCAGGTAGGCGATCGGCTCCTCGCCGGCCGGCGTCTCCGCCACCACCCGCTCGATCCATTCGTAGTGGCCGGGGTAGCGCAGCGTCTTGTAGTCGAGATCGCGGACCTTGCCCTCGAGGGCCGCCGGCAGGTCGGCGGCGCCGCCGGAGGTGAGGTCCTCCTCGTAGGTGATGCCGTCGATCACCACCGTGCAGCGCTCGGAGAGCGACGGCCGGGTGGTCCGCCGGTGGTCGCGCAGGACGGTGGCGGGCTTGATGTACTCGGTGGCGACACCGCTGGGGCTCCAGGTGAAGCCGTAGAAGTGCGGCGGCCGGGCCGTGGTGGTCAAGGCGCCGACGCGCATCTCGATCCGCTCGGCGCCGTCGACCCCGCCCTCCTGGCAGAAGCGCTGGTAGAGGCCGTGGCCGAGCACGTTGACGTATCCGGGCGCGAGACCGGTCTGGAGCAGGAAGCCGCGCGAGGCCCCTTCGGCGATCTGCTGGATCTCCTCGGTCTCCTCGACGTGCTCGGTGAGGTTGGTGTAGTGGAGGTCGTGCTGGCGGGCGAGGCGCGCCATGCGGGGGGCCTCCTTGCCCGGCAGGCAGTCGAGCAGGATCTCGCCGCGCGCGAGGGCCTCGTCGAACTCGCCGTTGGTCCCCGTGGCCGGCAGGTGGAAGGCGTGGACCTCGCCGGGCTTCTGGGAGCCTTCCCGGATCCACGCCGCGGCGCTTCTCGCCCGCTCGGCGTCGGCGTCGCCGACGAAGATCTCGACGTCGAAGTCTCCGAGCTCCCGCAGCAGGAGGCCCACGGCGCTGCCCATGCCGCCGGCTCCGGCGATCACGACCTGGTGTTTCTTGCTCATGATTTCTGGCCCCTATGCGCGCGCGATCCTGTCCAGGCGCTCCTTTGGAGCGGCTGCCGAGCGATCCCGTAAGTGGAGTCAGGCGCGGTGGATTCCCGCTCCCGGAGGAAGACGCGGCATCCTAGCACCCCCCGTCGCGAGGGGTCAACGAACGTCGGAGCCGGGGCGCCGCCGCACCGGCTGGCCGGCCAGCGCGGTCTTGTTGCGCCCGGTCTCCTTCGCCACGTACATGGCGGCGTCGGCCAGGCGCAGGAGGGTGCTCTTGCTGGCGTCGAGCGAGAGGTCGGGCTCGAGGTGCTGCCGCAGGGTGGCGACGCCGACCGAGCAGGTGATCCCCTTGAGCGACAGCGGGTCCGGCTGGATGTCGCCCGGCCCGGCGCAGAAGGTGTTGCCGACGATCTCGGCGCGGACCTCCTCGGCGACGTCGATCGCCGCCTCGAGGTCGGCCCCGGGGAGGAGCAGCACGAACTCGTCGCCGCCGTAGCGGGCGGGGATGCCGCCGATGCGCTTGACCCGGCGGCGCAGCAGGTGCCCCACCTCGCGCAGCACCTGGCTGCCGGCGAGATGGCCGTGGGTGTCGTTGACGTGCTTGAAGTAGTCGAGGTCGAGGAACAGCACCGCCATGTCCAGCCCCTCGCTCTTGCAGCGGCTGATGCAGTCGGTCAGGGCGATGTGGAGATAGCGGTCGTTGTAGAGCCCGGTCAGGTTGTCGCGCTTGGCGATCTCCTGCGCCTGGCGGCCGTCGAGCACGTTCTGGATCGAGATCGAGATGTAGCCGGCGAAGATCTCGAGCAGGTTGCGGTCCTCCTGGCTGTAGCCGGGGGCGTCGCAGCGGTTGATCAGCTCGAGCACGCCGCAGACCTCGACCCCGATGCGGATCGGGATGGCGACCAGCGACTCGGTCTGATAGCGGGTCTGCTCGTCCATCGCCCGGTAGAAGAAGCGGTCGCTCGGCGCGTACGGGGTCGAGTAGGCCTCGCCGGTCAGGTAGACCCGGCCGGCGATCCCCTGGTCGGCGGGGATCGTCTTCCCCACCAGGCAGGAGGACTTGTCGCCGAAGGCGGCGATGAAGGTCAGGGTGTTCTGGCGGCGGTCGTCCTTCTTGTCGGAAGGGTCGTCGAGCAGGATCGAGCCGGCCGCCGAGGGGACGAAGCCGTTGGCCCGGCGCAGCACCTCCACCAGGTTCTCGGCGAGGCTGAGCTCCAGCGGGAAGTTGGGATTGGCCCGGCGCCGCTCCAGGAAGCGCTCGAGCTGGACGGGCTCGAGGCTGTGGTAGTCGTCCGGTGTACGGAATCCTTCTTCCGGCATGCTGACCCGCACGAGTGCGTCACTCATATACGACGCCCCCGACTGTAGTCCAACCCTTCCACATGCCACGACTCCAGGATGACGGTATCTGGAAGGAAATGTAGCAGAGTTTGCGTCAGGGTTCCACCGCCGCGCTCGCCGCCGGCGCGCTCTGCCCCAGCCGCCGGAGGAGACGGCGGCTGCGGGAGATCGCGTCCCCCCGCAGGGCGTCGGTGGTCGAGAGCTGGGGCGCGGAGCGGAGATACCGCAGGTCCTCGATCAACAGATCGAGCTCGTCGAGGGCCTCGGCCTCCACGCCTTGGTCGGCCAGCAGCTCGCGCCAGCGCGAGGGGGGCGCCGCCGGCGATACCTCCCAGCGCCGGGCGAGGAGGTCGCGCCAGGCCTCCTCCAGGCGCAAGGCCATCTGCCGGGGGCGCTCCTCGGCCTCGGCCTCGCGCAGGATCTCCGCGAACCGGCGGGTCTCCTCGTTCTCCTCGATACCGTTGCGCGCCGATCGCAGGCGGACCAGCGCCGCCACCAGGACGAGCCCCCAGGGGAGGGCGACCAGCCAGGGGAGGACGGGCGACCAGCGGCGGCCGGAGAGGCCGGCTCGCCCGGCGGCCATAGAGCCAGTGGTGCCGGCCGGCGCACCGGCGGCGGGCCGCGCCGGTACTTGCGCACTGGCCGCGCTGGGCGGCGGGGCCAGCGCGGTCAGCGCCAGATCCGTCGTCGTCGCCACCTGATAGCGGGCCTCCGCGGGATCGAAGTAGGTGATCTTCGGCGCGTCCAGCGTGAAGCGGCCGGCGCGGTCGGGGACGACGGCGTAGCGCCAGATCCGGGTGCCGCGCACGGCGCTGCCGTTGAGCTCCTCCTTCCCTTCCTGCTGCGGGGGGAGCAGGGTGAGCCCGGGCGGCGGCTGGACGCGGGGCTCCCGGATCCCCTGGAGATTGCCGACCCCCGAGAGGCGCACCGTGAGGGTGGCCGCCTCGCCGAGTTGGATCTCGCGCGGCTCGAGCTCCGCCGCCAGCGCGAGCTGGCCGACGGCGCCGCCGAACCCCGGCGGTGCCGGCGGCAGCGGCCGCACCTCGATCGTCTGCGCCGCCGTCCGCAGGCGGATCTGCTCGGAGTGGGCGAGCGTCGGGCGGAAGGAGAAGAAGGAGCGGTCGTAGCGCTGCACCACCAGGTCGATCGTCGCCGGCTCCACCTTGTAGGAGCCCGGGCGCAGGGGGAACAGCGCCTTCTTGAGCAGCGGCACCCGGCCGTAGCGCCGGCCGTCGATGTCCACCATGTCCGTCGGGAGCTGCTGCGGGAGCGGGATGTCGCGCACCCAGAAGCCGCGGAAGGCCGGGATCCCGCTCGGCGAGATGCCGGCGATGTCCTCGCGCGTATAGAGATAGATCGTGTAGAGCACCTGCTGGCCGGCCACCGGCCGCGCCGGCTGCAGCTCGGCGCGGAGGAAGACCTCCGGCTGCCGCGGCTCCTCCCGCCAGGGGGCCGGCATGCGGCCGAAGAGCCGCTGGAAGGGGTCGTCCTCGTCCGGGGCGGGCCGGCGCTGCGCCTGGCGGGTGGGCTCCTGCTGCACCCGCAGCTCCTGCGCCGGCAGGCGCACCTCCTTGTCGTCGAGCCCGACGACGATCGCCCGCACCCGGGCCTTGCCGAGCGCCAGCGGGCGGACCTGCCAGGAGGTCCGGAAGGTGCGCGACAGGTTGCCGTTGGTGAAGCGGATGTCGTCGTACCGCGACGGGCGGCCGATGACCTCCAGGTTGTCCAGCTCGAAATCCGGCCGGAAGCTCATGGTGGAGAAGCCGTCGCCGTGGACCTCGATGGTGAGCGTCGCCGTCTCGTCGAGGCCGATCACTTCGGGCTCGAGGGTGACCTTGATTTCCTCCTCGGCCATCGCCGGGAGGGCGAGGAGGATCACCATCAGGAGGAGCAGGCCCGGATTCCTCACCAGTCCTTCCCCTTCGCGGACCGCTGGCGCGCCCGCTTCGCCGCCTGGTCGCGGCGCTGCTGGCGCTCCATGTTCTCGACCGCCGAGAGCACCGAGGCCGCCTCGCGGCCGTTCATGTCCGGCTGGTTGCGGAACTGCGGCAGGCGGTCGTCCTGCCCCTCGCCCGGCTTCTGCGCCCCCTGGCCCGGCTGCGGCTGCTGACCCTGCTGCGGCGCGGACGGCTGCTGGCTCCCCGGCTGCGGCGGGTTCTGCTGCGGGCTGTTGCCCTTCCCCTGCTGGCTCGAGGGGTCCTGGTTCTGGGAGCGGTTGCCGCGCGAGCCCGGCGGCCGCCCCTGCGCCCCCATCTTCTGCTTCTTCTCCTCGCGCAGGGCCAGCTCCAGGTTGTACTTGGCGTTCTGGTCCGCCGGCCGCTCGCGCAGCGCCTGCCGGTAGGCCTCCGCCGCGCCGGCGGCGTCGCCCGCCTCCAGACGCGCGTTGCCCAGGTTGTAGTGCGCCACCGGCGACAGCTCGGGCGGCGCCTTCTTGGCCGCCTTCTCGAGCAGCGAGACCGCCTTGCGCGCGTGGCCGGCCCCGAGATGGACCGTGCCGGCGTCGTACTGGACGGTGGGATCGCCCGGCGCCAGCCGCGACGCCGTGTCCATCGGCCCCACCGCCTCCTTCGGACTGCCCGCCCGGTAGGCGTCGATCGCCCGCTCCGTCCGCTCCCGCGGGTTGTACATCCAGCGCTCGACCCAGGTCGGCAGGTGCGGCTGCAGGAACGAGGGGAGCGACGGCAGGGCGAGCGCGCCGAGGAGGAGGAAAGCGGGGAAGACGTGGGCGCGCGCGGTGGCCGGGGCCGTCCTCGCCGGGGCCGTCTTCGCCGGGGAGGGCCTTCGGGCGCCTCCGGCGCGAACGGCCCCACCGCCAGGTAGACCAGCAGCGCCAGGGCGGCCAGGGCGAGCGGCCACTGGAAGCGCTCCTCCAGCGTGCTCAGGCTCTGGCTCTCGATCGTCCGCTTCTCCAGGCGGTCGATCTTGCGCAGGATCGGCGCCGGATCGACCGCGGCGCTGGTGGCCCGCAGGTAATCGCCGCCGGTCGAGCGGGCGAGCTTCTCGAGGACGTCCTCGTGGAGCTGGCTGACCACGACGGTGCCCTCTTCATTTCGTTTGAGCTCGCTCGTCCCCGGGATCGGCACCGTACTCCCCTGGGGCGTGCCGATGCCGAAGGCGAAGACGGCCACCCCTTCCTCCTTCAGCTTGGCGATCTCGGAGTCGAGGCCGCCGCCGAAGTCCTCGCCGTCCGAGAGGAGCACCAGCACGCGGTGCTTCTCGCTCCCCTCGCCGAACAGGCGCAGCGCCGTCTCCACCCCCGGCGCCAGCTCCGTTCCCGGGGTGGGGAGCGAGCCGGGATCGATCGCGTCGAGCAGCAGGTCGATCACCCCGGCGTCGAGGGTGAGCGGGGCGAGCGCTACCGAGTCCCCCTCGGTCTGCACCAGCCCCACCCGGTTCCCCGGCATCTCGCGGGTCATCCGCCGCACCAGCGACTTGGCGACGAACAGGCGGGACGGAGCGGCGTCGCGGGCGCCCATCGAGAGCGAGGAGTCGACCAGGAAGACCACGTCCACCCCCTTGCGCTCCACCTTCTGCTCGCCGCTCCCCCAGCGCGGCCGGGCGAGGGCGAACGAGGCGCCGAGCACCGCCAGGGCGAGCGCCGCCACCGACAGCGTCAGGCGCCGCGGGGCGAACGCCGGCAGCAGCCGGCTCCACAGGCCGCGGGCGGCCCACGCCGCGTCCGCCGCCAGCCGCCGGCGCCAGAGCGCCATCGCCGCCGCCGCCGCCAGGGGGGCGAGCAGGGCGAGCCAGAGGAGGTCGGGGACGGCGAAGGTCATGGCTCGGCGGTCACCTGCAGGCCGGCGGCGGCCAGGGGGAGGAGGAGCAGGGCGAGCCCCGCCCAGACCAGCGGCGGGAACGCCTCGCGGTAGCGGACGTAGCGCTTCACGTGCAGCGGCGTCTTCTCCAGCCGGTCGATCTCGTGGAAGATCCGCCGCAGCCCCTCGCGGTCGGTGGCGCGGTAGAACTGGGCGCCGGTCCGCTGCGAGATCTGGGTCAGCAGAGCCTCATCGACCGGCACGTTCATGATGTAGCGGCGGGTCACGGTCTGGCCGGTCACCGGATCCTGCACCGGCAGCGGCACCTGCACCCGGCCGGCCGAGCCGACGCCGATGGTGTAGACCTTCACCCCCAGCCCCTTGCAGAGCGCCGCGGCGGAGACCGGATCGATCGCGCCGGCGTTGTTGGCGCCGTCGGTGACCAGCACCACGATCTTGGTCTTGGCCTGGCTGTCCTTGAGCCGCGCGGCGGCGCTCGCCAGGGCGACGCCGATCGCGGTGCCGTCCGGCAGGGTGTTGAGCTCGACCGAGTCGACGATCAGGCCGAGCATGTCGCGGTCGGTGGTCAGCGGCGCCCGGGTCATCGCCGCGCCGGAGAAGATGGTGAGGCCGAGGCGGTCCCCCGGCCGGCCGGCGACGAACTCCTTGACCACCTGCTTGGCCACCGTCAGCCGGTCCTTCGGCTTGAAGTCCTCGGCCCCCATGCTCCCCGAGACGTCGAGCACGACCTGGATGTCGATCCCCTCGGTCAGGCTCTCCTCCCAGGCGTAGCCGAGCTGCGGCCGCGCGAGCGCCGCCACCAGGCAGGCGAAGGCGAGGAGGCGGGCGTAGAAGGGGAGATGGAGCCGCCAGGCGCCGCGCGCGCGCCGTCCGGAGCTCCCCGGCCCCGCCGGCAGGCGGCTGTAGGTGAGGGCGCCCAGCGACGAGCGGCGATGGTGGGCCCAGGCGAGCAGCGGCAGGGCGAGCAGGAGCAGCAGCCAGGCCGGGCTCGCCAGATTGGGGATCGCGTTCGTGATCCCGCCCATCAGCCCGTCGCCTCCAGCGCCTCGGGCGATTCGGCGGCAACGGGGGCGAGGTGCGACTCCCACTCCTCGCCCAGCCGGCGCGCCGCCTCGGCGCGCTCCCGGCCTTGAGTTTCCCCCACCTCCTGGCGGGCGAACTTGACCAGATCGCAGGTGCGCAGCAGCTCGACCGTCTGCCGCACCAGCGGGCCGGGCATCCGGCGCGACAGGAGCTGGCGCTGGATGTCGCTCGTCGTGCTCTCGACCGCCGGGAAGGGGAGCCGGCGCCCGAGATAGCGGCGGAGGGCGAAGCTCAGCGCCGTGTGCAGCGCGAGCATCGACGGCTCGGCGCGCAGGCGGTCGAGCTCGGCCGTCAGCTCGGCGAGCGGCGGCAGCGCCGGCACCATCCGCGAGCCCCCCTGCGCCAGCCGGCGCCTGCGCCGGAGGATCGCCGCGGCGGCGAGGCAGGCGGCGGCGAGCCCCGCCACCGTCCACCAGAAACGCGATCCCAGCGGCAGCGATCGCGGCTGCGCGGCCGGCCTGGGAGTCGTGTCCTTCTCGTTCGGCGGGATCACCGAGCGCACGGAAAGGGCGAGCCCGGCGGGCGTCGGCGCCTGCACGGTCCCGGTCTTGAGCGGCACGGCGATCGCGATCCCCGGCAGCGGCACGCTCCCCGTCCGGAACGCCGCCAGGGTGAGCCGCTGCTCCCAGACGGCAAATCCCCCCTGCTCGGAGATCTTGCCCGGCGAGGGTCTTGCCGGCGATCTCGACCTCCCCCCACGTCTTCCCCCAGGCCGGGAAGCGGGGATCCGCCGCCAGGTTCGCCGTCGGGACCCGCAGCGTGATCGTCGCCTGCACGGGGTCGCCGACGGTGGGGTCCTTCGGGGTCAGGGTGACCGTGACGGGAAAGGGCTGGGCGAGGAGCGGAGCCGCCAGGAGGAAATGAAGAGCCCGGAGATCCAGCCCCGCAGGGGCGCAGGCAAACAGCCTGGGGCTTCAGTCCCAGGAAAGGGTGGCCTGTTCCCCGTACGGGGGTGCAGGCAATGCTGCCTGCGCCCCGTCGGGGCTTCGTGGGTGAAATGGATGCGCTACCGGGGCTGAAGCCCCAGGCTTTATGCCGGAATCCCTGCGGCGCCGGAAGACGATTGGGCCATCCCCCTCATCGCCGCCGCAGCCTCTTGCGCCGCTGCTCGAAGAACGCCAGCAGCGTATTGATGTACGGCCGGTCCGTCCGCAGCTCCAGGCGGTCGACGCCGAGCTTGCGGGCGAGCCGCGCGAGATTCCCGCGCTCGCGCCGGCGCAGCTCGGCGTGCTTGCGGCCGACCCGCTTGCCGCTCACCAGGGCCGTCTCCCCGGTCTCGGCGTCGCGCAGCACGACCGGGCCGACGGCGGGGATCTCCTGGTCGCGGGGATCGACGATCTCCACCACGATCACGTCGTGGCGGGCGGCGGCCGCCTTGAGGGCGCGCGTGCAGGGGGAATCGAGGAAGTCCGAGATCACGAAGAGGACCGAGCGCCGCTTGAGCGTCGCCAGCACCGCGTCCAGCCCCTGCTCGAGATCGGTCCCCCCCTGGGACGGGCGGTCGAGGATCTCGCGCACCATGCGCAGCACGTGCGTGCGCCGCCGCCGGGGCTCCAGGAACAGCTCCAGCCGGTCGCTGACCAGGGCGGCGCCGACGCGGTCCTGGTTGCGCAGGGCGGCGAAGGCGAGCAGGGCGGCGATCTCCGCCGACAGCTCGCGCTTGAGGATCGCCCGCGAGCCGAAGGAGAGGCTCCCCGAGACGTCCACCACCAGGAAGATCGTGAGATCCCGCTCCTCGACGAACTTCTTGACGAACGGCGTGCCCATGCGGGCGGTGACGTTCCAGTCGATCGAGCGGATGTCGTCCCCCGGCTGATAGGGGCGGACCTCGGCGAACTCCATGCCGAGCCCCTTGAACACCGAGTGGTAGTCCCCGGCGACCCCCTGGTCGACGAGGCGGTTGGTGGCGATCTCGATGCGCCGCACCTTGCGCATCAGGTCCGCCGGCAGGGCGGCGTTGCGCTTCCGGCCCTCGGCCGGCTTGGCGTCCCGGGGAGGCTCGCGTCGGCGCAGGAAACCCAGCATCGCGAAAACCTCGGGTCCTAGGGCACCGGCACGCGGTCGAGCAACCGCGCGATCAGCGCGTCGGTCGTGATCTCCTCGGCCTCGGCTTCATAGGTGGGGATGATGCGGTGGCGGAGCACGTCGGGAGCCAGCTCCTTGACGTCCTCCGGGATCACGTAGCCGCGCCCGCGCACCATCGCCAGCGCCTTGGCGGCGCGGGCGAGGAACAGGGTGGCGCGCGGCGAGGCGCCGAAGGAGATCAGGTCGGCGAGATCGGCCAGCCCCACCGCCCGCGGGTCGCGCGTGGCCAGCACCAGGTCGAGGATGTAGGTGCGGATCTTGCCGTCGAGATAGACCCCGTCCACCACCTCGCGCAGGGCGAGCAGGCGCTCGCGCTCCAGCACCGGACGCGCCTTGAGGTCGCTCGCCACCAGCATGCGGTCGAGGATCTCCGCCTCCTCCTGGCGCGAGGGGTAGGTGACCTTGAGCTTCATCATGAAGCGGTCCACCTGCGCCTCGGCGAGCGGGTAGGTGCCCTCCTGCTCGATCGGGTTCTGCGTCGCCAGCACCATGAACGGCTCGGGGAGGCTGTAGCTCCGGTCGCCGAGCGTGACCTGCCGCTCCTCCATCGACTCCAGCAGCGCCGACTGCACCTTGGCCGGGGCGCGGTTGATCTCGTCGGCGAGCAGCAGATGGGTGAACACCGGTCCCCGGCGGGCCAGGAACTCCGCCGTCCGCTGGTCGTAGATCAGCGTGCCGACGAGGTCGGCCGGCAGCAGGTCCGGGGTGAACTGGATGCGCTGGAAGTCGATCGCCAGCGTCTGCGCCAGCGTCTTGACGGCCAGCGTCTTGGCGAGGCCCGGCACCCCCTCGATCAGCACGTGGCCGCGGGAGAGGAGCCCCACCAGCAGACGGTCGAGCAGGTAGTCCTGCCCGACGATCACCCGGCGCAGCTCGGCTTCGACCCGCTTGAGGGTCAGGGTTTCGCGTTCGATATCTCGGCTCAGCGTGGCGACATTCGGTTCCATAGACACTCCGGAAGGAACCCCTGGCTGCAAGGGGGGTGCCATAGATGGCCTTTCCCTGTCTCCGCAGGGAGGACGGGGTCCCGCGGTTCGCTGCCCGCCCGCCCTGACGGCGGATCACGGGCCAAATTGGCACATCCGCGGGGACATCCTCTGATACCGTTCCCCTGTGCGCAAGCCCCCCTTGAAGAAGGCCCTCGGCCAGCACCACCTGGTGGACGGCGCCCTCTGCCGGCCGCTAGTTAATTTCCTCGACCAGGGGATTCCTGGCTCCGGAAGGGGAGCGGGTGCTGGAGATCGGCCCCGGCGGCGGCGTGCTGACCGCCGAGCTGCTCGCCGCCGGCGCCCGGGTGCTCGGCTGGGAGCTCGACCCCGCGTGGGCCGCCTTTCTGCGCCGCCGTTTCCCGGACCCGCGCCTCGCCCTGGTGGTGGGAGACGCCCTCGAGATCGCCTGGGACCGCCTCCCCGCGCCGACCCTGGTCACCGGGAACCTCCCCTACAACGTCTCGACGGCGATCCTCGAGGATCTCCTGCCGCACCACGCCCAGATCCCCCGCGCCGCCTTCCTGGTGCAGAAAGAGGTCGCGGACCGCATCGTCGCCGCCCCCGGCACCGACGCCTACGGTTCCTTCAGCGTGATCGTGGCCGCTTACGCCAAGCCGCGCATCCTGGGCCGGGTCCGCCCCGGCAGCTTCCGCCCTCCGCCGAAGGTGGACAGCGCCTTCGTCGGTCTCGAGCTCACGCCCCCGCCGCTGCCGCAAGAGGAGATGGCGGACTTCGTCGCCTTCGTCCGCCTCGCCTTCGCCAAGCGGAGAAAGACCGTGCGGAACTCGCTGGCGTCTGGGTGGGGGAGGGAGAAGGCGGAGGCGGCGCTCGCCGCGGCGGGGATTCCGGAGCGCGCGCGGGCGGAGGAGTTGGGGCTGGGGGAGTTTCTGGGGATCTACGCTCAGGGGTGTAAACTATAGACATGACTCTGACCACGATCTCCCAGGCTGATCTGACCAAGAACCCCCAAGAGATCGTGGATCGCGTTCAGCGCGGAGAGGTGACGGTCGTGGAGCGGTCCGGTCAGGAGCAGGTCGTCCTTCTGGACCCTTTGGATTTCCGGCTTCTCCAGGCATTGGCGCAGTGCGCGGTCGGTGAGCGCTCCCAGGAAGCGGAAGATCCCGATGCCAAGGCTCTGCGAGCGTACCTGGCTGCCGAGATCAGCCTCGGGAAGGCCGCCGAGCTTCTGGGCCTGCACCGTTTAGAGCTGCAGGCACGGCTTCACCGGCTCGGCATCCCCCTCCATCTGGGGCCGGCTTCTCTCGACGAGGCGCGAGCTGAAATCGCTGCCGCGCTGAAGTTCGACTGAGCGACCTGCTCGATGTCCGTAATCCTGGCGGACACCACCGTCCTCAATGATTTTGCTCAAGTCGGACAGCCATATCTGCTCCGTAAGATCTTCACCGATCTCTCTGCTCCCGCCGAGGTCCGTGAGGAGCTGGCGGAAGGAGAGCGAAAAGGACTGGTCCCAATCTGCGACTGGTCCTGGTTGACAGCTATTGAACCGACGGCTGCCGAACAGCTCCGCACCTCCGAATTGAAGGTCAGCGTGGGAGCGGGGGAGGCTGCATGCATCGCGATCCTGGCCGCCCGAGGTGGTCTTTTGCTGACCGATGATGGTCCTGCCCGTCATCTGGCGACCGCTCTTGGGATAGAGGTTTCAGGGACCATCGGAGTTCTAGGCAAGCTCTTGCGAGGGGAAATCCTGAGCTTTAAGGAGGGCGATGCTCTTCTTCAAGGAATGAGGGCTCGCGGCTACTGGAGCCCGGTTCGGTCTTTAAGCGAGATCATCTAAAGCCGGAGCTGTTTGAGGTCCAACGGGCCGCTCTTCTTTAGCCTGGGTCATCGCCCTGGGTCGCTTATCGCAGCTCTTTTTCCTGAAGGACTTCTTCCAAAGCTCGCCGGAACGTCGCCGGATCAATGGCTGGAAACTTGTAGAGCTGCGGCTCGATCTGCTCGAACCGGCGGCGAAGCTCCTGCCGGTCGACGAGCCCCCGTTCCAGCATCTGCCTCACATCGCCTAGATCCTGCGAATGCCCCCGCTGGATCTTCGAGAGCGCCTGCGCGTAGAAGTCGTAGTGGTAGAAGGAGAGGCGGCCCTCCCGAGCGATGAAGGCGCTGCGCTCCTCCCAGCCCGGGACCTCGGGGATGAACTGGTCCGGCGCCGCGAGCTCGATGTTGATCTCGAGCTTCTCCTTGACCCGAGGGATCGCTCGGGAGACCCGGTCCGATTCCGGGTCGACTTTGATATCCACGTCGAGAGTGCTGGACCTCCACCCGAGGAGGACCGCGGTGGCTCCTCCCGTAAAGTAGAGGCGCAGGTCTCTCTCCGCCTCCCCCCCCAACTCCCGCATGAAGCGGCGGATCCGCTCCGCGTCTACAGGCCGACGCATTCCGCCGTGTTCTCGAAGCTGACGAGCCGCCGCACCAGGGCGTTGTACCGGGAGTGAGCCGAATCCGGGTCCGTCTCGGCCAGCTTCTCGTAGAGGCGGTGCTCCGGTGAGGCGATGCCCGTCTCAGGGACGGGGAGGCCGATCCTGCGCAGGCGGTGAGCGCCGATCAGGACGAGAAGGGCCGGGATCGACTCGACACCCCTGGCGAGGTCGGCCAAGCCTTCCTGGACCAGATCGCCACCGGGGAACGCCGTCAGATCCATGGCCTGGAGTATATCGGCTGGAGACGGTCTCCCCATCAGCGGACCCGTTTCAGCGCGAGGGGCCTGATGACTTTCAGCGTGAAGACGCGGAGCAGGTCCTCCTTGTCTTGCCCGGAGCGCGGGCAGCGGTGCTCCATGCTGAGGAGCCGGATCTCGGTTGCCGCTCCCTTCTCGGCGACTTCAGTCTGGGCGTTGACCGTATCGAAGCAAAGGTCGGCGGGAATGGTCAGGTCCCAATTCCCGGCAGTCGAAGGAGTGCACAGTGAGTTGACGTAGACCTTGATTCCGGCTTTCTTGAGCTGG
Source organism: uncultured Acidobacteriota bacterium (assembly GCA_963761645.1). Classification (GTDB taxonomy): domain Bacteria; phylum Acidobacteriota; class Thermoanaerobaculia; order Multivoradales; family UBA5704; genus DATARR01. Next base: position 65,370 of record CAVXIG010000040.1, read on the forward strand.
GCGGACAGAGCGTCCGGGGAGCCCGCGAAGATGAATTTCTTATGTTTACCCCTCCTCCGTCCGCGCCCCCCTCGCATACAGCGCCTCGGAGAACGCCTTGCCGGACCGCACCAGGTGGATCTGGCGGGCGTTGTTCATCCGGCGGAGGACGTCCGAAGCCATGCGGGTGTCGATGGGACGGCGGAGGCGGTCCGCGAAGCGGCGGTTGACCTCGGCGGTCACGGCGCTCGCTCCGAAGGGCTCGCCTTCCTCCCGGCTCTCGACGACGGAGCGGATGAAGCGGCTCGCCATCATCCGTGCCGGAGGCCGGGGCTTTCACCTGCGGCTCGGCGGGCGCGGGCGCTTGGGCGTGCGGCTGCTGGACGAGCTCCACCGCGGAGGAAGACGCCGCCCGGAAGGTCTCCAGATTGTGGAGCACCTTCTCGAGCTCCGCGGCATGCCGGGCGCGCTCGTCCCGGTGCTGCTCTTCCTGCTGGGCATGAAAGGCCTCCCGCTCCCGGTGGAACGCGGCCCGTGACTCCAGGTTCGTCAGAACTTCCGCGACGGAAAGCTTTGAGCCCATCGGACCTCCTTGAATCGCCGCAACGTGTCCTCGAGAGGGGAGCCGTCGAGGTGAAGTCGCGGCGTTCTCTGGTCTAGTTGCAGCGATGTCTTCTGACGTTGCGGTAAAGATTCCTTCAGGCGACCAGGATAACATGCCGATCGCCGAGACTTTCCCTAGAAGGATTGCGGAATGAGCTTGAGATGCGGCATTCCCCATGTTCGGTAAATCTGTCTTGAGGTGGAATGCCGCAGCTTGGCAGGAAGATGCAGTGATGTGCGCGCTTTTTGCGGCGATTGGAGGTATCGTTGCGGCATTGTCTCGTCAAATTGTAACGAAAGGGTGGTGAGTTGCGGTGTTGGATTCTATGTTGCGGCGTTTTGGGTCCTGGTCGAAGTATTTTCGCGCCTCTCTGCATTGAGTTGCGGCGATTTTGCGGTGATAGGCGTGCGATGGCAGTCCTGGCGTGTTGGCGCGATGACCGGGAGACGGTTGATTCGATGCCCGAAGAGAGAGATCGCGGCGTTTCAATCTTGAGAAGCGGCGTTTCAAGGAGGGAATGCTGCTTCTTGAGCTCTCATTGCGGTGTTTATAGGACAACCTGCCCCAGTCTGGCTGGGTATCGCCACCGGCATGCCCTCCGCCGGAGACGTCCCGCGGTCCCCGTGGCCTTCGCAGGGTGTCGTTCAGGACCTGGGAACGTCTCTACCGCCTTCGCCGGGAAGAGGATGTGAATTCAGGATGGACGACACCCTTCAGAGGGCCAAAATCTTCCGATGTGCTAGACTTCATGCCTAGTTGCGAGAGATTCGTTCATCCATTTTCTAGCTATGTCCGTCGCCGTCGTCCGCAAGAAGAGCACGAGTCCGGAGCGGCCCACGTTCTCCCCGGAGAAGGGGAACGAGCTGCTGGGGCTCCTATTGCTCGCGGTCGCCGCGTTCCTGGTCCTCAGCCTCGGCAGCCATCACCCCCAGGATCCCAGCCTGCTGCACAGCGTCGCCGCGGACGCTCACGCGCACAACTGGGCCGGCTCGGTGGGGGCGCAGGTCTCCGCGGTGGCGTTCGGGTTCTTCGGCCTGACCTGCTTCCTGATCCCCCTGTTCCTGCTTTTGGCCGGCTGGCGGCGGCTGCGGCGGCACGGCGCCCCCAGGGTCGTGGGGCGCGGGTTCGGCGCGGCGCTGCTGCTCGCCTCGGCCCCGGCTCTCCTCCAGATCGGCTTCGGCCGCATCGTCTGGACCGACGGCTCGATCAAGACCGGGGGCGCCTTCGGCGTGCTGCTCGCGGACTTCCTGCAGTCGCGGCTCAATCTCGCCGGCACCCTGGTGGTGCTCGCCTCGGCGGTCACCCTCGGCACGGCCCTGGCGGTGCAGTCGACGCTCGGCAACGTGCTCGCCGCCTGGCGCGACCACCTGCGCCAGATCTGGCAGAACTGGACCCTCGCCCGCGAGCGCCGGCACGAGCGGCGGGAGAAGGAGAGGAACCGCCGGCGGGTGATCACCAAGCACCTCCAGCGGGTGGCCGAGGAGAAGCAGAAGAAGACCCCGCCTCCCGCTCCCGAGGCGCACCGGCCGTCGATGGCCGCCGCCGGAGTGTCGGTCGGAGCGCCGCCGCCGGACCGCCTCGACCTCCCCATGCGCGGGCGGGTGACCGAGAAGAAGGGGGAGGCGGAGTTCGCGGTCCGCCGGGTGCCCGCGGCTCCCATGTCTCCACTGGCCGAGGAGGACGAGGATTTTCCCGCCGAGCCGCGTGCCGCGCGTCCGGCCGCGGCTGCTCCCACGGCCGCGGCCCCGGTCTTCAAGCCGAGGCCGGCGCCGCAGAAGGAGCTCCCCTTCGCCGGCGACATCGCTCCGGGCACGCTGCCGCCGGTCAACCTCCTGCAGATGGGGGAGGGGCGGACCGCCCAGGACGAGGTCGAGCTGGTGCGGCGGGGTGAGCTGATCCGCACCCGCTGCGCCGAGTTCGGCGTCGAGGGGACGGTCGAGGCGATCAGCCCCGGCCCGGTGATCACCGTCTTCGAATTCCAGCCGGCGCCGGGCGTCAAGGTCAGCCAGATCGTCAATCTGCAGGACGACCTGGCGCTCGCCCTCAAGGCCGAGTCGGTGCGCATCGACCGCATGCCCGGCCGCTCGACGCTGGGCATCGAGGTGCCGAACAAGGAGCGCTCGATCATCCGCCTCGGCAACATGCTGGCCGACGAGCGCTTCCGCAAGTCCCCCTCGGTGCTCAACATGGCGATCGGCACCGACATCCACGGCGAGCCCTACTACGCCGACCTCGCCACCATGCCCCACCTGCTGATCGCCGGCGCCACCGGCGCGGGCAAGAGCGTCGGCCTGCAGAGCATGATCACCTCGATCCTCTACAAGGCGACGCGCGACGAGGTGCAGTTCATCTTCATCGACCCGAAGCGGATCGAGCTCGGCGTCTACGCCGACATCCCGCACCTCAAGTGCGAGGTGGTGGTGGACCCGAAGAAGGCGGCCAACGCGCTGCGCTGGGCGGTCGCCGAGATGGAGCGCCGCTACCGGCTGCTCGCCGAGGTCCACGTGCGCTCGATCGCCTACTACAACCGGGCGATCTCGGACCCGGAGACGCAGCAGCGCCTCTCGCTCTCCGACGGTGGGGACGGGCTGTTCACCGCCGCCGACCTCAAGCCGCTGCCCGTACTACGTGGTGGTGATCGACGAGCTCGCCGACCTGATGATGGTCTCCTCCTCGGACGTCGAGACCTCGATCGCGCGGCTGGCGCAGATGGCCCGCGCCGTGGGCATCCACCTGATCGTGGCGACCCAGCGGCCGTCGGTGGACGTGCTGACCGGCACCATCAAGGCGAACTTCCCCTGCCGCATCTCCTTCGCCACCGCCAGCCGCCACGACTCGCGCACCATCCTCGACCAGGTGGGCTCCGAGAAGCTCCTCGGCAAGGGGGACATGCTGATGATGCCCCCCGGCTCGTCGCGGGTCATGCGCCTGCACGGCGCCTACATCTCCGAGCAGGAGACGGCGGCGCTGATCCGCTGGCTCAAGAAGCTCGGCAAGCCGGAGCTCGATCCCGACGTCCTCAAGGCGCCGGACGGCGATGGCGCCTCCGGAGGCGGCGGCGGCGACAACGACGACGAGCTCTACGACGAGGCCGCCCGTCTGGTGATCGCCGAGCGCCAGGCCTCGGCCAGCTTCCTCCAGCGCCGCATGCGGGTCGGCTTCTCCCGCGCCGCCCGCCTCATCGACATGATGGAGCGCGACGGCCTCCTCGGCCCCGCCCAGGGGAGCAAGCCCCGCGAGGTGCTGGTCAAGCCGGACTACTTCGAGGAGATCGACGGGGCGCGGGACGGGGTGGAGGAGTAGGCCCTCCTCTTGGCTCGCTCCCGGCCTCCCTGCCAGGGGCGCTAGGCCAAGGCTAGGGCGGCGCTTTTCCTCCCCTGAAGGCAAAAGGAAAGGCCGGGGTCATTCCGCCGGCCTATTCCGGTCTGCCGGCGCTTCCTGCAGGGGGTTTCAGCTCTACATCCCCTTCGTCTGCGTCCCCTGCTCCACCTTCGGAGCCCCCTTCTCCCGGCGCTGGGCCAGCATGTTGGCCGCCCGGTCGAAGAGCTTGAGAGCCTGCTGGAGCTGGATGTCCCCCTCGGAGAGCACGCGGTGGCGGGCCTCCTGGCCGGCGGCCGCGTTCATCAGCTCGGCGCGGATCTGCAGGATCGAGCCGTCGCGGAGCTCCTGGTTGGCGAGGTTCTTCTCGACCTCTTCCGGGGTGGCGACCTTCTCCTTGATCAGCCACTGGCCGAATTCGGTCAGCAGCTTGTCCGGGTCCGGCTTCCAGCTCGCCGTCACCTTGTTCCGGCTGGCGTAGTCCACCGCGAAGTTGAGGTAGGCGTTGTGGGCCAGCAGGTACTGCTCGTAGGGGGCCAGCTCCTGGTCCTTGACGATCACGTCCGGCGTGATGCCGCCGCCGCCGTAGACGTTGCGGCCGAGGTCGGTGTGGAAGACATCCTTCGGATCGACCGGCTTGCCGGTGAGCTCGGGGGAGCCCGCGTCGGAGTGGGTGTAGTAGTCGAAGTAGGAGCTGTAGTCGCGCTGGATCAGACGGCCCGAGGGCGTGTAGTACTTGGCCGTGGTCAGCGCCAGGCCCGCCCCGTAGGAGAGGTTGTAGACCGTCTGGACCAGGCCCTTGCCCCAGCTCGGGGTGCCCACGATGAGCCCGCGGTCGTGATCCTGGAGGGCGCCCGAGAGGATCTCGGAGGCCGAGGCCGTGCCCTCGTTGACCAGCACCACCACCGGCACGTCGAGCGGCGGATACTTGCCGCTGGCCCGGTAGGACTGGAACGAGTCGCGCGTCCGCCCCTTGGTCTGCACGATCATCGAGCCCTCGGGGAGGAACTGGTCGGCGATGTCGATCGCCTGGTCGAGCAGGCCGCCGCCGTTGTTGCGCAGGTCGACCACGAGCTGCTTCATCCCCGAGCCGCGGAGCTTGTCGAGCGCGTCGGCGATCTCCCGTCCGGAGCCGCGGGCGAACTCGGTGAGCTGGATGTAGCCCGTGGTGGGGTTGAGCATGTAGGTCTGGCGGACGGTGGTCTGCGGGATCTCGGCCCGGGTCACCGACATCGCCAGCGGCTGCGGGAGCCCGCGGCGGACGATGGTGATCTTGACCTGGGTCCCCTTGGGGCCCTTGAGCTTGCCGACCGCGTCGTCGAGGGTCATCGACTCGGTCGGCTCCCCCTCGATGGTGCTGATGACGTCCCCCGCCTGCACGCCGAGGCGGGCGGCCGGGGTGCCCTCGAGGGGGGAGATGACGGTGAGCTGGCCGTTGCGCACGCCCACCAGGATTCCCAATCCGTAAAAGCTGGTCTGCTGCTTCTCCCGCATCCCCTCGTAGGCTTCCGGGCTCAGGAAGGCCGTATGGGGGTCGAGGGAGCGGAGCATGCCGTTGACCGAGGAGTAGACGAGGTCGCGATAGCTGACGTCGGCTCCGTAACGGTCGTGCTCCAGGTTCACCAGCTCGGTATAGAGGCGGAGAGAGTCACGGGTTTCATCCGTGACCGCGAGGAGCCGGTCGCCCAGCAGGCCGCCGAGCGCCAGCGCAAGAATGAACAGGCCGATTGCTGCGATGCGCCAAGAACGTCTCATGCCGGATAGTTTACTACCACTGGCGACCCGGAATCCCGGGCGCCCCGGGTCCCTTGACTTTGCAAGGCTCCTGGTTCAATGATCGGGACCTTGGAGGTTCTCCATGGGTTCGCTCGGTCTGCCTGAAATCGCCTTCATCTTCATCATCGCGCTGCTCATCTTCGGCCCCAAGAAGCTGCCGGAGCTCGGGCGGACGCTGGGGCGTGGAATGGCCGAGTTCCGCCGGGCGACCGACGAGCTCAAGCGCTCGATCAACACCGAGCTGGCGCTCGAGGAGAACCCGGGGCCGCCGGTGCTGCGGACCCGCCGGCTCGAGGATCCCCCGGAGACGAAGTACCACGAACCGGTGATCGTGGCGGGGCCTCCGGGCGAGGCGCCGGAGATGACCGAGCCCCGGTCGGCCGGCTTCCCTTCCAGTCCCGAGCCCGACGCGGTTCCTCCTGGCTCCGCTCCCCGCGGATGCTCCCGGAGCCGCGCAATCCCCCCGGACCCGGAACCCTTCGACGGATGACTCCTCCCGCGCCGCCCGCGTCTCACTCCTCAGCCAGCAGGACGAGCTGGCGCGGATGTCGCTCCTCGCAGCATCTGGAGGAGCTGCGCAAGCGCATCGTCTGGGCGGTGCTCGCGATCGCCATCGCGTTCATCCCCTGCTGGGCCTACTACCGCAAGATCTTCCAGTTCCTGGTCGCTCCGCTCCACCGGATCGACCCCACGATGAAGCTCGCCTATCTGGCGCTGACCGATCCGTTCATCCTGTACTTCAAGATGGCGGCCTTCACGGCGCTGTTCATCGCCTCCCCGTTCCTGCTCTATCAGGTCTGGGCGTTCATCGCGCCCGGCCTCTACAGCCGCGAGCGGAAGCTGGCGTTCCCGTTCATCTTCTTCACCACGCTCTTCTTCCTCGCGGGCGGCGCCTTCGGCTACTACGTCGCGTTCCCGATGGGCGCGCGCTTCCTGCTCGGCCTCGGCAGCGACCTGCAGGCGGTGATCACCGCCGACAAGTATTTCGGGTTCCTGCTGACGGTGATCCTGGGGCTCGGCCTGATGTTCGAGATGCCGATCCTGATCCTGCTGCTCTCGCTGCTCGGCGTGGTCTCGCCCCGGATGCTGCTGCGCTTCTGGCGCCACGCGGTGGTGATCATCTTCATCGCCGCCGCCATCATCACGCCGACCCCGGACGTGGTGAACCTCTGCATCTTCGCCGTCCCCGCGATCTCCCTCTACTTCCTGGGAGTCACCGCCGCCTTCCTGGCCGCCCGGTATCGCCGGCGGCGCGAGGCGGAGCTGGCGGCGGCGGAAGGGGCGGAGTAGGCTCCTCTACTTCCCCCCGCCCATATACCCCAGCGCCCGCAGCCGCTGAATCTCCTCTTCCGTCAGGTCCCGCGATTGCGGGGTGGGGCTCTTGCGCCGGTCGGCGAGCCAGCGGAGGACAAGGCCGCTCAGCTCCTTCTCGACGGGGAGGCCGCGGCCCGCCAGGTTCTGCGTCTCCTCGGGATCGGCTTTCAGATCGTAGAGGTACGGACCGTCGGGGAAGGGGGCGTTCCCCTGGTTCACCCCGTAGCGGTACTCGCGGGTGCGGACCGAGACCCCGAGCCGGCCGGCGTGCTCGGAGAAGACGGCGCGGCGCCCCGTGTGCCCCTCGCCGGTCAGCTCGCGCAGGTCCTGGCCGTCGGTGGCGTTGACCTCGAGCCCGGCGGCGCCGAGGAGGGTGGGGTAGAGGTCGAGCGTCTGCACCAGCCCCTCGATGCGCCGCCCCTGGCGCTCGGGCCAGCGGATCATCAGCGGCACGTGGGTCGTGGTTTCGAAGAGCCCGACGTGCCGGAACCGGATGCCGTGCTCCCCCAGGTTCTCGCCATGGTCGGCCACCACGGCCACCACGGTGTTCCGCAGCAGGCCGCGGCTCTCCAGGAAATCCATCAGCCGCCCCACCTGCCGGTCGAGATAGGCCACCTCGCCGAAGTAGAGATCGCGGTTGGCGCCGAGCACCGGCTCGGTGAACCCCCGGGGTCCGGGCTGGCGGAAGGGGACCCAGGCGCGCACCGGCGAGAGGCCCGCGACCTCGGCGGGGCGGAAGCCCAGCGCGTACGGCTCGGGAGGCGTGTGCGGCGTGTGCGGATCGAAGAGGTGGAGCCAGATGAAGAACGGCTTCTTGCGGCCGGCGTGGGAGGCGAGCCAGTCCATCGTGGTGTCGACGTTCATCTCGGCGGCGGACTGCTCGGTCGCGGTGTGGACCTCCGCGAAGCCCTGGCCGAGCCCGGAGCTGCGATCCCCCAGATGGCTGGCGGAGATCAGGGCGAGGGTGTCGTAGCCGGCCCCCGCGAGCTGCTCGGCGAGCGTCGTCTGGCTCCGCGGCAGCGGCGTCTTGAGATCGTAGACGCCATGGTTCTTGCCGTAGAGGCCGGTCAGGATCGAGGCGAAGCTCGGGTTGGTGACGTTGAAGGCGGTGTAGGCGTCGAGCCAGACGTCGCTCTCCCCGGCCAGGCGGTCGAGCGCCGGGGACGGGCTGGGGTTCCTGCCCCAGGCGCCGAGGGCATCGGCGCGCAGCGTGTCGATGCCGATCAGGAGGATGTTCGGGCCGGTCCCCCTCGCTCGCCTGCTTCGCGGCCGGGAGATCCTTGCGGCCGTAGACCGCGGGGCTCCCCCAGAGCACGCTGGGGACCGGCTGATCCGGGGCGTGCGCGGCCGAGCCGTCGATCTGCAGGAGCAGGTCGATCTTGCGGCCGGCGTAGGCGGAGAGGTCGATCTCCACCGCCGCGGGGGCGATGGGGCCGACCGGCTCGGCGGCCACCTTGAAGAGCTCCTTGAGCTGGTCCGGCGACTCGCGGATGCCGATCCGGTAAGTGCACTCGCAGCCGTTCGTGGAGCCCAGGGGGACGAAGGAGAAGTAGGCGTCGCGCCCGGGCTGGAGCGTCCACCGCACGCGCGAGCTGGCCCGCTGCTCCAGGGCCCGCACCTGCCCGGCGGTCCGCTTGGGGAAGGCGATGAGCTGCTGGGCCGGCACCAGCCGCATGTCCCGCACCTCCTCGGCGCCGAGATAGGAGACCCGCTGGAACGTCGCCTCCTTCCATTCGAGAGGAGTCGATTCCACGACCGGCGCCGCCTGCCAGAGGTCGAGGCGGGTCCAGGTCCCCGCCGACTCCGATGCCGACTTGGGGCGGCAAGAGGGGAGGATCAGCAGGCTGGCGAGAAGGAACGGAGTCAGGCGAGGGTGCACGGCGGGGGAGTTTAGCAGGCCCGCCTCGCAAGCCCGGCGAGGGACGTATTAGCGCCGGCCTCGCGCCGGGATTGAAATCCCGGGCGGCGGGCGTCCTTTACGTCCCTTATGTCTCTGCAGAAGCCCCAGATTCCGCTGGATCCTCTGCTGTCCCTGATTGTCCCTGAGGTCCCTTGTGTCCCCTGCTTCGTCCCGTGACGTCAGCTGCTTGCCGGGTGCCTGCCGGCTGCCGCCGCCACCGACGGTGCATCCAGACCCACTGCTCGGGGTGCCGGCGGATCTGCTCCTCGATCTTCGCGGTCATCAGGGCGGTCGCCTCCCGCGGATCGGCGGGCAGGTCGAGCGGGGGGTGATAGCGGGCGAGGTGCTTCCCACCGGGCAGGCGCTCGATGAAGACGGGGACCACGGCCGCGCGCTGCTTCAAGGCGATCTTGGCCGCGCCGACCGGGGTGAAGGCCGGACGGCCGAAGAAGGGGACCCAGACGCCCTCCACCTTGGTGTCCTGATCGATCAGCAGCCCCAGCGCGCCGCCCCGCCGCAGCGTGTTCAGGAGCTGGCGGACGGCCCCCTCGCCGCCGCGCTCGATCGTGGGGGTGCCGAAGCGCTCGCGCAACCCGGCGAGCAGCCGCTGCTGCCGGGGCTCGTCGAGCGGGCGGGCGACGACGGCCATGCCGACGCCGGCGCAGTTGATCGCCGCGGCGAGGAGCTCCCAGTTGCCGCAGTGGCCGGTGACGATCATCAGCGGGCGCCCCGCGCGCCGCACCTTCTCGATCTCCTCCCACCCCTGGACCTCGACGACGGAGCGCACGAAATCGCAGTCGCGATGGAAGAGGTGGAGGCACTCGCCCAGCATCTCGCCGAAATGGCGGAAGCAGCCGCGGGCGATCCGGCGGCGCTCCGCCTCGGGGCGTCTCGGGATAGGCGAGGGCGAGATGGTCGAGGGCGCGGCGGCGGTCGCGCCGGGAGAGCGTCCAGCCGAGGGCGCCGATCGCCCGGCCGGCCCGCTGCGCGGCGCGCCAGGGCAGCCGCCCGAGGGTGGAGGAGAACACCCAGAGGCCGGCGTTGAGCAGGGCCGGCTCGAGCCGGGCTTGCAGGCGGCTCTTCTTGCGGCCGGAGGCACGTGAGACCGACACCCTACCAGTCGACGAGGAGGTGGGCGACGAGCTGATCCCAGTGGCCGCGGGCATGGAGGATCAGCTCGCACATCTCGCGCGCCGCGCCCCGGCCGCCGGGAGCCGTCAGCACCCGGTGCACCCGCTGCCGGACCTCGGGCGCGGCGTCGGCCGGCGCGAAGGAGAGGCCGCAGCGGCGGATCACCGGCAGGTCGAGCAGGTCGTCCCCGGCGTAGGCCACCCGCTCCGGCGCCGCGCCGTGCTCGGCGAGGAAGGCGGTGAAGGCGGCGTCCTTGTCATGGTGGTTCTGGATCAGGGCGTCGAAACCGACCTCGCGGGCCCGCGCCTCGAGGGCGGCGTTGCCGCGGCCGGAGAGGATGCCGATCTTGAGCCCCGCCTCCTTGGCGAGCTTCAGGCCCACGCCGTCGCGGACGTTGAAGACCTTCCAGTGCTCCCCCTCGGGGCCGTAGACCAGGGAGCCGTCGGTCAGCACGCCGTCGACGTCGAACAGCAGCCAGTCGAGCTCCCGCGCCCGGCGGGCCAGATCCTCGTCGGCGATCTTCATCGATCTAGAACAGCTCCAGGCGCCAGAGGTCGTGCAGGTGGACCACGCCCTCGAGCCGGCCCGCCTCGTCGCAGACGAAGAGGGAGGTGATGCGGTGGTCCTCCATCACCTTGAGGGCCGCCGCCGCCAGCTCGCCGCCGGGGATGGTGCGCGGATTGAGCGTCATGCGCTCGCCGGCGGTGTGATTGAGGATGGTCCCGTCGTCGGTCTGCAGCAGGCGGCGGAGGTCGCCGTCCGAGAGGCAGCCGGCGAGGCGCCCCTCGGCGTCGACGACGGCGGTGATGCCCAGCCCCTTCCTCGACATCTCGTAGATCGCCTCGCGCATCGGCGTGTCGACGGCGACCTTGGGGAGCGCGTCGCCGGCGTGCATGAGCTGCTCGACCTTGAGCAGCCGCTTGCCGAGCTGGCCGGCGGGGTGGAGGCGGGCGAAGTCCTCGCGGGTAAAGCCGCGCGCCTCGACGACGGCCATGGCCAGCGCGTCCCCCATCGCCAGGGTCGCCGTGGTCGAGGCCGTGGGGGCGAGGCCCAGGGGGCACGCCTCGCGGTCGATCGCCACCGGCAGGTTGAGATCGGCGTGGCGGGCGAGCGGAGAGGCGGCGTTGGCGGTCATCGCGATCAGCGGCACGCCCAGGCGCTTGAGGGTCTCGACGAGCCGGAGGAGCTCCTCGGTGGTGCCGGAGTAGGAGGCCGCGAGCACGACGTCGCCCGGCACGATCATCCCGAGATCCCCGTGCACCGCCTCGGCGGGGTGGAGGAAGAAGGCCGGCGTGCCGGTGGAGGAGAGGGTGGCGGCGACCTTCTTCAGGACCAGCCCGCTCTTGCCCATCCCCGTGCAGACCACCCGGCCGGCGCAGGAGCGCAGCAGCTCGACGGCGCGGTCGAAGTGCTCGTCGAGCTGCCCGACCAGGCCGCGGATCGCCGCCGCCTCGGTCTCCAGGACCTCGATGGCGACCTCGCGAGCGGTTCTCCCCCTCTCCCGGTGAGGGAGGGGGGAGGGGACGGGAGAGGGGGCTGGGGGGTGAGGGTTCACGCCAACGCCTTCCGCACCGCGAGCAGCGACGCCAGCAGCCTTTCCGCCCGCTCGGGGTCGAGCTGCACGGCGCTGTCGGAGAGGGCGTGCTCGGGATCGGGGTGGATCTCCAGGAAGACGCCGTCGGCGCCCGCCGCCACCGCCGCCCGCGCCAGGGGCTCGGCGTAGCGCCGCAATCCCCCGCTCTCGGCGCCGCCGCCGGGGAGCTGGAGCGAGTGGGTGACGTCGTAGATCACCGGGATGCCGTCCTCGTGGAGCATGGCGAAGCCGCGCATGTCCACCACCAGGTTGTGATAGCCGAAGGAGACGCCGCGCTCGGTCACGGTCACCCGGTCGTTGCCCGAGGAGCGGGCCTTCTCGACGATCTTCAGCATGTCGTCCGGGGCCATGAACTGCCCCTTCTTGATGTTGACCGCCCGGCCGGTCCGCGCCGCGGCCACCACGAGGTCGGTCTGCCGGCAGAGGAAGGCGGGGATCTGGAGCACGTCGCAGACCTCGGCGGCCGGCGCGCACTGGTCCGGCTCGTGGACGTCGGTGAGCACCGGCAGGCCGGTCTCCTGCCTTGACGATCTTCAGCACGCGCAGCCCCTCGTCCAGGCCGGGGCCGCGGAAGCTGCCGATCGAGCTGCGGTTCGCCTTGTCGAAGGAGGATTTGAAGACCAGCGCCAACCCCAGGCGCTCGGCCATCGAGGCCAGCGCGTGAGCCATCTCGACCACCAGATCCTCGTTCTCGATCACGCAGGGGCCGGCGATCACGGGGAACGCGCCGCCGCCGCCGCCGCCAATAACCACCCCCGGCGCGATCTCCACGGTCTCGGTCTTTACGCGGCATCAACCCTGGACCTGGAACTCGGAGGGGACCTCCGGCGGGTGGTCCTTCACCGTCACGGCGGGGCCTCGGAAAGGACGCGCGGGCGCGGCGGTCTCGACCGTCTGCGCCTGCTCCCGCCGCTTCTGCTGGGCGAGCGCGGCGGCGATGTAGGAGACGAAGAGCGGGTGCGGCTCGGTCGGCTTCGACTTGTACTCGGGGTGGAACTGGCAGCCGAGGAACCACGGGTGGTCCGGCAGCTCGACCATCTCGACGAACTTGCCGTCCGGCGACAGCCCGGAGATGACCAGGCCGTGCTCGGTCAGCGTCTGCAGATACTTCTGGTTGACCTCGTAGCGATGGCGGTGGCGCTCGCTGATCTCGGCCGCGCCGTAGATCTTCCGCGCCAGCGACCCCTCCTTGAGGCGGCAGGGGTAGGCGCCGAGGCGCATGGTGCCGCCCAGCTCCTCGACCCCGAGCAGGTCGCGCAGCTTGTAGATGACGGCGTGCTCGGTGTCGGCGTCGAACTCGGAGGAGGTGGCGTCCTTGATGCCGCAGACGTTCCGCGCGTACTCGATCGTCATGCACTGCATGCCGAGGCAGATGCCGAAGAACGGCACCTTGTGCTCGCGGGCGTAGCGGATGGCGCGGATCTTCCCCTCGGTGCCGCGCTGGCCGAAGCCGATCGGCACCAGCAGGGCGTCGACCTCGAACAGGTTGTGCGGCCAGCTCGCCCCCTCCATCTCCTCGGCGTCGATGTAGACCAGCTCCACCTTCGCGTCGTTGGCGATGCCGCCGTGGATCAGCGCCTCGTTCAGGCTCTTGTAGGCGTCGGGGAACTCGACGTACTTGCCGACGATCCCCACCCGCACCCGGTGGTGGGGGTTCTTGACCCGCGCCACCAGGCTCTCCCAGCGCGAGAGGTCGCGGTCGTAGTGGGGGAGGTTCAGCAGCTCGAGGACGACGTCGTCCAGCCCCTCGCGGGAGAACATCAGCGGCACCTCGTAGATCGTCGAGACGTCGCGGGCGGCGATCACCTGCCGCGGGTCGACGTTGCAGAAGAGGGCGATCTTCTTCTTCATCTCCTCGGGGAGCGCGCGGTCGACCCGGCAGAGGACGATGTCGGCCGAGATGCCGATCTCGCGCAGCTCGCGCACCGAGTGCTGGGTCGGCTTGGTCTTCAGCTCCTCGGCGGCGGCGATGTAGGGCACCAGCGTCAGGTGGATGTTGACGGCGTTGCCGCGCCCCAGCTCCTGGCGGAACTGGCGGATCGCCTCGAGGAAGGGGAGCGACTCGATGTCGCCCACCGTGCCGCCGATCTCGACGATCACCACGTCGTGCTCGTCGGCCACCCGGCGCAGCGCCTCCTTGATCTCGTCGGTGATGTGGGGGATCACCTGCACGGTCTTGCCGAGGTAGTCCCCGCGCCGCTCCTTGTCGATCACCGAGGAGTAGATCTTCCCCGTGGTGTAGTTGTGCCGCTTGGTGGCGAGGTTGTGGGTGAAGCGCTCGTAGTGCCCGAGATCGAGGTCGGTCTCGGCGCCGTCGTCGGTGACGAACACCTCGCCGTGCTGGTAGGGGGACATGGTGCCCGGATCGACGTTGATGTAGGGGTCGAACTTCATCAGCGTCACCGAGAAGCCGCGCGCCTCCAGGATGGCTCCGACGGAAGCGGCGGCCACCCCCTTGCCGAGGGACGAAACGACGCCGCCGGTAATGAAGATGTACTTGGTCGCCATGAGGTCTCTTCTCCTTGCTCCGTCAGATCCGTTCAGTCAGGATTTTTTCCACGCGCTCCAGATCCTCCGCCGTATCCACTCCGATCGACGCCCGGTCGACGATCAGCACCCGGATGGGAATTCCGTTCTCCAGGGCGCGGAGCTGCTCCAGCGACTCGCTGCGTTCGAGCGGCGTCGGCGCGAGACCGGCCAGCCGCAGCAGGGCGTCCCGCTGGTAGCCATAGATCCCCACGTGCTTCAGCGGCGCGGCGCCACCCTCGCCCCGGGGATAGGGGATGGCCGAGCGGCTGAAGTAGAGCGCCGAGCCGTCGCGGGCCAGCACCACCTTGACCGCGTTCGGATTCGCCATCTCCTCCGGCGCCGCCGGGGTCGCCAGGGTGACCACCGGATCCTCGGATGCGCCGCCAGGTGCGCCGCGATCCGCGAGACCTCCTCGGGATCGATCAGCGGCTCGTCCCCCTGGATATTGATGATCGCCGACCGCGGCGTCCCAGCGGCGGGCCGCCCAGGCGATGCGGTCGGTGCCGCTCGCGCAGTCGGCGGGGGTCATCTCCCACTCGCCGCCGAAAGCCTCCACGGCGCGGGCGATCCGCTCGTCGTCGGTCAGCACCACCACCCGGTCGAGCCCGCGGGCCTGTGCCACCCGGGTGTAGACGTGCTCGATCATCGGCCTTCCGGCGATCGGGAGCAGCGGCTTGCCTGGGAGTCGGGTCGAACCGTAACGGGCCGGGATGGCGCCCACGATACCCGTGCCTCCACTTGGGGGCGAGGTATAAAACGCGTTGGGGTGCACGGCCTAATCTAATGGCTTAGGCCGGGGGGTGTCAACGACCTTACCAGGGTGGCACAACTCGTGATAGCAAGAGCGTGGCGATGAAGCCGACTGTTTTTCTTCTCGCGGGATGCCTGCTCGCGGCCGCCGGCTGCGGCCGGGAGCCACGGGCCCGTCTGCTCCTCGACGGCAATCATGCTCCCGACGTGCTGACCGAGCAGCGGCGGCTCGCCTATCCGCCGTCGCTCGGCGGCAACCGCTTCCTCAACGGCTGGTGGCCATGGCTCCGCGACGGCACGCTGGTGCTCTCCCCCCCGCTCCCGGGGCGCGGATGCGCCTGGAGGTGGTCCATCTCGGCGGCGGCCCGCGGCGCCCGCGGCGATTGATGATCGACCTGCTCGCGGCGGCCCCGGACCGCACCGTCCGGGTGCTCGCCGCCGGGCGCGATCTCGGGGCCTTCCCGCTGACCGATCCGCTCGAGGTGCCGCTGCCGGCCGACCTGCCGCTGGGGCGGGTGCCGATCGACTTCGAGTTCGACGACGTCTCCCGCGGCGTGCTCGCCGCCGGCATCCAGCCGATCCTGCCGGCGGGGACGGTCGCCCTGCGCAAGGCGGACGTCGTGCAGTCCGGCGACTCGCTGGTCGACTTCGTCCGCCACGTCGCCGGCGGCGAGACCCTGGAAGGCGCCTTCGATCCCCCGCGCTCGCCGCGCCCCGGCCAGAGCTTCGAGCTGATCGTCGAGCGCGAGCCCGACCGGCCGGGCCGGCGGTTCGTCTGGTCCGGAAAGGAGAGCCCGCGGCAGATCTCGCTGCCGGTGGGGGACGCCCCCGGGCTCGTGCGGGTCCGCCTGCTCGCCCACGGCACGGGTCCCGCCGGACGCTGGGCGCGTCTGCGGCTGACCGGCGGGCGGGCCGGCGGTCCGCGAAGCCGGAGCCCACGGCCGTCGCGGAAACCCGGGAGATCAAGCCGCCGAAGCCGCCGCGGCTGGTCATCGTCTACGTCATGGACGCCCTGCGGGCGGACATGGTCGGCAGCACCGCGGAGCACCCCGGGCTGGCGCCCACCTGGGACCGCCTGGCCCGCGAGGGGGTGAGCTTCCGGCGGCACCGCAGCGTCGCCCCCAACACCATCCCGTCGACCAAGGCGCTGTTCACCGGCCGCACCTTCGTCACCGGCGGCGATTCGAACCTCGCGCCGGACGAGGGGACCACCCTCGCCGAGCGGTTCCGCGGCGCCGGCTACCGCACCGGCCTGTTCTCGGGGAACGTCTACATCAGCCCCTCCTTCGGCACCGACCGCGGGTTCGAGCACGTGGCGGGCGACGTGCTGATGGACGCCGACGCGGCGGGGCCGGACGCTCTCAACGACAACGCCGCCCGCGTCCAGGCCGCCGCCCTGGACTGGCTGAAGACGCTGCCCAGGGGTGAGCGCGCCTTCCTCTATCTGCACACCATCCACCCGCACAACCCCTACGCTCCGCCCGCTCCCTACCGCACGATGTTCACGCGCGACATCCCGTCCTCGATCGACGGCAGCACCGCGACGCTGATGGCCGTGCGCAAGCGGTACCTCTCGGTGGACGCCGCCGACCGCGAGCGGCTGCGCGGGCTCTACCGGGGCTCCCTGGCCTTCAACGACGCCGAGCTGGGGCAGTTCCTCAAGGAGGTGACCGCCAAGGCCCCGCCGGGCGAGGTCCTCGTCGTTCTCACCTCGGATCACGGCGAGGAGCTCTTCGACCACAGCGGCGTCCTCCACGGCTACACGCTCTACGAGGAGATGCTCAACATCCCCCTGGTCCTCTGGTGGCCGGGGCGCCTCGCCCCGCGGACCGTCGACGAGCCCACCGACACCCTCGACCTCCGCGCCACCCTGCTCGACCTCTGCCGCCTCGGCCGGCCCGACGGCGACGGCCGGCCCATCCTGCGCGGAACGCCGCCGCGCCGGGGATACGTCCACCTGGCGGCGGCGTCGAGCGTGATCGGCGGCATCTACTCCGCGCAGGCGGGGAAGTGGAAGCTGATCTGGGCCCCCCGTTTCGGCACCGAGTGGGGGATGGGGGACGGCAGCGGCCGCACCCGCGATCCCGAGTACCTCTTCGACCTCGAGAAAGATCCCGGCGAGCGGATCAACCTCGCCGGCGACCGCTCCCTCGAAGCGGCCTGGCTGCGCTCCCGCCTCCTCGCCTGGATCCAGAAGAACCGCCACCAGGAGCCCCCCCGCAAGCAGGAGCCGATCAATGCCGAGACCGAGCGGCGGCTGCGGGCGCTGGGGTACAGCAACGCGAAGTAGTGCCAGGGCGAAATAAGGGGCGGTGTCCGTGGCCTGCGACCTCATCCTCTATCTCCTTCTCCTGAAGGAGAAGGAGGACGACTGCGAGGCGTATTGCCCGTAGGGTGTGCTGTGCACACCGTGACGACCTTGAAGGTGCGCACAGCACACCCTACGGGCCTTACCGGTTCTGTCAGGCCCTCCCTCTCCTTTAGGAGAGGGACCGAGGGTGAGGTCGCAGGCCACAAACGCCACAATCCCGCAACAGTCCCCCCGCCCGATTCGTATACAGTCTCGCCGTGTCTTCCGACCCCCGCCCGCTCTCCCCCCGCCTCGGCCGTCCGCGCGCCCGCCTCTGGCTCGCGGCCTGTCTGGTGGTGGTGCTCCTGGCGCTGGTGACGCACGCGCTGCCGGCGATCCGGGCGCGGTCGCTGCCCACCGGAGAGGCGCAGTGGATCTGGAAGCCGCTCGACAATCTGGATCACAACCCGACCGCCTTCTACGCCATCCGCGATTTCGACCTCGTCTCGCCGCCGGACCGGGCGCGGCTGCTGGTGACCGCGGACGAGGAGTACGTCCTCACCCTGAACGGCAAGCGGATCGGCGCCGGCGCCTTCGAGCCGGGCGCGCCGCTCGATGTCTACGAAGTCGGCCCGCTGCTGCTGCCGGGGGGCAACCGGCTGATGCTGGAGCTGCGGAGCGGCCGCGGGGCGGGCGGACTGCTCGCCAGCCTGACGGACGAGGCGACCGGGCGGCAGATCGTGGGGACCGACGAAAACTGGCGGATCTTCCCGCACCACGAGCTCGGCCTGGTGCGCGGGTGGCTGCCGCTCAGGGGGGGCCAGCCGGCGTTCCGCTGGGGGTATCCGCCGATCGGCCGCTGGGGCGGGCAGAAGGCGGGGGCCCCCCGGCCACTGCTCGGCGAGGCGGTCGGCCCGCGCCTGCCGGCCGCCGCGATGCGCCCGCTCTCCCTCCCCGCCAGCCTGGGCGACGGGCGTTCCCCGGGCTCGCCCATCCTCTACGACTGGGGGCGGCCGGTCGAGGGCTTCCTCACTCTCGAGCTGCCGGCGGGCAAGGACCAGGGCCCGGCCTTGCTGTTCACCGGAGAAGAGCCGCCCGATCCGCTGACCGCCCGTCCCACCGCCGCCGTCCTGATCATGCCGGGGCGGCGCGACTGGATGGACGCGCGCCCGCGCCGCTTCCGCTACGCGCTGCTGGTGGGGCTGGAGGGGCCGGCCGCGGCCCTGGTGCAACCGGTGCCGGCGGGAGCCGTGCGCACCCCGCGGCCGCTGGCGGACCGGGTCTTCGGGTTCAAGGGGCCGCCGCTACGAACGCCGGTGGAGGACGAAGTCTGGAGCAAACTCCAGAGCTTCCCGGGCGTCGCTGGGCGGAAAGAACTCTAGCTCGCGCTTGGCGGCGGCCGCGTACTCCTCGGCCATCGCGGTGACCTCCTCGATCGTCCCCTCCGCCCGCACCAGCTCCAGGATCTCCTGCGGCGAGACCCGGCCGAAGCTGCGGTCCTCCAGCACCCGCTCGATGAGCCGGCGCTGCGCGGCCTGGACGCGCGGCAGCAGGAGCAGCAGGGGGAGCGTCAGCTTCCCCTCCTTCAGATCCGAGAGCACGGGCTTGCCGATCTCGCTCTCGCGGGCCGTGAAATCGAGCAGGTCGTCGACGAGCTGGAAGCAGATGCCGAGCGAGCGGCCATAGCGGGAGAGCACCTGCCCCGCCTCCGGGCGCTGCGGCGGGATCAGGGCCGGGATCGACACCGCGGCCGAGAAGAGGTGGGCCG
Organism: uncultured Acidobacteriota bacterium; assembly: GCA_963761645.1. Taxonomy (GTDB): domain Bacteria; phylum Acidobacteriota; class Thermoanaerobaculia; order Multivoradales; family UBA5704; genus DATARR01. Next base: position 84,323 of record CAVXIG010000040.1, read on the forward strand.
TCTTGCGCTCGATGATCTCGAAATACTCCTCGATCGTCAGGTCCGGAGCCCCCAGCCGCTGGAGGGCGAGGAGCTCCCCCTCGGTCATCCGCAGCGTCGCGTTGCAGAGCCGCTGGATGATCTCGACCTGGCCGTGCGCGAGGGCCATCTGCATCGCCTTGGTGTAGATCCAGTCCCCCAGGAGCACCGTCAGGTTGTTCCCCCAGAGGTCGTTGAGCGTGCTCTGCCCGCGGCGCAGCGCCGCGTGATCGATGACGTCGTCGTGGATCAGCGTCGCCGTGTGGATGAACTCGACCACCGCGGCATAGGTGACCTCCTCCTCGCCGTCGTGCCCGAGCAGGCGGGCGGCGAGCAGCAGCAGGGCGGGGCGCACCCGCTTGCCGCCCCCCTCGGCGATGTAGATCCCCGCCTTCTCGATGAACGGGACGTCCGAGCCGAGGTGAAGGCGGAACACCGCCTCGGTGGCGACCAGCTTGTCCGCCACCAGGTCGACGAAGCGGGAGGCCTGGGCCGAGCGGGCGCCCGCCGTCAGAGCGGCGGCCGGATTGGGCTTCCGTGAGCGGTTGATCAGGCACCGGATCGGTCTTCATAGGGCGGAGATGATTCGGGAGAGAGCTCAAAGGCCGTGGACCGGATCGAAGGGGGTGATCTGCTCCAGGCGCCCGTCGCGGAAACGGTAGACCCGGCCGCTCTCGAAATACCACCAGGAGGACTCGAGATGGCTCGGATACTGGACGTTGCGGATGCGGTCCGGCTTGCCCATCTCCTGGTAGATCTTGCGCTGGTCGTCGGTCTGGATCGAGGCCAGGAACTGGCGGACATTGTCGAGGAACTGCCGGTTCTCGATGGTGACGCCGACCACCGCGGGAGTGCCCGCATCCACCCGGCGGGTGACGTCCTGGCGCGCCAGCTCCTGCACCGTCTCGCCGGTTTTCGTCCGCACCGGTACCCCGGCCACCAGCTCGAAGTGATTGAAATAGCTGTCCCAGGGCCACTCGACCGTGTAGTTGCCGCGGGCGTCCGTGGTGGCGCTCACCCGCCGCACGTCCTTGCCGGCCGTCCGCCGCAGCTCCCGCATGCTGAAGTAGGTCCGGGAGACCTCGAGGACCACGCGGAGGTTGTTGATCGGCTGCCCCTGCGAGTCGGTGACGACGCCGGTGACCTGAATGCGCTGCCCCTGGTCATAGCGGACCGCGGCGGCGGCGGTGGTGAGGGAGCCGGCCACCAGCAGGCCGAGCAGCCAGAGCAGGGCCGGCTGGAAAGAGTTCCGTCTGAGATGCATTTTCACAGTAAGAAGCTTATTGAGAGCGGTAGTTGGAAAAGGTGAGCGGAACGTCGAGCTCCATGGCCTTGAGCGCCGCGATGACCGTCTGCAGGTCGTCGCGGTTCTTGCCGGAGACCCGTACCGTGTCCCCCTGGATGGCGGCCTGCACCTTGAGCTTCCTGGTCTTGATCTCGGCGACGATCTTCTTGGCCGTCTCCGTGGGGATGCCCTGCTGCAAGGTGATCTTCTGCCGGGCCCGGCCGTGGCTCGCCGCCTCGATCTTGCCGTAGCGCAGCGACTTGAGGTGGATCCCGCGCTTGACCAGCTTCGACTGCAGGATGTCGAGGCACTGCTGGAGCGTGTACTCGTCCGACACCTCGAGGGCCATCTCCTCGCCTTCGAGAGTCAGCTCCGCGGCGGCCTTCTTCAGGTCGTAGCGGTTGCCGATCTCCTTCTCCGCCTGCTGCACGGCATTGCGGACCTCCTGGAGGTCCACGGTGGAGACGATGTCGAACGAGTTCTCTGCGGCGGCCATTTTCGTCAACCCTTAAGGTCAAACCTGCAAGCGGAGCGTGATCCGGATTTCCCCCGGGCTGGGCGCCATTATACGGAAACCGGGGCGGTCACCGCGGCATCGGTGGCTACTGCGTGCCGTCGACCCAGCGGAGGTTGCCCGGCGGCGAGAAGCTCCCCTGCCGCGCGAGGTCCTGATAGCCGGTGATCTCGAAGCGGGTGAGGTTCCCCTCCCGGTCGTGATAGGCGACGGCGACCACCCGGCGGCTCGCGGGGTCGACCGTGAGCGTCGCGTCCGTGAGCTCGGCGATGTCCTTCTTCTTGGGGATGAGGGCGATCTCGACCTTGCTGTCCGCGACCGCCTTGCCCGTGGCCTGGTAGCGCGACTTCAGCTCGTCGACGCCGAGCAGGAGCAGGTCGAGCCCGGGCTCCTTCTTGCGGTCCACCCGGTAGCGATGGCCGGTCTGGTCCCCCTCGTTCCAGGCGTGCACCGTGCCGCCGCAGAGCAGGAAGCTCTTGGGGAACGGGGTGGTGTAGTCCCAGCGCATGCAGTCCGGCAGCGACAGGGCGAGGCGCCCCGACTCCTGGTCCCCCGAGGAGAACCCGGCCGCGGTGAAGGTCTGAACGAAATTGGCCCCCGTCGGCCCGGCGTCCACCAGGCTCTGGCGCACGTTCTTCAGCGTCATCCAGGGATCGGCGTCCTGGGCCGCGGCTCCCAAAGGGAGCAGGGCAAGGGCGGCGAGTAGGAAGAAGCTGTCGTTCGGTCGTCTCATCGGTGGTCGGTCCTCCGTCCGTCGTAACAGGGGATGCCGGGCGAAGCTTCCCGGGCCCTCACCACCCCGGCCCTCCTCTCCCGTCCCCGCCCACCCTCCCGCACCGGGAGAGGAGGGGGACTCTCCGCTGACGATTCCCCTCTCCCGGTGAGGGAGGGCGGGAGGGGACGGGAGAGGGGCCAGGGGTGAGGGTTCAATGCCGGAAATGCCGGACCCCCGTCATCAGCATCGCCATCCCCGCCTCATCCGCCGCCGCGATGATCTCGTCATCCCGCTTGCTCCCCCCGGCTGCGCCACGGCGACCACCCCCGCCTTCGCCAGCACGTCCAAGCCGTCGCGGAAGGGGAAAAAGGCGTCCGAGGCGGCGACCGTGCCGGCCACCGGCAGCTGCGCCTTCTCGACGGCGAGGCGGCAGGAGTCCACCCGGCTCATCTGGCCGGCGCCGATCCCCACCGTCTGATCGGCGTTGGCGACCACGATGGCGTTCGACTTGACGTAGCGCACCACCCGCCAGGCGAACTCCAGGGCCCGCCGCTCCTCGGGGGAGGGCTGGCGCCGCGTCGGGCAGGTCCAGGTGGCGGGATCGTCCGGGAAGGCGTCCGGCGGCTGGGCCAGGAAGCCGCCGTCGATCGCCCGCAGCTCCACCGCGTCGCGCGCCGGCTGGTAGAGCGGGCACTCGATCAGCCGCAGATTCTTCTTGGCGCCGAAGCGGGCGCGCGCGTCGGCGTCGAAGCCGGGGGCGAGCAGCACCTCCACGAAGAGGTCGGCCATCGCCTCGGCGAGCGCGCCGTCCGCCGGCCGGTTGAGGGCGATCACCGAGCCGAAGGCCGAGACCGGGTCCGTGGCGACAGCCCGCCGGTACGCCTCGGCCAGATCCGCGCCGCGGCCGATGCCGCAAGGATTGTTGTGCTTGACGATGATCACCGCGGGCTCAGGGAACAGGCCGGCCATCTTGCGCGCCGCGTCGGCGTCCAGCAGGTTGTTCCAGGAGAGCTCCTTCCCCTGGAGCGCCTGGAAGCCGCCGAACACCCCGGCGCCGCTGGCGTCCGAGTAGACCGCCCCGCCCTGATGGGGGTTCTCGCCGTAGCGGAGCACCATCTCGCTCCGCAGCTCGAGCGTGGCTCCGTTCCGGGAACACATCCCGTCTCTTTTCGTAGGGGAGGGGCTTGTCCCCTCCCGGTTTCGGCGACGGCCGTCCCTACGCTCTGCCCGCCCAGCCACTCCGAGATCGCCGCGTCATAGCTCGCCGTCTGGCGGAACGCCTTGAGCGCGAGCTCCCGGCGCAGCGGCTCCGGCACCACGCCGCGCCCCTGCTCCAGGGCGGCGAGCACGCGGGGGTAGTCCGCCGGGTCCACGACCACCGCGACGCCGTCGAAATTCTTCGCCGCGGCGCGCACCATGGTCGGGCCGCCGACGTCGATCATCTCGACCGTCTCCGCGAACGAGGCGCCGCGCGCGACCGTCTCGCGGAAGGGGTAGAGGTTCACCACCACCAGATCGATGCGCTCGATCCCATGCTCGGCGAGGGCGTCGAGATGCTCCGAATCCGACCGCTTGGCCAGGATGCCGCCGTGGACCTTGGGGTGGAGCGTCTTCACCCGCCCCTCGAGCATCTCGGGGAAGCCGGTGACGTCGGAGACGGCGACCACCGGGATCCCCTTCTCCTGCAGGAACTTGAGCGTGCCGCCGGTCGAGACGATCTCGATGCCGAGGCGGTAGAGGCCGCGGGCCATCTCTTCGAGGCCCGTCTTGTCGAACACGGAGACCAGGGCGCGGCGTGCCGGGAGCATGGGACTCTCCTACAGGATTCGTGGTGAGGAGCTAGCGGGCGCGGCCGGTCCGGGGCAGGAGCATCAGGCGCGAGCCGCCGGCCGGCAGGTTGGCGCGATCGTCGACACCGCCCGCCGCGAGCCAAATATACCGCAGCGCCAGGGTGACGTCGGTGACGGCGTGGCTGAAGGCGACCGAGGCGACGCCGAACGCGGTCGAGCGGTCGTCGAAGCGGCCGAGGCCGGAGGCGAAATCGATCCGGCGGTACTCGCCGCCGATCAGCGGGTAGAGCTCGCGCCCGCGGCGCAGGGCCGCGTCGATCAGGGGGGAGAGGTCCCGGCTCCCGTCCAGGCCCGGCAGCAGGCCGTAGAAGACCAGCGGGAAGCGGGGCTCGGCCGTCTCGGCATAGCGGAGATAGTCGACGAAATAGCGCCGCTCCTCGGCATCGTCCCCCGAGGCGGCGAGGGGGTTGTTGGCGTCCGCCACATAGTGCGAGACGGCGCCGAGCCGGCGGACGATCTCCTCGAACGGCTTGTGGCCGCGGATCGCCGCGATGGCGGCGGCGACCTCGGCGGCGACGACCTTGTCGAGCTGTCCCGAGCCGTCGGCGTTCTTCATGTGGCGGGAGGAGTCCGTATCCGTGAACGGGGCGTTGACCCCCTCCTCGAAGGCGTGCCGGTGCTTCTCGATCTGGCGGGCGAGATCCGGGGGAGCCAGCCGCGCCGCCTCGCGGGCGATGACCGTCTGGGTGGAGGGGGTCCAGGCGACAGCCGGCGAGGCCAGACCGATCCCGAGGAGGACCGCCAGCCCGCCGGCCCAACGGATATACAATCTTGTGTGCATTTCAGGCCTATTCTAAACGGGAAATCTCCTTATCCAGCCGATGTCCAAGCCGATCCACCGCCTCGACGTCACCGGCGCCCTCTGCCCGCTGCCGATCCTCCTCTCCGCGAGGGAGATGAGGAAGCTCGCGACCGGAGATCTCCTGGAAGTCCTGGGGGACGACCCCGGCATCCGCGAGGACATGCCCGTCTGGTGCGAGAGGGCGGGGCACCGTCTCCTGGAGCTGAAGGAAGAGGAAGGGGGGTGGATCCGTTCCCTGGTGGAGAAGGGCGAGCCCCGCCCCCGGCCGGGAAGCGCTTGACTTCCGCCCGCCCGGCGGGTAAAACTCTCCCCCCTCGGAGCCGCCCGGCTCCCCTGTGCCCAGGTAGCTCAGTTGGTAGAGCACGTGACTGAAAATCACGGTGTCGGCGGTTCAATTCCGTCCCTGGGCACCATCGATCTTCCCCTTCGCAGGTGTGAGCTACAGTCATCAGCCGCGCCGCCTTCACGCTCCATTCCCACAACGATGAGACGCTCCGTAACCTCGAACGGGCCGCGGAGGCTCTCGGGGTCTCCACGGATGATCTCGCCGAAGTGGCCATCGAGCGCGAGCTCGCGGCCGTCGGCGCCGGCCTCGAGGGCCGACTCGCTCGGTCCCTGGAGCGGTTGAAGTCCTATGGCCCTGCGGAGCTCGACCGGGATCTCAGGGAGTTCGCTCAAAGCTAGGTGGACATCGAAGACCCCCTCCAGGCCCGCCGTGTAGAGTCATCGGACGTGCACGGCATAGGAGCCTTCTTTGACGATCCCGTACGCACGTGACTTTCGTACCGAAAGACGAGGTCTGGTTCACCAGCCGGAGATTCGGGCTCGACTCCGCCGTGCCGAGGAGGAAGATCGCCTCCGGGGGTTCGACCCGGACCGAGAAGACCCGCTGAGGCGCAGGCTTTCTCGATAGCCTGAAGCCAACGCCCGCGCCAGCGGCGTTGAAGGCGGCGTGGCGCTCTGCTTGGCATATTTCGCGAGCCTCTTCTGAGTCGCGAACGCCTCAGTCTGAACCAGTAGCGCGTCGATCGGATGGGCCAGAGCCGTGCCCAGTCTTTCTCGCATACATCCTGCCCACTTCACCTCGAAGACCCTGGCTCCTAAATTCGAGGGTACGGCCGTTCTCCGTGCCGGTCCGCATGGCGCAGTCCAGGGCGTTCGGTTGGCTCGTTACTTGCTTCTATTCTCAAGGAGGCGGTGCTATCAGCCGCTGTAATTCAACTGAGAAGGAGATCAGGATGAGACTCGAAATGTAGACTTGCCCTGGTGGCTTCCATCGCCGCCTATGGTATTTGCGGTGCCCTCGTTCGGGACGGAACGTGCCTTCGGTCAGGATGAGCCGGACAATACACCTGTCCAGACGGCCGAGGCAGGCGATCGCCTCCGACGCGCAATGGTACGCGCGTAGCGAAGGCGTAAGCGAAGGAGAGGCGGTCAGGCGACTTGGTATCCAGCGCGAAATGGGGGGCTTGATCGACCAGTCCGCGGACATCGCACCAAGCCCGGCTTGCCGGAATTATCATCGAACACCAGCCCGATTTCCGCCTGCGCGTCCGGCTTACCGGCAATCTGCCGGTTCCCTCCCAGCTCGTCGCACTCGGGGGTTACGAACTGCCAGTCGTCTTCGAAACCGGAGCGAAAGCCACGCTCGGGGCGCTCAACGCCTCTATCCGCGGTAATAAGTCTGTGCTCGTGCATCTCTATCCGACTCTCTCTGGCGTCGGGATCGACGAAAGCACCGGCGAGATCGTTGTGAACGTCTACGCGCCCACCGATCGCGCCGCCAAGATCGCCAAGGCGAAGCTCCCCGCCGCGCGGGCACTCCTCGGCCAGTCCGCCCGCGTCGAGATTACCAAGGCCTATCCTGCCACGATGGATGTCCGCGGGGGCTCCAGGATCGTCTCCTCGACCAATTATCTATGCACCACCGCCTTCGTGGTAAAGAACAGTTCCGGGACCACGGGAGTGACCACGGCTGGCCATTGTGATAACTCGGAGACCTACTAGCCACCCAACGGCACGTCGATTCCGCTACCTTCGTAGCGGGCTCCGAATACCTGGATTCGGACCAGGACGTGCAGGTCCACCCAGCGCTTATGTCGAGCAGCCGGAATTTTACTGGGACAACAACAAGACTACGGCGCGGATCTTGACAGGCCGGCGGTTGAAGAGCAGCACCGCCTACAATGACAACGTGTGTCATCGCGGAGAAACGACAGGCTATAGCTGTGGCTATGTGCAGCAGACGAACTATGCGCCGCGCAATCCGAATGATCCCCTGCTGTGCGGTGGCCAACTCTGTGACCCTGTCTTCGTGCGCGTAACGGGACCGAGCCTCGAGTGCGCGGGTGGCGACAGAGGCGGGCCGTGGTTCGCGTCGACCGTGGCGTTCGGTATCCACTTTGCCGGGTCGAGCTCCGGCACCGGGCCCGGCCAATGCGCGGAGGCGGTCTACATGTCGACGGACACGATCTCCAGCGGCTGGACCTTGCTCTATGGACAATAAGGTGAGAGCCGCTGCGCTCACCGTTCTGTTCGTGGCTATGGGCTGCTCCGGCGGCGGCGAAATGTCGCGCCCCGCCGACAGCGCAGGACACGAGGTCGCGATGGTGAAAGCCGAGTGGCCGGCGTCGGCGGCGGGTCCCGATGTGCGCGTACCCCTACTGCCGGCGGGTGGCCTTGGACCTCAGGTTCGGAGCGATCGGGATTCTCGAGGTGGACGGCCCTTGCCTGTCTCCTCGCGCTCCCAACGGTAGCCGGACGCTACCCGCCTTCGCGACGGCCCGTACCCGCTGGATTCGCTCGGCAGGATCGCTTGAGGTCGGTGACAAGAGCTTCAAGCCGGGACAGACCGTCACGCTCGGCGGTAGTCCCGCGAATTCGCTACGAGCAGCCTCGATTGGCTACAGGCGCCGGACTCCGGGTGTACGGCGCCTGGGGTTTTAATCGCCAGGTCCATCGAGGCGGGTGGATAGAGCTTGCCTTTAGAGAGGGGCGCGCTCCTCTGA
>CAVXIG010000041.1:0-27790 GCA_963761645.1 uncultured Acidobacteriota bacterium
AGCGACGGCAAGCCGGCCAAGACCATCCAGCGCAACCTGCAGGTCTCGCGGGTCGATCAGCCGGTCCTCACCCGGATCACGCTGCAGAAGGGGCCCGGCACCGGGCCGCTGACGCTGGTCGAGATCGACCAGACGATCACCGACTCGTCGGGGATCAAGATTCCGGACAGCTGCGAGCTGGGGATCGATTGAGCCCATGAAATTGGCTATGAGATCCACTGGACTGCTCCTCGGGATCCTCCTGCTGATCGCGGGGGGTTGCTACAAAGAGAGCAACTACTCGCCCACCGATCCGCAAGTGACCGGGGCGTTGACCCTGGCGCCGGTGGACGGCACGCTCTCGATCCCCGCGGACGGCGTGTCCCGGGTGACCCTGGTGGCCACGATCGCCGCCGACGCGGACAGCAACAAGCGAGTGATCACCTTCACGACCTCGAGCGGGAGTTTCGTCGGCGCCGCGGCGGGCAGCGGCACGACCGTCGACGTCACCGCCGGCTCGGACGGCCGGGCGCTGGTCATCCTGCAGAGCTCCCAGACGGTGGAGACGGCGATCGTGACGGCCGTGGTCAAGGGCTCGGCGAACGTCGCCGCTCAGCGCCAGATCCAGTTCACGGCGCCGAACCCGGACGACGTCCTGCGTTTCGTCACGGCTCCGGCAGCGGCTCCCGCCGACGGCCAGACGATCACGCTATTCAAGGTAGCCGTATCGCCTTCGGTGACGACGGGGACGGTGACCTTTTCCTCGACCGCCGGCACGTTCCCGGTGGCGACGGTGCAGATCGGAATCGATCATACGGCGACCGCCGGTCTGATGAGCTCGAAGGCTCCCGGCGTGGGGACGGTCAGCGCGACCTTGAACAGCGGCGGCGGCGCGGGTTCAGCCGGCAGATCCCCTTCCGGTTCGACGTCGCGCTGCCGAACGTGATCTCGGTCGTCGTGGACAGCCTGACGGTGATGCCCGGCGGCAAGGTTCACGTCACGGCGCACCTGACCCGGCCCGTCGGGCAGGTGACCGCCAACACGGTCGCCGTGTTCAGCGCCAAGGACGCGAACGGCAATGACGTCGGGGGCTTCGAGAACGTCACCGTGGTGCAGCCGGGCGCCAGCGCCAGCGACAGCATCGCCACCGCGGATTTTCTGCCCGGCGCGACCGCCGCGCCCGGCCCGGTGACGATCTTCGTCGGCACCGATCCGGCCTCGGTGACGGGTTCGACGACGATCACCGTCGCTCCCTGAGCGCTACTCGGGAGTCGCGGCGACGGGCTGGACGTGCCCCTCGGCGTACTCCTCCGCCTCCACCCCTTTCACGTCGGCCAGGACGCGGCGGGCGCGGTCGACGTCGAGCTCCCCTTCCCAGCGCGAGACGACGACGGTGGCGACGCCGTTGCCGATCAGGTTGGTGATCGCCCGCGCCTCGGACATGAAACGGTCGATGCCGAGCAGCAGGGCGAGGCCGGCGACCGGGATGTTGCCGACGGCCGAGAGGGTCGCCGCCAGGGTGATGAAACCGCCGCCGGTCACCGCCGCCGCTCCCTTCGAGGTGAGCAGCAGCACGGCCAGGATCTCGAGCTCCTGCGCCAGCGTGACGTGCGTGTTGGTGGCCTGGGCGATGAACAGCGTCGCCAGGGTGAGATAGATCGACGTGCCGTCGAGGTTGAAGGAGTATCCCATCGGCACCAGCAGGCCGACGACCGACTCCGGGCAGCCGAGCCGCTCCAGCTTGCGCATCAGCAGGGGGAGCGCCGACTCGGAGGAGGAGGTGCCGAGGACGATCAGGATCTCCTCGCGGAGAAAGCGCAGGAAGCGGAAGATGTTGAGCCCCGCCCAGCGCAGCACCAGGCCGAGCACGATCAGCACGAACAGCAGGCTGGTGGCGTAAAAGGTTGCCATCAGCTTGCCGAGGCTGAGCAGGCTCGCGATCCCGTACTTGCCGACGGTGAACGCCATGGCGCCGAAGGCGCCGATCGGAGCCACCCGCATGACGATCGCCACGATGCGGAAGAGGACGTGCGACAGCTCCTCGACGAAGCGCAGCACGAGCGAGCCCTTTTCCTTGAAGGCCGCGAGCGCCACCCCGAAGAGGATCGAAAACAGCAGCACCTGCAGGATGTCGCCGCGCGCGAACGCGTCGGCGACATCCTTGGGGATGACGTTGAGCAGAAACTCGGTGGTGCTGAGGGAGTGCCCGGTGGAGGTGTAGCTGGCGATGGCGCTGGTGTCGAGCGCCGCCGCGTTGACGTTCATCCCGGCGCCCGGCTGCACGAGCTTGCCGACCAGCAGGCCGAGGGCGAGCGCGAAGGTGGTCAGGATCTCGAAGTAGACGATCCCCTTGAAGCCGATCCGCCCCACCCGCTTCAGATCGCCCATCTTGGCGATGCCCGTCACCACCGTCGCGAAGACGATCGGGGCGATGAGCATCTTGACCAGCTTGATGAACCCGTCGCCGAGCGGCTTCATCGCCGCGCCGAGCGACGGGTTGAGAAACCCGAGGAGGGCCCCGAGGGCGACCGCCACCAGGACCTGAAGGTACAGGCTGCCCAAAAACCTTTTCATGGGGCGGTCTCCCGGGGTTTGTCGTCTATTTATTTCTCAGCAGCGTACTCCGGCTTGATGTCCACCGGCACGGTGTTCAGGCGGCCGATCGCGTCGCGCATCGCCTGGGTTGGCTTGCCGTAGGTATCGAGGAACTGCTTGGTGCCGTTGTAGTCCCCCCGCGCCTGCAGGGCCAGCATGTCGTGCAGCAGGTCGCGGATGGCCGCCGGGAACTTCTCGGAGACGGCGTGGACGCGCCCGTTGGCGTCGGTCACCAGCGCCCCCTTCTGCATCAGGTAGTTGAACTGCGCCACCACTCCCTGCCCGTGGGCCTCGTCGACGCCGAAGCGGGCGGAGCGGAAGAGGCCGGCCACGTAGGTCGGCTCCAGCGAGTGGCGGAGCGCGGCCGGCATGTCCCCCTGCTCGATCAGGGCGAGGATGTTGTAGACGCCCATCACGTCCGCCTTGGCCTCCTCCAGGGTCGAGAAGAGCTCCTTGAGCTCCAGCCGCACCTCGGTCTTGCGGCCGTCGACCGTGATCGTGCCCGGCCCGAGGCCGTGCGAGAGCTCATGATGGAGGACCTCGTTGAAGTAGGCGTCGAAGGAGACGTCCTTGACCTGCGCCGGGTCGAGCACCTGCTGGGCGATCGGGATCAGGATCTGGTCGTACTTGGCCCGCATGATGTTGTGCAGCAGCACCTTTTTCGACCCCTTGGCCTCGCGCACCCGCTCGTCGTTCGGCAGGTTGAAGGCGACCGTCTGCACGCCGGCCCGGGTGTCCCCCGCGCTGTAGACGGTGTCGACGACGCGGATCGGGCTGTCGGTGCCCCGGTGGAGGTTCTTGTCGGCGTCCGGGATCGGCAGGTTCTTCTCCAGCCACGGCAGCCGCTCCTTGTAGCGGGTGAGGGCGGCGGACTGCTCGGGCAGGTTGACGGTGACGAACGACTCGAAGGCCGCCTTGTAGCCGAAGAGGTCGTCCTCGTAAGTCTCGTAGGGGCCGATGGTCACCTCGACCGGCGCGTCGAGATCCATCCAGGCGAAGTCGCTCGCGTAGTAGTCGTCGTTCTCGAAGGCGTCGGCCCGCAGCTCGAGGTACTTCTTGAGCGAGGCGTTCTTGGCCAGGGCCGCGGCCTCGCGCAGGAGCCTGGCGGCCGGCTTGAGCCACTCGGCGTACTCCTGCGAGTAGGGGATGGCCGCCAGGCCGCCGTCCGGACCGCGGCGGATCACCGTCACGGTGGAGGTGAGCTTCTCCTTGTCGCCAGGGTGCTTGGCGATCCAGTCCTCGAAGGCTTCCTTGGTGAGGTCCTCGGGGTAGTAGCCGGCGCCCTTCGGATGCGGCTGGTCGCCGATGAACGGCTTGCGCTCGTCCAGGCGGTCCCACGGGCCGAAGTTGATGGTGAAGTACTGGCGGACCGCGTCGGCATGCGGACCGGTGTAGACCTCGAGCTGATCCCGCATCGTGGGGTTGTCGGTCCAGGCCTGGCGCAGGTAGATCTCGTTCATCAGCTTGGAGGCCTCGACCAGCTTGTCGAGCACCTGGCGGTCCTCGGCCGTGAGCGCCGAGAGGTCGGCGTTGAGCGGGGTCGGGGCGAACTGCGCGACCCGCTTGTCGATGTCAGACACGATTTGCAGCTCCTTCCCGGCCGCGCCGGTCGCGGCCGGTTCGGGGTTCGGGGGGGTGGAGGCCGGCTTGCACCCGGCCTGGAAGGCCAGCGTGGTCCCGAGAGCGAGTCCGGCCAGACAGGTCAATGTGAGGCGCATTCCTTCTCCTTTTGGGCGATTCCGTTCGTGGCATCGGCGTAGGATGGCACACCCCTCGCATCAGGGCCAAGCGGGTGCCGCTTCCGCTCCCGAAGGCGGCGCACAGGAATGAGGGATCGACTTATGGCCGAGCGAGTGAACCCCGAGAAAGTCGCGCTCAACTACTGGCTGCTGGCGACGGATCCGGAGGAGTACAGCTACGACGACCTGGAGCGTGACACCGAGACCGTCTGGGACGGCGTCACCGAGTACTCCTCCCTGAAGAACCTGCGGGACGTCGAGCCCGGCGAGGAGGTGCTCATCTTCCACGCGGGGACCGAGCTCGCCATCGTCGGCATCGCGCGCATCACCTCCGACACCTATCCGGCGCCGCGGGGCGCCAGCGCCGACGAGGTGGCGGTGGACATCGCTCCCGAGCGCCGCCTGCCGAGGCCGGTGGCGCTGGCGGAGATCGAGGATCTCCCCGAGTTCCAGGACTTCGACCTGGTCACCGATCCGGACCTCGTGGTGATGCCGGTCACGCCGGAGGTCTGGAACCGCATCCTGGAGCTGAGCCAGGCGGCGCTGGCGTTCTCGACGCAGGAGAATCAGGAGTAGGAGAGGGGAGGGGCCACGCCGGTCCCTCCTCCTGATCCGCGTCCTCGCTGGTCCCGCCGCTCAGTCGTCCCCGCCATTGCGACAGGTGGCGAAGACGTCTGGCCGCCTGTTGAAATCCCCGTTGGCGAGGTCGGACGAGTAGCTCTGGAAGACGACGCAACGCCCGTTGTCCGACAGCGCGAGAGGGACTTCGCCGTTGTCGTTGGGGGTGATGCCTTCGGTCGCCGTGGCCGTGGTTCCCGGCAGGGAATCGACGAGGAAGATTTTGCCGGAGACCTGGTTGAACAGGAACACGTTCAGGATGGAGCTGTTGTCGACCTGCCCGGGAACGAGGTTGGAAGCCGTGCTGACGAAGGCGATCCAGTGCCCATTGGCACTCAGCAGGGGGCGCATGGAGCTCCCGTTGCCGCCGAGAGCGGGGAAAGCGGCGGAGTGGGAAACCAGCATCGTCTGATCGGTCGCGGAGTCATAGAGGAAGATGTTTTCCCCCTCTACGGTCTGCGGCTGCGTCGCCAGGTTGGTGGAGTTGCTGGTGAAGGCGACGAGGCCGCCATTCCGGTCCAGGACCGGTTGCCTGGAGTAGCCGTCGCCTGGAGTGGTGGGCGCTCCAGCCGCGTGGGAGACCAGGACGGTCCGATTCGTGATCCGGTCGTAGAGGAAGACGTTGGAGCTGATTTCGAAGGCGATGGACCTGCCGTTCGCGCTGATCACGGGAGAGGAGCTATACGCGATGTCCGGAACGCCGGCGGCACGCGGGACGAGCTTGACGGTCCGGGTCTTCTGGTCATAGAAGAAGACGTCGCCGGTGCCGGGGCTGTCTCCCGGAGCGAGATTCGAAGCGGAGCTCAGGAAGGCGACGAACCGGCCATTGGCGGAAAGGGCTGGACTGCCGGCGCCGAGGTCCCCCGTGGTGGCGGGGGCGCCAGGCGTGTGGGAGGCCAGGGCGGTCGTTCCCGTCGCGACGATGTAGACGAAGACGTCGTAGTCCTCGTTGAGGTCGGCCTGGCCAGGGACCAAGTGATCGCTGGCGCTCACGAAGGCGACGGCATCCCCCTCAGAGCCCAGCGCCGGGGCTTCCCCTCCAGCCGCCAAGGCCGGCATGCCCGCGGCGTGGCTCAAGAGCGTGACCGTCCCGGTCTCCCGGTCATAGAGGAAGGCGTCGAGCGTCTCCGGGGCATCCTCCTGCCCGGCGGTGAGATCGGTCGCGTAGCTCTGGAAGGCGACGAACCGGCCGTCCTGGCTGACGGCCGGGGCCTCCGACCCGGCGTTCGCGACCTGCCTCGGAGAGCCGCTCGCATGCGACACCAGGAGTGTGGTGCCGGTCTCACGGTCGCGCAAGAAGACGGCGCTTCCAGTTTGCGGGCCCACCTGACCGGGCACGAGGTTTCCCGCGTCGCTCACGAACGCCACCCAGCGCCCATCGCTAGAGGTCGAGGGGCCTCGAGCCGGAATCGTGCTGTTTCCACCCGCGGTCTGGCTGGGCCGATCTGGAGCCCGCCGGGAGATTGTCGTGACCTCCTGGGAGGGGGACTCGTAGAGGAATGTATCGAAGAAGCCGTTGGTGTCCGTGAGCCCCACGGGGTGAAAGGATGCGCTGGAGAAGGCGACGGTCGAGCCGTCGCCGCTGAGCAGCCCGAAGCTCCCACCGTCCCCGAAGCCAGGGGTCGAGGAATTCGAGACCGGATCGGCGAGGAACAGGCCGGCCGTACCCGATATCAGGAGCTTGCGGCCGTCCGCGCTCATTCCCGTGACTCCGCTCCCCGAGGCCACCCGGCGGTTCGTGCCGGTGACACGGTCATACAGGAAGGCGCCGCCGCTTGGCTCCCAGGGGCCGGGCACGAGGTTTTCGGCCAGGCTGTTGAAGACGATCGTGCCGCCGTCGGCGCTGAGGAAGGCGGATTGGGACTCTTGCTGGGCGGCGGTCGCGGGCGCGTCGGCGGCGTGGCTCACCAGCCGCGTCGAACCGTCGTTGCGGTCCCAGAGGAAGACATCCCAGGTGAAGTACGGGTCGATCTGACCGGGCAACAGATCACTGGCCAAGCTCGCGAAGAGTACGAAGCGGCCGTCGGCGCTCAGGGCCGGAGACCCGAAAACGAAGGAGCTCTGATTGCCGGCGGTCGTGGGGCCGGCCGCGGCATGGCTGACCAGGAAGGTGGTGTCGGTCTCGCGATCCTGGAGAAAGATGTTCCTGGTCAGGGGGCCGCTCTGGCCGGCGATCAGGTCCGAGCCGTAGCTGGTGAAAAGGACGAACCGGCCGTCGGGCGACAGGCCGGATACTCCCTCGGCGCCGTAGTTGGCGGTGGCCGTAGGCCGGCCGGCGGCGTGGCTGACCAGGGCCGTGGCGTTCGTGACGCGGTCGTAGAGGAAGACGTTGTCGTAGACGAAGCCATTTGCGGCCGGGGGTGCGTTCTGTTGTCCCGGTATCAGGTCGGGCGCATAGCCCAGGTAGGCGATATAGCGGCCGTTCGCGCTGATCAGGGGAGGGGCGAGATGGCGGGCGAGAAAGAGGACGGGGAGCGGCTGACGAGGCTTGTCGCTCCGGTCACGCGATCATAGAGAAAGATGTTTCCCGCTCCTGATCCGGGTACCAGGTCGTCCGAATAGCTCTCGAAAGCGAGAAAACGGCCGTCCGCGCTCAGGGCGCCCAGTCCCGCGAAACTGTTTCCGGCGGTCGCCGCGAGCCCGGCGGCGTGACTGACCAGGGTCATCTCGCCGGTGGTGCGGTCGTAAAGAAATAAATCCGAGGTGTTGTTGGTGTCCCGCTGGACCGGAATGAGGTTGGTGGCATCACTCACCAGGGCGACGTAGCGTCCGTCAGCGCTCATCGAGCTGACCAAGCTCTCGCCTCCGGCGGTATCGGAGATCGCGGCAGGATCGGTCCGCGAGACGATCTCGCTCGTTCCAAAAGCATGCCCACCCGCGGCGTCCACGGGCAGGCTGGTCAGCGCGGCAGCAAGAATCCCTGTAAGGATCGTTCCCGCCCATCGCGGCGCGACTCTTCTCATAAGAGACCTCCCTCTAGATGTTTTCGTCTTCAGGAAGTGCTGCGAGGACAATTGTATTTCACCGCCGAGCACCGATGCCGCTACCGCCGCACCGCCGCCCGCGCCGCCATCTCCAGGAATCTCTCGCCGTCGATCAGCCCGGTCCCCTGGGCTTCGGCCGTGAAGACGAGCACGATTTCCTCGACGGGGTCGTCCTGCTGGAGGATCTGCTGGAGGGCCGGGGAGAGCTCGCCGACGGGGTAGACCCAGGTCTCCATCGGCAGCGTGTGGGTCTGGACGGCGGGCGGGCCGCCCACGCGGCCCGGGTCCCAGGCGGGGACCTTCTTCTGGCCGTAGCGCAGCACCGGGGGCGGGCCGAGGAGGACCAGCGCCCGGCCGCGGTC
Source organism: uncultured Acidobacteriota bacterium (assembly GCA_963761645.1). Classification (GTDB taxonomy): domain Bacteria; phylum Acidobacteriota; class Thermoanaerobaculia; order Multivoradales; family UBA5704; genus DATARR01. Next base: position 8,278 of record CAVXIG010000041.1, read on the forward strand.
GGTCAGGCTGCCGCGGGTGCCCCCCTCGGAATAGAGATTGTCGGCCGCCTCGACCCGCTCGTAGAAGGCCTTCGCGAATTCGTTGCCCGGCTTGTCGGGGTCGGGGTCGCGCCGGCGCCAGAACGCCTCGACGAAATCGACCACCTCGCGGGTGTTCTGCAGGCGCCGGTACTGGCGCGCCTCGTCGGGGAGCATCAGCCAGCGGGTGGGGCCCTCGTCCAGGCCGGCGCCGTTGCCCGGACGGCGCGGCGGGGCCGACTGGCAGCCCAGGCCCAGCGAGGAGAGTACGACCAGAGCGGCGGCGAGCCGCCTGTGCGCGCGTTTGCCCTCAGCCATTCGGATCCGGAGGCCTCACCTCGGGTCGATCTCAGTGCACGCTGTTGTCGTCGGTCGTCTCCGGCCCTTCCGGAATGACGCCGTAGGCCTTCTCGTAGCGCTCGATGTTCACGCTCAAGGCGCGAAGAATCCGCTTCAGGTGCGCCGGACTGGCCACCACCCGGGCGGTGACGATCCCCTGCGGAGGCACCAGGTTGATGAAGTCGAGGATGAACTCCTCCCGCGTATGAGTGATGCGGAGCAGGTTGGAGTAACGGCCCTTCAGCTCGTCATCCGTGATCTTGACGTTGAAGCCTTCCTCGGCCTCTTCCATGGAGAACCCCCTGTCGTGCGTTCCTCGGGATGCTATCCCAACGCGGGGGCAGTAGTTACATGGAGGTGCCGCAGATAGACCGCCAGATCGCCCACGTTGGTCCCGGTCGGGCCGGTCTCCAGCAGCGCGCCGGGCACGGCGGCGAGAGCCGTGCGCGAATCGTGCCGCGCCAGGGCCGCTTGCGGGTCGATCCCCGCCCGCCGGATCGCTTCCCAGGTGTTGCCGTCCACGGTCGCCCCGGCAGAGCGGGTCGGCCCGTCCTCGCCGTCGGTCGCCAGGGTGAAGACCAGCTCGCCCGCGCCGCCCGCCAGCGCCCGCGCCGCGGCGAGGGCCAGCTCCTGGTTGCGGCCGCCGCTGGCCGGCATCCCCTTGTAGAGTGACGGTGGTCTCGCCGCCGAGCACCAGGGCGACCGCGGCTCCTTCCAGGGCGCGCCCGCGCTCGACCAATTCGCGGGCGGCGCGGACGGCTTCCCCATTCAACTCGCCCTCCTCGGCGTGGAACCCCTGGCCGCCGCGCCACGGAGACGGCGGCGGCCACGGCCGTTTTCACGCTCGCCAGCAGCACGGTCTCGACCTCCGGAGGGTCCGCCTTCAGGGTCTCGGGGATCTCCCCGCGGGCGCCGGCCGCGAGGTGGCGCCGCACCGCCGCCGGCACATCGAGCCCCTCGACGGCGGCGAGCGCCTCGGCGTAGGTGGTGGGATCGGCGGCGAAGGGGCCGGAGGCGATGGCCGCCGGATCGTCCCCCGGCACGTCGGAGAGGAGCAGGGCGAGGACGCGGGGGAGCCGTCCGGTTGTTATCGCGGGCAGGGCGCGCAGGGCGCCGCCCCCCTTGAGGCGGGAGAGGTGCTTGCGGACGGCGTTGACCGTCTGGATCGGGAGGCCCGAGGCGAGCAGGGCGCGCTGGGTGGCGGCGAGATCCTCCAGCGTGAGATCCGCGGCCGGGGCTTCGACGCAGGCCGAGGCGCCGCCCGAGATCAGGGCCAGGAGCGGCCGGGGGGCGATCTCCGCCAGCCACCGTTCGAGCCGCTCGCCGGCGGCGGCGCTCCGGCGGTCGGGGAGGGGGTGGCCGCCCGTCATCTGTTCCCATCCCGGATCGAGGAGCCCCGGCGTGTTGTGGGGGCGGATCAGCAGCCGCGGCGCCGCGGGCTCCAGGGCCTCCCGCGCGCCGCGGGCGAGCGCCGCCGCGGCCTTACCCGATCGCCACCGCCGCGCCGAAGCGCTCCCCGCGCCGTGCCAGCTCCTCGCGTGCCAGCCGCTCCGGGTCGACGGCCGCGAGGGCCGCCGCGGTCATCCGCCGGGCGAGGTCGTGGAGGGGCATGGGATCAGATCAACGCTCCAGATCCTTCCACTCCAACCCGCCCCCGAACTCCCACCGGTGCTCGGGGGCGTAGACCCCGACGCCGCCGGCCGTCGCGGTCACCGTGAAGGCGAGCGCCCGGCGCTGGTAGTCGTAGGGAGCCCCCTCCTTGGAGTGGATGGCGACGTCCACCACGTATTCGCCGGGGGCGAGGCGGAGGGCCGGGCAGGCGAGGCGCACGGTGGCCTCGCCCTCGAAACGGCCCGCCGCGTACCCCTCGATGTCGGTGTTGGTCCCCCAGACCTCGAAGTCCCGCGGCGTCGAGATCGCCACGCCGAACACGAAGTCGTCGAGCGGCTTCTCGGCCCGGGCGCGGATCTCGAAGACGACGTCCTCGCCGGTGGTGACGAGGTAGCGCTCCTCGCCGCCGGCGAGCATGCGGAGGGCGACGATCTCCGCCTCCCGCGATCCCCAGCGCAGCTCCTCGGAGACCTCCTCGCCCGACTGCTCGCGCTGCCGCTTGGCCGCCAGGTGCTCCTCCCCCTCGCGCTCCGCCACCTCCTGGCGATAGGCGTCGATCACCCGCCGGGGCTCGCCGACCAGGCGCTGGCGGCCGTTGTCGAGCCAGAGCACGCGGTCGCAGACCCCTTCCACGAGGTCGAGCGAATGGCTGACCAGCAGCAGCGTCTTGCCGGCGGCGAGGAACTCCTCGATCCGCCGCAGGCAGCGGTGGGCGAAGGCTTCGTCCCCCACGGCGAGCACCTCGTCGACCAGCAGCACGTCGGGATCGGTGTTGACCGCCACCGCGAAGCCCAGGCGCACGTACATCCCCGAGGAGTAGTTCTTGACCGGCTCCTCCATGAAGTCGCCGAGGCCGGAGAACTCCACGATCTCCGCGTACCGGCTCTCGATCTGCCTGCGGGTGAGGCCGAGCACGGCGCCGTTGATGAAGACGTTCTCCCGCCCCGAGATCTCGGGGTGGAAGCCGGCCCCCAGCTCGATCAGCGCCGCCACCCGGCCGGCCACGGTGATCCGCCCGGTGGTGGGCTTGAGCATGCCGGCCACCAGCTTGAGCAGGGTCGACTTGCCCGAGCCGTTGCCGCCGATGATCCCGAAGGCCTCGCCGTGGTGGACGGCGAAGTCCACCGTCTCCAGGGCCGCGATCGACTCCTCGGGCTTCAGGCCGCTCGCCAGGCTGCGGCCGACCAGGGCGCTCTTGAGCGTGCGCAGCCGGTCCCCGGGCAGGGTGCGGCGGTAGAGCTTGGAGACCCCCTCGACGCGGATCACCTCCGCGGGCTCGACGGGCGTCGGGTCGTCCCCGGTTATCCGGTCTTGTCCGCGATCATGCGACCTCCACCAGCGTCTCGCGCAGCCGCTCGAACAGCCCCGCCCCGAAGGCCCAGAAGACGAGGCTCACCAGGGCCATCTGCACCCACAGCAGGGGGTCGGGGAAGCGGCCGCGGAACAGCACGTCCTGATAGGCGAGGATGAACGGGGTGAAGGGGTCGAGCCGCACCGCCCACCAGATCAGGATGTGGCCGCGGATGCTGTCGAGCGAGAACAGGATCGGGGTGAGAAAGAAGAGCAGGGTCAGCAGGTTGGCCAGCAGGTCGCGCACGTCCTTGAAATGGACGGTGAGCGCCGCCACCCCGAGCGCCAGCCCGGCGGCCATCGGCAGGTGGAGCAGGATGACCGCCGGCAGGGCCACGATCGAGATCCCGCCGACCGGATAGCCAAGGATGCGCCCGGTCAGGATGGCCGCGATGACGATCGGCAGCGCGAACAGGAAGTGGACCAGGTTCGAGAGCACCGACACCATCGGCAGCAGCTCGGCCGGGAAGACCGCCTTGCGGATCAGCCCGGAGTTGGCGATCAGCGACATCGAGCCCTCGAGCGCGGAGGCCGAGGTCCAGATCCAGGGGAACAGGCCGCTGACCAGGAAGAGGGCGTAGGGGGTCATGCCGCCGCGGTCGTCCGGCTTGAAGACGACGCTGAAGACGAAGGTGTAGACGGCGAGCAGCAGCAGCGGATTGACCAGCGACCAGAGGAAGCCCGAGCCCCGAGCCGCGGTACCGCGCCTTGAGCTCGCGGGAGGTCAGCGTCGCGAGGAGCCCGCGAAAGCGGAAGAGCTGGTAGGCGACCCGGAACATGGTGGAGAGGGAATCTATCATCCTCCCCCTGCTACACTGCCCGCCCGTGGCCGACTGGAGTCCGGTGGACCTGCTGCCCGCCCTCTGGGTCGGGGCGCTCGGAGCGTCGCTCGCCTGGGCGCTGCGGCGGTGGTATGACCCGGTTCCGGCGCGGGTGCTCGGCGTCTTCGCCGTGGCGCTGCTGATCCTCCTCGGTCCGGTCCTCTGTAGCGGCGGCATCCTGCTGCCGCTCGACACTCTTCGCGGCCAGGTCCCCTTCCAGCGGGTCGAGCCCACCGAGCCGCAGGGCAATCTCCTCCAGGGGGACCTGATCCAGCTCGTCGCCCCGTCGCTCGCCGCCGTCCGCGGCGCCTGGTCGGAGGGGCGCTGGCCGCTCTGGAACCGGCAGGCGGGGGCGGGCATGCCGCTCCTCGCCGATCCCCAGGCGCAGGCCCTGCAACCGCTGGTGCTGCTGGGGTATCCGTTCCCCCTGGCGCGGGCCGCCGGGGTGGTGGCGGCGCTGCGGGTGCTCCTGGCGTTGATCTTCGGCTTCCTCTGGATGCGCCGGCAGGGGCTGGAGGAGGTCCCCGCGCTCGCCGGCTCTCTCGCCTTCGGATTCGGCGGCTTCCTCCTCCTCTGGCTGGGCTGGCCGCTGGCCAACTCGGCGGCGCTCCTGCCGCTCGTCCTCTACGCCGTGGCCCGCTGCGACGATGCCGGCGGCCGCCGGGACGCGCTCCTCCTCGCCCTCGGGACCCTCGCCCTGCTGCTCGGCGGACATCCGGAGACGATCGCCTATGGGCTCGGGATGGCGGCCCTCTTCCTCCTCGACCGCCTGCGCCGCCGCCCTCGGGGATTGCGCTGGGCGCTGGCCCGCCGGGCGGGATTGGCGATGGCGATCGCCGGGATGGCGGCGGCGCCCGTCCTGCTGCCGGCGATCGAATATCTCCCCAAGACGATGCGGGCGGTGCGGATGGCGGCGGGGGACCGGGGCGCGGCGACAGGCGTCCCCGTTGGGAACCGCGCCGCCCAGACCTATCTCCCGCTCGCCGCCCCCAACGCCTTCGGCGACAGCCGCGTCGCCGCGTACTGGGGGCTGGTCAACTCCAACGAGGACGCGAGCGGGTTCGTGGGCACGGCGGCGCTGCTCGCCGCCCTGCTCGCCGTGCGGGCGCGGCGGCGGTTCCCGCAGGAGCGGCTGGCGCTGGGGATCGCCGCCGTCTGCCTGCTGCTCATCGCTCCCCTCCCGGGCGCCCCCTCGCTGGCGAGCCACCGCCTCCTGCTGCCGCTGTCGCTCTGCCTCGCCTATCTCGCCGCCTGCACCCTGGAGCGGTTCCAGCGCGGCGAGATCCGGCGATGGCCGCTGCTGATCGCGGCCGCCGGGCTGGGAGCGATCATCGTCTGGGGGTATCTCGCCCATCCCGATCCCGCGGACCCGGAGCGTCTCGCGATCCTCCGCTTCGGCTGGCTCCGCTGGCAGCTCCGTTTCCTCGGGCTCGCCACCCTGCTGCTCGCCGCGACCGCGTCCTGGCGGCGGTCCGGCAGATCCCTGGCCGTCGCGGGGGTCGCGGCGGCGATCCTGGCCGAGCTCCTGCTCCTGTACCGGCCGGCGAACCCGCCGATGCCGCGCCAGATGCCCCTGCCGGTGAACGGGCCGATCGCCTTCCTCCAGTGGCAGCTCGGGCAGAACCCCCGGCGCGGCCCCGGCTACCGGATGGCGGCGCTCGACCGGGACTTCCCGCCCAACCTCGCGGCGCTCTACGGGCTGACCGACGCGCAGGATCTACAACCCCATGGCGCCGCAGGCGTACGTCGCGAGGCTGGCGCCGATCCTCGCCGGCTGGCAGGGGGAGGCGCCGGAGCTCGGCGCGCCGGGCCACCCGCTCTACAGCCGTCTCGGGGTGCGCTATCTCCTGGCGCCCCCGGACGCCCGGCTCCCGCCCCCGCTCGAGCGGGTCTTCGCGGACGCGGACGGCTCCGTCTGGGAGAACCCCGGACCGCGGCCGCGCCTCTACGTCGACGCCGGTCCCCGGATCGGACACATCGCCATCCCCCGCTCCGAAGACACCTGGATCACCGCGGAGGTCGGCCTCAACCTCCCCCGGCGCCTCGCCTCCGTGGTCTACCAGGACGGCGGCTGGCGGGTCCTGGTGAACGGCGAGGCCCGGCCGCCGGAGCGGGAGCCGGGGGTTTTCCTCGCGGCGGAGCTGCCGGCGGGGGAGAGCCAGGTGGACGTGCTGTACCGGCCGGCCGGGTTTCTGTGGGGGTGCGTGATCGCGGCGCTGGGGCTGGCGGTCGGGGTGGCGGTGCTGGCGCCCGCCCCCCTCCCGAACCCTCACCCCCCGGCCCCCTCTCCCGTCCCCTCCCACCCTCCCTCACCGGGAGAGGGGGAGAAAGACGTTCATGGTCGATGCCAGGAGGAGGGCGCCTGATAGACCGCGACGGCGATCTTGCGGAGCACGGTTTCGAGCTCTGTGAGGATCTCCGCATTGGTGAAGCGGAGGACGATATAGCTCTGGCCGCGCAGATAGGCGTCACGCTCGCCGTCACGCGCGGCCTGCTGCTCCAGCAAGTGGACGCCGCCATCGACCTCGATGATGATCCGCCGGTCACGGCAGCAGAAATCGGCGACGAACGGTCCGACGGGAAACTGCCTTACGAACCTGAGTCCCTGGAGCTTGCGGTTCCGCAACCTCTCCCAGAGGATCTTTTCCGCTTCGGTTGAATTCCTGCGCAGATCTCGAACCTGATAACGGCCGACCGCCATCTTTTCCCCCTCCACATGACTTTGTTCCCGGAGTTCTGACACAACGCCGCCTTCTCCCCCTCTCCCGGTGAGGGAGGGTGGGAGGGGACGGGAGAGGGGGCCGGGGGGTGAGGGTTCGGGAGGGGGGCGGAGCTCCGGGGGAGGAAGAAGCCCCTACAACCCCAGCCGCCCCGACTCCGCCTGCAGCGCCTTGATCACGTTCTCGATGTGCTCGTCGAGCGGCAGGCCGATCTCCTCGGCGCCGTTGTAGACGTCCTCGCGGTGGACGCCGCGGGCGAAGGACTTCTCCTTCAGGCGCTTCTTGACCGAGGGGAGGTCGACGTCGGCGAGCGACTTGCTCGGCTTGATCAGGGCCACGGCGGTGACGAAGCCGGCGAGCTCGTCGCAGGCGTAGAGGGCCTTGGCGAGGCGGGTCTCGCGGGGCGTCCCGGTGTAGGGGGCATGGCCCATGATCGCCGTGCGCATCGCCTCGGGATAGCCGCGCCCGGCGAGCAGCTCGACGCCGCGGTAGGGGTGGTTCTGCTCGTCGGGCCAGCGCTCGTAGTCGAAGTCGTGGAGCAGGCCGGTCTGGCCCCAGAGCTCCTCGTCCTCACCCCAGAGCTTGGCGTAGTAGCGCATGGCGGCCTCGACGGCCAGGGCGTGCTTGCGCAGCCCTTCCTTTTCCGTGTACTCGCAGAGGAGGTCCCAGGCTTCGTCGCGGCTGGCGAGGCGTTCGGTCTCGGGCATGGCGCGTACGCTAGCAGAAGTGACTACAATGGAGCCATGGCCGACGAACCTCGCAAGCTGACCGTCCGCTGCCCCGATTGCAGCTCCGATCTGGTGATCGACGCCGCCACGGGCACGGTCCTCTCCCACCGCAAGGCCAAGCAGCCGCTCGCCGGCGGCAAGGACTTCGACTCTCTGCTCAAGGGGCTCGACGACGACAAGAACCGGGCCGAGGACGTCTTCCAGCGCGAGGTCGCCTCCCTGAAGGACCGCGACCGCATCCTCGAGGAGAAGTTCCGCGAGGCCCTGCGCCGCGCCGAGGAAGATCCGGACCAGGGGCCGCCCCCCCGGCCGTTCGATCTGGATTAGGGGTCCGGCTCCAAAAATTTGTACCGCCGGAAGCCCTATGGTAGAATCCGTCCCCGGCCTGTCGGGTCCTCCTCCCGCCTCTGTGCCCGAGCTTCAACCCCGGTCCGTTGCCGCTCGAAGCGACTGAACGCTTACCTGTTTGATCATGACCGATGGACGAGCCCTCCCCGGGCTCGCCAAGAAGGAGTCAAATCTTGAGTCCATGGTGGATGCGCCCTACGGCAGAGGGCCTCGAAGAAGAGAGCCGCAACAAGCCGAAACCCGAACCCCTGCCGGCTCCCGCGCAGGAGACAACCCCCCGCCGAGCCCCTCCCCGCCGTCCTCCCGCCCCCCCCGGAGCCCGAGCGCGAACGGCCAACCTATTCGGAAGCGCCGCGCGAGTGGTACGCCGAGACGGTCTCCCCGGAGCCCATCTTCCAGGAAGAGCGGAGCCGATCACCGCCGTGGCCGCCCCCCGGGCGCTGCCGGTCGAGGAGCCCGCCGACGAGGAGCCCGAGGAGCTGTACGACGACGACGAGGAATCCGACGAGGAGCTCGAGGCGAGCGAGGCTGAACCCGAGCCGGGCGCCGAGGGGAAGGAGAAGAAGACGACAAGGACGCCGAGAGCCGGCGCCGGCGCCGTTCCCGGGGCCGCCGCGGCGGCCGCCGCCGCAACGGCAAGGCCGCGGTCGCCGGCGCTCCCGCGACCGCCGAGCCGGCCGAGGAAGAGGACGACGACGAGGAGGCCTGGCGCGAGGAGCCGGCCGAGGAGCCGATTCCCGTTCACGCTCCCGCTCCCGCTCCCCGCCGCATCGCCCCCGTCCCCTCCCCCTCCCGCTACGTGATCTCCCCTTCCGAGGTGGAGTCGATGGCGCGCGAGATCATCATCTCGGTCCCCGACCGCCAGCGCGCCGAGCACGAGCGCAAGATCGCCATGTTCTGCGACTTCGAGAACATCGCCCTCGGCGTCCGCGACTCCGAGATCAGCAAGTTCGACATCACCCTGGTGCTCGAGCGGCTGGTCGAGAAGGGCAAGATCATCGTCAAGAAGGCCTACGCCGACTGGGAGCGCTACAGCGACTACAAGCGCCCCTTCCACGAGGCCGCCATCGAGCTGATCGACATCCCGCAGAAGTACTACTCGGGCAAGAACTCCGCCGACATCCGGCTGGTCGTCGACGCGATGGACCTCTCCTAGTCCAAGGAGCACATCGACACCTTCGTGCTCGTCTCGGGCGACAGCGACTTCTCGCCGCTGGTCTCCAAGCTCAAGGAGAACAACAAGCACGTCATCGGCCTCGGGGTGAAGGACTCCACCTCGAACCTGCTGCGCGACAACTGCGACGAGTTCATCTACTACGAGGACGTCTGGCGCGACTCGCAGAAGGGCCCGAAGCTCGACGGCCTCAACAAGAAGACCGCCGAGGCGTTCAGCCTGCTGATCGAGTCGATCCAGGCGCTGATCCGCGAGAACAAGGACGTGCTCTGGGGCTCGATGATCAAGCAGACGATGCAGCGCAAGAAGCCCTCCTTCAACGAGGGCTACTACGGCTACAGCACCTTCTCGGAGCTGCTGGAGGACGCCGAGCGCAAGCAGATCATCAAGCTGAAGAAGGACCAGCGCTCGGGCACCTACATCGTCACCGGCTTCGCCAAGACCGGCGAAGGCATGACGGCCACGAGCCGCCGGTAAGCCACACCCGCCTCGTCCCCTCCTCTCCCCCGGCGATGGTTCGCCGCGGAGGGGAGGGATTTGTCGTTTTCGCGGCCTACACCCCTCGGAGGCTTACACCACCTCCACCCACTCCAGCGTCACCCCGTCGTCCTTCAGGATCGTCCGCGCCAGGCGCTGGAACGTCTGGCCGGAGTCGGTGACGCAGAAGTGGTGGCTGGGCGCGTGGGTGGATTCGAGGCCCTGCTCGGCGAGACCGGCGGCGACCATCTCCGCGACCTGCTCGGCGGAGTCGACCAGGATCACGTCCGGCCCGGCGACCCGCTGGAGCACCGGCTTGAGCAGCGGATAATGGGTGCAGCCGAGGACCAGGGTGTCCACCCCGGCGGCGAGCAGCGGGCGCAGATAGCGCTCGGCGACCTCCTCGGTGACCGGGTCGTCGTGCCACCCCTCCTCGACCAGGGGGACGAACAGCGGGCAGGGCTGGCTGAGGATCTCGAGGTCCGGCCGGAGCGCGCGCAGGGCCCGCGGATAGGCGTCGGAACGCACGGTGGCCTCGGTCGCGATCACCCCCACCTTGCCGCGGCTCACCGCCGCCGCCGCGCGGGCGCCCGGCTCGATCACCCCCCAGGTGGGCACGCCGCGCAGATCGAGGTCCGGCAGCGCCAGCGCCGACGCCGTGTTGCAGGCCACCACCACCGCCTTGACCCCGCGCTCGGTCAGGAACTCGATGTTGCGCCGGGTGTAGCGGGTGACCGTGTCGGGCGACTTGCTGCCGTAGGGGAGGCGCGCCGTGTCGCCCAGGTAGAGGATCGACTCCCCCGGCAGCCGCCGGCGCAGGGCGGAGACCACGGTCAGGCCGCCGACGCCGGAGTCGAAGACGCCGATCGCGTCCATCGTCGCCTTCAAGGCTGGCGCGTCCGCCATGCTAGGGAGCGGCGGCCAGCTCGGGGTTCGGCGCGAGCGGGCCGGAGAGGTCGAGATGGCCCGAGAAGGTCTCCCGCTGGACGCCGTTCCAGAGCAGCACGACGCGGGAGGCCTGCGGGATGTTGAGAGCGATCGAGTGGACCACGCTGTAGATCCGCTGGATCTCCTCGGTCGATCCGCCCGGCGGCGGGTCCGGATGATCCTGCCAGTGCAGGTCGACGTAGGCCGTGCCGTCGGGGCTGAGCAGGACGGCGCCGAGCACCACGCCCTCCGGGAAAGGACGGGCCAGCCCCGGCGCCTTGGGTCCGGCGAGCAGCGCCTCCACGATCCTGCGGATGCGGTCGCGCGGGGACTCGGAGACCTGGAGCGCGCGCTTCTCGGGGCGCAGCCCGCCGTCATCCGACGGGAAATAGAGATCGAAGTCCACCGGCACGCCTTTCTGGACCGCCGCCGCCGGCGCGCCGCTGCCGGACCGGCGCGGTCCGTGGCCGGAGAGCCACCACCAGAGCCCGCCGCCCAGGACCAGCGCCAGCGCCAGGCCGAGGACGAAGCTCGCCGCGCGGCGGTTCATGAGGGCCTGCCCGGATCGCCGGTCGGGCCGGCCGGGCCGGCGGCTTCGTGGCGGGAGGGGCCGGAGCGGGGCGAGGCTGGGGCCGAAGCTCCCGGAGCCGGAGCCCCCGGCGGCGTGGCGGCCGGCGCGGGCGCCGCCTGCCCCTCGATCGACGACCGGTAGCGCGCGATGGCGGTGACCAGCGAGTCCAGGAGCTGATCGCGGTAGGCGGGATCCTGGAGCTTCTTCTCCTCCTCCGGGTTGCTGATGAAGCCGAGCTCGACCAGCACCGCCGGCATGGTGGCCCCCTTCAGCACGCGGAAGGGGGCCTGCTTGACCCCGCGGTCCTTGAGCTGCAGGGCGGTGTTGAACTCCCCCTGGATCAGGTTGGCGAGCCGCTGGCTCTCGGACAGGTGATGGCTCTGGGCGAGGTCCCAGAGGATCAGGTCGACGTCCTCCTGCTCGGCCGCGGCGCCGGCCCCCGGGGCGGTGGCCGTGGACCCGGCCGCCGGCGGCGTGGCGTTCTCGGCGGCGGCCGCCCGGGCGGCGCGCGCGTCGGTCGCCTGCGGGCTCAGGAAGTAGGTCTCCGTGCCGTGGGCGCCGGCGCCGAGCGAGGAGTTGAGGTGGATCGAGATGAACAGGTCCGCCTTGTTCTGGTTGGCGAGCGCCGGGCGCGCGTCGTGCGGCACCGTGGCGTCCTCGTTGCGGGTGAGCAGCGTCTGCACGCCGAGGCGCCCGAGCTTGCCGGCGAGCTCGCGGGCGAACTCCAGGGTCAGGTCCTTCTCCATCACGCCGCCCGGGCCGACGGCCCCCGACTCGGCGCCGCCATGGCCGGGATCGATGACGATCAGGTGGATGCCCGGCGCCCGCCGCGCCCTCTCCAGCGGCTGCGCGGGCACCTCGACCGACGACGTCGAATGGATGTCGAACACCAGCCGGAAGGGGTTCTCGAGCACGTAGTTCTCGGCCTGCGCCCCCGCCGCGAGCTGGATGCGGACCTGCTGCGGCTCGATGACCACCGCCTGCACCAGCGGGTCCTGCACCTCCTTGGCCGGCGGCGGCGTCAGCCGGTCCGACAGCATCTGGACCGTGATCGCCCCCGCCTGCGAGCGGTCGATCTGGTAGCGCGGCTCCTCGGGGAACTGCAGCACGATCGTCGTCATCCCCTGGAGGTGGACGACGTCGAGCGTCACCGCCAGCTCGCGGCTGCCGCGGCGGGCGATGGTCAGCCGCGAGATCTCGGGGTGCCACTCGAAGGCGTAGCCGAGCAGGTCGCCGAAGGTCTTCCTGAGGAAGTCGGCCGGCACCTGGAGCCCCCCCTCGCCCCGCGACGGCGGCTGCGAGAGCGAGACGATGTTGTCGCCCACGGTGATGATGGCGTTGCCGGGGCCGATCACCACGTCCTTGTCGGCGATGCGGAGAGTGATGCTCTCGCCCGACTCGTCGCTGGTCATCTTGCCGCCGAGCGCCTCGACGATCGGCGACAGGCCGAACATCGGGCCGCTCTGATTGATCGTCACCGGCACGGCGATCTCCCGCCCCTCGAGCGTGACCGAGGAGCGGGCCGGCGGCGCCACCGCGGCCGGCGGCGCGGCGTTCGGGGTCGAGGCGCCCGGAGGCGCGGGCGCGGGCGGTCGCTGCCCCTGGGCCGCGACGAGCACCGGCAGGAGCAATGCGAGGAAGAGGAAACAGGCCCGGAAACGGCGGTCTTTCACGCCGGAGAGGATACCATCGGCCGAGGCCGGAAAACAAGGGACGGCAGAAGGGACATCAGGGAAAAGCAGGAAACCGCGGTGCCCTCAATCCTGCAGTCTCTGCTGTCCCTTGCTGTCCCTTGTTTCCGCTTTTGTTTCCGCTTTTCTTGGTACCATCCCCTGAAGTCTTTTCAACACCACCTCATGAAGCGCTCCCGCTCGCCCCGCGACCTCTGGGCCTCCCTGCTGCCCACGGCCGGGGGCGTCTTGGCTCTCGCCATCGCGTCCCGGGTGCCGGCGCTCGTCCGCGGCGAGCCGATGCCGGCGTGGCTGCTGGTGACCCTGCTCCTCGCCGGCACCGCCGCGGCGTGCCACCGGCCGGCGGTGGGCATCGCCACCCTCGGCCTCGGGACGATGATCCTGCCGGCCGCCTTCCGGCTCTCCGGCGCCGCGCCCGCGGCGGCGCTGGCGGCGGGACTGCTGCTGGTCGTCGAGCTGTCGCTCCGCATCGTCCATCGCCTCGCCGCCCTGCAACCCCAGGAGCGCCGGGGGTTCCTCCCCCGCGCCCTGGAGAGCACCGGCCGCGCCATCCTGGCGACCCTCGCCGCGGGCGGCGCCTGGGCGGGGCTCGCCGGCCCCCGGAGCCCGGTGCCGGCCAGCCCGGCGCCGGCGCTGCTCGCCGCGGCGGCGGTCTATCTCCTGCTCTGGACCGGCCTCGAAGTGGCCGACCGCAAGATCCGGCGGCCCGAGACCCCGTTCAAGCTCCGGCCGATCCTCCTCCCCCTCTCGCTCGACGCGGGGGGCTGGATCGCCGGCGGCGTCATCCTCTTCGCCGGCGACCGCGCCGGCTGGCCGCTCGCCGCCCTGATCGCCGGCTGCCTGGCGGGGCTCGCCGTCGAGACCACCCGCCACGAGATGCTCCGGCGCAAGGCGCAGCACCGCGCCCGCGACCTCGAGCGGCTCCGGCGCGCCAGCTACCGGATGACCACCCCGCTCGAGGAGATGACCTCGATCGCGGACCGCATCCACGTCGAGTGCGGCAACGTCATCCAGTTCTTCTGGTTCCAGTTCGAGGCGCTGGCGCCGGGGAGCGAGTTCAAGAGCTGGTGGTGGGGCCCCGGCTCCGAGACCCTGGAAGAGGGGGTCCCCGAGCCGGACCGCTACCCCCCCGCGCTGCCGGGCGTCCACCGCCGCACCCCCTGGCAGCTCATCGAGCGGCTGCTCCGCTCGCGGCCGGACGGCACCGTGCTCGGCCGCCTCCGCCTCTGGTGCGACCCGCGCCGCATCACCCCGCGCGAGATCGAGCTGCTCGACCGCCTGCTGCCGCAGATGACCGCCTCCATCCAGCGCTGCCTGCTCGACCGCGAGGCCCGCGAGGACCCGCTGACCGGCGTCGCCATGCGGCGGGTGCTGGAGAAGAGCCTGCACGCGGCGCACGCCCGCTGCTGCGAGACGGGGGGATCGATGGCCCTCCTCCTCTGCGACCTCGACCACTTCAAGCGGATCAACGACACCTACGGCCACCCGGCCGGGGACGCCGCCCTGGTCGCGGTCGCCGGGGTGCTCAAATCCCTGCGCCGCGGCGAGGACCTCTGCTGCCGCTACGGCGGCGAGGAGTTCATCCTCCTGCTGGAAGGGATGAACGGCGAGGACGGCCTGAAAGTCGCGGAGCGCCTCCGCCGCGCCATCGAGACCCTGGAGTTCATGGTCGAAGGGCAGCGCGTCCCGCTCACCCTGAGCGCCGGCGTCTCCTCCTTCCCCGAGCTCTACATCAAGACCGCCGCCGAGCTGATCCTGTTCGCCGACGAGGCCCTCTACGAAGCCAAGCGCCGGGGGCGCAACCGCTGCCTCCTCGACGTCGGCCAGGGGCGCTACATGGACGTCGAAGGGGGAGTCCTCGCCACCGAGGAGGCCACCCCGGCGGCGGAAGCGCCGCGGATCTTCGCGTAGATAAGCTCGCCTCGCCGGCTCCCGTTCCTGCGCTGCCCGGCCGGCCAGGGTCTTGCACCTTCGGTGCGCATAGAGACCATATATTTCCATCGATCTTCAAGGGCTTGCTTTGACGAAATCTTTCCTGTCTATTATGCTAACGCATACTCTGGAGGAATGATGCCTATCGACCGTGAGCACCAGGACCACCGCCGCCGAGCCCTCATCGAGCTTCTGGCGGAGAGGCCGATGAGCCGGCAGATCGAGATCGGGCGCGCGTTGCGCAAGCAGGGATTCAAGGTGACGCAGTCGAGCGTCAGCCGCGACCTGCAGGCCCTCGGGATCGTGCGCCGGGACGGGGTCTACCGCCCGCCCGTTCCGAAGGGGGACGAGAAGTCGATCGGGAAGATCGAGGAATTCATCCTCCGGGTGAACAGCGCCGGACCCTACATGCTGGTCTTCGACACCAGCCCGGGGACGGCCAAGGCGGTGGCGGTGGCCCTCAAGAACGCCGCCTGGCCCGAGGTGCGGGGAGTGATGGCCGAGGACGACACCCTCTTCGTCGCCACCGACAACGTCTACGACTCGCGCCTCCTGATGCAGCGGCTCAAGAGGATCGTCAAGGCTTCCTGATCTTTAGCAGCCGCTCCGAAACCAGACGGCCTCAGCCTCGCGGAGCGTCGGAATTGAGACCGGAGGGAGCAACGGGAGGACGTGCCCGGCACTTTTTTTACCAGCCGGGCGATGAGGAATGCGCCCGTTCCCCGGGCTCCCCACCGGCTAATCCTAGCCGCGGGGCTTCACGGGCTCGCCGTCACAGCGGCGGCGGGTCCGACGTCGGCGGCGGGTCCGGCGGCGGCTCCGGGGCCGGCTGCCCCTCCGGCGCGTCGGTCTTCTCCTCGCCGCCGCCGAAGAGCCCCCCGAAGCGGCGCTTGAAGAAGTCGCCCAGGCGCTGGCCGAAATCGCGCTGCGCCTCCTCGAAGCGCGGCTCGTGCCGCAGGTTGCAGATCTGGGTGGGCTTCTGGCCGGCGAGGAAGACCTCGTCGACGCGCGAGGGGCAGATCGGCCGGGCGAGCAGGCCGCTGTCGCGGCAGATGACGGCGTGCTCCAGGCCGGCGGGCTCGGCGAACTGGCCGTGCTCGGCGTCGCCGAGGGCGGCCTTCATGTAGCGCCCCCAGATCGGGAGGGCGGCCCGCGAGCCGGAGAGGGTGGTGGCGCCGGGGTTGTCCCTCCCCACCCAGACGACGGTCACGCGATCGGGCCGGTAGCCGGCGAACCAACTGTCCCGCGCCTCGTTGGTCGTCCCCGTCTTGCCGGCCAGCGGGCCGGGGATGCCGTAGCGGCGCACCCCGCGGGCCGTCCCGCGCTCGACCACCCCCTCGAGGACGGAGGTGGTGATGTACGCGACCTGGGGGTTGACCACCTGCTCCGGCTTCCTCGGCCTGGGCTCGGCGACCGGCTTGCCCTCGGGATCGAGCACGACGGCGAGCCCGTGCAGGACGGGGCGCGCGCCGCCGTTGGCGAGGGTCGCGTAGACGGTCGCGAGCTCGCGCGGCGTCACCTCGGCGGAGCCCAGGGCCGTGGCGGGGAGCTGCTGGACCTCGGATTCGATCCCCATCCGGTGCGCCGTCGCCGCCACCTTGTCGAGCCCCACGGCCATGGCGAGACGGATCAGCGGCACGTTGCGGCTCTGCTCGAGCGCCCGGCGGGCGGTGATCTCGCCGAGGTAGTCGCCGTCGGCGTTCTTCGGCGTCCAGCGGCTGCCGCCGGTCTTCAGGGTCAGCGGCGTGTCCTTCAGCTTCGAGGCCGGCGAGAACTTGCCGCTCTCCAGCGCGGCCACGAAGACGATCGGCTTGAAGCAGCTCCCGGCCTGGCGGTGGGCCTGGGAGACGCGGTCGAACTCGCTCTTCGCGAAGTCCCGGCCGCCGACGTAGGCGAGGATGGCGCCGGTCTTGGGATCGACCGAGATCAGCGCCGCCTCGAGCGGATCGGCGCCGCGGCGCCCCTGGCGGTCGAGGTTGCGCAGGGTGTCGGTGACCGCCTCGCGGGCGATCCCCTGGTCCCGCATCGAGAGCGTCGAGAAGAGGTGATAGCCGCGGTTGCCCAGCCGGCTCAGGCCGAAGCGGTCGCGGGCCTCGCTCGCCATGGCGTCGGCGAAGTGCGGGGCGGGGCGGGCGCCCAGGCGCATCGGCGCCGTCTCGACCGGCGCGGCGAGGGCGCTCGCCAGGGCGCCGGCGTCGATCCAGCCCAGATCGGCCATGCGGCGGAGCACCTCGTCCCGCCGCTGGCGGGCATGGTCGGGGTGGGCCACGGGCGAGTAGAAGCCAGGCGACTTGATCATGCCGGCGAGCGCGGCGGCCTCGGGCAGGGTCAGCTCGCTCGCGTCCTTGCCGAAGTAGGCCCGCGCCGCGGTGCCGAGGCCGTAGTACTGGATGCCGTTGGCGCCGCCGAGATAGATGCCGTTGAGATACCCCTGCAGGATGCTCTTCTTGCTGTGCTGGACCTCGACGGCGACGGCGATGAACGCCTCGCGGATCTTGCGGAAGAAGCTCCGCTCGGAGGTGAGGAAGACGTTCTTGACGAGCTGCTGGGTGAGCGTGCTCCCCCCCTGCGCCACCTCGCCGCGCCGGAGATTGACGAACAGGGCGCGCAGGATGCCGGTGGGCGAGACGCCGGGGTGCCAGTAGAAGGAGTCGTCCTCGGCGGCGAGCACCGCCCGCGCCACGTGCTCGGGGAGGTCCTTGATCCGCACCGGCCACTTCTCCCGCGACTCGTCGCCGTAGTAGGTGGCGAGCACCGGCGCCTCCAGCTCGGCCCGCTCGACGGGCTGGCCGCCGGTAGCGGATCTCAGAGATCTTCCCCTTCCTGATCTGGATCAGCAGCAGCTCGCCGGCGACCGCCCCTCGCGGCGTCATGTGCCGGCGGAGGCGGACGGCGAGGGTGTTCTCCTTGGCACCGTCCCCGGACGCGATACCGGCCGCTGGGAAGCACCTCGCCGTCGTAGGGGCTGTAGCTCAGCTCCTGGAGCTCGCCGGCGAGATCGGCGAGGCGGATCTCGTCGCCCACCCGGATCGTGGGCGCCGCGCCATAGATCCGCGACGGCGCGTTCCCGGGCCCGGCGCCGATGTCGCCGAAGGTTCTGAGATAGGGGAAGAGGAGCCAGACGAGGCCGCCGAGGAGCAGGACACAGACGGCGGCGACGCCGATCAGCAGCCGGCGGAGCCGCGGATGGGCTCGGAGCAGGCGGCGCAGGACCGCAATACGGGGGATCCGGATCCTCAAAGGCATGACGGGTGTGCGAATGATGACACAGCCGGCGTCAGGGGAGCGGCAGCAGGGGGGACCAGGTCCATTCCGGCCGCTCGGCCTCGACGCGGGCCATCTCCAGCCGCTCGTCCATCAGGTCGAGCGGCTCGTCCGCCTTGCGCAGGCTCTCGTGCTCGGCGCGGTTGTCGCGCGCGGCCTCGGCGAGCCAGGGGGGGAGATGGGGAGAGGCGAGATGCTCGGCGAGCTCCAGAGGCAGGAAAAAGGCGTCGTCGGCATCGCCCAGCAGGCCGCGCTCGGCGGCGGCGCGGCCGAGCGCGCGGTAGATCGGCGAGACCTGGCTGAGGACGGCGCGATAGGCCTCGCGGAACCGGCCGCGATGGCGGTCGCGCCCGGGAACGGTATGGGGGGCCAGGGCATGGCGGGCGGCGAGCGCGAGGTCCGGCTCCTCGGCCCAGGAGGGGGCCATCGGGTCGGGCAGGCCGAAACAGCGGAGATCCCCGCGGCCGCGGGTGCGCAGGGCCCAGGCCGACTCGCTCAGCACGGGCCACGCCTCCTCGTTGCCCGCCCGCAACGCCCGGCGGTCGATGGCGGCGACGAGATCGGCGAGCAGGGCGTCGTTGAGGATCGGGAGGGCACGGGAGAAGCGGTCGCGGAACGTGCGCCAGAGATCCTCCGGGGGCGCGTCCGCGCGCAGAGCGACCGGCCGGCGGCCGGGCAGGCGGAAGGGGCGGAGCCGGACGCGATGGAACGAGAGCGCGGCTTCGAGCTCGCGCGGCGTGGCCGGACGCGAGGCGACGCCGCCGGGCTCCAGCAGAGCGGCCACCACCTCGGCGCCGCCGGGGACGGGGGTGAGGCGCGGGCGCAGCTTGCGGGCGTCGAAATAGAGCCGCAGCCGGATCTCCTCCAGGGGGGAGGACTCCGGCGACGGCAGCCCGAGATGGTAGAGCGAGTAGCGGAGGCCGGACTCGACCGTCTCGCGCAGGAGGCTCAAGCCGAGGTGCGAGAGGGGGGGCAGGGGACCGGGGGTCAGCAGGGCGCGGCTGAAAACGGGCCGCGGCTCGGGAGGAAGATCTAAGGCCCTCATGGATTTACGGTACCACGGGGGCGCGCCTGGATTTGACTCCACCGCGCCGCCTGACCTACACTGTGCCGCCTGCGCGTTTCCGTCGGGGCGTAGCGCAGCCTGGTAGCGCACCTGCCTTGGGCGCAGGGGGTCCCCAGTTCAAATCTGGGCGCCCCGATACCGACGCGCCTCTGGAAGGGTCGGACCAAAAGCCCCGCACCGGCTGCCTGTAGCTCAGTTGGATAGAGCGGCGGCCTTCTAAGCCGCGGGTCGGGGGTTCGAATCCCTCCAGGCAGGCCACTTCGTTCCTTACACACCGCGCATTTCCCTACGCGCGCCCTTAGCTCAGCTGGATAGAGCGACAGCCTCCGAAGCTGTAGGTCAGAGGTTCGAATCCTCTAGGGCGCACCATCTAAACTCCCCTAGAATCAATAGTTTGCGGCGGGGGTCTGAATCAGGCTCCAGGGTACCCTTTTGCAAAGGACCAGAGGACCACTGGCGCAGGTTCTTCCCGTGCT